>NZ_JAZHOF010000002.1:466663-636293 GCF_037855135.1 Microbaculum marinum
AGGCGGGGCCGCCGGCCTCACAGCCGTGACTCGCGGAGCGCCCTGACCACTCTCCATCGTCGTCCCGGAAATCGCCCGGCGATTGTCCGGGACCGGAGAGCTACGGCGGGAGCGGGGTCCTTTTCAGTACCGACTGCGTGTCTTCTGAAGGCGCGCGGGCTCTCAGATCCCGGCCCGCGCCGCGTCGGCCAGGCGCCGCATGAAGGCGACGCAGGCCTCGACCTGCGAGATCTCGATGTACTCGTCGGGCTGGTGCGCCTGGGAAATCGAGCCGGGGCCGCAGACGATGGTGGGGATGTCGCGGGCCTGGAACAGACCGCCTTCGGTGGCATAGGCGACGGTGCGGGTCTCGTTGCTGCCGGCGCAGCGCATGGCCAGCGTTTCCGCCAGCGAGCCCGGATCCGGCGCCAGCCCGATCACGTCGACCTGGCGGACGGTGCTGATGCCGGTGGTCGGGGCGATCCGGCGGAGCTGCGGCAGGACATGCGTCTCGCCGAAGGCCTCGAGCCGCTTCAGCAGGTCGTCCGGATCGACGCCGGGCAGCGAGCGGACCTCCCATTCGAAGCGGCACTTCAGCGGCACGATGTTGTGGGCGGTTCCGCCCCAGATCTGGCCGACATGGACAGTGGTGTAGGCCGGCTCGAAGCGGCCGCTCGGATCGCCGGCGGCGATCATGTCGTCGCGCATGCGCGCGATCTCGCCGAGCAGCTCGGCCGCCGCCAGGATCGAGTTTGCGCCCTTGTCGATATGGGCGGAGTGGACCTCGTGGCCGGTCACCTCGGTCAGATAGTCGGTGATGGTCTTGTGGGCGTCGACGACGGCCATCTCGGTCGGCTCGCCGACGATCACGGCGCGCGGCTTCGGCAGCGCCGCACCGAGCTCGCCGATCATCGGCCGGACGCCGGTGCAGCCGACCTCCTCGTCGTAGGACAGCGCGAGGTGGATCGGCGTCGACAAGGGCCGCGAAAGGAACTCCGGCACCATCGCCAGCGCGATGGCGACGAAGCCCTTCATGTCGCAGGTGCCGCGTCCGTACAGTCGCCGGTCCTTCTCGGTCACCGTGAACGGATCGCTCGACCAGCCCTGCCCGTCGACCGGCACGCAGTCGGTATGCCCCGACAGGGCGATGCCGCCGGCGTCCTTCGGACCGATGGTGGCGAACAGGCTCGCCTTGTCGCCGGTCTCGTTGGGGACCAGCGACGATTCCACGCCGTGGCTTGCCAGATAGTCCTTCACGAACCCGATCAGCTCCAGGTTCGAGTTGCGGCTTGTCGTGTCGAAGCCGACGAGACGAGCGATCATCTCGTTCGGGGCGTAGGTCTGTCCCGGCAAGGCATTGTCCTGTGGTGAGTGCAACGATCCGATAGGCGATACTTACCGGCAAACCGGACGCGGTCAAAGCGCCGCGTTGCCTGGCTGGACGGCTGCCGCGCGATTGTGATTTCGTTCCCGCGGCGGTTGCGTGCGACACTGCAGATGATCGTGCGCGGCAGGGGTGGCGGCAGAAGCGTACGCTACTGTACGCGCGTACATCGGGGCGGGCACGGTCGGCGCGGCGGCGAAAGCCTTGGTCTCCGCGACAAACTGAGACACTTTCGCCCCTTCCGAAGGGGCCCCGATGATCGTAGATACGATACGGCGTTGGTTTCCGGGGGCGGCGACCAATTTCGGCCAGTTCGGAGAGAATTGATCGTGAAGCCGCCTGACAGACAACTCGGCGCGAGAAGAACCTGGACGCTCGGTCGCGTCGCAGGGCTGTTCGTCAAGACGGCGATCCCGGTCGCGATACTTGGCGCCGCCGCATTCGGCTACAACGCCCTCGTCGCCTCCAAGCCGGAGGTCCCCCGCCGCCCGGCGGTGGAACGGGCCTGGACCGTCGAGACGCGGATCGCCGAGCCCGCCTCGTTCCGCCCGCGGATCGTCGCCTACGGCACGCTCGTCGCCGGCCGCCAGGTATCGCTGCGCGCGCTCGTCGCGGGCGAGGTCGTGGCCGTCGGATCGGAGCTGCGCGAAGGCGGAACCGTCCATGCCGGCGACACGCTGGTGGAAATCGACTCCTTTAACTACGAGGGCGCCGTCGTCGAGGCCAAGGCCAATCTCGCAGAGGCCCGGGCCAGGCTTGCCGAATCCGAGACCCGGCTGCAGATGGAAACCACCGTGCTGCAGAGCGCGCGCGACCAGCTGGAGATCGCCCGGCGCGACGAGGAGCGGGCCGAGACCCTGTCGGGAACCGGTTCGATGACCGCCCAGGCCCTCGACACCCGCAGGCTGACGGTCATCCAGCGCCAGCAGGCGGTGGACGCCGGCGAGGCCACGCTGGAGATAAACCGCGCCCAGATCGCGCAGCTGAAGGCACAGGTCGACCGGCTGGAATGGAAGGTGCGGCAGGCCGAGCGCAGCCTCGAAGACGTGGTGCTGACGGCACCCTTCGACGCCTATGTCGGGACCGTCGCGGCGCAGGTCGGCAAGCTGCTCAACGTCAACGACGCCATCGCCACGCTCTACGACCGCAACGCCTTCGACGTTCGCTTCGCGCTGACCGACGCCCAGTACGGGCGGCTGCTCGAGGAGGGGCTGCTCGACCGCCCCGTCGAGGTGCGCTGGAACGTCGGCGGGACGCCGCGGTCGTTCAAGGCGAGCATCGTCCGCGTCGCTCCGGAGATCGCGGCCGCCCGCGGCGGCGTCGACGTCTACGCGCGGATCGAACCGAGCGAAGACCAGGGCCTGCTGCGCCCGGGTGCCTTCGTCGAAATCCTGCTCGACGACAAGTCCTACCAGGCCGTCGTGCGCGTTCCCGCCACCGCGATCTACGGGACCGACCGACTGTACGTGATCGAGGACGGGCGGCTGTCGGGCCGGCAGGTGGAGATCGTCGGATACGACGGCTCCGAAGTCCTCGTGCGCGGCGACCTGACGGGCGGCGAGCGCATCGTCACCACCCGCATCACCGAGGCAGGCGACGGTCTGAAAGTGAACGAGCAGGCCGATGAGCCGGCGCCGCCGCCGTCCGGCGAGCCGACCGCCAGCCGAAGCGCCGACGAAGCGGCAGCCAGCGATGGCTGAGCGCGAGGCCGCCGGCCCGATCCGGTTCTTCGTCCGGCATCGCAACGCATCGAACCTTCTGATGGCGATGCTGGTGCTGTTCGGCGTGATGGGCATCCTGAAGCTCAACACGCAGCTGTTTCCCTCCACGGAAATTCCGCGCATCAGCGTCACCATCGCCTGGTCCGGCGCCAGCGCGGAGGACATCGAGCAGAGCATCCTGCACGCCGTCGAGCCGGAACTTCGCTATCTCGACGACCTGGACAGGATCATCTCCTACGCCCGCGAAGGCGCGGCGAGCATCACCCTGGAATACGCCGCCGGAACTGACATGCAGATCGCCCTCGCCGAGGTCGAATCCGCGATCGCCGGCGTGACCACCCTGCCGGAGGGATCCGAGACGCCGGTGGTCCGCCGTTCCGTCTGGTACGAAGGGGTCGCCAACATCGCCATCTCGGGCCCGTTCACCGAGGACGCGCTGAAGGCCTACGCCAAGGAGATCCGCGACGGCCTGCTGAACGCCGGGATCGACAAGGTCGATCTCGTCGGCTTCCGCAAGCCGGAGGTCTGGGTGGACGTGGAGGAGCGGGAACTGCGGCGTCTCGGCGTGACGCTCTCCGACATCGCCGCGCGGATCGCCGCGGAAACCCGCGACCTGCCGTCCGGCACGCTCGAAGGCGCGGTCGAAAAGCAGCTCCGGTCGCTCGGCGAGGGGACGACCGCCGAGGAGATCGGCGCCATCGAGACCGTTTCGCGGGACACCGGCGAGAAGGTGCTGCTGCGCGAGATCGCCGACGTCCATGATTCCTTCGAGAAGGACCAGACGATCGGCTACAGCGGCGGCAACCGGGCCATCGAGCTTCAGGTCGAGCGGTCGACCACTGCCGATACGCTGGAGACGGCCGCGATCGTTCGAGAGTACCTCGAGGAGATCCGGCCGACGCTGCCGCCCACCCTCGACCTCAAGGTTTACGACGTGAGGGCCGACAGCCTCGTCGACCGCATCAACCTGCTGGTCAAGAACGGTGTCTCCGGCCTCGTCATCGTCGTGGTGGTGCTGTTCCTGTTTCTCAACGCGCGCATCGCGTTCTGGGTCGCGGCAGGTATCCCGGTCGCGATGATGGCGACCCTCGGCTTCATGTGGGTGACCGGCCAGTCGATCAACATGATCTCGCTGTTCGCGCTGATCATGTGCCTCGGCATCGTCGTCGACGACGCCATCGTGGTCGGCGAGCACACCGCCACCCGCTACGCGATGGGCGACGATCCGGTACGCGCGGCCGAGCGCGGCGCCGGCCAGATGATGTGGCCGGTGATCGCCGCGGTGCTGACGACCCAGGTCGCGTTCTTCCCGCTGACCATGGTCCGGGATGTGATCGGACAGATCATGGGCGCGCTGCCGCTGGTGGTGATCGCGGTGCTGACGGCGAGTCTGCTGGAATGCGTGCTGATCCTGCCGGGGCACCTGCGGCACAGCCTGACGTCGATGCGCGCCGAGCCGGGGCGCTTCCGGCGCGGCTTCGACAGGACCTTCGCAGCGTTCCGCGACGGGCCTTTCCGGGCCGCGGTCGGACTGGCGTTCCGCTGGCGCTACACCACGCTGGCGCTGTCGCTGGCGAGCCTGATCGTCGTCTTTGGCCTGATCGCCGGCGGGCGGGTCGGCTTCCAGTTCTTCCCGACCGCGGAGCCCGAGAACATCACCGCCAGCCTCACCTTCGCCGCCGGCACGCCCGAGGAAGAGGTGGTCGCCGGCGTCGCCAGGGTCGAGGCCGCACTGGCGGAGGCCGAACGACGGGCCGCACCGCCCGACGAGAAGCTGGTCGTCGCGACCTACGCGTCGGTCGGCCGGTCCGGCTTTTCGCGCGGCATGAACTTCGCCGAGATCGACGCGGAACTGACGGCCTCCGAAGTCCGCTCGGTGCGGACCAACGAAGTGATAGCCGCCTGGCGCGAGGCGGTGCCACGTATTCCAGGCCTGGAGACGGTGACGATCAGCGGACGGCGCGGCGGACCGCCGGGACGCGACATCGACATCCGGCTGACCGGGGCACAGACCGACGTGCTGAAGCGGGCCGCCCTGGAGATCCGCGATGTCGTTTCCGCCTACCCGGGGGTCTCGGCGGTCGACGACGACCTGCCATACGGCAAGCCGGAGATCATCATGGAACTGACGCCGCGCGGCGCGGCCCTCGGCTTCACCGCGGAATCGGTCGGCGAGCAGGTGCGCAACGCGTTCGAGGGCGCGATTGCGCGGCGCGTGCCCGCCGGCGACGAGGAAGTGACGATCCGCGTGCGCAGGGTCCAGGCGGTGCCGGGCCTGGCGGCGCTCGGCAACCTGTCGCTGCGGGCGCCGTCGGGCGAGTTCGTGCCATTGTCCGAGGTGGTCGACCTGACGGAGAAGCAGGGCTATGCGATCATCCAGCGGATCGACGGCCAGACCTCGGTTTCGGTCACCGCCGACGTCGACCAGGACGTCACGACCAACGTCGAACTGGTGGCCGCGCTGGACGAGGGACCGCTACGGGCGGTGACCTCGAAGTACGGCATCGACTATGCGTTCTCCGGCCGCGAGGAGGAGCGGGAGAAATCGTTCGCCGACCTGCAGCTCGGCGCGGTCGTGGCGCTGGGTGCGATCTACCTGATCCTGGCATGGGTCTTCGCCAGCTATGGCCGGCCGCTTGCGGTGATGGCGATCATCCCCTTCGGCCTGACGGGCGCCGTCATCGGCCACATGGTCATGGGCGTGCCGCTGACCATCCTGTCGCTGATGGGGCTGCTCGGCCTGTCCGGCATCCTGGTCAACGACTCCATCATCCTGGTCAGCCGGCTGGACGAGCGCCTGGACATGGGCGAGACCGTCGCCGACGCGGCGGTGAGCGCCTCCTGCGACCGACTGCGGGCGGTGTTGCTGACGTCGCTGACCACGATCGGCGGACTGGCGCCGCTGATGTTCGAGACGAGCCTGCAGGCGCAGTTCCTGATCCCGATGGCCGTCACGCTGGTGTTCGGCCTGGCGGTCGCGACCTTCTTCGTGCTGTTCCTGGTGCCGGCGATCGTCGGTGTCGGCGACGACGTCGGCCGTATGGCCGGCGCCTACATGCGCCTGGGCCGGCGGCCGACCGTCACGCCGGCGCAGTAGGCCGCTGCGCTTACGCCGTGGTCGAGGGCCGGATGCGCTTCAGGAAGTCCCAGACCGGCAGGGCGGCGAGGCCGCCGATGAGGCCGCCGACATAGCTCGGCAATGCAAAGCCCAGTACGGCCTGCCAGATGTATCCGGCTATCCAGCTGACGGCCACCATGACGACGATGGTGATGATCAGACGTTGCCAGAGCGGCATCAAGAGCTTCATGAATCGCGCCTCCCGTTGCGCGCGACTATAAACCAGCTTCGCGTCGGGATTCGACCCTCGAAAGCGGCGCCGGCGCCGTTTGTACGAAACGTGAACAGGCGCCGCCGAATCTGGCATAAGCAGGTGAGATGATTCTGGTGCGGTGATTCTGGGCGAGCCGGAGGCGAAGGCAGGTGAATTCGGTGGCGGTGACGCGTGATCCCTCGGCGGACCGGCACATGGCGGCCATCCGGATCGCCGGCGCCGTGCTGCAGCCCGACACGTCCGGCGCGATCTGGTGGCCGGAGGAATCGATGCTGATCGTCGCCGACCTGCATCTGGAGAAGGGCTCCTCCATCGCCGGGCGCGGCGCGCTGCTGCCGCCCTACGATACGGCGGCGACGCTCGCCCGGCTGGCGGCGGTGGTCGGGCGCCTGGCGCCGCGAACGGTGGTCTGCCTCGGCGACAGCTTCCATGACGTGCGGGCAGGCGGCCGCCTGCCGGAGCCCTACCGGCGGGCCCTCGGCGAGATGCAGCGGCGCTGCGACTGGCTGTGGATCGCCGGCAACCACGATCCGGCCCGGCCCGACAACGTCGCGGGCGACTGGTACGACGAACTGGCGGTCGGCGGCCTGGTGCTGCGCCACGAACCCGATCCGCGTTCGCCCGACGGGGAGATCGCCGGCCATCTGCATCCCGCCGCAAAGGTTCGTCTCAGGGGCCGCGGCGTGCGGCGGCGCTGCTTCGCAGGCGACGGAAGGCGTCTGGTGATGCCGGCCTTCGGAGCCTTCACCGGCGGCCTGAACGTTCTCGACGATGCATATGCGGGACTGTTCGCGCACGAGGCGCTGGCAGCCTGGATGATCGGACGTGCGGTCTATCCGATTCCCGGCCGCAAGCTGCTGCCGGACTGAGGCGCCGGGCAGCGGCTAACGCATCGCCGCCAGCCACACGATCCAGCCGTAGGTGAGCGCCACCGAGACCGCGGTGACCGGCAGGACCAGCAGCGTGAACTGCCAGAAATTGAACGGCACCTGGCCGAATTTCTCGGCCTGCTGCACGACGATGACATTGCTCGCCGCGCTGATGATGAACAGGTTGCCGGCCAGCGTCGAGATGCCGGCCAGCATCATCAGGTTCGCCGCCTCGCCGCCCTGCAGCAGCTTCAGATAGATGTCGACGACCGGCACGTTGGAGAACAGCTGGCTCGCCCAGAAGCTGAGGACCGCGGTGATCGTCGGCTCGTCGAGCCGCTCCTGCAGCGATCCGAGCAGGGCCTGCAGGGACCCCGACGCCAGCAGCGAACCGGTGACGACGAACATGGACACGAAGAAGACAAGCGTTGCCCAGTCTACCTCCCGGAAGATCCGGAACCGCCGGTTCGAGAACAGGAAGACGGGGGCGCAGGCGACGAGGCTGGCGGCGCCGAACGGCACGATGTGTGCCGAGCCACTCGCCTGCAGCGCGCTGTCCGCGCCGATCAGGACGACAAGCAGGACCGTGGCGAGATAGGTGGGCCAGGTGCGCGGATCCGAAGAGGGCGGCGGTAGCTCGTTTGGTATCGATCCGGCAGCCGGCGCCGACCGGTTCACCAGCCGGCTCATCCAGGCATAGACGAATGCCAGCGAGGCCAGTGTCGGGACGGCGAGCCACCAGACGAATGTGCCGATCGGATTGCCGATGTCGCCCGATGTGGCGATCAGGATGTTCTGTGGATTGCCGACCGGACTGACCATGCTGCCGACGGTCACCGTGGCACACAATGTCACGAGCAGGACGGTGGGCGACCACTTCAGGGCGCGGGCGAGCATGAGGGCGATCGGGGTTCCGATGACAGCCGCGGCATCATTGGTCAGAACCGCCGCGCACACGGCCGTCGCCAATATGAAGATCAGGAAGGAGAGTTCCGGCCGGTCGGTATTGGTGATGCGATTGCCGATGGCATGCGAGATTCCGGCATCGTAGAGCGCCGAGCCGATCGAGAAAACGCCGAACAGATACGCAATGACGTTCCAGTCGACGGCTGATGCGGCTGACAAAGGTGAAATTTCCCCGGCCACAAGTAGAACTGCCGCACCTGCAGTCATAATGTGCCAAATCCGAACCGTCTCCGGCAGCCATTGCCGAATGGCTATGAGGAAAAATATCGCGCAAGAGACGGCTAAGCTTACGGAGAAAATCAATCGTGAATTCCGCGCCGAGGAGCGACATGTAAATTGAATTCACTAAAACATAATATTGAGAAACTACAAAAAATACTCCCCATCGGCTGTCTCGAATCGATTGCTGCGAGGGTTTACCCTAAGGTAGCGGGTTTCTATCATCCACCACATTCCTGCAGGGGGAGGAGCGCTGCCGGGGCAGCGGGGGCGAACAAACCATGGCGCTGAACAAACCGCTCCTGGGCACCAATTTCTTCGCCGGCGACGTAGTGGCTGGCATCGGCCCGTACCTGGCGATCTACCTGCTGTCCGCCTATCACTGGTCTCCCGGGGCGATCGGCCTGGCGCTCGCGGTGGGATCGATCACCACGGTCATCGTCCAGACCCCGGCCGGCGCGATCATCGACGCGACCAGATGGAAGAAACTGATCCTCGCCGTCTGCGCCGTCGCCGTCGGCGCAGGAACGGCGCTTGTCATCGTCACCGAAGATCCTGTCTGGATCGTCTACAGCGCACAGATCCTCGTCGGCCTGGCTGCCGCTTATCTCGGCCCCGGCATCGCCGCCATCACGCTCGGCATCGTCGGTCCCGAGCGGTTCACCGAACAGACCAGCGCCAACCAGGCCTGGAACCATGCCGGCAACGTCTTTGGCGCGGCTGCCGGCGCGGCGCTGGCCTTGTGGTGGGTCACCGAAGGCGTGTTCTGGCTGATCGTCGCGATGTCAGCCTGCATGGTCGTCAGCATCGCCCTGATCGATGGCAGGACCATCGATCACGACACGGCGCGGGGCGGCCTGACGAAGGAACCCGACGGCGACGACCAGGCCGCAGGCATCATCACCCTGCTCGCCGACCGGCGCCTGATCGTCTTCGCGCTCACTGTCGTGATGTTCCATTTCGCAAACGCCGCCATGTTGCCGCTGGTCGGCCAGAAGCTGTCCATCGGCAGTGGCACGAACGAAGGGATTGCCTTCACCGCGGCCTGTGTGGTCGCCGCTCAGCTCCTGATGATCCCGATGGCGATCCTGTGTGGCGCCAAGGCCGATAGCTGGGGCCGCAAGCCGCTGTTCCTGTTTGCCTTTGCGATCCTGCCGATCCGCGGCCTGCTCTATACGCTGTCCGACAACGCCTACTTCCTCGTGGCGGTGCAGGGGCTGGACGGCGTGGCGAACGGCATATTCGGAATACTGTTCCTGCTGATTCTTGCCGATGTCACCCGCGGCACCGGCCGCTTCAACGCGGCCCAGGGAGCGATCGCGACGCTGATCGGCGTCGGCGCGTCGCTCAGCAACCTGGTTGCCGGCTGGATCGCGCAGGTCGGCGGCTATTCGGCAGCCTTCATCTTCCTTGCCGGCGTCGCAGTCCTCGGGGCCACCCTGTTCGCGCTCCTGATGCCGGAAACGGCGCCCCACAAAGCCGCCGGCGCGCCAAGACTGCAGCCGGCCCGTTCGACCTGAAGCGAGCCAGGTCGCCCCCCGGACGAGGCGCGGTCACACCGATATCACCGCCATCTCGACCACCGCCGTGACCAGCAGCGCCACGATCGCGGCGGCGGTCAGACGCACCCTGAGCGGTGCGAACCACAGCGGTGCGCGGCCTTCCCCGACGGCCTTCACGTCGAGCCAGGCCTGCAGGACGAAGGCCGCGATCAGCACCGCCTGACCTTCGAAGCCGGACAGGATCAGCGCCGCCCATGCGGCAATCGGCGGCACGATGCTCAGGACGAAGCCGTGCGTGCGGGCGGAGCCGTAGAGCGGGCTCATCGCCATGCCCCAGCGGATGCCGCCGAGGAACGACAGCACCAGGGCGCCGTACACGCTGGTGGCGAAGGCGATGAAGGCGGCCGTGCCGAGGTCGCCGATCACCATCGGCCCGACGGCGCCGACGACGAAGGGAATCACGCCGGCCCAGCCGATGACGGTCGCGGCAAGTGGCGCACGCTCGCTGTCGACCGGGCGATCGGACATCACGGTCATAGGACATCTCCCTGGGAGGTGGTCGCGCCGGGCATCAGTTGCGCCTGAACATCACGCTGCCGAGCCAGCCGACACCGAAGGCCATTGCGACGGTCGCCAGACCGTAGACCAGCGGCTGGCGGTGGGCGAGATCATATACCGCCGCCTCGAAGCCCGTCTTGATGACCCAGAAGCCGACCCTGGAGGTGGCCAGCAGCGCACCGTCGCCGAAGACGTGCACCTGCGCCCGGTATCCGCCGGTACGGATGTTGGCGGGCAACGGGATATGCGCCATGAACAGGCTCGGCGTCAGCATGTCGACGGCGTCGTGGTGGGAAAAGTAGAGCGACTGGGCCTCCTTGCGGCGCAGCAGCGCATCGCGGAACACAGCCACCGTCTCTTCGGACTCCTCGCTCGCCGCCTCCAGCGGGAGATAGTCGCGACCGATCCCCTTGCGCCTGAGCACCACCGGGCCGGCGATCTCCTCCAGCGGCCGGTTCGACAGGACGGCGTAGTAGGAGGGGGCGTTGCGGTACTCGATGCCGGCGCCGTTGACCCAGATGCCTGCGACACGCTCCTTGCGCCAGACGACGATGTCGCGGCGGGGCCCCTCGATGACGACGACGACGTCGTAGCCGTGCGCCCGGCCGACCGTCTCGCCGTCCCGCTCGACCGATCCGAACAGGACGATTTCCGTCCCCACGAAGTTGGACCGGATCTCCACGACCTTTTCGGACAGGGCGGCGATGACGGATTCCGCCCGCGCCGCCGGGAGCGCCGTAAAGGACGCCAGGCAGAACACCAAGGCTGCGACGGCGCGCATCATTCCGCGTGCCCCGACATGGTGGTCAGAACATAGAAGTCCTCAGGCGTCGCGACCAGTCCGTAGAGAACGCGGCCGCACACCGCCAGCACCAGCAGCGCCAGCAGCAGACGAAGCTGCTCGCCGCGCAGCTTCACCCCCGCCTGCACGCCGAACTGGGCGCCCATCACGCCGCCGATCATCAGGATCAGCGCCAGCACGGAATCGATCGACTGTGTGGAAACCGCATGGAGCACCGCGGCGAAGGCGGTGACGAAGATGATCTGGAACAGGGACGTGCCGATGACGACGTTGGTCGGGACGCGCAGCAGATAGATCATCGCCGGCACCATGATGAAGCCGCCGCCGACGCCCATGATGGCGACGAGCAGGCCGGTCAGCGCGCCGAGGCCGGCAACCGGCAGGACGCTGATGTAGAGCTTCGATCGCTTGAAGCGCATCTTGACGGGCAGGCGGTGCAGCCAGGTGTGCTGGCCCGGCCGCCGGCTCGCCACCGGCCGGCCCATGCGGCGGCGGAACAGGGCGCGGCCGCTTTCCAGCAGCATCAGGCTGCCGACGCCGCCGAGGAAGAAGACGTACAGGAGCGAGATGATCAGGTCGAGCTGGCCGATCCCCTGCAGCACCCGGAACAGCACGATGCCGAGCGCCGCACCGATCAGGCCGCCGGCAATCAGGATCACTCCAAGGGTGACGTCGATCGACTTGCGCCGCCAGTGCGCGAGGGCGCCGGACACCGAGGAGGCGACGATCTGTCCGGTCTGCGTCGCCACTGCCACGGCCGGGGGAATGCCGGAGAAGATGAGGAGCGGGGTGAGCAGGAAGCCGCCGCCGACGCCGAACATTCCCGACAGAAAGCCGACCGCCGCCCCCATGCCCAGCAACATGAGCATGTTCACGGCGATCTCGGCGATGGGCAGGTAGATCTCCATCACTCGGCCTGTGCGTCCGGCGGACCGGAAAACGAATGCGGTGCCACTGCCCGGGGGCGAACGGGGCGTGGCCTGTTAACGGCCACCGCGCCGGCCTTGTCAATCTGCCGGAGCACGCAGCGTCAACATTCCGCGATTTTCGCACGCAGGTCCTAACAGTCCCTGACGAGGCGGGCCGTTTGGCGCGGGATCGCACCAGGTTCGGGACACCCGGGCGATGCTGCAATTCACCGCGGGAATTGCGGAGAGGCCTCGTGCCGGATCCGCTGAATACCGGAGCGGCCACGAGGCCTGTCAGGCGACGATCCTGCGGTAGAGATGCCAGGTGGAGTGTGCGAGCACCGGCACCACGATCGCCAGACCGACGAACAGCGGCAACGAGCCGATCAGCAGCGTCCCGGCAACGAAGACGCCCCACACGGCCATCGTCAGCGGGTTGCGCAGTACCGCGCCGACCGAGGTCTTCACCGCGATCGCAGCGCCGACGTCGCGGTCGAGCAGCAGCGGGAACGACACGACGCTGACCGACAGCACGATCACCGCGAAGACGAAGCCGATGCCGTTGCCGGCGAGTATGAGGGTCCAGCCTTCGGGAGTGGTCAGAACGTCCTTGACGAACGCGCCTGCCGTTTCCGGCGGAGTCGTTCCGAACAGCGACTGATAGAGCCACAGCGCGATGACGAGCCAGGTCAGGAACAGGATCATCAGCAGCAATCCGAGCGCACCGATGGCGGCGAGCGACGGGGACTGCAGGACTCCGAACGCGTCGCGCCAGGTGACGTCCTCGCCGCGTTCGCGGCGGCGGCTCATCTCGTAAAGACCGATGGCCAGGAAGGGACCGACCAGCGGGAAGCCCGCGGCGAACGGATACAGCAGCGGCAGCATGTCGTAGCCGAACATCAGGCGGGCGAAGAATATACCGGCCAGCGGATAGATCATGGCGAGGAACATCATATGTGTCGGCATCGCAAGAAAATCGTCGATGCCTTCCGCCACCGCCTCCTTCAGATCCGCGAAACCGATCTTTCGAACGGCGAGAACCTGTGCGCGCGGATCTCCGATCAGGTGGGCGAGGTCGACGCCGCCCGCGACGCTCCTGGCGCCGGTCCGGACCTGGCCGGCGGCCCATTCGACAGGATTGCGGATTGTCATGGTCATGCCTCCGTATCCATCCCGTGGACGGTCGCGAGGCTTTCGTGACGCGGTGCGTCGTTGCCGGCGCCGGTCACGTCGACGTCGCGACCTGCACATCGGTCCAGCATACACGGTCAGGCGACGATTGTCGCCTGCAGGCGGGGTGCCTGCCGGGGCGGAGGCCTATCCCGCGGCGCCGCCGAGCTGGTCGATCAGATCCGGCGAGATGTCGCCCGTGTCGGGCAGGCCGACGCTGCGCTGGAAGGCGCGGACGGCATCGCGGGTGCGCGGCCCGATCTGGCCGTCGGGCGGTCCGGCGGCGTAGCCCAGATCGTTCAGCAGCGATTGGGCGGCGACGATCATCTCCCGGGTGATGAGGGTTTGCTGCTTCGGCGCGGGATCGCCCCAGCCGCCCTGCGGTTCGGGAACCGAATTGGCGCCGGCCTCGGGTGGCCGGGCCTGCCAGGCCTCGGCGGCGGCCCGCGCCTTTGCCAGCGTCGCCTCGTCGAGACTGCGGCCGACCTCGTCGCGCTTCTGAAGCGCCTCCGAGTCGCCCTGGATGGCGGCGATCGCGAACCAGCGGTACGACGCGGCGAGATCGGCTTCGACCCCAAGTCCGCGCGCATACAGGACGGCGAGGTTGAACTGGCTGTCGGCCAGGCCGTATTCGGCCGCCTTGCGGAACCAGGTCGCCGCCTTCTCGTAGTCGGGCGCGCCGTCGATGCCGTCGGCGTACAGGACGGCGAGATTGTGCATGGCGTTGCGGTTGCCCTGCTCGGCGGCGCGCTGATACCACATCCGTGCCATGGAGATATCGCGGTCGACGCCCTGGCCCTTCTCGTAGAGGCTGCCGAGCCTGTACTGCGCCGGCGCCAGGCCTTGCGAGGCGGCCTTGCGATACCAGTCGGCCGCCATTGCGTCGCTCTGCGGCAGTCCGCGGCCGTCCATGTAACGCACCGCGATCTCGAACTGCGCCGCCGGATCGTCGGCCTCGGCCGCCGCCCGCAACGGGTCCGGCAGCAGATTGGCGGGAATCGGGGCGTCGTCGGCGGGTCCGGACGACGGCTCGGAGGGCGCAGTAGCGACGTCGGCGTCCGGAGCGGTCTGCCCGGCAGGAACCGAAGCCGATTCCGCCGGAGCCGACTGGGTGATCGAGCCGGTCGCCTCGCCATGGTCCGGACCGGATTTCTCGACGGTACGGACCGGTTTCGAAGCGGTGCCTCTGCCCTGTGTCGATCCGGTGGTTTGCGTATCGACATGTCCGGCGGCGCCGGCGACGCGACCGCCTGCCGCCTTGGCGTCGTCGGCGACCATCCTCTCCGTCTGGCCACTGCCCCCGGCGGCAATGTCCGGATCGGTTTTCACGTACGTGGCAATCTGGAACGCGCCGAAGATGAAGAGCACCAGCGCGGCCGCGATCGGCAGCGCCCGCCGATACTCGACCTCGCCGCGCAGCACCTTCAATCGCGAACCGGGTTTCCTCTCGCCGCTGCGCCTGCCGTCGGTGCGCTCGACGGCCGCCGCGCGTGCGGCGCGGGCAGCGCGGCGGGCAGCAGCGACGAAATCGGATTGATCGCCTGCCGGAGCGTCGAGGATTGCCGAAGGGGCTGGCGTGTCCTCGGGTCCGGCGGGCTTTGCGTGAAGCTGCGGTTCGGAACGATACGATGCGGCGCTGTCCCGCGCGGGCCTTGGATGGCGGGTGCCGGGCAGGAGCGGTACGTCGTCCTCAACCGAAACCGCGGAATCGGCCGTGCTGAACGTCTTAGCGACGGCATCGATCCGTCCGACGAGATCGTCGGGATCGATGTCGGGGGCGGCGCTGTCCGCCGCCGCTTCGGTCGGCAGATCATCATCGGTCCCGTGCAGCGGCTCTGCGGGCTCCACCGCCGCGCCATCCTGCGCACCCGTGCCGCGCGCGCCGTCGCGCCTGTCGTGGTCCGCGGCATCGTCCACCTCGTGCTCGAGGTCTTCCAGTCGATCGACGATCGTCTTCAGCGTTTCGTGCACGGCGTGGATGTCGGAGGCGCCGCCGGAGGACAGCGACGCGGCCGCTCGTTCCACGGCTTCCCTTGCCGCTTCGCGGGCGGCTTCGAGCGCATCGAGACGGCTCTCCTCGATCCGTTCGAATAGGTCGCCGACGGTCTTCTCAAGACCGCCGATGCCGGCCATGCTCCGCGACGATGCGTCGACGTTCTCGGCCAGTTCCGAGATCTTGCGGTCGAGCTGGGCCAGGGTTTCGGCGTCGCCGTCCCGGGCCGCCGCGGCGAGCTGCTCGGTCAGGATCACCAGGCGACTTTCGAGCTCGCCGATTCTCGTGGAGGGCGCATCGGACATCCGTTCGCCCAGCAGATGCATTTCCTGGCGAAGCGATTCAAAGTCGTCGCGGCGGGCGCTTTCGAGCTGGCCCGCCAGCCAGCGCATCTCGGTGCGGATCGCCTCGATGTCGACCAGATCGAGATCGTCCAGGCCACGCGTCACCGTTTCGGCGAACTCCTGCGACAGGCGCTCGCCGAGTTCGCGCAGGTCGCCGCGAAGCGCGTCGAATTCGTCGCGCTCGGAGCGCTCCAGCTGTTCGGCCAGGAGGCGGATCTCGTCACGCAGCGCGCCGAACTCGCTGCGCGCGGCCGTATCGAGGCGGGCGGCGATGTCCTCGATCTTCGCCTCGACCTCGATCGACAGGGACGGGGCGCCGGCGACGTGATCGGCCAGCCGGGCGATCTCCTGGCGCATCGCATCCAGGTCAGCCCGCATGTTGCGATCGATATCCTGCGCCATCTCGCGCAGTTCCGCGCGGATCGAATCGATCTCCGATCGCGTCGCCGTATCGAGCCGGCGAACGGTGTCTTCCAGCCTTTCGGCGAAATCGTCGCCGAGACGGCCCGGGATCGCTTCGATACGGCTGGCCAGTTCGCCGACGACCGCCAGCAGGTCGCCGATGGTGGGGGTAGGGGCAGCCGATTCGACGGGCGCACTGGCGCGGCGGATCTCGTCGGCGAGGTCGCGCGGAGCAGACCGGGGAAAGGTCTCGTCCAGGCGCTGTTCCAGCCGCTCCGTCATGGCGTCCACGCGATGATCGATCCGGTCGGCATAGGTACCTACGGCGCGCTCGAACTCGCCTTCCAGCGTCCTCTGTCGCGCGGCGACCTCGGCGATGGCTTCCTTCAGTCCGCTCATCGGCGCGGGCGAGCGGCGAGCGCGCGTCAGGCCCTCGTCCGCTGCGAAGGCCGCCTGCGACGGCCGGGCCGAAGCAAACGAGGGTCCGGGCGCACTTCGGTCGGCGTCGCCCGAACCCGGCCTCAGGCCGATACCCTGGCGGTCGACGGCAAGGTCGGGGCGCCCGGTGCCGGACTCCATCCGGCTTGCATCCATGCGGCGCGCAATTGCCTGAAGTCGTTCCTCGAGCTGGCGGACGGTGTCGCGGGTCGATCGCCGATCGGCAACCGCATCGGCAACCGGTTCGCGAAGTTCCGCCAGGCGGCTGGCGATATCGCGCATCGCCTCGGGCGCGTCTTCACGCCGTACCGGAGTATTCGAGCCAAGCGACCCTACCAGCCGACCGAGGCGTCGCTCGATGGATTCGGCCGTGGCGCCGCGATCCTGCGCACCCGGGAAGCGATCGTCGTGGGGCGCCTCCAGACGCTGGTCGCGGGCCGGCGGCCCAGTCCGGGCGCGGTGATCGTCGGCCAGCGCCGGCCGAGCCCGCGAGGCGGAATATTCGGGCGAGGGGGTTATGTCGGCCCGGCGCTCGAGGACTGCGTCCAGCCATTCGCTCAGCGACGTCCCGGCGCGTCGGGCGGCCTCTCGGGCATCCGCCGCAAGATCCTGGTCGGCTGCAGGTGTTCGGGTGCCGCGAGTTGCCATGCTACTATACCGGTCCGCTCCGTCAGTCGCCCGGGAGGGGCGGGTGCAGGTTCGGGGTCAGGCGTTGCAAACCGTCCGGCCGAAGCACCGTCCGGGCACCGTGCCCCGAACGATATTTTTCGCATTACGGTAAACAGGGGGTTAAAGGCATGTCGGCGTCGTCGCCTTCGGGGCTTGAGGGGGGCGTCGCAGGTGCATCGCCGTGGATGCAGGCCCGAGCGGGCCGGCTGGCTTGACGTTTACGTAAGCGTCATCTAACTAGATCGGGACGAACAGGAGTCGTTTCGATGACAGCAGAGGGCATCGCCCCACGGCGATCGAAGTCCGGTGACGGGGGTCATTCCACCGTAGATGACGGCGGCGATTCGGGCGCCGGTTCGCCACGGCAGTCGGCGTTCACGATCGGCGATCTGTCGCGCGAATTCGACGTCACGCTGCGCACCATCCGCTTCTACGAAGACAAGGGCCTTCTCAATCCGCGCCGCATCGGCACGAAGCGCCTGTATTCGCGCCGCGACCGCGCCCGGCTGAAGCTGATCCTACTCGGCAAGAAGGTCGGTTTCTCGCTCGCCGAGATCTCCGAGATGCTCGACCTGTACGACCTGAAGGACGGACAGGTCACCCAGCTGCGCGTCGCGCTGGGCAAGTTCGACCAGCAGATTGGCTTTCTGACGGCCCAGCGAGACGACATCGACCAGGCACTCGCCGACCTGAAGCGGGCGCGCGAGGTGGTGTCGGGAATGCTGAAGGAGCGCGAACGCCGCGGCGCGTAATGCGGCGAGAACCTATTCGGGAGTGAGGCCATGCCGACCTACAAGGCGCCCGTCGAGGACGTGCTTTTCCTGCTCAACGATGTCCTGGGCATCGAGCGCTACAACAACATTCCCGGCTTCGCCGATGCGACACCGGACGTGGTCAAGGCGATTCTCGAGGAGGGCGGACGCCTCTGCGAGGAGGTGCTGCAGCCGCTGAACCGCGTCGGCGACACCGAGGGCTGCACCCGCCACGACGACGGAAGCGTCACCACGCCGCCCGGCTTCAAGGACGCCTACCGGCAGTTCGCCGACGGCGGCTGGGTCGGGCTTTCGGCCGATCCCAAATATGGCGGCCAGGGCCTGCCGCACACTCTGTCGGCGGCGATGAACGAGTTCGTCGCCTCCGCCAACATCGCCTTCGGCATGTATCCCGGCCTGACCCAGGGCGCGATCGCCGCGCTGACCATCCACGGCAGCGACGAGCAGAAGGCGCTCTACCTGCCCAAACTCGTCTCCGGCGAATGGCTCGGCACGATGAACCTGACCGAGCCGCACTGCGGCACGGACCTCGGCCTGCTGAAGACCAGGGCCGTGCCGAACGGCGACGGGTCCTACGCGATCACCGGCACCAAGATCTTCATCTCGGCCGGCGAACACGACCTCTCCGACAACATCATCCACCTGGTGCTGGCCCGGATCGAGGGCGCGCCGGAGGGCACCAAGGGAATTTCGCTGTTCGTGGTGCCGAAGGTGCTGCCCACTCCGGACGGCGGCCTGGGCGAGCGCAATGCGCTGGGCTGCGGTGCGCTGGAAGAAAAGATGGGCATCCACGGCAATGCCACCTGCGTCATGAACTACGACGGCGCCCAGGGGTGGCTGGTCGGCGAGGCCGACAAGGGGCTCCGGGCGATGTTCACGATGATGAACGAGGCCCGGCTCGGCGTCGGCATCCAGGGCCTGTCGCAGTCGGAAGTCGCCTACCAGAACGCCGTCACCTACGCCAGGGACCGGCTGCAGGGGCGTTCTCTCACCGGGCCCAAGGCTCCCGACAAGCCGGCCGACCCGATCATCGTCCATCCCGACGTGCGCCGGATGCTGATGAACATGAAGGCGTTCAACGAGGCGGCCCGCGCGCTCGTCCTGTGGACGGCGATCAAGGGCGACGTCTCGCACCGCGGCTCGGACCAGGCCGAGCGGCAGGCGGCAGAGGACCTGATGGGCCTGATGACGCCGGTCATCAAGGGCGTTCTGACCGATACCGGCTTCCAGAACACGGTCGCCGCCCAGCAGGTCTACGGCGGGCACGGCTACATCGCCGAATGGGGCATGGAACAGTTCGTCCGCGATGCACGGATCGCGATGATCTACGAGGGCGCCAACGGGATCCAGGCGCTCGACCTCGTCGGCCGCAAGCTCGCGGCCAACGGCGGCCGTGCCGTCATGGCGTGGTTCAAGGAGGTCGGCGAGTTCGTCTCGGAGCACAAGGACGACGAGGCGATGGCGCCCTATGTCGGCCCGCTCAAGTCCGGTCTCGATGCGCTGCAGCAGGCGACCATGTGGTTCATGCAGAACGCCATGGCCAAGCCGGACAATGCCGGGGCCGGATCGACGGACTACATGCATCTGATGGGCCTCGTCGCGCTGGGCTACATGTGGGCGCAGATGGCCAGGGCCTCGCTTGCGGCGCTCGACGGCGGCGCGGAGAACGCCTCGTTCCACGAGACAAAGCTCAAGACAGGCCGCTACTACATGGAACGCGTCATGCCGGAGGCGCAGGCGCATCTGGCGCGGATAACGTCCGGCGCGGATTCGCTGATGGCGCTCGACGCCGAATCGTTCTGAGGGAGCCGAACAAAAGATGACTGCACTCGACACCCCCCGCCCCGACTGGATGAGCGAGGACGTCGTCCTCCTCGAGGAACAGTCGCGCCGCTTCTTCGACAACGAGATCGTGCCGCATCTCGACGAGTGGCTCGACGAGGGCATCGTGCCGCGCTGGGCATGGGAGAAGACGGGCGAGGCGGGGCTGCTGGGCGCGTCCATGCCCGAGGAATACGGCGGCTCGGGCGGGACCTTCGCGCACGAGGCGGTGATCACCTACCAGCTCGGCATGGCCGGCCTCGATTCCTTCGGGATCGCGCTGCACAACGCCATCGTCGCCCCCTACATCCTGCACCACGGGTCGGAAGACCAGAAGAAGCGCTGGCTGCCGAGGCTCGCCACCGGCGAGCTGATCGGGGCGATCGCGATGACCGAGCCCGGCGCCGGCTCGGACCTGCAGGGCATCCGCACCACCGCGGTGCGCGACGGCAACCACTATTCGATCTCCGGCTCCAAGACCTTCATCACCAACGGCCAGAACGCCAACCTGATCATCGTCGCCACCAAGACCGACCCGAGCGCCGGCGCCAGGGGCACGTCGCTGTTCGTGGTCGAGACCGACGAGGTGGAGGGCTTCCGGCGCGGCCGGAACCTCAAGAAGCTCGGCCTGAAGGCGCAGGACACATCCGAACTGTTCTTCGACGCGGTGCGCGTCCCCGCCGATGCCCTGCTCGGCCACGAGGAAGGCCAGGGTTTCGTCCAGATGATGACCGACCTGCCGCAGGAGCGCCTGCTGGTCGGCGTCCAGGCGATGGCGATGATCGAGCGCGCGCTCGAAGAGACGATCCGCTATGTCAAGGAACGCAAGGCGTTCGGCAAGGCGATCCTCGACTTCCAGAACACCCAGTTCGAACTCGCCGAGGCGAAGACCGAGGCGACCGTGGCGAAGGTGTTCATGAACCACTGCATCGAGCAGCACGTCGCCGGCAGGCTCGATACCGTCACCGCCTCGATGGCGAAGTACTGGCTGACCGACCTGCAGTGCAAGATCGTCGATCAGTGCCTGCAGCTGTTCGGTGGCTACGGCTACATGGCGGAGTACCCCATTTCGCGGATGTTCCAGGATGCGCGCGTCCAGCGCATCTACGCCGGCACCAACGAGATCATGAAGGTGCTGATCGCGAGGAGCCTGTAGCTGCGTGACATGCATGACTGGCCCGCGTCGCTCGCAATGGCACCGACATTGATCGGCCCATACGCCGGTCCAGTTCATCGGATGCGGGCGCACGGACGCTTGACACACTAGGGAGGCTTCGATGCCGGACTGCTTCATCTACGACCACGTGCGCACGCCGCGCGGCCGCGGCAAGAAGGACGGGAGCCTGCACGAGGTGACCGCGCTGGAGCTGGCCGCACAGACGCTGCGCGCGATCCGCGACCGTCACGAGCTCGACACCGGCCGGCTGGACGACGTCGTGCTCGGTTGCGTCGATCCGGTCGGCGAGGCCGGCGGGGACATCGCCCGGGCCGCCGTGCTCAAGGCCGGCTACGACCAGGAAGTGCCGGGCATCCAGATCAACCGGTTCTGCGCATCCGGCCTCGATGCCGTCAACTTCGCAGCCGGCGAGGTGATGTCGGGGCAGCACCAGATGACGATCGGCGGCGGCGTCGAGTCGATGAGCCGAGTGGGCATCGGCGCATCCGGCGGCGCCTGGCCGATGGACCCCTCGCTGGCGGTGCCCGCCTACTTCCTGCCGCAAGGCATCTCGGCGGACTTGATCGCCACGAAGCACGGCTTCTCGCGCGACGACGTCGACGCCTACGCGGTCGAAAGCCAGAAGCGGGCGGCGAACGCCTGGGAGAAGGGCTACTTCAGGAACTCGGTCGTGCCGGTGAAGGACATCAACGGCCTGACGGTCCTCGACCGTGACGAGCACATGCGCCCCGACACGACCATGCAGTCGCTGGCCGCGCTCAATCCCTCCTTCGTCCAGATGGGCGAACTCGGCGGTTTTGACGCGGTGGCGATCCAGCGCTATCCCGAAATCGAGGAGATCAACCACGTCCACCACGCCGGCAACTCGTCCGGCATCGTCGACGGGGCGGCCGCGGTGCTGCTCGGCTCGAAGGCCGCCGGCAGGAAGGCCGGACTCGAACCCCGCGCCCGCATCAGGGCGTTCGCCAATATCGGCTCGGAACCGGCGATCATGCTGACCGGCCCCCTGGCGGTCACAGAGAAGGTCCTGAAGAAGGCGAAGATGACGCTCGACGACATCGATCTCATCGAGATCAACGAGGCCTTCGCCTCGGTCGTGCTGCGCTTCATGCAGTATTTCGACGTCGACGGCTCCAAGGTGAACGTCAATGGCGGCGCCATCGCCATGGGCCATCCGCTCGGCGCAACCGGCGCGATGATCATGGGCACGGTCATCGACGAACTGGAGCGCACCGGCAAGCAGACCGCGCTGGTCACGCTGTGCATAGGCGCCGGCATGGGGACCGCGACCATCATTGAGCGGGTGTGAGAGCCTCATGCCCAGGATCGACATCGCCTCGCTGCCCGAGCGCAACACCACCGCCTATCCCGAGCCGTTCCGCCGGACCGTCGCCGGCCGCTTCAAGACGGCGCTCGGTGACGCCGTCGCGCTGAGCCAGTTCGGCGTCAACCTCACGCGGATCGCACCGGGATCGGCCTCCTCCGAGCGCCACTGGCACGAGAACGAGGACGAGTTCGTCTATGTGCTCGAGGGCGAGCTGGTGCTGGTCGAGGACGACGGCGAAACCGTGCTGAAGCCCGGCGACGCGGCCGCCTTCAAGGCGGGAGTCGCCAACGGCCATCACCTGGTCAACCGCTCGGATCGCGATGCCCTGATCCTCGAGGTCGGCACGCGGGCGGCATCGGAAATCGCGCACTATCCCGACGTGGATCTGGCCGGTGTGAAGGACGAGGCCGGCTTCCACTTCAGCAGCAAGTCCGGCGAGCCATACGCCTGAACCCATTCCACGGGGAAACGCCATGACCTACAAGAACTTCACTGTCGATGTCGACGCCGACGGCATAGCGCTCGTTACCTGGGACATGCCAGACAGGTCGATGAACGTGTTCGAAGCTTCGGTCATGGACGAGATCGGGCGGATCATCGAGACCGTCGCGTCGGACGACTCCATCAAGGGGGCCGTCGTCACCTCCGGCAAGGAAACGTTCTCGGGCGGCGCCGACCTGGCGATGCTTCAGGGCCTGCTCGGCGCCTTCCACGAGATGCGCGCGTCGGACGAGACCGCCGCGATGCAGCGGATGTTCGACGAAAGCCGCCGCATGTCGCAGCTCTGGCGCCGGCTTGAGACTTCGGGCAAGCCCTGGGTCGCCGCCATCAACGGCACCGCGATGGGCGGGGCATTCGAGCTGGCGCTGGCCTGCCATCACCGGGTCGCCTCGGAGAACGACAAGACCAGGCTGGCGCTGCCGGAGGTCAAGGTCGGCATCTTCCCCGGCGCCGGCGGCACCCAGCGCGTGCCGCGCATGGTTCCGACCGCCGATGCGCTGCAGTTCCTGCTGAAGGGAAGCGAACTGAAGGTCGGCCAGGCGAAGGCCATGAAGCTGATCGACGAGGTGGTGTCCGCCGACCGGCTGATCGAGACCGCAAGGGCCTGGATCCGCGACGGTGGCAAGGGCGTGCAGCCCTGGGACAAGGACGGCTTCAGGCTGCCCGGCGGCCAGGTCTATTCGCCCGCAGGCTTCCAGACCTTCCCGCCCGCCAACGCCATCTACCGGCGCGAGACATACGACAACTACCCCGCCGCCCGCGCCATCATGTCCTGCGTCTACGAAGGCCTGATGCTGCCGCTGGACCAGGCGCTCACCGTCGAGTCCCGCTACTTCGCCCATGTCCTGCAGACGAAGGAAGCGGCCTCGATGATCCGCTCGCTGTTCGTCTCGATGCAGGAGCTCAACAAGGGCGCCCGCCGCCCCGCCGACGTGCCGCCGTCGAAGATCAGGAAGGTCGGCATCCTCGGCGCCGGCTTCATGGGCGCCGGCATCGCCTACGTCACGGCGCGCGCCGGCATCGAGGTGGTGCTGATCGACAGGGACGTGGAGTCTGCCGAGCGCGGCAAGGCCTATTCCGACACGCTGGTGTCGAAGGCCGTCAGCCGCGGCCGCTCGACGCCGGAGGCGAAGGAGGCGCTGCTGTCGCGCATTCAGACCTCCGCCGACTACGCAGACCTGGAGGGCTGCGACCTCGTCATCGAGGCGGTGTTCGAGGACAAGTCGATCAAGGCCGACGTCACCCAGAAGACCGAGGCCGTGATCGGCAAGACGGCGGTGTTCGGCACCAACACCTCGACGCTGCCGATCAGCGATCTCGCAAAGGCGAGCGCCCGGCCGGCGAACTTCATCGGCATCCATTTCTTCTCGCCCGTCGACAAGATGATGCTCGTCGAAATCATCATGGGCAGGAAGACCGGCGACGAGGCGCTCGCGCTGGCGCTCGACTACTGCCGGGCGATCCGCAAGACGCCGATCGTGGTCAACGATTCGCGCGGCTTCTACACCTCGCGCGTGGTCGGGACATACATCCGCGAGGGGCACCTGATGCTGATGGAGGGCGTGCCCGCCGCGATGATCGAGAATGTCGGCCGCATGGCCGGGATGCCGGTCGGTCCGCTGTCGCTCAACGACGAGGTTGCCGTCGATCTGGCCTGGAAGATCCTGCAGGCGACAAAGCAGGATCTCGGCGAAAAGGGCGTCGACCCGCGCCAGGAGGAACTGCTGGAAGAGATGGTCGTCAAGCGCGGCCGCCTCGGCCGCAAGAACGGCAAGGGCTTCTACGACTATCCCGACAAGGGCAAGAAGCACCTGTGGCCGGATCTTGCCGAGCTCCAGCCGGAGCATCTCGACCCGGACTCAGTCGACGTCGAGGAGATCAAGCACCGGCTGCTGGTGATCCAGGCGCTGGAGACGGCGCGCTGCTTCGCCGAGGGGGTGCTGACCGATGTGCGCGAGGCGGATGTCGGCTCGATCCTCGGCTTCGGCTACGCGCCGTTTTCCGGCGGCACGCTGAGCTACATCGACAACATGGGCGTCGCGGCCTTCGTGGAACTCTGCAACAGGCTCGCCCGCAGGCACGGCCCGCGCTTCCGGCCGAACAAGCTGCTCAGGGAGGTGGCGGCGAACGGCGAGACCTTCTACGGCCGCTTCCCGCCGGGCGGCGCCGCGCGCAACAAGGCCGCGTGACGGGCAGGCGGTACCGGTAGCAGCCGGTTTCCGCAATCGGGCGGCATCGAGCCGCCCGATTGCGGGTACCCCCCTCTCCATCTCTCCCCCGCAAGGGGGGAGAGGGGCGCAAGGCGCCTCCCACGAAGACACGGAGACGCCTGGTCGCGCAGCAAGTGCCAACATGTCCGCTGACGACAAGCGGTGGCCAAAAGGGACCCTCTCCCCCCTTGCGGGGGAGAGATGGAGAGGGGGGTACGCCGCGCTAGCGGCGACGGACGCGACGCTTGGGCAGGGGTGTGCCGGCCCTCGCCTCGCGTTGACGAAACCGTGTTTCCCTTGTCCGAATCGGTGTGCCAATCGCGCGGCTGCGCTACTATGATCGCCGCGGCAGGCAGACGCGCCTTCGGCGGAAGGCGGCAACGCGAGGGGAGAGCATGACGCCCAGGATCGAATACTTCTTCACGTCCGTTTCGCCGTGGTCCTATCTCGGCCACGACGCGTTCGTGTCGATTGCCGGGAAACATGGCGCGGAAATCGTCTACAAGCCGGTCAATCTCGGAAAGGTGTTTCCCGAAACGGGGGGCCTGCCGCTCGCCAAGCGGGCGCCGGCCCGGCAGAAGTACCGGATATTCGAGCTGAAGCGCTGGAGGGAGAAGCGGGGATTGCCGATCAACATCCAGCCCGCCCACTTTCCAACCGACCCGACGCTTGCCGATTGCTCGGTGCTCGCCATCGCCGCGGCAGGGAAGGATCCGGCCGGCTTTCTGGCCGGCGCCTATCGGGCGGTCTGGGCTGAAGATCGCGAAATTGCCGATGAGTCCGTCGTGACGGCGCTGCTGGCAGATGCCGGTCATGACGCACAGGCGATCCTCGACGCAGCAAAGAGCGACGAGATCGGTACCGTCTACGAGGCGAACGCCAGAGAGGCGGTCGAAAGATCCGTCTTCGGCGCGCCCACCTATATCCTGAACGGAGAACCGTTCTGGGGACAGGATCGCATCGACCTGCTTGCCGACGCGCTTGCGAGCGGCCGGGACCCTTATACGGACTGAGGGTCCCGCGGCGCGAGGGGGCGCGGGTTTGTCGCGCCGCCATCGCGCCACTAGGTTAACCTCACGGGGGCGGTGAAACGGAGCCGATCAATGCGCCGGATTCTGATGGTGCTCACGGTATGTGTCGCGACCGCTCCGGCGCTCGCGCAGGAAACGGTGCCTGACACGGAGGGTGGCCAGTACATCCTTCGCCGCGTCGACGGCGGGCTGATGCGGGTCGACCGGGAAACCGGGATGACGTCCTTCTGCCGCAAGCGCGATGCGGCCTGGGTATGCGAGGTCGTCGCCGACGACCGGGTTGCGCTCGAGGAAGAGATCGAGCGGCTGTCCAGCGACAATTCCAAGCTTGCGATCGAGATCGGGCGGCTCAAGGACCGCATCGACATGCTCGAGGCGCGCCTGGAGGAAACGCCGCAGGCCGGGCCCGAGGCAGGCGACCCGAAAGCCGGCGACCCGAAAGCCGGCGACGATCAGTCGGCGTTCGACTTTCCCTCCGACGAGGAAATGGACCAGGTCATGAAGTCCTTCGAGTCCATGATGCACCGCTTCCTCGACATGATGCGCGACCTGCGCGAGGAATACGACCCCGACAAGACGTGATGGAGGCGATCATCGCGACCGCGCGATCCGGGCCTCGAGGTCAGCTCTCAGGTCCTCTGGCAGCGGCTGAGCGCGCCGGGCGGTGAGGTCCATCGTCAGGCCGGTCACCTGGACGACTGCCACCGTTTCGCCGGTCTCGCTGCGCACGAAGCGGTTCTCGAAGGTCACGGTGGACCGGGCGACCGCGATCGGGCGGCTGATCACGTGGATCAGGTCACCGAACGCTGCGTCGCCGAGCCGCGTCAGTTTCATCTCAACCGCGACGCGCCCCCGGTTGCGCTCTCGCAGCCAGGGTTCGGTGATCCCGACAGCCTCCCAGAAGAACGCAGCCGAGTCGGAGTTGAAGCCGACGATCGCCGAGTCGAAGACCGCACCCGAGGGATCGCAGTGCTGGGCGCGGATCCGGGTACGCAGCACGAGCCGGTCGGACGCGGTTGCCGCCGTGGCGGCGGCCGGCGCGGAGTCGAGGCTGCGCGGCAGTGCGTTTTCCGGGATGGCGCCGGAGCCGGATGGGAGTGCGTCGGGAAGCGGCCCGGCAAAGGTTTCAAGACAGGTGGCCGACAGCCGGCCGCTGACCGGCTCGCTCAGGACATGGACGATCTGCGCCTCGCCGGCCCGCACGCTGTCGACCTGAACGGCCTCGTTCTTGCGCAGCTCGCCGTGGTAGCGGACGTGGCGCACCAGCGGGCGGCGGAAGTCGTCCCTGGAGACGCCGGCGAGCGCCTGGAAATGACAACAGGCATCCTCGAAGAAGCGATAGTAGAACTGGACGTTGAGATGGTCGTTCTCGTCGCAGTCCCAGGCGTTGACGTATCCCTTCAGCGTCTCCATGCCGCTCACGACCCGCCCGTTTCCGACAGGAACCCGTCCATCCGTGCCAGGCTCTCCTCGGCAAGGGCGCCGGAATAGGCCATGAAGACATGTGCGCCGCCGGGATAGACGGCAAGTTCGGTGTCGTTGCCGGCGGCAGCCCAGCGGGCCGCGAGGAAAAGCGAATCGTCGAGCAGCGGATCGCGCGTGCCCACCGTGATCAGTGCCGGCGGCAGTCCGGCGAGATCGGCGAAGATCGGCGAGATGTCGGGATCCTCCAGCGGCTCGCCGTTCTGCAGGAAGCACTCTATGAACTTCTGCATGTCGCGGGTGTTGAGCACCAGCCGCTCGTCGCCCCAGTTGGCGGCGCTCGGCGTCAGCCGCAGGTCGAAACATCCCGCGACGAGATTGGCGGCCGAGAACGGCCGCAGGTTGTGGCGGTCCCGCAGCCGCAGCATCGTCACCAGCGCCAGGTGGGCGCCCGCCGATTCGCCGCCGATGGCGAAACGCTCGCTGCCGAAACGCTCACCGGCGGTCCTGACCAGCCACAGCGCGGCCGCCTCGCATTCGTCCGGCGCGTGCGGGTAGGGATACTCCGGCGCCAGCCGGTACTCGACGCTGACGACCGCCAGGTTGCAGTTGGCTGCGATCCGTTCCAGCCGGGGATCCTGTTCGTCGGCGGCACCGATCGTCCAGCCGCCGCCATGGATGTGCAAGTAGACCCCCGCCGGGCTGTCGGGCGCGATAATGCGCAGCGGGATCGGGCCGTAGGCGCCCTCGATCTCGATCGTCTCGGCGCGGTCCGACCGCGGCGCGAGCGGAAACGGGCCCAGCCCGGCCCGGCGACGCTCCCGGCGCTCGGCCGGCGGAAAGGACCACTGGTCCGGCGCCGCGTCGAGCGTCCTGACGACATCGGCGTTGATCGCGGCGGTCTCAGCGGATATCGCGTCTTCGCGAAAGACGTCCGCGGGCGGGAAGACGGTCTTGGCCATTGGTCTGTCCGGTGGATGGAAACGTGATTGCCGGAATGGGCTGCGGGGCCGCATCTCACCGCAGATCGGCGGCCGCGTCCAGACCGGCCGATGGCTCGCCGGCCGTGCGGCCGACGCAGAGGAGGAAACGGCGTGCTCGATCACCGACAGGACAGCCTGACATTCGAGACGCGCGGGCAGGGGTTCCACGACATCACCGGAGATGTCGCCGGGTGGCTCGCTGCGATCGGGGCCGTCGACGGGCTGGTGACCGTGTTCGTACGCCACACCTCGGCGTCGCTGACGATACAGGAGAATGCCGACCCCGACGTGCAGCGCGACCTCGCCGACAGCCTCGACGCGATGGCGCCGCGCCACCATCCATACCGGCACGGATCGGAGGGGCCGGACGACATGCCCGCTCATATCCGGACCATGCTCACCTCGGTGTCGCTCGGGATTCCGGTGTCGGCGGGGCGGATGCGGCTCGGCACATGGCAGGGGATCTACCTGATCGAACATCGCGACCGGCCGCACCGCCGCGAGATCGCCCTGCATTTCGTGGGCGAAGTGGACGGCTGACCGGCGCTACAAGCGCTGGGAAAGCGAGATCGCCAGTGCCGCCGTCCACAACAGGACGGACAGACCCGCGGCGTACTGGGCAAACCACAGGTAGGCATCGCGCAGGACCGTGGCGCCGGCCCACTGGGCGTGCTCCGGGGCCGGACGCCGCCCTTCCTCCAGCAGAATCCACATCTCGGTGCGGCGGACGTCCTGGGTCAGCGCCTGGCGGGCCTTCAACAACAGAACCATCGTCGAAAGCGTCATCAGTACGGCGCCCGACCTGACGGCGATCAGCGGATCGAAGGTGAGGCCGATCATCACGCAGAGGATCGCGAGGCCCGCGAACCCGCATCCCCGCCCGATCGACAGGAACGCCATGCGACGGAGGTCTTCCATGGCTGTAAGGCCCGGCAATACAGCGTCCCGGCCGCTGCGAGGGACAGTTTCCGCTGAAGGGTTGCACAGGCGCAAGCGGCGGTTGCGCACGTTCACGTGATGAACCGGCGCCGCGCCGATTGGTTGCAAGGCGACGACTCGATTTTCGCGCGGAACAGGATCGGGCGGGCCTCAGAAGCCGCCCACACTGAGGAAGGAAATGACGGCGGGCAGGGAAAGCAGCGCGGTACAGGCGAGCCAGATCCACAGGGAGACCGGGCCGGACTCCCGGGCCCCGGTCACCCGCTCGTAGAGGGCCGCGGGAATTCCGGCCAGCATGATCGTGAAGGTCGAACCAATGATATAGGCCAGGAACGCGACGATATGGGGACTGGAGATCAGCAGGCCCGGCGAAAGCAGCAGAACCGCCGCCGTGGTCTGCGGCAGCAGGATCGGCGAGAACATGCCGTTCAGCAACGCAAAGCCGAGAATGCCGATCAGATAGCCCTGGTGCGACATGCTGCGAGCCTCACGCCGTCCTGACCGCATCGACGGTCGCGACGATGAAGAGGATGCGGAGCACCAGCATCCAGATTGCGGCGAAGACCAGAAGCACCAGGTGCGGCACGGCAGCGGGCGTGACGAGACGCACCAGCGCCAGTACCGGATCGGTCAGCCGCACGAAGGCGCGAAAGATGTAGTTGCGGGACTCTGGGGCGAACACAAACGTCAGGATGAAGCGTCCGAGCAGCGTGTACATCAGCGCCGCCAGCAGATAGTTGGGCAGCAGGATGAAGAGCGGGACGCCTTGGGCCATCTCGAGTTTCCGTGAACAGATTCGGGGAATCTAGCAGATATCGGCCCAGAGGCACCCTGCCTGCGTGAGAGAATGGCAGGCGAAAGGGAAGGGCGGAGACTTGCGCTCCGCCCTCCGTCAGTCAGAGCGCGGCCTCAGACGGGCTTGGCGACGACGTCGCCGCCCTCCATCATCGTGCTGCCGCGCGGCTTGCGCATTTCCTCGACGAGGTCCTGGACCTCCTTCGAGGGTTCCGGCGTGAACAGGCTGACCACCACCATCACGGCCACGCCGATCGGCAGGCCGAACAGGGCAGCCGAGATGTTCCTCACCCCGAACCACTCGCTCATGCCGCCGTAGCGGGTCATGACGAGGTAGAACAGGGTGATGCCGAAGCCGGCGATGATGCCGGTGATCGCACCCGCGGTCGTGCAGCGCTTCCACCAGACCCCGAGGACGAGGGCGGGGAAGTTCCCGGCCGCCGCCAGCGAGAACGCCCACGCCACCATGGAGAGGATGTCCGCAGGCCTGGTCGATGCCAGCCACGCCGCACCGACCGCCACAAGAACCAGCAGGATGCGGGCGATGGTCAGCCGCCGCGCCGTCGAGGCGTGCGGATCGACCATCTTGTAGTAGATGTCGTGGCTGAGCGCGTTGGCGATGGCAAGCAGCAGCCCGTCGGCGGTGGACAGCGCCGCGGCAAGTCCGCCGGCCGCGACGAGGCCTGCAATCACGTAAGGCAGGCCGGCAATCTCCGGCATGGAGATGACGATCACGTCGTTGTTGATCGCCAGCTCGCTCAGGCCGAGGATGCCGTCGGGATTGCCCGCGGAGGCACAGGCCGCGCGGATGGCGTCCATGGTCGTGGCGTCGGCGCCGCAGATCTTCACCAGACCCAGATTTCCGTAGGTGTAGATCCAGTTCGGAAGCGCGTCGATCGATGTGCCGATGACGTTCTGGTAGACCTCCAGCTTGGCGAAGGCGGCATAGGCCGGCGCCGTGAAGTACAGGAGGAAGATGAACAGCAGCGACCATCCCACCGACTTGCGCGCGTCGCGCACGCTGGGCGTCGTGAAGTACCGCATCAGGATGTGCGGCAACGATGCCGTGCCGATCATCAGACAGAGGATCAGCCCGAAGTAGTTCAGCGGATTGTAGTTGGTGAACGGTTGCAGATAGGGCTTCAGGGTCTCGGCGTTGGCCAGCCCATCCGCCACCAGTTGCCTTTCGAGCCCGGCGATCTCCTGCAGGGCTTGGCCGTACATGATCTGGGGGATGGGGACGCCGTAGCGCTGCGCCGACAGGATGATCACCGGGATCAGGTAGGCGACGATCAGCACGATGTACTGGGCCACCTGGGTCCAGGTCACCGCCCGCATGCCGCCGAGCATCGAGCAGAGCAGGATGCCGAGCAGGCCGACGAAGACCGCAACCTCGAAGCTGATGCCCAGGAACCGCGAGGCGATGATGCCGGTCGCATAGATCTGTGCCGTCACGTAGGTGAACGAGCAGGCGAACAGGACGAGGATGCCGAGGAACCGGGCGAAATGCCCTCCGAAGCGGGCCGCCAGGAAGTCGGGCACGGTGTAGGCGCCGAACTTGCGCAGATAGGGCGCAACAAGCACCGCCACCAGCACGTAGCCGCCGGTCCAGCCAAGCACGAAGGCAAGGCCGTCATAGCCAAGCGCATATAGCGTTCCGGCCATGCCGACGAACGATGCGCCCGACATCCAGTCGGCCGCCGTCGCCATGCCGTTGTAGAACGCCGGCACGCGCCGGCCCGCGACGTAGTATTCGCTGACCTGCATGGTTCGCGACAGGACGCCGATGCCGGCATAGACAGCCAGCGTGAAGAACACGAACAGGTAGCCGATCACCCGGTCGGGCACACCGACCTGTTCGAGAATGGCAAGCAGGATGACGAATGCGGCGAAGCCGCCCGTATAGATCCCGTATATCTTGCCGAGATTGTTGACGAAATCCGATCCGCCACTCGTTTGGGTCGCCATCGTCCGCCCCCCTCAGTAGTCGTCTTCGGCAACGCCGAACTCGCGATCGATCGAGTCCTGTCGTCCGGAAAACCAGAAGACGAGCACGACGAACACGATCAGCGAGCCCTGCGCGGCCATGTAGTAGCCGAGGGGAAATCCGAGTATGACAATCCTGTCGAGTGCATTCACGAAGAAGTGGATCACGAAGCCGAAGATCGCCCAGATGATCAGGCAGGTGACCATCAGTCCCTTGGTCTTCGACCACCAGGCTTCATCAGTGCCGTTTGCCATGGGTCACGTTTCCTCTACGTCCCGGGCCGATTGCAACCGGACGAACCGGCCGCACAGGCCTCCCCTTTGTCGTGATACGGAAACGGCGAGGGTCGCCTTCCGTACCCCCCGCTTGGGCCGTCGATCCGGCCGCCGCGTCGAGCCAATATTAACATTGCCGAAGTCGACTCCCCATTCGACTTTCGGCTACGGGTAAAAATCCGTGGAATTACTTGGACTTGAGGTTGTCCACAACGCAAGTCGCCCATTGCCCAAGCAGAGTCCACAGTGTTCGCGCCCGGGTCGACCGATTCGCCGCAGTGCCGGACAGCGCGGGCGAACACGGCGCGACTTGCGCCGGGCGCGACGCCGCGAAACATTAAGGGTAGCATTCCGGCTCAATCGTATTCCGGTCGTCCGGGAACGGCAGGAGGGGGAAACGATTTGGACGCCGCGAACCGTTACAAGATCCTTATTGCGGATGATCATCCGTTGTTCCGCGACGCCCTGAAGCACGCGCTTACGGGGGCGTTCGACGCGATGGCGATCGTCGAGGCCGGATCGATCGAGGAAATGACGGCGCGCATCGAGGCGGACCACGAAATCGACCTGGTGCTGCTCGACCTGGCAATGCCGGGCGTGCGCGGCTACTCCGGGCTTCTGTTCCTGCGCGCGCAGCATCCCGGCGTGCCCGTCGTTGTGGTGTCGGCGCACGAGGATCCGTCAGTGGTGCGCCGCTGCCTCGAGTTCGGTGCATCGGGGTTCATTCCGAAGTCGATCAACGTCGATTCGATCAGACTGGCGGTGAGGGAGGTTCTGGGTGGCGGAGTCTGGGCACCGCCGGGTCTCGATCTCGACGTCATGGACGAAGGCGACGCCGACCTTTCGGCACGACTCACCACGCTCACCCCGCAGCAGGTGCGGGTGCTCATGATGCTCAGCGAGGGCCTGCTCAACAAGCAGATCGCCTACGAACTCGGCGTCTCGGAGGCGACCGTCAAGGCGCACGTGTCGGCCGTGCTGCAGAAACTGAACGTCGAAAGCCGGACCCAGGCCGTCATCGCCGCAAGCCGCATGGACTCCGTGCAGTGGCCGGCCGACTGATCGCTACTCGGCGGCTTCGCGCTTCACGGCGTGCTGCGCCAGCAGCGCCCGCAGCGCCGCTGCCTTGAGGGGCTTGTAGAGAACCGCAATCTCCCGGGCGCGGGCCTCGTCGCGTACCTGCGGCGACCGGTCGGCGGTGATCAGGACAGCCGGCAACGTGCTGCCGAATTTCCAGCGCAGTTCGACGACCGCGTCGATGCCGTTCCCCTCGTCGAGGTGATAGTCGACCAGCACCACATCGGGTACAGCGGCATGCTCCGTCAGCGTCCGTATCGCCTGTCTGGTCGACGTCGCGCAGAGCGCCCGGCAGTTCCACCCGGTGAGCAGGGCCGCCATCCCGTCGACGATCTTCCTGTCGTTGTCGATACACAGGACGGTCATGCCTTCGATGCGGGCACCGGGCCGGCGGGGGCCGCGGCCGGCGCCGCGTCGCTGGGGGACTTCGACGGTGACGGGGACCTCCACGGCGAAAACAGAACCGCGCCCAGGTGTGGACGCCAGGTCGACCGGCAGGTCGAGAACGCGGCCGATGCGCTCGACGATGGACAGCCCCAGGCCGAGCCCGCGCGCCCGCCGGACGCCGTCCTCGAGGCGCTGGAACTCCTCGAATATGAGCTTCTGCTCCGTTGCGGGAATTCCGGGGCCGGTGTCGTGGACCTCGATCCGGATGCGGCCGGTACGACGACGGCAGCCGACGACCACGCGGCCGCTGTCGGTGTACTTGATCGCATTGGAGACGAGGTTCCTCAGCAGCCGCCGCAGCAGGCTGCGGTCCGATCTGACCGCGAGCGAGCATGGCAGGATCTTCAGTTCCAGCCCGTGGTCCCGCGCGATCGGCTCGAACTCGACCCTGATCTGGGCGAGAAGATCGGCGACGGGGAAGGTGGCGATCTCGGGCTTCAGGGCGCCGGTGTCGAGCCGGGATATGTCGAGGATGGTGCCGAGGATCTCCTCAACTGCATCCAGGGAGGCATCGACATTGGCGGCGAGCTGCCGGTCTTCCGTCTTGAGCCGCCGCTCCGACAGGCTTGCCGCGTAGAGGCGGGCCGCATTCAAGGGCTGCAGGATGTCGTGGCTGGCGGCCGCGAGGAAGCGGGTCTTGCCGAAATTGGCCTCCTCGGCGGTCTGCCTGGCGCGCTCCAGCTCGGTATTCAGGCGGACCAGCTCTTCGGTCCGCTCGCGCACACGCCTCTCCAGGGTCTCGTTGGCACGCGCAAGCTCCTCCGCCGTCCGCATCCTGTCGGTGATGTCGGTCAGCGTCATCACGAGGCCGCCGTCCGGCATCTCGTCGGTACGCATTTCCAGGATCGTGCCGCTGGGGCGCAGGTGCTCCTGGAACGTCTGGGTGCGCGCCGCCATCCGCCGCAGCCTCTCCTCGACGAGATCGCTCTCCGTGCCGGGACCGAAGTCGCCGCGTCTGGCGCAGAACCGCAGCACCTCGGAGATCGGCACGCCGATACGACCGAGCTCCGGCGGCAGATCGAGCAGTTCCCTAAAGCGCCGGTTCCAGGTGGTCAGGCGGAGATCCGCATCGAGGACGACGATTCCCTGACTGACGTGGTCGATTGCCGTCTGCAGCAGGTCGCGATTGTAGACGATCGCCTCCGACGCATCGTCGAGCAGTTTCAGCGCCTGCTTGGAACTGACGTCGCGGCGGCGCAGCAGCAGCGCCAGCACCAGCCGGGAGGACGGCGCGCCGACGGCACTCGCCAGCAGGTGCTCGGCAAACCGCAGCACATGCATGTCGATCTCGCCGTTCCGGTCGAGGACCAGACCGCGCTCCTCCGCGAAGTTCCTGAAGGAGCGGCGGGCGCGTTCTTCTCCCAGGTATCGCGCCACGGTGTCCATCAGCTCGCCGAGCGAGACGGAGCTCCGCCAGAGCCGGCGCGCCGGCGCGATCGGCGCGAGGTCGGCCTGGACGAACACGTCCGCCTGCAGACGTTCGATCGGCTCCGGCCGACGCAACAGCGATACGATCGCATATGTCGCGACGTTGACGGCGATGCTCCAGAACACGCCATGGGTCAGTGCGGTGAACTCGAGGTGGAACAGCCGCTGCGGCCTCAGGAAGCCCAGTCCGAACGGTCCGTTCTCGACGAAACCCGATCCGAGCATTCCGGACTCGGCGAAGGTCGGCAGCAACAGCGTGTAGACCCACACGGCAAAGCCGGCGAGTATCCCCGCGATCGCCCCGCGGGCCGTGGCGCGGCGCCAGATCATTCCGCCGAAGAAGGCCGGGGCGAGTTGTGCGATCGCGGCAAACGAAAGCAGCCCGATCGATGCCAGCGCCGCGGTGTTTCCGGCGGTCCTGTAGTACGCGTAGGCGAGCAGGAGGATCGTCAGGATGGCGACGCGCCGGACCATCAGCAGCCGCCGGCCGATGTCGCGGCGCTCCATCTCGGCGCCGCGGTGACGCAGCAGCAGCGGCACGACGATGTCGTTGCAGACCATGATCGACAGGGCCACCGACGAGACGATCACCATGGCGGTCGCAGCGGAAAGCCCGCCGATGAAGGCGATCATCGTGACGACGTTCGATCCCGCCGCCATCGGCAGGGCGAGAACGAACATGTCCGCGTCGACCCCGCCGTCGCCGAAGGTCAGCAGCCCTGCGATGGCGATGGGCACGACGAACAGGTTGATCAGCACCAGATAGAGCGGGAACAGCCAGGCCGCGCGCCTGATCTCGCTTTCGCTATGGTTCTCCACGACCGTGACGTGGAACTGACGGGGCAGCAGGATGATGGCGAACAGGCTGAGGCCGGTGATCGTCATCCAGGTGCCGCCATGCATTTCGCGGCCGAAGCGCTCCAGGATCGTGTCGACCGACTCCGCCCGCGACCACAGGGCGGTCGGGCCGTCGAACATGACGTAGGTCACGAACGCGCCAACCACGAGGAAGGCAAACAGCTTGACGATGGACTCCGTGGCGATCGCCAGCATCATGCCGTCCTGGTGCTCGGTCGCGTCGATGTGGCGCGTGCCGAACAGGATCGCAAACAGCGCGAGTGCCAGCGCCACAAGCAAAGCGGTGTCGGCGAAGACCGGTGCCGTGGCGAGCGCGCCGTTCTGCTGCAGATAGCCGACCATCGTCCCGACGGAGGCCGAGATCGCCTTGAGCTGCAGGGCGATGTAGGGAAGCGCGCCGATCACCGCGATCAGTGTGACGACCGCGGCGACCGCCTGGCTCTTGCCGTAGCGCGAGGCGATGAAGTCGGCGATCGACGTTATGTTCTGGTCCTTGGCGAGGCGGACGATCCGCAGCACGATCGGATAGCCGAGCCCGATCATGATGCCGGCGCCGAGATAGACCGGCAGGAAGTCGAGGCCGGTGCGGGCCGACAGGCCGACCGATCCGAAGAACGTCCAGGACGTGCAGTAGACGCACAGCGACATTGAGTAGATGAACGGCCGGGCACCCCGCCAGCGGCCGCGCAGTGCAAGTCGGTCGCCGTAGCTTGCCACGGCGAACAGGAAGGCAATGTAGACGACGGCCGTGGCGACGACGACCCAGCCCTGCACGCGGTTCCTCCGAGCTCGTCTAGTCGTGCCGCGACGCTTCCCGCCGTCGCGACGGCCGCATTCTGCTGGCGCCCTTACCGCACTTGAGTCATTCTACACCGAAAACCGGGCCACACCGAAAACTGTTCTGCCGGACACGGCGGGTAGAAGATCCCGGTTGCGTGGGAGTACGTCATGGGGCTTCTCGACATGTTCCGCCGGCCGCCGCCGATCGCCGATGTCGGGGCGCTCGAGGACTTTCTCGACAGCCGTGCTGCCTTTCTCGTCCAGAAATGCGTCTTCGAGTATTCCCGGGCACGGGCCGGCGTGTTCTGGGACAAGCTGTTCCTCGAGAAGGAGTTTCAGGCAGCCGTCGACGTCGCTCGCTGGAACGGCTATCCGATCGCCCTGGCGGACCTCACCGAAATGGCGGAAGGCGTGCTGCGTCCCGCCGCGTCCGGCCGCGAAGCCGAACTGCTGGACAGGATGATCGACATCGCCCTTGCGGTCGTCCACCGCTATCCGGTTCCCGCCGGCGAGCCGGCCGATTTCTGGGTGGTGAAGTCCGACTGGCTGCGCGATCGCCTCTCCGAGATCCAGCTCGCGCCGCGCAAGGCCGTGAAGGACATTCCGCTCGGCACGGCACGACAGATGTTCGACCTGATGCCGATCCACAAGAGTCTGCGCGGGGAGGACTTCGTCGTGGTCCGCAATCATCTCCGGGCGAACCTGTGCCGCCTCTACGAGGAGTTCGCCGGACGGCTGAAGGTCGATTCCCTGCTCGACGATGTTCTCGCGCCGCCCAATACCGTTCGCCTACCCGCAGTGGGGGCAGAGTAGGCGCGAGGCAGCGGACGTCGCACATGCCAGGCAGCCGCTCCGCCCTTTCCAGCGCCGTACCCCTTCTGTCTATCGATGCCGTCGTGCTGGATACGGAGACCACCGGGCTCGACCCGCGGGACGCACGGATCGTACAGATCGGGGCGGTCGGCCTGCGCGCGGGAATGCGCAATGGTGACGACATCTATGACGCACTGGTCGACCCGGGGATCGCGATCCCGGAGAAGACGAGCGCGATCCACGGCATTCGCGACGCCGATGTGGCGGGGAAGCCGTCCTTTGCCGACCTGGCGCCGGACCTGAAGGAGTTCATCGCCGGCCGTATCGTGGTCGGCCACAACATCGGCTACGACCTGGCGGTCATGAAGCGGGAGTGCGAACGCGCGAGCCTGCCGTGGAACCAGCCGCGAGCCCTCGACACGCGGCTGCTCGCCCGACTGGTGGCACCGAATCTGCCCGACTTTTCGCTCGACTCGCTGGCGGCCTGGCTCGGCATCTCGATCCGCCAACGCCACACCGCCCTCGGCGATGCGATAGCGACCGCCGATATCCTGGCCGCCCTGGTTCCGCGCCTGCGCGAATGCGGCATCCGTACCGTCGCGGAGGCGGAGGCAGCCTGCTCGCGCCTCACGGATGTACTCGACGAGTACCATCGAGCCGGCTGGGTGGAACCCGTGTACCGCGAGGCGGCGGTACTTTCGGAGAAGGCGCTGTCGCGACTCGATGCCTATCCCTATCGCCACCGCATCGGCGATGTGATGAGCGCGCCGGCAATCGTGGTGGCACCCGACCTCGCGCTGCGCGAGGCGCTGTCGGTCCTCGTCGACAGGCGGGTCAGTTCGGTCTACGTCGGCGATGCCGGCGATCTCCGCGCCAGTACATGCGGGATACTGACCGAACGTGACGTCCTGCGCGCCGTCGCGGCAGGCGGCGAGGCCGTGCTCGATCATCCGGTATCCGCCTACGCCACGGTGCCGCTGGAGTGCGTACTGGAGGACGCCTACATCTACCGGGCGATCGGCCGAATGGCGCGCCTCGGCGTCCGCCACCTCGGCGTGGCAGACGACACGGGAAGGGTCGTCGGAGCGCTGAGCCAGCGCGACCTGCTGCGTCTGCGCGCCGGCGATGCGGTGTCGCTCGGCGACGAGATCGACACGGCCGCAGGCGCCCGGGAACTGGCGATCGCCTGGGCGAAACTGCCGGCGATCGCTCGCGGCCTCGCCGGCGAGGGGATCGACGGACGCGACATCGCCGGCGTCATCAGCCGCGAACTGTGCGCCATGACGCGGCGGGCGGGCCAACTCGCCGAAACGCGGATGATCGCGGACGGGCTTGGCGCGGCGCCGGTCGACTATGCCCTGCTGGTGCTGGGATCGGGGGGGCGCGGGGAGAGCATGCTCGCCGCAGACCAGGACAACGCGGTGATCCATGCCGACCCTAAGGAAGGTGCGGCCGACGTCGTCGACGCCTGGTTCGCGACCTTCGGGCGGCACGTTTCCGACATCCTCCATGAGGCCGGGATCCCCTATTGCAGGGGCGGGGTAATGGCCGTCAACGCAGAGTGGCGCGCCTCACTGTCGACTTGGCGCAGCCGCGTTGCGGAGTGGGTCCGCCGATCGCGTCCGCAGGATCTTCTCAACGTCGACATCTTCTTCGATCTGCGCGCCGTGCACGGCAATGCGGCAATGGCCCGGGACATCTGGACCTTCGCCTACGAGCAGGGACGCGCCAGTGTCGGCTTCGCCAAGCTGATGGCGGAATCGGCCGCGGGCTTCTCGGCTCCGTTGACGTTCTTCGGCGGCTTCAAGACCGAAAGCGGCCGCGTCGACCTGAAGAAGGGCGGCATATTTCCGATCGTAGCCAATGCCCGCGTCCTGTCGATCCGCCATCGCGTCCTCGAACGCTCCACCGTGGCCAGGTTGGAAGGCGTACGGGCGCTTGGACTCGGCGCCGACAACGACCTGGAGAGGCTTGTCGAGGTGCACGGCATGCTGGTTGACCTGGTGCTGGAACAGCAGCTGATCGATATCGAGCACGGCCTGCCGCCATCCAACACGATCGAGGCGAGCCGCCTGTCGCGCCGGCGTTCAGATGACCTGAAGCGTGCGCTGGCAGCGCTTGGCACGCTCGACCATACCGCGCGCGACCTGCTGTTCTCGTGAGCGGGTCTGGCCGCCGCTCTACGGTTCACCCTTGAACACGTGCGCGGCGAAGGGCCTACAATCGAAGCGCGCCGGGACGACACCGCCGCCGATTCGGCCCTGGGACGGCGCCTCCGGGCGGAGCGGCATTGCAAGGGATGGAAGCATGTCAATCTTGGGAGAATTCCGGGAGTTCGCAGTCAAGGGCAACGTCGTCGACATGGCTGTGGGCATCGTCATCGGAGGGGCCTTCGGCACCATCGTCAACTCGCTGGTCAACGACATCATCATGCCGCCGGTCGGCCTGGCCCTCGGCGGGGTGGACTTCTCGAGCATCATGACGGTGCTGAAGGGCGAGGGGCCCTACCCGAGTCCGGCCGCCGCACAGGAGGCGGGCGCCGTGACGATCAACTGGGGGCTGTTCATCAATTCACTGATCAGCTTCCTCATCGTCGCCTGGGCCCTGTTCATGGTCATCAAGGTGATCAATCGCCTGAAGGCCCAGTTCGAGGAGAAGAAGGAGGAGGGCGTGGCCGCGCCGCCGCGCCAGGAGGTGCTCCTCGAGGAAATCCGCGATCTGCTCGCAAAGAAGCAGTCCTAGAGTGCGACGTCGCCGCGCTTCGTCGTCTCCATGAGCTGTGCTATTGGGCCCGGGTGAGGCACCAGACCCGGGGCGTGTGGCGGAAGCTGCCGAGACAGGCGCGACTGGATGGCAGGCCCCAGCGCTGTAGACTGCAGGCATGGAATCGTCAGACGAGCTCCCACCGACCGTATCCGACGCACGACTTGCCAGCGTCCTCAACACGGCGGTGTTCGGCATCATCGTGATCGACGAGACCGGCCGCATCCTGGTCTACAACCGGGCCTGCGAGCAGCTGTTCGGATGGACGGCGGCGGAGGCCGCCGGCCGGAACGTCAAGCTCATCATGCCGCCGGACTATGCGCGCGAGCACGACACCTACCTTCGCAACTACCTGGAGACGCACGTTCCGAAGATCATCGGCATCGGCCGTGAAGTCCGGGCCCAGCACAAGGATGGCGAGGTCTTTCCGGTCCAGCTGGCAGTCGGTGAAGCGGAGACACAGGACGGCCGCCAGTTCATCGGCATACTGCGCGACCTGCGGCCCGAGTTCGAGGCCGCCGAGCGGCTGGCGGAGCTGCAGTCGCAGCTCGTGCGCATTGCCCGCATAAATGCCGTCGACGAGATGGGGGCGACCCTCGCGCACGAACTGAACCAGCCGTTGACCGCGCTGATGCTCTACCTGCAGGCGGTATCGCGCGCTGCTACCAGGCTCACCGAAACGGAGGCCCTGCCGAAGGGGGTATCGGATATCCTGGACAAGGCCCTGGCCGAGGCCGACCGCGCAGGCAAGATCATCCATCGCATGCGCCGGTTCGTGGAGAAGAGGGAGGTCGAGCATCAGCCTGCCGACCTCGCCATGCTCGTCGAGGAGGCGATCGAGTTCACGGCGATCGGCAGCAAGGCGCGGGAGGTGACCATCGAGCGCCGGATCGCCGAGGGTCTCCCGTCGGTCGATGTCGATCCGGTGCAGATCCAGCAAATCGTCGTCAACCTGCTTCGCAATGCGATCGATGCGGTGGGTGGCTCCGATCCCAAGATCATCGTCGTGGAGATCGCGTTGCGCAAAGGAAACGTGGCGCTGTCGGTGGAGGATTCGGGTCCCGGAATCGATCCGCAGATCTTCCCGGAGCTGTTTCGAGCCTTCGCGACCGGCGCCAAGGGCGGGGTCGGTTTGGGTCTGGCGATTTCGAGATCGATCGCCCAAAGTCACGGAGGGGACCTGTATGCGGATCCCGGCGGCTCCGGGAAAGGCGCGCGGTTCACGCTCGAACTGCCGGCTCTCGGTCCCCCGGGAAAGTCGGTGAAGGATTGAGCGCGCATCCATGACAACAGCGCTGAAATCCATCCATATCGTCGATGACGATCCTGCCGTGCGCGACGCGCTCTCCGTCGTGTTCACCCTTGAGGGCTACACTGTGTGCGTCTATTCGAACGCCACGGATTTCCTGTCATCCGCCGGCAATTCGGCGCCAGACTGCGTTCTTCTCGACGTGCACATGCCCGGAAAATCGGGACTCGACGTCCTCAAGGAACTCGGCGCGGCGAACTTTTCGGCTCCGGTCTTCATCATCAGCGGCCAGGGCGACATTCCGATGGCCGTGCGGGCGATCAAGGACGGCGCCTTCGATTTCATCGAGAAGCCATTCGACGCCGATACGGTCGTGCGACGGGTCGAGCAGGCGATCTCGGCCGAACGCAGGCGGCCGTCCGCGGAGCCGTCGCTGCCGGAATTCTCGGAGGCTTTGACGCCGCGAGAACGGGACGTCCTGAGGGAGATCGCCCTTGGTGCCACCAACAAGGAGGCGGGTCGCCGTCTCGGCATCAGCCCGCGCACCATCGAGGTGCACCGCGCGCGCATCATGGAGAAGCTCGGCGCGCGCAATACCGCCGACCTGATGCGCATCGTGCTTGGCGGTTAGGTGACAGGGCTGTTTCCCCGGCGTCCGCCATTTGACGCCAATCAAGGCGCCTCGGCCCGCCTCCGACGAAAGTCCTGTCTTCGTCAATGGAGAACGGCGGTGGTCTTCCACGTCATCGAGGACGACCCGGCAGTGGCAGACGCGCTTGTCGTCATGCTGCGCGAATTCGGCCACGAGGCTGCCGCCTACCCGGATGCGGAATCCTTCCTGGCGACCGGGATGCCTCTGTCCGCCGACACGGTGGTCGTCGATCTCTTGCTGCCCGGCATGAGCGGCGCCGACCTCGTTCGCGAACTGCACAACGGCGGGTCCACCGCGAGGATCATCATCATCACCGGGCAGGCGCAGACCCGGCTCGAGCAGCAGATCTCCGGATTGGGGGTGCGGCATCTGATCCGCAAGCCGGTCGAGGCCGATGCCCTTCGGGACCTCATCTGAAGGTACCGGTTGCCGGGCGGCTTACGTGTAATCACTTACGTAGCCCTCCGAATATTCGCGCTCGCAGCGATCCGCTAGCGTTCCTCATCGGCGCAACGAGCCGGCCGGAGGATAGAGCGATGAACACAGCAGTCGACAGGTCCCTGCTCAAGAGCGCTTTCCCCTTTCCGGGCTGCAATGCGGCGGGTGCGCTATTGCCGGAGGTTCCCGCCGATCTGGAGCGCTGCACCACGGTGGCGCGCTATCGCCAGCACCAGACCATCTATTTCGAGGGCGACAGCGCCGACGCCATCTGCCAGGTCGTCGAGGGGTGCGTGATGCTCTACAAGCTCCTGCCCGACGGACGACGCCAGGTTGTGGAACTGCTCGGCCAGGGCGACGTCTTCGGGTTCGCCCGGGGCGAGGAGCGCGATTGCTCCGCCGAGACGCTGACGGACGTGCGTGTCCGGTTCATCGACAGGCGCAGTGCGGAGCGGTCGTGCTCGTTTCAGCGCATCCTCGCCCGCCGGATGCTGATCCAGTTCGAGGCCATGCACGAGCACGCGGTTCTGCTCGGCCGCAAGTCGGCCATGGAACGGGTGGCGAGCTTCCTGCTGCGGCTGGCCCCCGACACGGACCAGCCGGTCATCAGCCTGCCGATGACGCGCCAGGAGATCGCCGACTACCTGGGCCTGACGATCGAGACGGTTTCGCGATCCTTCTCCGAGCTCAAGCGCCGCGGCCTGATCGTGCTCGAGAAGCAGGACCGGGTCCGGATCACCAGGTTCAACGCGATCGAGGATCTCGCGACCGCCTGCTGACGGAATTCTCCGCGCCCTGAATTGCGCGGGTCAACGTCCTCTTGCCAACTGCGCCGTTTCCCCGGAGACGGCGCTTTCTTTTTGGGTACCGCCGTAATCGAGGTATCCAAGGTTCAGACCGCAGCCGAATGGCGGGCCGCGCCGCGCCGCAGGTAGGTGTCGAAGGCCGCAGCGACGAGGCGGGCGAACGGGCGCCTGGAGGATGGCACTGATACCAAAGGGCCCTCGCGGACCGCAATGCCGTCGGCGATCAGTGGTTCGAGGGCATCGTAGGACGAATCCAGACCGTCCGCCGCAAGGTGGTGCTTCGCGAAGACCGCATCGGGATCCACCCGGAAGTCGCACATCAGCCGCTCGATTATCTCCGCGCGCGCGATGTCGTGCGCATCCACCATCTTGCCCCGGACGGCGGGCAGCTCGCCGGCCTCGATCGCGCGGCGCCAGCCGCCGACATCCGGTGCGTTCTGGACGTAGCCCTGCGGCAGCCTGCCGATCGAGGAGGCCCCGAAACCGATGAGCGCGTCGGCGGGATCTGTCGTGTAGCCCTGGAAGTTGCGCCGCAGGGTGCCGGTCATCGCGGCGACCGCAAGCGGATCTTCGGGCAGGGCGAAATGGTCGATCCCGACGGGGACATACCCATGGAGCAGCAGCCGCCCGGCCGCGGCCTCGGACTGCTCGATGCGCGCCATCGCACCCGGCAGCCCGGCAGCGTCGATCAGCCTCTGGTGGGTCTTCAGCCAGGGCACATGGGCATACCCGAACAGCGCGATCCGCTGCGGCCGCATCGCCGCGGCCTCGTCCGCGGTCCGTTCGATCTCGCGGGTTCCCTGGCGGGGAAGCCCGTACATCAGGTCCATGTTGATGGCGCCTATGCCGGCCCCGCGCAGGCTGGAGACCACGCGCCGGACGATCGATTCGTCCTGGACGCGTCCGATCGCCTCCTGGACCTGCCTGTTCAGGTCCTGAACGCCGAGGCTGGCCCGGTTCACTCCGGCGGCGGCGAGGGTCGCGACGAGCTCCGGTGTCACCGTGCGCGGATCGAGCTCGATGGCATGCTCGGCGTCCGGCCGCAGGTCGAAGCGCGATTCGACGAGGGCGACGATCTCGGCGAAATCGGCCGGGTCGAGCAGGCTTGGCGTGCCCCCGCCCCAGTGCAGGTGGACGAGCGGGCGGTCGCGGCCGGGCCGCGTCGCGTCCAGGTGATCTGCCGCGAGCCGGATTTCCTCCCGCAGGGTGCGAGCATAGCCGGCGATCGGTTCCCGCCGGCGGACGGCCCTGGTGTGGCAGCCGCAGTAGGCGCACATGGCCCTGCAGAAGGGGACATGGAGATAGAGCGACAGTCGGGCATCCGGCTCGAGCGCCTCGAGCCAGCCCGCGTAGGTCCCGCTCCCCACGGGGTCGGTGAAGTGCGGAGCCGTTGGATATGAGGTGTATCGCGGCGCATTTCGCGTCGCGTGGCCGATCAGGCGCTGGTCCATTCCGCAAATTAGTCCTATCTGATCGGGCCGATCCTTGATTTTGGTCATTCGGTGCGGAACTGCGCTAGACTGGGCTGTCCCCGACGGCCTGCCGATTTTCATCTCGATTCGGAGCTACGGTTTGATTCGGTTGCCCGCGCGCAAGGACGTGCTGCGCGAACTTCCCGGCTTGGGTATGACGATGGCGCTGGCCGCAGCAGGCGGCCTTGCATTTGCCATGCTCGGGCTGCCGGTTCCGTGGATTTCCGGCTCGATGATCGTGGTGGCGGCCGCCGCGCTGATGGGTGCGCCGACGATCGTGCCGCGCTGGGTGCGCGAGATCGTCTTCTTCGTGCTCGGCCTCAACATCGGGTCCGCGGTGACGCCGGAGACGATCGCAGGGATCGGCAGCTGGCCCGCGTCGATCGTCATCCTGATCGTCGCCCTGCCGATCCTGTCGGTGAGTTGCGCGGTCCCGCTGGTCTATTTCCGCGGTTGGAGCCGGGACGACGCCATGCTGGCCAGCATACCCGGAGCGCTGTCGCTGATCATGGCGCTTGCCGACGCGACCGACGCCGACGTTCCGCGTATCGCCCTGGTGCAGGCGGTGCGCGTGGCCATCCTCGTTGCGCTGCTGCCGCCGCTGATCAGCATGACATCCGGCCTCGACCTGACGATGGCGATGCCCCAAAGCGAGCTGCCGGGGCTCTACGACCTGGTTCTGCTGATCGGTCTCGGCTTCATCGGGGTGCTGCTGATGCGGCTGGCGCGGTTCCCCGCCGCCGGGCTGATGGGTGCGCTCATCGCCAGCGCCGCCCTGCACGGCACCGACGTCGTTTCGGCGACGCTGCCCTCCGAGGTGCTGATGGTGTCGTTCGTCGTGCTCGGCGCCGGCATCGGCGCGCGGTTCGCCGGTCTCGGCTGGCACAATTTCCGGGCCGGCCTGTTCGACGCGGCGATGACATTCGCGATCGGGTTCGTCGTCTCGGTACTGACGGCGATCGTCGCCACCGCCTGGCTCGGCTTTCCGTTCGGCCAGACCATACTGGCCTTCGCGCCGGGAGCGCTCGAGGTAATGGTGGTGATGGCCTTCCTGCTAGGTCTGGACGCCGCCTATGTCGGCGCCCACCACACGGTGCGATTCCTGGTGCTGGTGCTGCTCGCGCCGCTCATCTTGCGCCGCCGCCCGGGCAAGCAGGACGAGACGCAGGACCCGCTCAGAGGTCCCTGAACCGCGAGGCGAGCGCATCCGCCGACTTCGCCAGCAGGCCGAGGTCGGATCCAACGGCCACGAAGGTGAAGCCCCACTCCACGTACTGGCGGGCGTCTTCCTGGTTGCTGGTGAGGATGCCGCCGGGCTTGCCGGCCGCCTTCAGCGCGTCGATCGCCCTCTTGATGGCCGCCTGCACGTCTGCATGACGCATCTGGCCCAGATAGCCCATCGAGGCGGACAGGTCGTTGGGTCCTATGAACACGCCGTCGACCCCGTCCACGGCGGCGATCTCGTCGATGCGGCCGAGCGCCTCCTCGGTCTCGATCTGTACCAGCACGCAGATCTGGTCGTTTGCCGTATTGAGGTAGCCGGACACCCGCCCGTAGCGGCTGGCGCGTGACGTCCCCGCCGCCCCGCGGATTCCTGCAGGCGGATATTTCGCAGCCGATACCGCCTGTCTCGCCTCGTCAGCCGTCTGGACGAACGGTACCAGAATCGACTGCGCGCCTGCGTCGAGGATTCGCTTGATAAGGACGGCGTCGTTCCAGGCCGGCCGCACGACCGGGGTCGCGGTTCCGATGGCGGCAGCCTGCATCTGGGATATCAGCCCGGGGATCTCGTTGGGCGCGTGTTCCGTATCGAACAGGATCCAGTCGAACCCGGAATCGGCGATGACTTCGGCGGCAATGTTGCTGGCCAGACTGCTCCACAGGCCGATCTGACGCGTGCCCGCCGCGATCGCGTGCTTGAAGGCGTTCCGGGTGATGTCCATGGGGTGCGCTTCCTGTGCTGGTGGTGTTGTTTGGAAGTGGTCAAGGCGGCGTTCGCGACGATTGCCTTCGGCTCAGACGAACTGGATGGAGACGTCCCCGAGTTCGCCGAAATCGGCATGCAGCGTATCGCCCTTCTCCGCCCAGACCGGCCGGATGAACGAGCCGGACAGCATGATGTGGCCTGGCTCGAGGGTCACGCCGAACGGGCCGACCTTGTTGGCGAGCCAGGCGATCCCGAGCGCCGGGTGACCTAGCACGCCGGCAGCGATCCCGGTCTCCTCGATCTCGGAGTTGCGATACAGGATCCCGCCGACCCAGCGCAGGTCGACGTCCATGGGGCCGACCGGGCGCCCGCCGATGACGATGCCCGCCGCAGCGCCGTTGTCGGAAATCGTGTCGTATATCTTGCGCGGGTCCTGAATGCGCGCGTCGATGATCTCGATCGACGGCACGACGTATTCCGTCGCGCGAAGCACGTCGAGCAGGCCGATGCCCGGTCCCTTCAGCGGCTTCGCCAGCACGAAGGCGAGTTCCACCTCGACCCGCGGCACGCAATAGTCGGCGTGAGGCACTTTCGCACCGTCGGCGATCATCATGTCGTCGAACAGGTGCCCGTAGTCCGGCTCGTCGATCATCGTGGAGCGCTGCATCGCCTTCGAAGTGAGGCCGATCTTGTGGCCGATCAGCGTGGCGCCGGCCGCCATCCGCCGCCGGGCGACCTCGGCCTGGATCGCGTAGGCGTCCTCGACGGTGATGTCCGGCCAGGCGGTGGAGAGCTGGGTGCCCTGCTTGCGGGTGCGGCCGGACTCCTCGAGCTGGTCGGCGGCCTTCATGCGGTCGGCGTCGGATAGCATTCCCTTACCCCTGATCTTTTCTGATGATCTTTTCCGTGTCCGGTCAGGCGGCCGGGTCGGCCAGGGACCGTCCCCGTCAGAGCTTGATGCAGACGTTCTTGAGTTCTGTATAGAACTCCAGCGAGTAGACGCCGCCTTCGCGGCCGATGCCGGACTGCTTGGCGCCGCCGAACGGGGTGCGCAGGTCGCGCAGGAACCATGAATTGACCCAGACGATGCCGGTCTCGAGCCGGGCAGAGACCCGGTGGGCGCGGGCCAGGTTCGTCGTCCAGACGCTGGCGGCGAGACCGTATTTGGTAGCATTGGCGCGGTCTATCGCTTCGGCCTCGCTGTCGAAGGGGGCTATGTGACAGCAGGGACCGAAGATCTCCTCGGTCGTCACCGCCGCCTCGTCGGAGAGACCCGTCCAGATCGTTGGCTGGATCCAGGATCCGCCGGCAAGGTCTTCGGGCATCTCGGGAATGCCGCCGCCGGTAACGACGGTGGCGCCTTCCTCGACGGCCTTGCGGTAGTAGGACAGCACCTTGTCTCGGTGCTCCTGGCTGATCAGCGGCCCCATCCCCGTGCCGGGATCGGCGGGTGACCCCAGCCTCATCGCCTCGGCCTTCTCTTTCAGGGCCGCGACGAACCGCTCGAAGATCGGCCGCTCCACGTAGACCCGCTCGGTGCCGAGGCAGACCTGGCCGCAATTGGCGAAGCAGGAGCGCATCGTGCCCTCGATCGCCGCGTCGAAATCGCAGTCGGCGAAGACCAGCGCGGGATTCTTGCCGCCCATCTCCAGCGAAACCGGCCGGGCTCCGTCCGCGGCGGCCTTCATGATGGCCGCCCCGGTTCGGGTCTCCCCGGTGAACGTGATGGCGTCGACGCCGGGGTGGGTGGTCAGGTACTCGCCGGCGGAACCGGGTCCGAAGCCGTGGACGACGTTGTAGACGCCGCCGGGCACGCCCACCGCATTCATCACCTCGCCGAGCAGGGTCGCGGTCTGCGGGGTCTCTTCGGAGGGCTTCACCACGACGGTGTTGCCGCAGGCGAGAGCAGGGCCGACCTTCCAAGTCATCAGCAGCAGCGGCAGGTTCCAGGGGCAGATGGCCGCAACGACCCCGACCGGCGCGCGGACGGCAAAGTTGAGGGCGCCGGCGCCGTCCGGCGTCGGCGTTTCGAAGACCTCGCCGGGAACGTTCTTCACCACGTCGGCGAATATCTTGAAGTTCGCCGCGCCGCGCGGAATGTCGATCTGACGCGCCAGGCTGACGGGTTTTCCGGTGTCGGCAACCTCGGCCTCCAGGAAATCGTCGAAGCGCCGGTTGATCTCGTCGGCGACGCCGTAGAGCAGGTCGCAGCGCTGCTGCAGCGCCAGATCCGCCCACGGTCCGCGCAGCGCGGCGCGGGCAGCGCCAACGGCGGCGTCGACGTCGTCGCGGCCGGCCTCTGCCACCCTTGCTATCAGAGCGCCGTTGACGGGCGAGCGCTTGTCGAAGGCGCGGCCGCCCATGGCCGGTACGAAAGCGCCATCGACAAAATTCAGGACGTTTCTGACGGGTGAATCACTGGACGGATTTGTCTTGGCGATCCGCTGCATCGGCACCTGCCTTCGGTTCGGCGAACAGGGTCCGCATGGCGGCGCCCGGTTCCGTTTACCCCGACCCGCTCGGCGATGTCCATCGGCCGCGCCGGCCGTGCCGCCGTGAAGCGGGTCGTGTCAGCGGCGGCGCTTGACACATATCAATGCAGCTGACCTTCCCGCGGCGTTGGTATCCGGTGCGCCCGCGAGTTTCGAATTGCGGGTGCGGAACGTGACCCTGAGACGGAACCGGGACCAACCGAGATGGCAGCCTCAACTCCGGCAAAATCGCTGACGGCGGACGAAGGGGGCGTCCTCTTCCTGCTCCTTGTCTGCGCCATCGCGAGCGTCCTGATCGCGGCCAAGACGCACGATTCCACGATGGCGTTTCATGCCTGGCTTGGACTGGCCGCTGCGGGCATCGGAGCCTTTGCGGTCTTCAACGGCTACTTTCAGCGCGAAGCCAATGCGCCCGAGGAGATCGACGGCCGGCCGAACTATCAGATGGGGCCGGTGAAGCTGGCGACGGTCCTGTCGGTGTTCTGGGGCCTGGCAGGGTTTACCGTCGGTCTCTACATCGCCATGCAACTCGCCTGGCCGGCGCTCAATCTCGACCTGCCGTGGACCACCTTCGGCCGGCTGCGGCCGCTGCACACCTCCGCGGTGATCTTCGCATTCGGCGGCAACGTCCTGCTCGCCTCGTCGATGTACGTGGTCCAGCGCACCACGCGCGCCCGCATGGCCGGGGGTCTTTGGCCCTGGTTCGTCGTCTGGGGCTACAACTTCTTCATCGTGATCGCGGGTACCGGCTACCTGTTCGGGGTCACCCAGTCGAAGGAATACGCCGAGCCGGAGTGGTACGCCGACCTGTGGCTGACGCTGGTCTGGGTGATCTACCTGCTTGTCTTCCTCGGAACGCTGTGGAAGCGCAAGGAGCCGCACATCTACGTTGCGAACTGGTTCTATCTGGCCTTCATCGTCACGATCGCGATGCTGCACGTGATCAACAACGCCACGGTGCCCGTCTCCTTCGTCGAGCCGAAGTCCTACATCGTCTGGTCGGGCGTGCAGGACGCGATGACGCAGTGGTGGTACGGCCACAACGCCGTCGGCTTCTTCCTGACCGCCGGCTTCCTGGCCATCATGTACTACTTCGTGCCGAAGCGCGCCGACCGGCCGGTCTATTCCTACCGGCTGTCGATCGTGCACTTCTGGTCGCTGATCTTCCTCTACATCTGGGCGGGACCCCACCACCTCCACTACACGGCAGCGCCGCAGTGGGCGCAGACGCTGGGCATGACATTCTCGATCATGCTGTGGATGCCGAGCTGGGGCGGCATGATCAACGGGCTCATGACGCTGTCTGGGGCCTGGGACAAGCTGAGGACCGATCCCGTCCTGCGGATGCTGGTCGTCTCGGTCGCCTTCTACGGCATGTCCACCTTCGAGGGGCCGCTGATGTCGGTCCGCGCGGTCAACTCGCTCAGCCACTACACCGACTGGACCATCGGGCACGTGCACTCAGGCGCGCTTGGCTGGGTCGGCTTCGTCTCCTTCGGCGCCGTCTACTGCCTGGTGCCGTGGCTGTGGAACCGCCGCGAGCTGTACTCGCTGAAGCTCGTCAACTGGCACTTCTGGATCGCCACCATCGGCATCGTCCTCTACATCACGGCGATGTGGGTGTCGGGCATCATGCAGGGCCTGATGTGGCGCGCCTACACCAGCCTCGGCTTCCTCGAATACTCGTTCATCGAGACCGTCGAGGCGATGCATCCCTTCTACGTCATCCGCGCGCTCGGCGGCCTGCTGTTCGTCCTCGGCGCGGTGATCATGGCCTACAACCTCTGGATGACGGTTCGCTACGGCGCGCGGGGAATCGAGCCCGTCGGCCATCCCACCGCCGTCCAGCCGGCAGAGTGAGCGAGATCCGAGAATGTCATTGATGAACAGACACGAGATCTTCGAGAAGAACTCGATCGTCCTCACCGTCGGCGTGCTGATCGTGGTGGCGATCGGCGGTCTCGTCGAACTCGTCCCCAACTTCTACCTGAAATCGACGGTGGAGAAGGTCGAGGGGATGCGGCCGTACACGCCGCTGGAGCTGGCCGGACGCAACATTTACGTGCGCGAGGGCTGCTATCTCTGCCACAGCCAGATGATCCGCACCCTGCGCGACGAGGTGGAGCGCTACGGCCACTACTCGCTGGCCGCGGAATCCATGTACGACCACCCCTTCCAGTGGGGCTCCAAGCGGACCGGGCCCGATCTCGCCCGCGTCGGCGGCAAGTACTCCGACCAGTGGCACCACGACCATCTGGTCGATCCGCGCTCGGTCTCGCCGGCCTCGGTCATGCCGGGCTACCCGTGGCTGGCCGACACCCGCCTCGAGCCGACCGACATCAAGGCGGATCTGCAGACCAACCGCCTCGTCGGCGTGCCCTATTCCGACGACATGATCGACAACGCGCTCGCCGACCTCAGGGCACAGTCCGACCCCGACAGCGACGGCGTCGCCGGACTGGAGGAACGGTATCCCGGCGCGCAGGTCAGCGCGTTCGACGGCAACCCGCGCGAACTGACCGAAATGGACGCGGTCATCGCCTACCTGCAGATGCTCGGAACGCTGGTCGACTTCTCCATGTACGACGACCAGGCCGACGTGAACCTGAGGTGATGTGATGTACGAACGGCTCGCCCAGTTCGCCCAGACCTGGGGTCTCCTCTACTTCGTCATCCTTTTCCTCGTCGTCCTCGTCTACGCGCTCTGGCCGAGCAACAGGAAGCGCTTCGAGGAAGCGTCGAAAATACCCCTCCGTGAGGACTGAAAGCATGGCCGACAAGGAAATCGACCGGGTTTCCGGTACCGAAACCACCGGTCATGAGTGGGACGGTCTGAAGGAGCTGAATACGCCTCTGCCGCGGTGGTGGCTGTGGACGTTCTACGCCACCATCGTCTGGGCCGTGTTCTACTGGATCCTGATGCCCTCCTGGCCGCTCGTGAACGACTACGCGCGCGGCATCCGCGGCCAGTCCCAGCGTGCCATCGTCATGGAGCAGGTCGCCGCACTCAAGGACATGCGCGCCCGGACCGGCGCGGCCCTTGCGGATGCCTCGCTGCAGGACATCCAGGCCGATCCCGGCCTGCTGGACTTCGCAATGGCGAACGGTCGGGCCGCCTTCGGCGACAACTGCGCGCCGTGCCACGGCGCCGGCGGCGGCGGGGCGGTCGGCTATCCCAATCTCGTCGACGACTCCTGGCTGTGGGGCGGCGATCCGGATGCCATTCACCAGACCATCCTCTACGGCATCCGCTCCGCCCACGAGGAGACCAGGTTCGGCGACATGCCGGCCTTCGGCCGCGACGAACTGCTCGACAGCGGCCAGATCCGCTCCGCCGCGAACTACGTCCGCTCGCTCTCGGGCCTCGACACCGAGGCCGGCGCCGATCTTGCCGGGGGAGAGGCGGTCTACCTGGACAACTGCGCGGTCTGCCACGGCGACGACGGCAAGGGCATGCAGGAGGTCGGGGCGCCGAACCTGACCGACGGGATCTGGCTGTACGGCAGCGACCTGGACACCGTCGTCCACCGGATACGGGTCGGCGGCGGCGGCGTCATGCCACCCTGGGTCGACCGGCTCGACCCGGTAACGATCAAGTCGCTGGCGGTCTACGTGCACAGCCTCGGCGGCGGCTGAGGCGGCCGAATCCGAAGACTGCAAACCGGCGGTCGCCCGCGTCCGGGGGAGGAGGCGGGCGGGTCGCGAGCCAGCCGCACGACAGCGGCATCGGAGAAGCGAACATGCGTGCCGATACGACGAGTGGCGGTGCCCCCGCGCCGCTCTACGCAGCCCGCAAGAAGGTCTACCCGCAGAAGGTCGAGGGCCGGTTCCGGACCATCAAGTGGACGCTGATGATCGCCACGCTGGGGGTCTACTACTTCACCCCGTTCATCCGCTGGGACCGCGGTGCGTACGCGCCGGACCAGGCCGTCCTGATCGATTTCCCGACGCGCCGCTTCTATTTCTTCTTCATCGAGATCTGGCCGCAGGAAGTCTACTACGTCACCGGCCTGCTGATCCTGGCGGCGATGATCCTGTTCCTGATGAACGCGGTCGCGGGCCGGCTATGGTGCGGCTACCTGTGTCCGCAGACGGTCTGGACCGATCTGTTCTATGCAGTCGAGCGGCTGATCGAGGGCGACCGTCGCGAGCGCATGCAGGCCGACCGGCGCGGCTGGACCCCGACGCTCGTCATGGAGAAGATTTCCAAGCACACCCTATGGCTGCTGATCGCCTGGTGGACCGGCGGCGCCTGGGTTCTCTACTTCGCCGATGCGCCGACCCTGGTGAAGGATCTGGCCACCTTCCAGGCTTCGCCGATGGTCTACATGTGGATCGGCATCCTCACCTTCACGACCTACCTGCTGGCCGGCTTCGCCCGCGAGCAGGTGTGCGTCTACATGTGTCCCTGGCCGCGCATCCAGGCCGCGCTCACCGACGAGTGGGCGCTCAACGTCACCTATCGCTACGACCGCGGCGAACCGCGGATGTCCGTGAAGCATGCCGAGCGCGCCAAGGCAGCCAGCCTGCCCGCGGGCGACTGCATCGACTGCTTCCAGTGCGTCGCCGTCTGTCCCACCGGCATTGACATTCGCGACGGCCTGCAGCTCGAATGCATCCAGTGCGGCCTGTGCATCGATGCCTGCGATACGGTGATGGACAAGATCGGCCGGCCGCGCGGCCTGATCGGCTACGACACCGACATCAACATCCACCGTCGCGAGGAAGGCCTCGCGCCGGTCTATCGCTTCGTCCGGCCGCGCACGGTCGTCTACGCCGTCATCATCCTGGCCGTCACCGGCGTCATGGCATGGAGCCTGGTGACGCGGGGCCACAGCGGCGTCAACGTCATCCACGACCGCAATCCGCTGTTCGTCCCGCTCACCGACGGCGGCTACCGCAACGGCTATACGGTGCGCATCCTCAACAAGCGGCTCGAGCCGACCGACTACGTGCTGTCGATCAGCGGCGTTCCCGGCGCCAGTGTGGAGGCGATCGGGATCGGGGAGTACCGGAACGGCGCTCCGGTCGTAAACGTGCGGCCCGACACGACACGCGAGGTTCGCGTCGTGGTGCAGTCGCCGCCCGGTGCCGATATCGACGACTCCACGCCGATCACGTTCACGATCCTCGATCCCGCGACCGGCGAGACGGACACGGCAAGCGACTTCTTCAGAGCCCCCTGAGCGACAGGTTCCGGCATGCCCACGGCAACACCCATGCACAACGACACCGGCTTCCGTATCACCGGCAGGACCGTCCTGTTGGGTCTGGTCGGCTTCTTCGGCCTGATCTTCGCGGCGAACGCGGTACTGATCTGGCTCGCGGTGTCGAGCCACACCGGCACAGTCGTCGGCTCCTCCTACAAGGCCGGTGGCCAGTATCAGGGCGAGATCGACGCGGCCAGGGCGCAGGCCGCCAGGCATTGGACGGTCGGCGCCGATCTGGTCCGGTCCGGTCCGGGCGCAACCATCAACGTCCGGGTCCGCGACGCCGCCGGCGCCCCCGTCAGCGGCCTGTCGATGGCGGCGCGGCTGGCCAGTCCGGCAGACGAGACGGCGGACGTGGTCGTGACGCTGATCGAAGGCGAGGTCGGGCGGTATCGCGGCATTGCAGAAAGGATCGCTCCGGGGCGGTGGATGCTGATCATCGACGCCGACCGGAGCGGCGACCGGGTCTATCATTCCGAAAGCAGGATCACCCTGAGGTAGTCGACATGGGCTTCCTCGACCGTGATCTCGGCAGCTTCGTCACCGTCGTCGGCGACGGCATCGAGCACATGGACCTCGCGGTCGAAGGGGTCCGTTGCGCCGGCTGCATGGCGAAGATCGAAAGGGGCCTCAGCGGTGTACCCGGCGTGACACGGGCCCGGCTGAACTTCACCGACCGGCGGCTCGCGGTCGAGTGGCACGCCGGAAGCCTCGCCCCCGGCGATCTCGTCGACAGGATCTCGGAACTCGGCTACCGGGCGCATCCCTTCGATCCCGGTGCGGCCGCGGGCGCCGAGGCGGCGGACTCCAGACGGCTGTTGAAGGGCATGGCCGTCGCCGGCTTCGCGGCGATGAACATCATGCTGCTGTCGGTGTCGGTGTGGTCGGGAAACGTCACCGACATTACGCCGGAGACCCGCGACCTGTTCCACTGGATCTCGGCGCTGATCGCGATCCCCGCCGTCGCCTATGCGGGCAGGCCGTTCTTCTCCTCCGCCTTCCAGGCGCTGCGCAACCGCAGCGTCAACATGGACGTGCCGATCACGCTCGGCGTGCTCTTGGCGATGGGCATGTCGCTGGCGGAGACCTTCACCGGCGGCCGCCACGCCTATTTCGACGCGGCGGTCATGCTGCTGTTCTTCCTGCTGGTCGGCCGGTACCTCGACATGAACATGCGCCGCCGCACGCGGGCGCAGGCGGAGAACCTCGCCGCGCTGAAAGGCGAGACGGCGGCGAAGCTGCTGCCGGATGGTGCGATACGGTCCGTGCCGGTGTCCGCAATCGATCCCGGCGACCGGGTGCTCGTCGCGGCCGGCGAGCGCCTGTCGGTCGACGGGATCATCGAGACCGGCTCCACCGAGATCGACCAGAGCCTGGTGACCGGGGAGACCGCCTACGAGCGGGTCGGACCGGGCGACCGCGTCTATGCCGGCACGCTCAACATGACCGGGGCGCTGACGGTCCAGGTCACCGCGGCGGCGAAGGGGACGCTGCTCGACGAGGTCAATACGCTGCTGGAGGTCGCCCAGACCGCCCGCTCGAGCCGGCTGGCGCTGGCCGACCGGACCGCCCGCTTCTACGCGCCGCTCGTTCACACCGCAGCTGCCCTTACTTTTATCGGCTGGCTTGCGGCCGGTGCCGACTGGCACGCCGCCCTGACGGCGGCGATCGCGGTGCTGATCATCACCTGCCCCTGCGCCCTGGGGCTTGCAATTCCCGCCGTCCAGGTGGTCGCTTCGGGCCTGCTGTTCCGCGCCGGCGTGCTGCTCAACGCGGGCGATGCGATCGAGCGGTTTGCGGACGCCGACGTGGTCGTCTTCGACAAGACCGGAACGCTGACCTGCCCCGAGCGGTCAGTCGTCGCGCCGCGGGCGGTGTCCGGCGAGACGCTCGAACGCGCCGGACGGCTCGCGCTTTCCAGCCGGCACCCGCTGGCAGCCGCGCTCGTGTCGCACGCCGGCGGCAAGGCGCCGTTCCACGGCGCGATGGAAGAACCGGGTAGAGGTGTCAGGGTCGAGGTCGACGATGCCGAGCTGCGGCTCGGATCGGCCGCGTTCTGCGATGTTCCGGCCGACGTGGCCGGCGCAGCGGAAACCGGCACCGATTCGCTTGTCTGGTACCGCGAGGGTAGCGGTACGCCGGTTGCGATTGCCGTGACCCAGGCCCTTCGCCCCGATGCACGGGACGTCGTCGCCCAGCTCGCCGAACGCGGCCTGCGGACGATGATCCTGTCCGGCGACCGGGCCTCAGCCGTCGACGTGGCGGCCGAGGCGCTCGGCATCGCCGACCGCCGCGGAGGCCTGAAGCCGGCCGACAAGATCGCCGTGCTGGAAGACCTGAAGGCAAGCGGCCACAAGGTGCTGATGGTCGGAGACGGCCTCAATGATGCGCCAGCGCTTGCCGCCGCCCACGTCTCCATGTCGCCGATCACCGCCGTCCATCTGTCGCAGGCAGCCGCCGACGCGGTATTCCTGGGCGACCGGCTGGCGCCGGTTGTTGCGGCAATCGACATATCCCGCCGCGCCCGGCGGGCCATGGACCAGAACCTCTGGTTTGCAGCGCTCTACAATCTGTGTGCGGTTCCCGTTGCCGTGTTCGGCTTCGTAACGCCGCTGATCGCCGCACTGGCGATGTCGAGTTCATCCGTCATCGTGACGCTCAATGCGCTCAGGGTGCGGACCGAAGCCCGCCGGCTCGGTATCGGGAGCGGCGCGGACTGATGGACGTCCTGTTCATCCTCATTCCGGCCGCACTGGCGCTCGGCCTACTCGGCCTCGGGGCATTCCTGTGGTCGATGAAGTCCGGCCAGTACGAGGATCTCGACGGCGCCGCCTGGCGGGTGTTGCAGGATGACGATCTGCAGGGGCGTCACGGAGAGCCGGACTAGCAGGCGCTCCGACATCACTCGGCCGCGGCGGCGCGGCCCGTATCGGCGTAGGGGATGCCGAGCGCGTCCCAGGTCTCGCACAGCGCACCGGCGAGGGTGTCTATCAGCTGATCCCCGTGAAACGGCGTCGGCGTGATGCGCAGGCGCTCGGTGCCCCGGGGCACGGTCGGGTAGTTGATCGGCTGGATGTAGATGTGGTGCCTGTCCATCAGCCGGTCGCTCGCCGCCTTGCACAGTTCGGCGTCGCCGACCAGCACCGGTACGATGTGGGTGACGGACGGCATCACCGGCAGGCCGCGACGCGACAGCACGTCCTTGGTGCGCGTCGCCTGGCGCTGCTGGGATTCGCGTTCGGCGGTGGAGGCCTTGAGGTGGCGGATCGAGGCGGTCGCCGCGGCCGCCACGGCAGGCGGCAGCGCGGTCGTGAAGATGAAGCCGGGCGCGAAGGAACGCACCGCGTCGACGATGTCCGTGCTTGCGGCGATGTAGCCGCCGAGGCAGCCGAAGGCTTTCGCCAGCGTTCCCTCGATCACGTCGATGCGGCCCATCTCGCCATCGCGTTCGGCGATGCCGCCGCCGCGCGGTCCGTACATGCCGACCGCGTGCACCTCGTCGATATAGGTCATCGCGCCGTAGCGCTCGGCGAGGTCGCAGATGCGGCCGACGGGCCCGATGTCGCCGTCCATCGAATAGACGGACTCGAACACGATCAGCTTCGGGCGCTCCTTGCCGGCCGCCTTCAGCAGGTCCTCGAGATGGCCGACGTCGTTGTGGCGGAAGATCTTCTTCTCGCAGCCTGAGCGCCGCACCCCCTCGATCATCGAGGAGTGGTTGAGCGCGTCGGACAGGATCAGGCAGTCCGGTATCAGCCGGGCGATGGTCGAGATCGAGGCCTCGTTGGAGATGAAGCCGGAGGTGAAGACCAGCGCGGCGTCCTTGCCGTGCAGGTCGGCGAGTTCCGCCTCCAGGCCGACCAGCGGGTGGCTGGTGCCGGAGATGTTGCGGGTGCCGCCGGCGCCGACGCCCATGCGCGCGGCCGTCTCCTGGAACGCCTCCATGACCTTCGGATGCTGGCCCATACCGAGGTAGTCGTTGGAGCACCAGATGGTGATCTCGCGCGGGCCGGCTTCGGCGTGATGGCGCGCCTTGGGGAACTGTCCGGCCATGCGCTCGAGCTCGGCAAAGACCCGGTAGCGCTTTTCGGCGGCCACTTCACGGATCGCCGAGCGGAACACTCGCCTGTAGTCGAAGCTCATGGGTATCGCCTTCCGGTATCGCTGTCCGGATGTCGCAGATCCGGGGCCTGCCGGCCATGCGCTCGCGCAAACTGGCGGCCCGTTTCCGATTGATATACGCTATGAAACAGGAATTATTCCAATTCGCAACCGAGCGGGCTGCGTCAATTCCTCGCGTTATCGGAATGTCATGTTCGACCCTTCTAATTCCGCGCGGGCACCCAACCGGCGAACTGGTCAGTGACAGCCGATTCCTTTGATCTCGCCATCGTCGGCGCCGGCATCGTCGGCCTCGCGCACGCCCTGGCGGCGGCGCGGCGGGGGCTGAAGGTCGTCGTCATCGACCGGGACGCCCAGGCGAACGGGGCGTCGGTTCGCAACTTCGGCTTCGTCACCGTCACCGGCCAGCAGGCCGGCGCCTGCTGGCGCCGGGCGATGCGGTCGCGCGACGTCTGGGCGGCGATCGCCCCGCAGGCGGGAATAGACGTTATCCATCAAGGGCTTGCGGTCGCCGCCCGGTATCCGGAGTCGGTCCCGATGCTGGAGGCGTTCCTGGAGACCGAGATGGGCGAGGGGTGCGAGATTCTGACGCGCGACAGGGCGCGGGAGCGGGTGCCCGGACTGCGGGACGACGTGCAGGCGGTGCTGTGGAGCCCGCACGACCTGCGGGTCGAGTCCAGGGATGCCATCCCGCTGCTCTCGCGGTGGCTTGAGAGTGCCATGGGTGTGTCGATACGGCGCCAAACCTCTGCCAGGGAGGTGTCACTGCCGCTCATCGAGACGAGCGCTGGGCCGATCCGCGTCGAGGCGGCGATCGTCTGCCCCGGCGACGACCTGCTCGGCCTCTATGCGGACCGGATCGCCGCATACGGACTGACCCGCTGCAAGCTGCACATGATGCGGCTGCGGCCGCAGCGCGAGGTCCGCCTCGAGGCGGCGGTGATGTCGGATCTCGGCCTGGTCCGCTACCTCGGCTACGCGGAACTGCCGCAGGCCGAGGCCCTGAGGCGGCGGCTCCGGGACGAGCGGTCGGCGGCGCTCGACGACGGCGTCCACCTGATCGTGGTGCGCTCGGCCGACGGCAGCCTGGTCGTCGGTGACAGCCACCACTACGCGGACACGCCCGATCCCTTCGCGCCCGACTCCGTCGACCGGACCATTCTCGAGGAATTCGACAACGTGCTCGACATCGGTCCCTATTCGGTTGCCGAACGCTGGACGGGGACCTATGCCTCGGCCTCCGACCGGCTGATGCTGGTCGACCAGCCCGAGGAGAGGGTCCGGATCGTCATCGTGACCAGCGGCACCGGGGCATCGACGGCCTTCGCAATCGCCGAGGAGGTGATCGCAGACATGTACGGGACCTGAAGACCATGACGGAATCGCGCCTCAAGGCAGTTGTGTTCGACTGGGCAGGGACCGTCGTCGACTTCGGTTCGCGCGCGCCGATGGGCGCCTTCGTCGAGGTGTTCGGGCGCTTCGGCGTCGACATCTCGATCGAGGAGGCGCGCGGGCCGATGGGCCTGCCGAAATGGGACCACATCCAGGCGCTCGGCCGGAACCCCCGGATCGCCGAGGCGTGGAAGGCGGCGAAGGGGGCCCCGTTCACCGATGCCGACGTCGACGCGATCTACGAGGTGTTCGTGCCGCTCAACGCGGAGGTGGTGGTCGACTACGCCGACCTCATCCCCGGCGCCGTCGAGACGGTCGCCGCGCTGCGCGAGCGCGGCCTGAAGATCGGCTCCACCACCGGCTACACCCGCGAGATCATGGAGCGGCTGGCGCCGCTTGCCGCCGAACAGGGCTTCGCGCCGGACAACCTGGTCTGCGCCGGCGACCTGTCGTCGGGGCGGCCCGGGGCGCTGATGATGTACAGGACCTTCCTCGACCTCGACGTCTGGCCGGCGTGGAGCGTGGTCAAGGTCGACGACACCGATCCGGGCATCGCCGAGGGGCTCGCCGCGGGCACCTGGACGGTCGGCGTCGCCGCCTCCGGCAACGCCATGGGCCTGTCGCGGGAGGAATACGAGGCGCTCGACGACGACACCTACCTGGAACGCTTCGCCGCCGCCGAATCGACCCTGCTGCGGGCCGGCGCGCATTTCGTCGTCGGCTCGGTCGAGGACCTGCTGCCCGTCATCGACGAGATCGAGGGGCGGCTGCTGCGCGGCGAGCGGCCCTAGCCGCAAGGCCGCCGGCGGTCCCGCTCCCTGTCGGTTGGCTATCGGCACCGTCGCGGATTTCTGCGTATATTCCTCCTGTTCATTCAACGAGGGGGTCGGTATGCGCATTGCGAATGGTTTTGGTGGCGGTCATCGGGCGATCGCCGCGCTGCTGCTGGTCCTGCTCGTCAGCGCGCTGCCGGCCCGGGCGGAGCGGCCGCTCGGGTCGTTTCAGACATTCCCGGAGTTGAAGGGCGCCGCCGGCCCGCAGGGGATCGCGCTCGGACCCGACGGGGCGATGTGGTTCACCGATCGCAGCGCCAACAGGATCGGGAGGATCACCCCCGCCGGGGAGATCACGCAGTACCCGGTCCCCTCCGCCGTTTCGGTGCCCTGGGGGATCGCCGCCGGCCCGGACGGAGCGATGTGGTTCACCGAACTGTGGGGCAACAGGATCGGCCGCATCACCATGTCGGGCGAGGTCACCGAGTACGCGGTTCCGACCGCCGGGGCGGGGCCGCGGGGAATCGCCGCGGGGCCGGATGGCGCGATGTGGTTCACCGAGATGACCGGCAACAAGATCGGGCGGATCACGATGACCGGCGAGGTGACCGAACATGCGGTGCCGACCGCCGGCGTGGCGCCTCGGGCGATCGCGGCAGGCCCCGACGGGGCGATGTGGTTCACCGAGGTGAAGGGCGACATGATCGGGCGGATCACGATGACCGGCGAGGTCACCGAGTATCCGATCCCGACCCCGATCGCTGCGCCGGAGGGGATCGTGGCGGGCCCCGACGGGGCGATGTGGTTCACCGAAGGCAGGGGCGACAAGATCGGCCGGATCAGCATGGCCGGCGAGATTACCGAATACGCGGTGCCGACCGCCGGCGCCGCCCCGGAGGGCATCGCGGCCGGGCCGGACGGAGCGCTGTGGTTCACCGAATACGACGGCAACAGGATCGGCCGGATCACCGTGACCGGCGAGATCACCGAGTATCCGGTCCCGACCGCCGATGCCATCCTGGAGGGGATCGCAGCCGGCGCGGACGGGGCGATGTGGTTCATCGAGCGGAGCACCAACAAGATCGGCCGGATCAGCCTTGGCGGCGAGGTCGCCGAGCACACTCTGCCCACCGCCGGCGGCGTCCCGCTGAACCTCGCAGAGGGTCCCGACGGGGCGATGTGGTTCACCGAGTATGTCGGCAACAAGATCGGGCGCATCACGGTGGCCGGCGAGGTCAGCGACTACCCGCTGACGAGCGTCGGCGCCGTTCCGGTGGGGATTGCGGCGGGCCCGGACGGGGCGATGTGGTTCACGTTGTTCGAGGCCAACGCGATCGGGCGGATCACGATGGCGGGCGAGATCAGCGAGCACAGGGTTCCGACCGCCGACGCCGCACCGGCGCGGATCGCGGCCGGCCCGGACGGTGCGATGTGGTTCACCGAGGCCGAGGGCAACAAGATCGGCCGGATCACCATGGCGGGCGAGATCACCGAGTATTCGCTCCCGACTTCCGGTGCCTTTCCATGGGGAATCGCGCCGGGCCCCGACGGAGCCATGTGGTTCACCGAATGGCACGGCAACCGGATCGGCCGGATCACCATGTCCGGCGAGATCACCGAGCACCCGCTCCCGACCGCCGACGCAGTGCCCCAGGGGATCGTCGCCGGCCCGGACGGGGCGATGTGGTTCGCCGAATGGGGCGGCAACCGGATCGGCCGCATCACCATGGCCGGCGAGATCATTGAATTCCCCGTGCCGACCGCCGACGCCGCCCCGCGGGGGATCGCCGCGGGCCCGGACGGGGCGATGTGGTTCACCGAATGGGGCGGCAACAGGATCGGGCGGATCACCATGGCCGGCGAGATCACCGAGTACCCGGTTCCGACCGCCGGCGCCGCCCCGCAGGGCATCGCGGCCGGCCCGGACGGGGCGATGTGGTTCACCGAGCACGCCACCTCGCGGATCGTCTCGATCGGCACGGGGAAGTAGGAGGGATCAGCCGGCAGCTGATTGGTATCGCCCAATCGGTATCGCGGACGAAGTTGAGGAAGGCCTCATCACCGGGGGATGGAGGCGAATTCGATCCCGTCATCGCCGAGGAGGTCGCCACCGGCATCTGGACGGTCGGCGTCGCCGTCTCCGGCGATGCATCGGGCCTGTCGCGCGAGGACCTGGAGGCGCTCGACGACGAGGGCTACCCGGAGTGGTATGCCAGCGCGAATCGCGGCTGCTGCGGGCGGGCGGGCATTTCTTCGTTGCGTCCGGGGAGGACCTGCTGCCGATAGTCGACGAGTTCGAGGGACGGCTACTCCGGGGTGAGCGGCATTAGGCGACTTCCCTGCCCGGCGGACCCTCCAGAGCGGCGGATCTTCGCGTTGGGACGCATCGAACGAGCGGGCCGGGAGGAGCCGACCTCATATCGGCCGGACGCCCTGCATTGTCCCCGATAGTCCTGCGCACCACACCGATGCATCCGGCATCCGGGGCTTGCAATCGCAGGCGTATCGCGATTATCAATTGTAACGTTATAACATTTCATCTTTCTCGAACAGGCGGGTCCGAGCGAACCGGGCCAATACGGGTATGACAATGGATCGACGACTTCCAGTAACCGTCCTGTCCGGTTTTCTCGGGGCCGGCAAGACGACGCTTCTCAATCACGTCCTCAACAATCGTGAGGGTCGCCGGGTTGCGGTGATCGTCAATGACATGAGCGAGGTTAACATCGACGCAGAACTCGTGCGCAGCGGTGGTGCCGATCTGTCGCGCACCGATGAAAGCCTCGTCGAAATGACCAACGGCTGCATCTGCTGCACCCTGCGCGGCGACCTGCTCGACGAGGTCCGGCGGCTTTCCGGCGAGGGGCGTTTCGACTACCTGCTCATCGAGGGAACCGGGATCGCCGAGCCGCTCCCGGTGGCGGCGACGTTCGAGTTCCGTGACGAGGCAGGCAACGCGCTGTGCGACATCGCCCGCCTCGATACGATGGTCACCGTCGTCGACGCCGCGAACCTGCTTGCGGACTATGCCAGCCAGGATTTCCTGAAGGATCGCGGAGAGACTGCAGGGGAGGGCGACGATCGAACGCTGGTCGACCTGCTGGTCGACCAGATCGAGTTTGCCGACACGATCGTTCTCAACAAGATTTCGGCGGTGTCCGGCGACAGGCGGACCGCCGTCCGCACCGTCGTCAAGGCGCTCAATCCCGAGGCTCGTGTGATCGAGACGGATTTCGGCCGCGTGCCCCTGGGCGAGGTGCTCGACACGAAGCGTTTCGACTTCGAGCGGGCACACCAGCATCCGCTTTGGTACAAGGAACTATATGGCTTCGATTGCCACGTTCCGGAAACGGAGGAATACGGGGTCTCGAGTTTTGTCTACCGGGCGCGGCGGCCGTTCCTTCCCGATCGCTTTGCCGCCTTTACCGCCCGGACCTGGCCGGGCCTGATCCGTGCCAAGGGCCTGTTCTGGCTTGCCACCCGCCCCGCCTGGGTTGGCGATTTCAGCCTCGCCGGTGCGATCTGCCGCACCGAGGCGGCAGGCTACTGGTGGGCGGCGGTACCGCGCGACCGCTGGCCCGACCATCCCGACTGGCGGACCCGACTGGAGGATCACTGGGTGGGGGGCTGGGGCGATCGGCGCCAGGAGCTGGTGTTCATCGGCCACGCGATGGACGAGGCGGCGATCCGCACCGCGCTCGACGACTGCCTGGTCGGTCCAGAGGACCCCGAAAAGTTTGACATGGCAGCGCTGGCCGCGCTGCCGGATCCCTTCCCGGAATGGGGTAGGGCCGGAGCGGGCTGACTCATTCCGCGGCAGGGCGGCAAGGGGGACATGTCCCCCTTGCCGATATCGCACTTCAGTTCTGGGCCGGGTCCTCGGCTGCCGCGAGGAAGAGGTTGTGATAGCGCGCCTCGCTCAGCTTGTAGGCGTCGTACATCGTCGTCATGCGGGTGATCCGGTGCTGGTCGTCGAGCTCGACCAGGGTGATGCCCCGCTTCAGCGGATTGTTGGCCGTCGCGCGCGGGATCCACTCGTAACCGCCGCCGAAGTCGCCGCCTGACACATGGCCCATGGCGGCCCGCCGGGCGTAGGGAAGCAGCGGCAGCGCCCGCTCGAAGTAGCGGCCGATCTGGATCCTGCCGACAATGCGCGCGTGCAGCGGAACGTCCTCCAGCACGCCGTCCGGGCTGAACATCGCCGCGGCCGCCGCGGCGTCGCCCTTGCGCAGCGCCCTGTGCAGCTTGCCGGTGATGCGCCTGATCAGCTTCGACGAATTCTCCACGTCGTCGCGAAAATCGGCGGGATAGGGGCCAAGCGCGCCGTAGGGCACGTTGGACTTCGAGGCACGGCCGTCCCAGTAGTCGGCCCAGCGGATGATGTTGCCGTCGTCGTCGAAGGTGATCGAGGCGATGAAGCGGTACTCGCGGCCGAGGAGCTCCGGCGTGTTGACGAACTCGACGATGGCGCTGCCGTCGCCGCCGACGATGCGCAGCGGGTAGGACAGCGCCTCGGGCGGCCCGTTGGCAAAGGCGTCGCCGGACCAGACCTCGAGCAGGGCGTCCTGCGACTCCCAGGCAAATCCGAGCCCGGCCTCCAGATAGACGACCGGGTCGGGCCTGGGCGCGAAGAACGCGACCATCTGCGCCGCCTTGTGGCGGCTCTTGGCTTCGAAGAAGCCGGTGATGGTGTTGGCCGTCCGCAGGCTCGAATGCGAGACGTCGGTGATGTCGGGGAACGCCTTCGGCACCACCCGGCACAGCGGGTACATGCCGATCGCCCGGCCCCTGCAATCCGGCCAGTCGTCGGCGCTCCTGGCAAGTTCGGCCGTTTCGCCGGATGCCGGGCGCGATTGCGCCATCGTCGCGCCGGTCGACCCCGCGGCCAAGGCCGACGCCAGCATGAGCGCGGCAATGCTGCTGCCAGTTCTCATTGTCGTTTCCTTCCCTTGAGTTGTTGCCCTTGAGTTTCGGCCCTTGAGTTTCCCCTCGGGTTTCCGCCGCAGCCCGCCGCCGCGCCGAAGAATTCATCCGTTCAATGACCAGTCCTCCGGCCGCCAGTGCCGGCCGCCGGTGTATCCGCGAGGCCGCGGCCGCCGACGGGCGCAGGATGATGCCCGGCCGCGCGGGCCTTCCAGTGTCACGTGATCTGCATCTGGCTCTCCCCCCGCCCGCCCCCGTCGCGCTGCGCGTGCCCGGGTGGTCTGCATGAGGACGAAAATACTTTTCGTTATTCGAAAACTATTTCGGATTACGAGCGTAGGACCAAACCTTCCCCTATGTCAACTTGTCGCAGGGGCCGCTGTCGCGGGAATCGGGCAGCGGCCGGGGGCCGGTTTGGGCGGGGAAAATGGCCATGCGGGCGAGGCGGGGAGACGGGATTGGCCGAGCGTGATTGACTTAGCGTCAAGCCGGATCTTTTAATTTCGATCATCGAACGAATTTTCGTGTGGCGAAAAAGGTGGAGACTCATGACCACGAGACGGGAATTCGCAATGATCGCGGCGGCTGGTGTCACCGCGCCGCTGGTGCTGTCCGGCGCCACCGCAGCGCAGGGCGCCGGGGAGAACGACGGGCAGGGCGGTCCGCAGCTGGACCGGGCGCAGGTCGAAGCCTGGCTCGCCGCCTATGGCACGGCCTGGGTCGAGCGCGACGCCGACAAGGCGGCGGCCCTGTTCTCGAAGGACGCGACCTATCACGAGAAAGCCTTCGAGCCCGTCATGACCGGGCAGGACGCGATCCGCGACTACTGGCAAACGGTCACGGCCGACCAGAGGGACATCACCTTCCGCAGCACCCTGTGGAGCGTCTCGGACACGGTGGCGATCGCGCACTGGGCGGCCGAGCTGACGCTGGCCTCGGCCGGCAAGCAGGCCCGCCTCGACGGCGTCTTCCACCTGACCTTTGCGACCGGTTCGGATCCGCTCGTCTGCACCGCCCTGCGGGAATGGTGGTTCTTCGCGATGTAGAGCCGCCCCGGGGGCAGCGGCGCCTTCGGCGGGTCGTTGCGCTGGGTCCCCGCTTGCGCGGGGTGAGCGGGATCAGTGTCACGGGCACCAGCAGCCGCCGCGCTGGGCCCCGGATCAAGTCCGGGGCGTAGGCTGCGGCGTGGGGTGAGGCGGTGCCGCAAGCCGGGGCGGGAATGGTGGTTCTTCGCGATGTAGAGGCGCCCCGGGGACAGCGGAGCCTTCGGCGGGTCGTTGCGCTGGGTCCCCGCTTGCGCGGGGATGGGCGGGATCAGTGTCACGGGCACCAGCAGCCGCCGCGCTGGGCCCCGGATCAAGTCCGGGGCGTAGGCTGCGGTAGGGGCAGATACCATGCCCAAGGCACAGCATATGTCCCGGATTTGATCCGGACCCAGGAGCGGCACGGCAGGGCGGCGGCGTGTTCGCCGGTATCGCCCGCCCGTCCCCACGCAAGCGGGGATCCAGCGTACCGACCCGCCGAAGGCGCGAACTAGGGTTTTCGACGCTCCAGGCCTGCGGCGACGGGGCCGGCGTCGGTGAGTTCGATGCCGGTCAGGCGGCGGTCGAGGTGGCGGGCGCGCCAGGACAGGAGCTTTTCGGCCATCTCCAGGCGGACGTCGCGCCAGGCCGGGTCGTCGGCGAGGTTTGTAAGTTCGCCCGGATCGGTCTCCATGTCGAACAGCAGCGGCGGCAAGCCTCCCGATTGCCCGCCAAAGTGGACGTACTTGAAGCGGTCGCCGCGCACGACCGCGAGGTTCAGCGCGTCGAGCGGCAGGCCGAAGGCCTGCTCCGTGGCGCCGGTGGCGACCTCGCGGAAATCGAACTCCCAGTGCGCCTCCCGGCGCCAGGTCGATGGTTCGGCGCCTTCAAGCAGCGGCACCAGCGAGCGGCCGTCGAGATGGTCGGGGACGGGCGCGCCGATGCGCTCCAGGATGGTCGGCACGATGTCGACGGACTCGGTGAACCGGTCGATCCTGGCGCCGCGGCGGCCCCCGGGATCGCGGACGATCAGCGGCACGTGGAAGCTCTGGTCGAACCAGCCGAGCTTGCCGTAGAGGTGCCTGTCGCCGAGCATCTCGCCGTGGTCGCTGGTCAGCACGACGAGGGTGTCATCGGTCATGTCGACGGCCTCGAGCCCCTCCATGATGCGGCCGATCTGGGCGTCGACCTCGGAGATCATGCCCCAGTAGGTGGCGCGGATCTGGCGGCGGGCGGCGTCGTCCCAGTCGCCGATCGATCCCGAGGCGCCGTGGACGAAGTTGGTCTTCTGCACGGTCGCGAGACTGTAGGCGATGTAGGGGTGCTGGGCCGCCTCGGCCTGCGGCGTGGCGGCGCGCACGAAGTCGGGGCCCTGGTCGGGCGAATACATGCTGGCGTAAGGTTCGGGGACGATGAACGGGGGGTGCGGGCGCAGGAAGCTGACATGGGCGAACCAGGGGCGGTCCTGCTCGCCGAGCCAGCGCAGGAACTCGCCGGCCAGGTACGCCGTCTCGGTGTCGTCGGCGGAGTAGGCGGGCGGGGCGCCGCGGGGCGGGTCGGCGGGGCCGTGCTCCGGCAGGTAGATGTCGAGGCCCTTCGAGACGTCGACGCCGCGCGCCTTCAGCCAGGACAGCCACGGCTTGCCGTCCTCCGGCAGCCTGACCCGCACGCTCATGCCGGGGAGGACGCCCTCGTAGGTGGTCAGCCACGGGTCGCGGCCCTCGTGCAGGCGCGGGTCCTGGGCGACGTCGGTATAGCCGAACTGGGTCGGGTCGTAGCCGGCCCGGCGGGCGGCGAGCGCCAGCGTGTCGTGGCGCCGGTCGAGCGGCGTGCCGTTGCGGCAGACGCGGTTGGTCATCTGGTAGAGGCCGGTATAGAGGCAGGCGCGCGCCGGCGAGCAGGGCACGGCCTGGGCGAAGTGGCGCGAGAACATCACCGACTGCCCGGCGAGGCGGTCGATGTTGGGCGTCTTCACCACCGGATGCCCGGCCGCCCCGAAGCTGTCGCCCCGCCACTGGTCGGCGGTAATCAGAAGTACGTTCACGGTCCGGCCTCCCGGGTCTGGTTCTCGTTATCCACACAAGATGACAGGGCCACGACATCTGTCATACAGTTGTCAATGCCGGCTGCTAGCCGACTGACGACCGGGCGAATGGCGCTTCATGTCGGCGTCTCCCGCCGCGATCTCAGGTAATCCTATCGGCCGCATCCATCGGGAGGCACAAACATGAAATCGATCAACAGACGCACCGTATTGAAGGGGACCGCCGCGACCGGCGTCGCGCTCGCCGCCCCGGCAATCCTGAAGGCCGGCGATGCCCTCGCCTCGTCCGGCACCGTCAACGTGTTCGCCTGGGGCGACTACGTCCAGGACAACATCAAGGACGCCTTCGAGAAGGAGACCGGCATCACGGTCAACCTGTCGACCTACGGCTCCAACGACGAGGCCGAGAACAAGCTGCGCGCCGCCGGCGGCAAGGGCTTCGACGTGGTGTTCCCCTCCGTCGACACGGGCCCGAACTACTACAAGGACAACCTGCTCGCCGAGATCGACGAGTCGAAGTTCAAGGTCGACGAGGTGATCCCGTCGATCTACCGCGCCTCGATCAACCTGGGCGCCACCAACCGCGGCAAGCGCTACCTGATCCCGTGCGACTGGGGCACCGAGGGCATGACCTGGGATTCCGAGACGATGCCCGACCTCAAGTACGGCGTCATCTCCTACGGCGACATGTGGAAGCCGGACATGAACGGCCAGGTCGCCGTGCGCCAGAAGTCGGTGCTGGTCAGCCTGGCGATCTACCTCGACGCCACCGGCGAGGTGAAGTCGAACCGCGCCATGGACCTCTACAAGTCCGAGGAAGAGTGCAAGCGCGTCTTCGAGGCGGTGACCAAGTACGCGATCGAGCACCGCCAGAACATCGGCGCCTTCTGGAACAACGCCACCGAGGCGACCGCCGCGTTCACCGATGCCGGCTGCACCATCGGCCAGACCTGGGACACCACGGGCATCCTGCTGCACCGCGACACCAATCCGAAGTGGCGCTACACGATGCCGAAGGAAGGCGGACTGGGCTGGATCGACACCATGGGCATCCCGTCGGGCGCCGAGAACGTCGACCAGGCCTACGCCTTCATCAACTTCATGCTGACGCCCGAGGCCGGCGGCATGTTCGCCAACAACACCGGCTACAACTCGGCCGCCGTGGATGCCGACAAGCATCTCAACGACGAGCAGAAGGCGGCCTTCCAGATGGCCTACCCGGACCCCGCCGCGATCGACAATCTGTGGTGGTGGCCGGCGCAGACCGACTTCTTCGCGTCGCTGCGCTCGCTGTATTCGGAGCAGCTCACCAACGCCTGATACCGAAGGGCCGCTCTCCGCAAGGGAGCGGCCCTTTCCTTTCCAGTGGCGCGCGCGGAACAGGGGAGCATCGCCATGGGCGCTGCGACGGCAATGCCGGCCGATACCACGATGCGGGGCCAGGACGTCGTGCTCGACGCCGTCTCGATGGTGTTCGGCGACTTCACCGCGGTCCACCGGACGGACCTGGAGATCCGCGCCGGCGAGTTCTTCTCGATCCTCGGGCCGTCGGGCTGCGGCAAGACGACGATCCTCCGGATGATCTCCGGGTTTCTCGATCCGACCACCGGCTCGGTGCGCATCGGCGGTGCCGAGATGCGCGGGATCGGGCCGAACCGGCGCCCGACCGCGCTGATCTTCCAGAACCTGGCGCTGTTTCCGCTGATGCCGGTCTGGGAGAACGTCGCCTTCGGCCTGGAGGCGCGCGGCGTCGGCAGGAAGCAGCGCCGCGAGCGGGCCATGGAACTGATCGATATGGTCGCCCTGCGCGGCCACGAGAACAAGCTGCCCGGCGACCTGTCGGGCGGCCAGCGCCAGCGCGTCGCGATCGCCCGGGCGCTGGCGGTGGAGCCCGCCGTGCTGCTGCTCGACGAGCCGCTGTCGGCGCTCGACCTGAAGCTGCGCCAGCACATGCGCGCCGAGCTCAAGGACATCCAGCGCCGCACCGGCGTCACCTTCATCTACATCACCCACGACCAGGGCGAGGCGCTGACCATGTCGGACCGCATCGCCGTGATGAACCAGGGCCGCGTCGAGCAGGTCGACACCACCGACGTGCTCTACGACGATCCGGCGACGCCGTTCGTGGCGACGTTCGTCGGCGAGCAGAACGTGTTCCGCGGCAGGGTCGCCGAGGTCGCCGACGGCTTCGCGGTGATCGAGGGGCCGGACGGACGGCTGCGCGGCCGCAACCGGCAGAAGCTGGCACCGGGCGACGAGGCGATGGTCTTCGTCAGGCCGGAGCGCATGCAGTTCCTGAACGGGGCCGCCCTCGACAACGTCGTCTCCGCCAGCATCGACCGCCGCGACCTGGAGGGCCCGTTCGTCAACCTGTTCCTGAAGCGGGACGGCAACGAGATCATGGTGCACCTGACCAATTCCGGCGCCGCCGGCCGCGACCTCGGCGGCGAGCAGCGGGTCGGCTTCGCCGCCTCCGACGCGCTGGTGCTGCCGGCCGGCGAGCTGGCCAGAGACTGATGGGCGCGCTGGTCCGCACCTACGGACGCGGGCTGACGACGGTGTTCGTCGCCCTGACGGTTCTGTGGATGCTCGGCATGATCATCGTGCCGCAGCTGTTCATGGTGGAGCGTTCCTTGTGGACGCGCCAGGAAACGAGCCAGATCACCCTGCAGATCGACCGGCTCTACAACGAGATCTCCACCCTGCAGTTCGACGCGCAGGCCGCCGCCGACGCCGACAAGCCGGCCATCGAGGACAGGATCTCCGATATCGAGGAGGAGATCGCGGAACTCGAGGCGCAGGAGAAGGCGCCGCAGAGGGTCTACACGCTGTCGAACTACACCCGCATGTCGGGCCTGCACCTGCGCATCTTCGTGCGCACGATCTTCTATGCCGCCCTGGTGACGGTGCTGGCGCTGGTGGTCTGCTACCCGATCGCCTTCGCGGTCGCCCAGGTGGCGACGCCGCGGGCGGCGGCCTTCCTGATGCTCGGGCTGATCGTGCCCTACGCCATCAACGAGCTGCTGCGCGTCTATGCCTGGCTGATGATCCTCGACTACCAGGGCGTCCTCAACACGTTCCTCGACTGGGTCGGCATCACCAACCTCGCGGCCAAGCAGTGGATCCCGTTCCTGGAATCGCCGGTCTCCGTCTTCGTGGCGATGGTCTACGCCTACATCCTGTTCATGGTCTTCCCGATCTACAACACGCTGGAGACGCTCGACCGCAACCAGCTGGAGGCTGCCCGCGACCTCGGCGCGCCGACCTGGCGCATCCACCTGCGCGTCGCGATCCCGCATGCCAAGCCGGGCATCGCGGTCGGCTGCATCATGACCTTCATGCTGTCGGCGGGCTCCTACGCGGTGCCGCAGATCATGACGCGCGGCACCTCGGGCGACTGGTTCAGCCAGACGATCTACCGGCAGTTCTTCGAATCCAACAACTGGAACGTCGGCGCCGCCTACGCCTTCACGCTGCTGGTGGTCTGCATCGTCTTCATCTTCCTGATGATGCTGATCTTCCGCGTCGGCGTCCGCGACATCGCGCGATAGGGGGGCGGGGTGGAGGACCATCGCACCGCCGGGGCCTGCATGGTTCGAGACGCGGCTGCGCCGCTCCTCACCATGAGGGGAGGGGTGGTTGCTGCAACAAACTCCCAACCTTTGCTCCTCATCCTGAGGAGGCCGCGGAGCGGCCGTCTCCCCCGGGTCCGCGCCTGGCGCGGCCCGAGGACAGGCTGCGGGCGAGGCCCCGGTCTTGACCGCACCCGGAGGCTGCAATGACCGCCGCGACGCTCGCCGCGCCCGCCACTCCCGTCCGCCGCACCCGCGAGGGCCGCTGGGCGAACGTGGTGCTGAACGTCTACATGGTGATCTTCTTCATCTACCTGTTCGCGCCGCTGCTGGTGATGACGCTGGCGGCGTTCAACGCCTACGACTATCCGTCCGTGACGCAATGGCGCGGCTGGACGCTGAAATGGTTCGACGCGCTGGCGGGCGACACCCGCATCCTGCAGGGACTGCGGAACTCGATCCTGGTCGGCATCGGCGTGATCGCCGTGTCGATCCCGCTCGGCCTGTCCGGCGCCTTTATCCTGACGCGGCTGCAGTCGCGCTGGAACGGCGTGCTCTACGGCGTGCTGGTCTCGCCGATCCTGACCCCGGGCATCATCCTGGGCATCTCGACGCTGATCTTCTGGCGCAATTTCCAGGTGCCGGGCGGGCTGTTCCTGGCGATGATGGCGCAGGCGACCTTCATCGCCTCCTATTCGATGCTGATGTTCCTGGCCCGCCTGCAGCGGCAGGACCGCAGCCTGGAGGAGGCCGCCCTCGACCTCGGCGCCTCCAGCGTCCACGTCTTCCGCCGCATCACCCTACCGTTCCTGGCGCCAACGATCTTCACCGCCGCGGTGATCGCCTTCCTCCAGTCGATCGAGAACTACAACACGACGGTGTTCGCCATCGGCGGCAACTGGACGCTGGTCACCGAGATCGGCTCGCGCTTCCGCTTCGGGCTGTCGCCGGTGATCAACGTGATCGGCGTCATCTTCGTGGTCCTGACGATCATCGCCGCGACGGTCTACGTGATCCTGAAGGAGCGCGACCGCAAGGCGCGCATGGCGCGGTAGGCCAACCGGGATCGGAGAGCCTCAACCTCTCCGTCATCCCGGAAGCCGCGAAGCGGCTATCCGGGACCGCCCGCGGCCGCAGCGCTTCGGCTCCCGGCGATCCCGGCTCGCGCTGCGCTTGGCCGGGATGACGTAGGCAGAGGCGGGTCGCGATGTGCAGCCTCGATGACGTGGAGAGGGGAGCCGTATTGCCCTGTCATCCGCTGCCTGCCCTTGGGGTGGTTGGAGGCACGGGCGTCTGGAATTGCCCATGCCGGCCCCCAACACTCGTCATCCCGGAAGCCGCGAAGCGGCTATCCGGGACCGCCCGGGGCCGCAGCGCTTCGGCTCCCGGCGATCCCGGCTCGCGCTGCGCTTGGCCGGGATGACGTAGGCAGAGGCGGGTTGCGATGTGCGGCCGGGGTGACGTGGAGAGGGGGCGTCCGGCCGGGATGACGTGGGGGATAGCGAGGGCGCCGACCCGTCTGCTGTCGCGTGCCGTGCCGGAGCCGGCGGCAGTTGCGTCTGGATCTGCCGCATCGCTCCCCAATCGTCCCGGACGGCTGGAAGCGGCTCGCAGCAATGCCTACACTCGTCATCCCGGAAGCCGCGAAGCGGCTATCCGGGACCGCCCGGGGCCGCAGCGCTTCGGCTCCTGGCGATCCCGGCTCTCCGCTGCGTTTCGGCCGGGATGACGTGTAGAAGATCCGTCCGGCCGGGATGCCGTGGAGAGGGGGCGTCCGGCCCGGATGACGTGCATTGAAGCGAGCCACATGCGCCTGACGTTTCGCTGCCTGCCGGGATTCGAGGAGATCCTGCCGAAGCCGGCGCCGGCCAGGGCGGGGCTGCCGGAGTGGCTGAAGGCGATGCCGGGGTCGGCCGCGAGCGAGACGCTGGGCGGGGCGCAGGTGCGCACGCTGAAGCACTGCCCGCCGCTGATCGATGCGCTGTCCGCCGGCGTGCTGATGCCGCTTGCCGCAGACGTGACGGTCGCCGGCGGCACCCTGTCGTGGGACTGGGAGGCGCCGCGGGTGCCGGGGCTGCGCCATACGCGCTCGCCGATCGGGCTGCACGTGCCCGAACAGGCCGCAGGCACCCCGTTCGCGGTGGCCGACACGCAGTTCGTCGTGAAGTTCACCAATTTCTGGGCGCTCGAGGTTCCGGACGGCTGGTCGGTGCTGTTCACCCATCCGCTGAACCGCGAGGACCTGCCGTTCCGCACCCTGTCGGGCGTGGTCGACTGCGACAGGTTCAAGGACGGTTTCGTCCATTTTCCGGCGCTGTGGACCGACCCCGGCTTCGAGGGCGTCCTGCCCGCGGGCACGCCGGTGGCGCAGGCCATTCCCGTCCGCCGCGAGGCGATCGAGATCGTCACCTCGACGATGGACGAGACGCATCTCGACGCCCATCGCGAGATCGAGGATGGTCTGTCCGACGATCCGGGCCTGTACCGGAAGGCCTTCCGGATCGGGCCCGGGTAGGCTGCCCGGCAGCAGGAACGGGCAGGAACGCGATGGACGAGATGCTGGAACGCGGCCGCGAGATCCTCGCCGCACAGCCGTTCAGCCGGCTGCTGGGCGCGGACCTCGTGCGCTGGTCGAAGGATCTGACCGAGCTGCGCGTGCCGCTGAGCGAGCACACCGGCCAGCATCTCGGCATCACGCATGGCGGCGTCATCTGCTATGCGGCCGACAACGCGCTGACCTTTGCCGGCGCGGCGGCGATGGAAAGCGGGGTCGTGACCGCGGAGATCAAGGTCAACTATCTGCGCCCGGCGGTCGGCGGCGAACTGCTTGCGCGCGCCTCGGCGATCCATGCCGGCCGCACCCAGGCGGTGGTGCGCTGCGACGTCTACGTGCGCGCCGGCGGGGCGGAGACGCTCTGCGCGACGGCGCTCGGCACCGTCCGCAAGCGCGAGGACCGGCCGGCGGGTTAGTGCTTGTCGGCGGAGCCCGTCAGGACGGCCGCGTCGAGCGGCACGCGGCCGCGCCGGCCCTGGCTCATCGCCTTGAGGATCGCCGGCCGCAGCGACGGGGCCTGGCGAAACAGCGCGCGGAACGTCTCGTCGGCTTCTCCCGGCCGGCCGAGATCGCGAAGCGCTTCGGCGCGGGCGAGGCGGATCGCCGGATCGTCCGGCCGTTCACGTTCTGCGAAGTCGAGATGCCGTGCCGCCGCGTCGGCATGGCCGAGGCGCAGGCAGAGCCGGGCCGCGTTGAGCCGTGCGTCGCCGTCGGCGGGGCGCCGGCGCAGGTAGGCCTCGAACTGGTCGAGCGCATCGGCCTCGGCGCCGCGGTTCATCAGGCTTGCGGCATATTCGAAGCGGGCATTGTCGTGGCCCGGGGCAAGCGACAGGAGCGCGGCGAGGCGTTGCTCGGCGGCCTGATCCTTGCCCAGCCGCTTTTCCACGAGGGCGAGGTTGTAGGCCAGCGAGACATCGGCAGGGGCATGGGCGAGCAGGCCGGTCAGGGCGGCTTCGGCGGCGGTCCAGTCGCCGGCCGTCAGCGCCGCGGAGGCCGCGCGGGCGAGCTGCTGCGGATCGGAGGTCGTGTCGATCACGCGCATGGCCCTTTTTCCCGCGCAATCGGGCGCCAGATTTACCTGCAGGTCAAGCCGACTACGACCGGGCCGGTGTCATTGCGCCGTCATGCCATCGCACTAACGGTGAACGTTGGCTTGCGTCCCATTCCGCCCGACCGGGGCGCGACATCCAGGAGACTGCCGTTTGCGATACGCGATCTATTTCGTGCCCGATCCCGACAGCGAGCTGTTCGATACCGGCACGCGCTGGCTCGGCTACGATATCGAGACCGGGACCACCTTCTCGGCGCCGGTCATCGCCGGGCTCGAGGCTGCCGCATGGTCGCGCCTCGTCGGCGAGCCGGCGCGCTACGGGCTGCACGCGACGCTGAAGGCGCCGTTCCGGCTCGCCGAAGGGACCGACGAGGCGGAACTGGTGGACGCGTTGCGCGGCTTCGCCAGGTCGGTGACGCCGGTGCGGCTGCCGGTCCTGTCGCTGATCAACATGCGCGGCTTCTTCGCGCTGATGCCGGCGATCCGCGACGGGCAGGTCGAGGATCTCTCGGCGGGCGCGGTGCGGGCCTTCGAGCGCTTCCGCGCGCCCCTCGGCGAGGGCGACATCGCGCGACGCCGGTCCGCCGGCCTGAGCCCGCGCCAGAACGAGCTTCTCGACCGCTGGGGCTATCCCTACGTGCTCGAGGAGGCGAGCTTCCACATGACGCTGACGGGGCGCGTGGAGGCCGACGAGACGCAGCGCGTCGAGGCGATCCTCACCGATGTCTTCGAGCCGGTGATCGGCCGCGCGCTGACCGTCGACCGCGTCGCGATCGCCGTCGAGCGCGAACCGGGTGCCCCCTTCGAGGTGCTGGCCGCGGCACCGCTCGGCCACCCGCTCGCCTACACCCGCCGGGTCGTCCAGCTCGACGCCTTGTGAGGACCCCCTACAACGAGAATTTCAGGATCGCGATCATCGGCCGGTCGACTTCCTCGGCCAGTTCCGGCGCGGCCGCCAGTTGCTCCGGGGTCGGCGCCCATTCCACCAAGCGCCGGAACGTGAAACCCTGGTCGACCAGAGTGTTGACCGTCGTCGCAAGGGTGCGATGGTACTTCACCACCCCCTCCGCCAGCCAGTTCGTTCGGCGCGCCCCTTCCGCTGAATAGGTAGCGAGCGGCCAGATCCTGCGACCGCCGGGTCCGGTCATCCAGTCCGGCGACGTCGGCGCCATGAAGATCGGATGCTCGATGCTGAACACCAGCACGCCGCCGGGCCGCAGCGAGCCTCGGATCGTGCGCGCCAGCCGGGCAAGATCCGGTATGTAGTGGAAGGCCAGGGAACTGTAGGCGAGGTCGAAGGACGCGGCGGGCAGTTCGAGTGTTTCGAGATCCGCCCGACGATAATCGACGGCAGGATCGTCGGTCGCTTGCCGCGCCCGTGACAGCATGTTCTCCGACAGGTCGACACCGAGGACGTAGGCCGCCCCCTGCAGCCGCGCCCAGCGTACAAACCAGCCGAATCCACACCCCAGGTCGACAACGCTGCGGCCCGCGAGCGGCGGCAGCAGGTCCCGGAGCGCCGGCCATTCCGGCGCGCCCTCAAGCCCGCGAACGGACCGATGCAGACGCGAGTATGCCGCGAAAAAAACCCCGTCGTCATAAATATTCTGGGCCATTCGCTGCGGCGCTCCCGGCTAGTTTTCCGACAAGAATGCCGCCAGCGCCTGGCCGATCTCGTCGGGGCAGTCCTCCTGGACGAAGTGGATGCCCTTGATCTGCACCTCGCGCTGGTTTGCCCAGGAGCGGCATATGTCGCGCACCTTCTCGGTCGAGACGATGGCGCCGGGGGTGGCGTTGAGGAACAGCTTCGGGATCGGGCTGTCCTTCATGAAGGCGCCGTAGCGCTCGACCAGCGCGACGACGTCGGCCGGTTCGCCCTCGATCGGGATCTGGCGCGGCCAGACCAGCGTCGGCAGGCGCGACTCCGGTGTCGGGAAGGGGGCCCGGTAGGTGTCCATCTCCTCGCCGGTCAGCTCGCGCAGGATGCTGCGCGGCAGCACGGTCTCGACGAAGAAGTTCTCCTCCAGCACCAGTTTCTCGCCTTCCTCGCTGCGCAGGCGCCGGAACAGCGTGTCGCGGCCCTCGGGGAAGTCCGCCCACATCCGCGGCGCGACGATCGCCTCCATGTGGACGATCCCGGCGACGCGATCGGGATTGCGGCGGGCCCAGTCCATGCCGATCGAGGAGCCCCAGTCGTGGATCACCAGGGTGACGCCGGTGAGGTCCATCGCCTCGAACCAGGCGTCGGTGACCGCGAGGTGGTCGGCGAGCGTATAGCCGCCTGCCGGCAACGGCCCGGAATTGCCCATTCCGGCGAGATCCGGGGCCAGGCAGCGGTGGGTCTTCGCCGCGTAGGGGATGATGTTGCGCCACAGGTAGGACGAGGTCGGGTTGCCGTGCAGGAAGACGACCGGCCGTCCGTCCGGCACGCCGGTGTCGACATAGGCGATATCGGCGCCGGCGACGGTGATCCGCGACTGCGGATGCGGGCTGCCATAGGCGTCCTTCATGATCCTTCCTCCCCATTGGCCGGCAGGCGTGCCGCTGCGAACGCGGACATCTATAGCCGCGACGCCGGGTCGATGCAGCCACGGTTTGATTACCGCCGCCTTTCGCTGGACGGGGCGGAGGTCAGCTCTTGCGGACGATGCAGGCTGCGCCGCGGGCCCGCAGCAGGGCGCACAGGTCGGCTGCCTCCTGCTTCGTCTCCGCCGGCACCCTGACGTCGAAGAACACGGCGGCGCCGCGGCTGCGGTTTCGCGTGCCCACGACCATCGGCGCGCGGTCGGCCAGCACCGCGTCGTAGCGCTGCTGCAGGTTCGAATAGATCGACAGGGCGCGGTCGCGCGAGAAGTGCCCGGCGACCTGGGCGCCCCAGGGCGCGGTGGCATCCGGGCCGGCAGTCATGATGGTGCGCGACGGGCGGGCGATCGAAGCGACGACGTCGAGGCAGCGCGTCGGCCGGGCGCTCTCCGGCGGGTCGGCGGGGACGGGGCCGCCGTCGGGCGCCCGCCAGTCGGTCGCCATCCGGCCGGTGATGATCCGCACGAACTGGTGGGTTTCGGCCGGCAGGACATCGGTTCCCGCGAGCCAGCCGGATATCCGGTTCGGGCCGCCGTTATAGGCGGCCGCGGCCAGGCCGAGATTGCCGAACAGCTCCCGCAGGTCGGTCAGGAAGGACGCGGCGGCGGCGATCGCCGGCTCGGGATCGAACGGATCCGCCAGGCCGCGTTCGGCCGCCGTCGCCGGCATGAACTGGGCGATGCCCTGGGCACCCTTCGGGCTCACCACCCAGGGACGGAAGCTGCTCTCGCGCCAGATCAGCCTGGTCAGGAACGACACCGGCAGGCCGTGGTCGCCGGCCGCCTGCTCGATATAGGCGCAGATGTCGGCGCGGCTGGGCGGGGCAGGGGCGGCGGTTTCGACGCCGTCGGGCGGCGACTCCTCGGCCTGGGCGGCCGAGGTCATCGAAAGCCAGGCGGCAAGGACGCAACGCGCGATCGTACGCATGGCCGACAGGATTTTCCATTTGCCGGCAGGTGTAAAGCCGGGTCCGTGCGACGACACGGGCCCGGCGAAGGCCGACTACTGCGGCGGCTGGCTGAGCGGCACCGAGCAGATCATCCGCGTGTGGCTGGAGTTGAGATAGCAGTTCGCCGGCACGCTGCCGGTCGGCACCGGGTAGGTGTAGACCTGCGTGGGCTGGCTCGCCGCCGCCGCCCCGATCGCCGCACCCGCCAGCGCGCCGACGCCGGCCGCGACCGCCGCGCCGCTGTTGTAGTGCGGGTAGTAGGGCGGCGGGTAGTAGGGGTGATAGGGCGGATAGTAGGGATGGTACGGGTGGTAGCCCGGATGATAGGGCGGATAGTAGGGGTGATAGGGATGGTAGCCGGGATGGTAGGCCGGCCGGTAGCCGCCGCCGCCGAAATGGGCGAAGCCGGGACCGTGGTCGATGAAGACGGCGACGTCCTGGCCGCCGTCCGGCAACTCGCCCGACAGCACCTTCACGCCGTAGCGGACCGTCGAGCCCTCGACGGTGGCCGTGGTGAGTTCCACGATCGCCGGCTCCGTGTCCGCCGAGCCGAGCACCGTGACGGCGGCGTTGGGCGGGTCGGTCCGGAAGGTGCCGTCCGGTTCGTCCCACAGCGAGGCGAAGGTCCCGGTGTCGACCTGGCCGATCAGCCGGTAGGGGCGGTCGCTGAAGAAGATGGTGGCCGGGGCGAGACCTTCGAGCGTCAGCGTCTGGCCGTCGTAGGACATCGACGCTGCCTGCTGGATGTACTCGTAGGTCGGCTGCGAGGCGCCCTGGGCGCCGGCGCCGGCCGGATCGGCGGCCATGCCGGGGGCCATCGGCATGGACGGGTACATGCCGGGATTCTGCTGCATGCCGGGATACATCATCGGCATGCCCGGCTGCATGGGCATCCCCTGGGCGGCGGGAGCCTGCTGCTGCATCGCGGCCGCCATTTGCGTGCCGGACGCCGCAGGCGCGTCGCCCTGCGCCGCGGCGATGCCGGGACACAGGACCGCCAGCATCGCGCCGGCGGCTGCAACTCGTTTGAACATTCTCGGATCCTCCAGTTGAGCAGTCCCAGGATAATGCCCCTGCGATTACTGACAATCCGTGACGACCGGCGGGACCGGCACCGGCAAATGTGCTCCGGCCCCCCGCCGGGTGTGGAAATCGGCGACGCCAGCGGCTATCTATTCCCGGGCAATCCAACGAAACCGCGTGGGCGACATGAACCGCTACGAACGACCATCAGCGCAGGGCGAGGCGGGCATCCAGTACCTGGATGGCGACTATCGCGTCCTCAAGCCCGGCGGCTACGTGCTCTGCGCGGTGACGGGGCAGCAGATTCCGCTGACGGAGCTCCGCTACTGGAGCGTCGAGCGGCAGGAAGCCTATGCCGGGCCGGAGATTGCCGCGCAGCGTTACGAAGAGACCCAGCAGGACCGGTAATCACTGCGGCGCCAGCAGGCGCTCCAGCAGGGCCTGGAACCTGACGGCGCTGGCCTCGTCGAGCGCCAGCGACACCGGCAGGGCGACGAGCGCCTCCGACAGCGACTTCAGCGCTCCGCCGCGAGGCGATCCGATCCGCACCAGATCCTTCTCGGTGGTGACGGGAATGGCGCCGCTGCGCCGCTGCATCGCCATCAGGCCGCGCGCGTCGGCCTCCGAATAGCGGTGATGGTCGGCGAAGGGACGCCGCTCCACCACCTGCGCGCCGATATCCTCGAGCGAGCCGAAGAACTTCTCCGGTCGTCCGATTCCGGCGAACGCCAGTACCGGCCGGCCCGTGAGCGCGGCCGTCATGGCCGGATCGGGCCGGAGTTCCCCCTTCAGGATATCTGGGGCCGCGACGCCTGCCCCGGCGAGCGCCGACTCCGACCGGTCGCCCGTTCCGATCAGCACCACCGCCTGCGCACGCGCCAGTTGCGGCCCGAGCGGCAGCCGCAACGGCCCGGCGGGAAACACGTAGCCGTTGCCGACGCCGTAGCCGGCGTCGAAGACCAGCAGCGACAGGTCCTTGTGGAGCGCGGGGTTCTGGAAGCCGTCGTCCATGACGATGACGTCGCCCAGCGTCGCGGCACGGGCGGCGCCGGCGACCCTGTCCGGGGATACCACCGTCGGTGCGGTCCGCGCCAGCAGCAGCGGCTCGTCGCCGACATCGGCGGCCGTGTGGACGGCCGGGTCGACGGTGAGCGCCCCGGCGACCCGTGCGCCGTAGCCGCGGCTCAGGAAAACCGGCCGGCGGCCGAGCGCCTGCAGGCAGCGTGCCGTCAGGATGGCCGTCGGCGTCTTGCCGGAGCCGCCCAGGGTCGGATTGCCGATGCAGACGACAGGGACGGCGGCACGGCTGGTGGGCGCCTTCGCGAACCGGACACGCGCCACGGCGCCGTAGAGCAGCGACAGCGGCCAGAGGCACATCGCCTGCCAGCTCGGGCGCGTCTCCTGCCAGAACGCCGGGGCGCGCATCTCACGACCTCCGCGCCGCATCGAGCAGCGGCGCCAGCGCCTCCATCGACCGGTCCAGCGCACCGGAGAGGCCCAGAACCGCCGCGCTGGCCGCCCTGGCGCGGCGGGAGACGTCTTCGGGAGAGGCGAGGAAGTGGCCGACACGCTCCGCCAGCGCCTCCGCGCCGGACACCTCGTCGGCTGCGCCGGCAGCATGCAGTGCGGCGAAGATGTCGGTGGTGTTCCTGATGTGCGGGCCGTGCAGGATCGCCGTCGACAGCTTGGCCGCCTCGATCGGATTGTGGCCGCCGCTGGCGACCAGCGATCCGCCGACGAAGACGACCGGGGCGAGCCGGTAGACGAGGCCCATCTCGCCGATCGTGTCGACGATGTAGACATCGGTCCGCTCGTCCGGCATCCGACCCCGGGAGCGCAGGACCGGAGTCAGGCCGCGCGCCGCCGCGGCCGCGGCGATCTCCGCGCCGCGCTCGGGATGGCGCGGCGCAAGCACCGTCAGCAGGTCGCGGTGGCGCGGCGACAGATGCAAATGGGTCTCCAGCACCGGCTCGTCCTCCCCCGCGTGCAGGCTCGCGGCGGCCCATCTCGGCCGGTCGCCGACCGCGGCTGACAGGTCGCGGAGGTCGGCTTCGTCCGCCTCGGGCGCGGGAACATCGTATTTCAGGTTGCCGGTGTCGACGACGTTTGCGGCGCCGAGCTGCCGCAGCCGGTCGGCATCAGTGCCGGACTGGGCAAGGCAGATGTCGAAGCGGCCGAGCATCGCCCTGATCATCGCGGGGCGCTTCTGCCAGCGGGCAAAGGAGCGGTCCGACATGCGCGCGTTGACCTGCGCCAGCCGGCAGCCGCTTTCGGAGGCCTGGAGGAGAATGTTCGGCCAGATCTCCGACTCGACGAATATCGCCAGGCCCGGCCGCCAGTGGTCCAGGAACCGGCGCACGAAACGCGGGCCGTCGAGGGGAACGTACTGGTGGACCACCGAGGCGCCGCGGCCGGACAGTTCGCGCAGCCGCGCCTCGGCGATCTGCGCCGATGTCACCGTGCCCGTCGTCAGCAGCACCGACAGACCGCATCCGCAGGCGATCCGGTCGATCAGCGGCACCACGGATATCGTCTCGCCGACGCTTGCCGCGTGTATCCAGACCAGGGGACCGTCGGGGCGGTCACGGCTTGCGATGCCGCGGCGCTCGGCAACGCGTTCGGGATCCTCCTTGCCGCGGCGCAGCCGCCAGGCCAACAGCGGTCCGACGAGAGGATGGCCGATCGAGGTCAGGCCGCGATAGGCGCCGAGCAGGATCGACCGCGGCGCCTCAGGCATCGGCCTTGCCGTCGGCCATCTCGTAGGCGCGCCGCGTGCAGGTTTCGAGCGATTCCTCGACCCGCCTGCGGTAGGCCTCGAGGCCGTCCCGGTCGGTGTCGGCGGCGACGAAAATCGGGTCGCCGGCGACGGCGGCGCCGCGGCTGAAGGGCAGGTTGATCGCCGCCTTGTCCCAGCTCTTCATCTCGATGCGCCGGCGCGTGGCGATGGCGACGGGAATGATCGGCCGTCCGGACTGCTGCGCGAGCTTGACGATGCCGAGACCCGCGCGCCGCGAGATCTTCGGAACGTCGGCCGTCAGCGCCACGTTGATCCCCTCCTCGAGAGTGGACAGCATCTCGCGGAACGCGACGGGGCCGCCCTTGACGTGGAACTTGCCCTTGTTGATGTCGCCGGAGCCCCGGATCGTGCCGATCCCGAGGCGCTGCGCGGTCTGGGCGTTGATCTCGCCGTCGCGGTGGCGGGAAATCAGCACCCTGGCGCGGTGATAGGGCTTCTTGATGAACGGCATCAGGAAGTGCTGCCCGTGCCAGAAGGCGAGGATCACCGGCAGGTTGCCGTCGAGGCGCTCGTAGACGTCCGGCGGCTCGACCGTGAAGCGGCTGGTGCGGTAGACGAAGCGCAGGTAGGCGGCACCGAAGGCGCCGAGCGAGACCTGCACCCAACGGGCATCAAACAGTCGTTTTCGCATTGCCTCAGGCGTTGGTCGCCTTGGCCGGCGCGCGTTCGGCTCCGGCGGGCTTCGCCGCCGTGCGCCGGCGCGGCTTGACGGCGGCCGGTGCGGTCCCGGCGACATCGCCGAACTGGGTGCGGTGCAACCGCGCATAGGCGCCGTCCTTTGCCACGAGCTCGTCGTGGGTGCCGCTCTCGACGATCCGGCCCTTCTCCATGACATGGATCATGTCGGCCTTCTTCACCGTCGACAGGCGGTGGGCGATCATCACCACCGTGCGCCCCTTGAGCAGGACGTTGAGGCCCTCCTGGATGAGCGCCTCGGATTCGGAGTCGAGCGAGCTGGTCGGCTCGTCGAGCAGCAGGATCGGCGCGTCGCGCAGCATGGCGCGGGCGAACGCGATGCGCTGGCGCTGACCGCCCGACAGCATGCCGCCAGCCTCGCCGACCGGCGTATCGTACCCCTTCGGGAAGCTCATGATGAAGTCGTGCGCGACGGCGGCCCTGGCGGCGGCGATGACCTGCTCCTCGCTTGCCCCTTCCGAGCCGTACATGATGTTGTGGCGGATGGTGTCGTCGAACAGCACCGGGTCCTGGGTGACCAGGGCGCTCGCGAGCCGGACACTGGAGATGGTGGCGTCCTCTATGCACTGGCCGTCGATCAGGATCCGGCCGGACTGCGGATCATAGAAGCGCAGCAGCAGGTTGAGGACGGTGCTCTTGCCGGCGCCGCTGGACCCGACCAGAGCGATGCGCTTGCCGGCGGGGACCGTCAGCGACAGGTCGCGCAACACCGCCTCGCCGTCGCGGTAGGAGAAGTTGACGTTCTCGAGCCGGATCTCGCCTTCTGTGACCTTGAGGGGGGCAGCGCCCGGCTTCTCGGCGACCCGGCTGTCCTGGTCGATGATGCCGAACACGCGGTTTGCCGCGGCGACTCCTTCCTGCAGCATCGTCTGCAGCGCAGCCACCGCCTTCATCGGCTGGTACATCAGCATGGCGGCGGTGACGAAGCCCATGAACTCGCCGGCGGTCAGGCCGCCGTGGATGCCTTGGTAGCCGCCATAGAAGATCGCCAGCGCGAAGCCCACGCCGGTCAGCGCCTCGACGATCGGACCGGACGAGGCCTTGGTGCGCACCGAGCGCATGATGAATTCGAGCGTGCGGTCGATGATCCGCCGCGCCCGCTCGGTCTCGTGCGCCTCGCGGTCATAGGCCTTGACGACGCGGATGCCGGTCAGCGTCTGCGACACCAGCGAGGACAGGTCGCCGGTCTCCTGGAACGTCTTGGTGGCGGAGACATGGACGCGCTTGCGCTGGCGGCCGAGCACCCTGAGCGCGAACGGGATGGCGATCACCGCGAAGATCGACAGCGTCCAGTCCATGTAGAACATGGCCACGGTCAGCATGATCACCTTGAGGATGTTCTGGCCGAGCGCGACGATGGTCAGGCCGGCGGCCTCGCGGATCGCCATGACGTCGTTCATGAAGCTCGACAGGAAGCGGCCGGAATGGGTGCGCTGCAGCCAGCCGAGATCGGCCTGGGTCAGCCGCTCGAACATCTCGACGCGCAGGTCGGCGACGATGCGGTTGCCGACATAGGCCTGGCCGACGGTGGAGAAGTACTCCGAGACGGCCTTCAGGCCGACCAGGATCACCACCAGCACCGGCAGCACGTAGAGCATCGTCTCGTTCTTGCCGAGGAACACCTCGTCGGCGGCCTGCTGCATCAGGAACGGCAGCGAGCCGGTGGCGGCGGCCGACAGCGCCATCGCCGCGAAACAGCCGCCGAGCAGCTTCTTGCGCGGCAGCAGGTGATCGCGGACGAGCCGGCCGACGACCTGCCACGTCGACAGGTTCGACGTCTGCAGGCTGTCGTCGGATCTTTCGACCGAAATCGAGTCGCTGAATACGTTCGAGGCCACGCGTTCTTTCCTTCGGCGCCGGCGCGCTCACGGTCGCGATGGTTGCCGGCGCGTTCTATCCCGTCTTGTCGCCGCCGTCACCTGTGACACGTTGCGTTTGTGCGGCGCCTGTCGCCGAAAAGTCGCACCCGGGGAAGTTGCCCCGGTGCGGGGGTCAGGATGCGCCGGGCTTCGGCGGCGCCGACACCTCCGGATCGAGGAGGCGGTGCAGATGCACGATGAAATACCGCGTCTCGGCGTCGTCGACAGTGCGCTGGGCGGCGGCCTTCCAGGCGTCGTAGGCCTTCGCATAGTTCGGATAGACGCCGACGATGTCCAGCGTCTCGAGATCCTCGAATTCCACCGACTCGATATCGTTCAGCTTCCCGCCGAAGACGAGGTGCAGGAGCTGCCTTTCGGGCTGGGTTCCGGGCATATGGCTCAATCCTCCGCTTTCACGATGGCTTCGCTACGGACCGCCGCCTCGAGGATCGCCGCGTGCAGGCGCGGCCCCGCGGCGACGAAGGCGGGATGCTTGGTGCTGAGCTGGTTCAGGCGAACGGGCTCGCCGTACATGTCGGTGACGACGCCGCCGGCCTCGCGCACCAGCAGCAGCGCGGCGGCGAGGTCCCAGTCGGCGCTGTCGGACGTCGCCAGCGCCGCGTCGGTCTCGCCGGCGGCGACCCGCGCGAGCCGGTGGGCAAGCGACTTCAGGAAGCGCCGGTCGGGCACGAACGCGGCATCGTCGAGGCCGGCCTCCGCCGCCGCCTTGCGGGAGGCGGCGATCCGGGCGCTGGCCAGCCCCGCCGTATCGGAGACGGCGAGACGCTCGCCGTTGCGCCACGCGCCGCCGCCGGCCCGGGCGGTCCACAGTTCGTCGCGCACCGGATTGCAGAGGACGCCGGCGACCGGATGCTCGCCCGCCGCGATACCGATGGAGACGACCCATTCGTCGCCGCCGTCGACGAAGGCGCGGGTCCCGTCGATCGGATCGACGATGAAGGCGCGCACCGCCTTCAGGCGCGAGCCGTCGTCGGGATGCTCCTCCGACAGCCAGCCATAGGCGGGCCGGGCCGTCCGCAGTTTCTCCATCAGCAGGCGATCGACCGCGATGTCGGCCTCGGTGACCACCGTGTCGTCCGCCTTGTTCCAGCGCCGCGGGGCCTTCCTGAAGAAGTCGAGCGCCAGGGCGCCGGCCTCCCGGGCGGCTTCGGATATCAGGTCGAGGTCGATGCGATCGGTTTCGGACGCTGTCGGCACGGGTTCGCCTTCTGTGAGGGCCTGGGTCCGCGGCGCCGGCTCGACAAGCCGCAGTTTCGACAGGGCACCGTCGCGGACCGTTTTCGCAGGTGCGAAAGCAGCCCGCAGGGCTTGTGTAGTGATCGGGGCTGCCGCGTTCAAGTCGGACGGTTCCGGTGACCGAGTTTTAACCGAACCCCTTAAGTCGTTTCCAATCTTTCCCGGCCAGAGTCCACGGCGTTCGCGGCCACCAGAAAACAAACGGCCGGACACAGAGAATTCACGGGGAGAATTCGATGAGGCGTCAGACCACGGACATCGCCAGGATGTCCGAGGGAGAGAGCTGCCTGCTGCGGCTCGATCCCTTCCAGTTGCCGGCGCGGGTCACCTTCCACGGGTGGTCCCGCGCCGGAGGCGTGCCGCAGACCGCGGTCGTCGGGCGCGACGGGGTGATGATCCGGCGCGAGACCAATGCGGGGGCGCCGCTGTACGTGACGGTACCGATCGGATCCTACCGCGGCGTGCTTCTCAGCGTCCGCGACCGGCGCGGCACAGTTCGGGTCGGCCTCCGCCTGCATCACGCCAACTGCGAACTGGGCGTGCCGCTGTTCGAGGCCGACGACACCGACGACGTGATCGCCGAATGGCAGGCCTGGGGGCGGGCACTCGCCCGGCCGCTGCTGATCGAGACGGCGCTGGGCGAGATATACGAACCCGATGCCCGCATCGGCGCGGTGGCGGTGAAGCCGCCGCGGGCCCGGCGGGCCAACCGGTTCTTCGAGGAACGCCGGCCGCGTTTCCTGTGCGGGCGCAAGATGGGCGGGGCGCTGCCCGGGATCGTCCACCGGGAGGACGAGATCATCGCCCGGACCCCGTCGGACTGAACCGATCTAGCCGTAGGCCCGGTTCGGCGCGGCAAATCCCGACAGCGCCGCGCGGACCGATGCCACATGAATGAGCAGCGCCGCTGCGGCGAATCGGTCGACGGTGTCGCGCAGGGCCGGCGTCGCCGAAATGCCCTCGCCGCGGGGCCCGGTCCGGGTGATCAGGCCCTGCTGCTCGGCGTCCCGGAGCACCGACAGGACATGGCCGCGCGAGACGGCGAAGCGTTTCGCCATGGCGCTGATCGTCAGGTCGACAGGGCCGGCAGCGTCCGCGCGGCCCGCCTCGCCGGCAAGCGCAATCGACAGCACGATCATCAACCCGCCGTCGCGCCGGACGATCGGCGCGAGCTCGGGAACGTAGTCGGTGACGCGCATTCCGCCCCGGAACATGCCGGCCATGGCGCCGAGCAGGGGGGCGACGAAAGCCGGATCGTCGAGCCGGTCCTGCGCCGCCGCGCCGTCGTGCCCGAGCAAGCTCAAGGCCTCGAAGAAATGGCGCCAGCGCTCGCGATGAACCGCGAGCAGACGCCCGGTCGGCACCAGCCGGCGTACGCGGCGATCCGGCCCCGGCCGATCGGTAATGAAGTCGAACAGCCGCATGATGCCGAGCATCGCCGTGACCCGTCCCGGACTGCACACGCCGGTTTCGGCGCAGACCTGCTTCAGGCGCGTCGCCGTGAGACCGCCATCCGCTTCGCCGTTGAAATGCAGGTCGAGAATGAGCAGCCCCATCAGGATCCGGCCGCGATCGTTCAGCACGCGGTTGACGATCCGGTTGCCGCGGAAATGGCCGACCAGCCCCGTGACGATGCGCCGGCGCGCGGCGGGGAAACGCGGGTCCGCGCACAGCGCGGCGACCTGATCGGGAGTCGGAGCCCCGAACGACCGTCCCGCCGGACTGGCCGATGTTCCGGACACGGTCATCATTCGTTCCGGTATGGGCCGCCGCGCAGGCTGATGCGATCAATCTTTGACATTGGCCTCGGCGTTCTCACCCTGCACTCTCCGGCGAGGCAATAGCCTATACAGCAGCGGCCTGTCGCTCGCTTGCTGGAAAACCGGAAGACCGACCATGACCAAACCTTTCCTCGCCGGCATCTGCGCGGCTCTCGCCTCGCTGACGGCCGCGCCCGCCGAGGCGGCCGTCGTCTACTGCACGTCGCCGGGCCTGCCCGTCGGCTGCGTGGCCAGGCCCGTCGTCCGCGCCGCACCGGTCGTGCAGCCCGGCGGCGTCGGCTCGGGCATCGGCGTACTGCCCGGCGCGGGCGCCGGCGCGGCCGGTGTCGGGCTTGCTCCCGGCGTGGGCGTCGGCGCACCCGGCGCCGCGCCCGTCAATCTCGGCGGGCCGGTCAACCGCGCCGGTCGGCGCTGACCGGGGCACATCCGTCCGCCACCGCGAACCGGACGCCGTGGCTTCCACGGCGCCCACCCGATTCTAGCAACAGGAGAAAGGAAATCCATGCTTCGCTTGTTTCTGACCGCAACCGTATTGCTCACTGCGACGGCAGCCTACGCCGGCCAGCAGGAGGCCGATTCCTGCGCCGCCGGCCTCAGCGCCGAATCGAAGACGATCTACGACGCCACCGCCCCCCAGGTCAGCGCCTCCACGGACCTGCGCAGCGTCCTCACCGACACGACGAAGTCGCTGGCAATGTCCGGCAAGGTCAGCCGCGCCAGCGCCAAGAGCTCCGCCGAAGCGGCGGCCAAGTGCCTGGAAATGCTCAAGTCCTGACGGATTTCCGACCACATGCCGCGCCGGGTGTTCACTCCGGCGCGGCAAGGCCTATTATCGCCGCCGGCTCGAAAGGTTTGGACTGCGGGCGCGACGGCGGCGACAGATGGCCAGCATCCCCATCACACCCGACATCTCGATAGAAGAGAGCGAAATCGAGGAGAGGTTCGTCCAGGCCTCCGGCCCGGGCGGGCAGAACGTCAACAAGGTCGCCACGGCCGTGCAGTTGCGGTTCGACGTCGCCCGGTCCTCGTCGCTGCCGGGATATGTCCGCGCACGGCTCAAGACGCTCGCCGGGCGCCGGCTGACGAGCGACGGGATCCTGGTGATCGACGCCCGGCGCCACCGCACCCAGGAGCGCAACCGGGAGGACGCCCGCGAGCGCCTGGTGGAGCTGATCCGCGCAGCGGCGCAGCGGCCGACGCGGCGCATCGCCACGCGGCCGACGCTCGCCTCCAAGAAGCGCCGTCTCGACGCCAAGACGGCCCGCGCCAAGGTGAAGAAGGCGCGCGGCAAGCCGCAGCTCGACTAGCGGCATCGTCACACCGGCATCATGGGCGCCGAACGCGCACCCAGCGTCCTGCGGATGCGGTCGGCGGGCTCGGACAGCGCGGCGAATTCCGGCGGATTCGACCAGTCGGCGTCGATGCGGAAGCTGTCGCCGCGATAGCGCGGAAAGACGTGCAGGTGGAAGTGGAAGACTTCCTGGAACGCCGCCGCGCCGTCCGCCACGAAATAGTTGATGCCCTCGCATTGCAGGCCGGACGACCGCAGGGCGGAGGCAATGTCCTTGCCGGCCTGGAACACGGACGCATTCTCGATGAAGGTCAGATCGGCAAGGCTCGCCGCATGGCGTTTCGGCACGATCAGGACGTGGCCGGGCGTCACCGGGTTGATGTCGAGAAAGGCGGCGACGAGGTCGTTTTCCAGCACGATGTGCGCGGGCGCCCTGCCGGCGACTATCGCGCAGAAGATGCAGTGATGTTCCGGGGGATGTTCGGGGCGGTTTTCGAGGCTCATCTTGCTCTCCGTTGGTCTGCCGGAACGGAGAGGATGCGTCGCCATGCCCCTGCCGTTCCCGGCGGGGGCGTTGGTGGGCGAGACGCTTAAGTCAGCGCAGGATGGCCCACCGCGACCGACCGGGGGTCGATCACGTCCATGGTCATCATGATGTGCCGCTGCGTGCTCATGTGGCGGGTTTTGACGGCGAAACGGCGAAAAGTAAAGTTGAAAGTGCCGGACCTGGCGCCCATTCGCGGCTAAAGGGCCGAAATCGCCGCATCCGCCACCAGGCCGGCGAACAGGATCCAGCCGTAGTCGCGATTGGAGCGGAACAGCCTGAGGCAGCGGGCGGGATCGTCGTAGCGGAAGGTCGCCACCTGCCAGACCATCTGGGCGGCCGCGGCGAAGAGACCGAGCCAGGCCGGCCAGCCGGCGCCGGCCGCATGGAAGGCAAGACCGAACAGCAGGGTGGCCAGCGCGAAGAACAGGGCGACCATCTCGCGCGTGCGGCCGCCGAACAGGCGGGCGGTCGAATGGACGCCGATGAGCTCGTCGTCGGCGATGTCCTGATGGGCGTAGATCGTGTCGTAGCCGATCGTCCAGGCGATGCCGCCGACATAGAGCAACAGCGGCGCCCAGGACAGCGATCCGAATGCCGCCGCCCAGCCCATCAGTGCGCCCCAGTTGAAGGCCAGACCCAGCACGAACTGCGGCCACCACGTCACCCGCTTCATCAGCGGGTAGACGACGACGATCAGCACCGAGGCGAAGCCGACGCCGACCGCGAACCAATTGAACTGGAGCAGCACCAGGAGCCCGATCAGGCAGAGCGAGGCCATGAAAACCGCTGCCTGCAGGACGCTCACCTGGCCGGAGGGAATCGGCCGCTTGCGGGTGCGCTCGACCTTCGCGTCGATGTCGCGGTCGACGATGTCGTTCCAGACGCAGCCGGCGCCGCGCATCGAGATCGCGCCGACCAGGAACAGGACGATATGCCAGGGGTTCGGCCATGGCGCGCCGGCGGCGACCGCGGCCAGCGCCGTCGACCACCAGCACGGCCACAGCAGCAGCCACCAGCCGATCGGACGGTCGATGCGGGCCATGCGCAGGTAGGGCTTCGCCCAGGCCGGCGCGAGGCGGGCGACCCAATGGTCGCGCACCGCGTCGATCGTTGCCGTCGTGTCGGTCCCCTGCGTCATGTCGCGGCGTCGGCGACGAGGGACTTGGTCATCATCCGCGACTTGCGGGTGTGCCAGCCGAGGCGCCGGTAGAGCCGGGCGGCGCCGTCGTTGCCGTCCATCACCTCCAGGTGCAGCGTCCTGATGCCGTCGTCGCGGGCGACCGCCTGCAGGCGCTCCAGCACGAGCCTGCCGATCCCCAGGCCACGATGGGCCGGCGCCACGTAGATATCGTCGAGAAATCCGTCGCGGCCGCAGAATTCCAGCGAGAAGCCGTAGCACAGGACCGCGTAGCCGACCGGTTCGTCGCCGTGCCAGACGAGCAGCGCGCGGCCATACAGCGGGTTGTCGATCAGCGTCCGCAGCGCGGCTTCGTTGTCCGGGCCGTGCGCGTGGCCGTCCTCCTCGCAGAAGGCGTGCATGAAGGCGGCCAGCGTGTCCCAGTCCTGCTCGCGGCAGTCTGCAAGTGCGATGTCGGGGACGGTCATTCGGTGAGACCCGGGGTTTAAGTCGATCGCGGCGGACGTTAGATGAGGACAAAGCGAAAATCGAGGGACGGATCGCGCCTTGAGCAAACCCCCGCGCCTGTATGTCGATGCACCGCTGAGCGGGGCGGGACCGGTTCCGCTGGCGCAGGAGCAGGCCCACTATCTGCTGACCGTCATGCGCCGGTCGGACGGCGATGCCGTCCTGTTGTTCAACGGCCGCGACGGCGAGTGGCTCGGAGAAGTCCGGCGCCGCGGCAAGCGGGACGCGCTGGTCGAGGTCAGCGCCCGGACCCGGGAGCAGTCTTCGCCGGTCGACCTCCATTACTGCTTCGCGCCGATCAAGAAGGCGCGGCTCGATTTCATCGCTCAGAAGGCGACGGAACTGGGTGCATCAGAACTGCATCCGGTGATCACCCGCCATACGATCACCGAGCGGGTGAAGACCGACCGCCTGCGCGCCAACGCCGTCGAGGCCGCCGAGCAGTGCGGGGTCCTGTGGGTGCCGGACGTCGCCGAGCCCGTCTCGCTGGAGGGGTTCCTCGCCGACCGCGACCCGCTTCGCACGCTCGTCTTCTGCGACGAGGCGGCGCCGGTGCAGGATCCCATCGCGGCGCTGAAGGCCGTGCAGCCGGGGCCCCTGGCCGTGCTGATCGGCCCGGAGGGCGGATTTTCCGAGGAGGAGGCCCAGGCGCTGCGCGCCTCGGTCAATGTCGTGGCGATTTCGCTGGGACCGCGCGTCATGCGCGCCGATACCGCCGGCATCGCGGCACTGACCCTGATTCAGGCGGTCCTCGGCGACTGGACCTGAACGCCGCGCGGCGGAACAGGGTGGGCGAGCCGCGCGACCCATCCGCGTCAGGAATGGCAGTCATAAGGAAGTGATGATTGCCTGACGCGTCACCCTATGTATTGTGCGCATCCCACCCGGCTTTCGAGTTTCCCCAATGGCCCGCGATCTGACCGACACCACGCCGCTAGAGACCCGCGACGAACTGGTCGCCTATCTCGAAGCCGGCAGCAAGCAGCCGTCGGCATTCCGGATCGGCACCGAGCACGAGAAGTTCGGCTTCTACGAAGCCGATTGCTCGCCGGTTCCCTACGAGGGCCGCCGCGGCATCCAGGCGCTCCTCAACAACATGCAGGCGCTGCTCGGCTGGGAACCGGTGATGGACGGCGACAAGATCATCGGCCTCGTCGACCCGACCCAGGGCGGGGCGATCTCGCTGGAGCCGGGCGGGCAGTTCGAGCTGTCGGGGGCGCCGCTCGAATCGATCCACCTGACCTGCCGCGAGGTGCACTCCCACCTGGCGCAGCTGCGCGAGGTCGCCGAGCCGCTCGGGATCGGCTTCCTGGGCCTCGGCTTCTCGCCGAAATGGACGCTTGCCGAGACGCCGCGCATGCCCAAGCAGCGCTACGACATCATGACGGCCTACATGCAGAAGGTCGGCACAATGGGCCTCGACATGATGTACCGGACCTGCACGGTCCAGGTGAACCTCGACTTCTCCAGCGAAGCCGACATGGTGAAGAAGATGCGGGTCGGGCTGGCCCTGCAGCCGATCGCAACCGCCCTGTTCGCCAATTCGCCGTTCAGGGAAGGCAAGCCGAACGGGCTGCTGTCGCTGCGCAGCGAGGTCTGGAAGGACACCGACAACGACCGCGCCGGCATGCTGCCCTTCGTGTTCGAGGACGGTTTCGGCTTCGAGCGCTATGTCGACTACGCGCTCGACGTGCCGATGTACTTCGTCAAGCGCGGCGACACCTATCACGACGTGTCCGGCGACTCGTTCCGCGACCTGATGGAGGGAAGGCTCGCCAAGCTGCCGGGGGTCAGGGCGACGCGGTCGGACTGGGTCAACCACCTGACGACGATCTTTCCCGAGGTGCGGCTCAAGAAGTTCATCGAGATGCGCGGCGCCGACGGCGGGCCGTGGCGGCGGCTGTGCGCGCTGCCGGCGCTGTGGGTCGGACTGCTCTACGACACCACGGCCCTCGATGCGGCCTGGGACCTGGTCAAGGACTGGACCGCCGAGGAACGCCAGCGCCTCCGCGACGAGGTGCCGCGCACGGCGCTGAAGACGCCCTTCCGCGACACCACGGTCCAGGAGATCGCCCGGCAGACGGTGGCGATCGCCCAGGAGGGACTGAAGCGGCGCGCCCGTGGCTACGGCGGCGAGGCAGACGAGACCCGGTTCATCGAGGAACTCTCCGAGATCGCCGAGACCGGCGTCACGCCGGCCGAATTCCTGCTCGACCGGTACAACGGCGCCTGGGGCGGCGACATCGACAGGGTCTTCGAGGAGTGCAGTTATTGACGAACGCCCTGTCGCCGCCGGTCGCGGCGGCGAATGGAGGGGGGTCGTTCGGCAGGGCTGAACTCGCGCTCTACGTCGCCACGGTGGCGCTGTGGTCGTCGGGCTGGATCGGCATCAAGCTGCAGGTCGGCGTCGTGCCGGTGTGGCAGTCGGCGTTCTACCGGTTCGCGATCGCGACCGCGGTGATGTTCGCCTGGGTGGTGCTGTCGAGACGGCGGATCGCCTTCCCGTGGTCGCTGCACCTGCGCTTCGCGGCGCTGGGCGCGCTGATGTTCTCGACGAATTTCGCGCTGTTCTACTACGCCGCCCAGTTCGTCACCTCCGGCCTGCTGGCGGTGGTGTTCTCGCTGGTCACGGTCTTCAATCCGATCAACGCGGCGCTGTTCCTGCGCGAGCGGATGTCGCCGAAGGCGCTGCTGGGCGCGCTGATCGGGATCACCGGCATCGCGATGATCTACTGGCCGGAGGTGGCGCGGCCGGAGACCGGCGCGGCGGCGGTGCTGGGGCTGGCGGCAGCGGTCGGCGGCACGCTGACCTTCTCGCTCGGCAACATCGTCGCCTTCGGCGTGCACAGGCAGGGCATCCCGGTGATTTCCACGAACGCCTGGGGCATGGCCTACGGGACGGTGGTGCTCGGACTGCTGGTCGCAGCCCTCGGGGAGCCGCTGCAGTTCGAACCGACCGCCGTCTACGCCGGGGTGCTGGCAATCCTCGGGACGGTCTCCACGGTGCTGCCGATGGCGACCTACCTCACCCTGATGCGTCGGATCGGGCCCGGCCGGGCCGGCTACGCGACGGTCATGTTCCCCATCGGCGCCCTTGCCATCTCGTGGCTTTTCGAGGGATACGAGTGGACCGGCATCGCGATCGCGGGACTGGCGCTCGCCCTTGCCGGCAACCTGTTCGTGCTCGGCAAGCCGCGGCCGAAGGAGGGCTGAGGTGACGAAGATGCGCACCACCGTGCTGGCGGCCGCCGCTGCCGCAGTGGCGGGGCTTGCGGCCTGCGGGCCGGCGCAGGCGGTCTGGCGGGTGGTCGGCCCGGGGATCGCGGTCGGCGAGGCGCGAGCGGGCAATGCGACGATCGCCGCCGAGTGCCTGCACGACGGGCTGGTGCTGGGGATCTACAACATCCACTGGGAATTCGAGCACGGCGAGGAACTGGACCTGGTCGTCGACGGGCGGTCCTTCACGCTGCACCAGTACCCGCACGCCGACAAGATCGTCTTCTCCGACGTGCAGACCGCGGGCGGGCATCTCGACATTTCCGCCGACCTGATCGCGGCGCTCAAGTCGGGCAGCCAGGCCCGCCTCGCCGGCGCCGCAGTGGAGCACCTCGATCCCAAGGCGATCACGTTCGGACTGGTCCGCTCCGAGGCGGCGCTGACCACCGTCGAGCGCTACTGCGACTAGGGCCGCCGCTATTCGGCGGCGTCGGCCAGAACCGCCGGCGACAGGTTGCCGATCCGCGTCACGATATGGTGGGCGAGGGCGTCGTGGATCGCCGAACGGGCGTGCCTGGCCCGCAGGAAGCCGATGTCGCACGGCGGCAGTGCCGGATATCCGTCGCGCTCGGTGAGGACGCGCATTTCCGGACGCACCGCGCTTTCCGGCAGGATGGTGATCGCCAGTCCCGCCAGCACCGCACTGATGAGCGGCGCTGCCGAGGAACTCGTGTAGGCGACGCGATACTTTCGGCCGACCGACTCGAGCGCGTGCTGGGCGGAGCGCCGCCACGAGCAGGTCTGCGGTCCGGCGGCCAGCGGCAGCGGGTCGGCCAGATGCGTCGCATGCTCGCGGGCGCCGACGAAGTTCAGCGCCTCGCGCCGGATCACCTCCCCCTCGCCGACATCGCACTTGGTGACGATCGCCAGGTCGAGCTCACCCTTCTCGATCCGTTCGCCAAGGCTCGACGAGCCCTCGCAGCGCACGACCAGTTCGACATGGGGGTGGCTCCTGGCGAACGCCTGCAGGACGCGCGGCAGCAGCCGGTCGGCGTAGTCGTCGGGGACCCCCAGCGTCACCTGGCCCTGAAGCTCCGGCTCCGAGAACACGGCGGCCGCCTCCTCGCTGAGGCTGACGATGCGCTGCGCGTAGTCGAGCAGCCGGAAGCCGTCGGGCGTCAGCGTGACCGACCGCGCGCCGCGTTCGAACAATGGCCGTCCGATCATCTCCTCGAGCTTCTTCATCTGCATCGAGACCGCGGACTGGGTGCGGTGCACCTCTTCGGCGGCGCGGGTGAAGCTGCCCGTCTCGGTAATGGTCAGGAAGGTCCTGAGCAGCTCTATGTCGAGGAGGTTCGGCATCTGCATCTCCATCAGCGTCGCTTATGTCGATGATTAGAAACATTCGTTGGATAAATCAACGCCAAAGCATCATCTTCAGGTCGTTCGAAGCTGCGATCACCCGCGCGATCATCCGGGGACGTTCCACCGGCAATCACGCAGTGAGCCGCTGTCCGCACTGGAGACGAAGATGCATACCTCGATACAGACTGCCCGCATCGGTGAGGGTCTCATCCATGCGGGACATGCCGTGCTCCGCGCAGTGTTCCGGCTCTGGCGCGCCTGGAGCAACCGCCGCCAGGTCGCCGTGCTGCTCGAGGCAGACGACCACATGCTGCGGGATATCGGCCTGACCCGCGGCGACGTGGTCGGGGCCCTGTCGGGTCCGGCCGACATGGACCCCTCCCATCACCTGATCCGGGCGCGTGCCGAGCGGCTGCGGGCGCGGGCCTGGCAACGGCTCGGAGCGTGACGTGCGAACCGGTGTCGCAATCGCCTTATTCGCAGTCGCAAAACCGACATCGCCCGTAGGAGCTAAGCGATTGTAGCATATCTGGATTTCCGGCTTGGCATTTCTCGATTCCGCCGCAATCCACATATAGCTGTCGCAGTGCAACACAGACGTCGCGCCGGCCCCGCCTGCGCGGCGTTTGTGGTCTTTAGGTCGGTTTTTGAATGAAAGGAATGTCATGGACATGATCACCTATGCCGGCCATGCCGCCGGTGCCATAGAGCCACCGCACGCGCTGCGCGACAGGATCGCCCACACGATCTCGCGTCTCGCCCGCGCGCATCGCGCCCGTCGCGATTTCGACGCGCTGCGCAACGCCAGCGACCACATCCTGGAAGACATCGGCCTGACCCGGTCGCAGCTCACCTCGGCGCTCAACTCGCCGTTCTGGGTCGACCCCTCGGTCAAGCTCGCGTCCTCGCGCAACCGGCGTCGCCGTTGAATCGGACAAGGCGGCCCGTCCGACACACGGGTCCGGAAGACAGACGGCCGCGGCAGAGATACTCGCCGCGGCCGTTTTGATTCGAAGGGCAGCGCATCGGCAGCCTGCGGGCCTTCCGCCTTGCGAAGCAGCGGGCGGTCCATATATATATTCAATAAATAGAATATGTATGGGTGGCCAAAATGAACATCGATCGCTTCGTCCTCGCCTTCGCCGGTCTCGTGGTCCTGGTTTCCCTTGGGCTGGGGATCTGGGCAAGCCAGTGGTGGTTCCTGCTGACCGGCTTCGTCGGCCTCAACCTGCTCCAGGCGGCATTCACCGGCTTCTGTCCGCTGGCGATGATCCTCAAGAGAATCGGCCTGAAGTCCGGCCAGGCCTTCGCCTGAAGGTCGGCTCATCCGTGCAGGACGCCGAGGGCCTACTCGTCGAACAGGCTTGCCTGTCGGGTGGCCGGAGACGGTGTCTTCTTCGTCGCTGACCGCGCCGGCCTTGGTTCGCCGGAATCGACAGCCGCCGGAAGCATCCCGTCGGAGAACTGGATCTCGAGCCGGTCCCCGGTGACGTGGCCTCGGGCGCTTCGCACCATGTTGCCGGCGGAATCGCGCACCAGGGCGTAGCCGCGCTGGAGCGTCTTCTGATAACTCAGGGTGCGGAGAAGCTGGTAGAGCGTCTCCAGCCTGTCCCTGGAGCGTTCCCGCCTGCGGTCCACCGCCTTCCTTGCCCTGGCCTGCAGCACCTCAAGCCGGTCCCCGCACCTGTCGATGCGGTCGCGGATGCGCGTGGGCGACAGCCGGGCCGATGCCTTCGCGAGCCGCGTGCCGTGGGCGCGGGTGTTGGCGATCAGGGCGCGGCCGAGCCGGCCCGAGGCCTCGTCGAAGCGCTGGCGCGGCAGTGCCAGCATGTCTGTCAGACGCGGCAGTCCGCGCGCCGCTGCGCGCAGATGGGACTTGCGCTCCTGGACGAGGCGGATCAACCCGCCCTTCAGCCGCTGTCCGCGGTCCGACACGTAGGCGATCAGTTCACTGCGGACCGGCACCGCGATCTCCGCCGCCGCGGTCGGCGTCGGCGCGCGCATGTCGGAGGCGTGGTCGATCAGTGTCCAGTCGGTCTCGTGGCCGACGGCGGAGATAATCGGGATCGCGCTATCGGCAGCCGCCCGTACGACGATCTCCTCGTTGAAGCACCACAGGTCCTCCAGGCTGCCGCCGCCGCGTGCGGCGATGATCACGTCGGGGCGCGGGATCGCGCCGCCCGGCTGCAGCGCGTTGAAGCCGCGGATGCCGGCGGCGATGTCGTTCTCGGCCCCCTGGCCCTGCACTCGCGCCGGCCAGACGAGGACATGGATCGGGAAACGGTCCGAGATGCGGTGCAGAATGTCGCGGATGACCGCCCCGGTCGGCGAGGTCACCACCCCGATGACGCGGGGCAGATAGGGCAGCGGCCGCTTGCGCTCCTGGTCGAACAGGCCCTCTGCTGCGAGCTTCCTGCGGCGCTCCTCGAGCAGCGCCATCAGCGCGCCGACGCCCGCCGGTTCGATCGATTCGATGACGATCTGGTAGCTGGAGCGGCCGGGATAGGTGGTCACCTTGCCGGTGGCGATGACCTCCATGCCTTCCTCCGGCTTGAACCGCAGGCGGCCGAAGGTGCCCTTCCAGATGATCGCGTCGATGCGCGCCTTGTCGTCCTTCAGCGCGAAGTAGCAGTGGCCGGAGGAATGCGGGCCGCGGTAGCCCGAGACCTCGCCGCGCAGCCGCACGTAGGGAAACGCGTCCTCCACCGTGCGCTTCACGGCGAACGAGAGTTCCGAGACGCTGAGCTCGGGGATGTTGCCTTGTGGCGAGTCGACCATGGCGCCAAGTCTTACGCGATTGCGCCGCGACTCGCGAGGGCGGCAAATCGCCGGCGTGCCGGCGAGGTGGCGTCAGTCGCGATCGGGCGCGCCCCCTGGAAAGAGCTCCCGGTAGGGCCGCGCTTCTTCGACGGCGCAGGCGAAGGACGGACGCGACAGGAGTGCGTCGCGGTAGCGCCGCAGATGCGTCAGGCCGGTTCCGATCTCGTGAACCCAATCGGCGTAGAACAGCGACGGGGCCGCGGCGCAATCGGCCATGCTGAAGTCCTCGCCCGCCGCCCAGGCGCGACCCGCCAGCTTGCCGTCGAGCCAGCGGTAGGCCATGTCGAGGATCCGCCGCGCCGACGCAACGCCGGCCGCGTCCCGGTCTGGATCCGGCTGCATGCGGTCGAAGACGATCTTCTGCAGCGGAGTCATCACGTAGTTGTCGAAAACGCGGTCAAGCATCCGCACCTCGAGCGCGGCGTCGAAATCGTCGGGGATGAGGCGGACCGCTCCGGGATGATAGTGCTGCAGGTACTCGATGATGACGGTCGATTCCACGATCGTCCGTCCGTCGTCGAGTAGAACCGGAAAGCGCTTCATTGGCCACGCCGCTTCGAGCGCCTCTTCGTCGGCCCTGTCCTGGAACTGGATGAGCCGGAAGTCGAACGGGGTAGCGTTCTCGTAGAGCGCGGTGAGGACCTTCTGGCAGTAGGACGAGAACGGGTGCGCGTAGAGCTCAGGCTTCATCAGGCCCTCCCAGACCGATTTCACTATGCAACTGGATTGGCTGTAGACAAACCGATCGCGTTTTGCAAGCAGTAACTACCATGAACAGGATTGCCCAGGGCCACAGGTCGGGTTGCCCAATAAACCTGACACTCGAGACGCTGGGCGACCGCTGGAGCCTGATCGTCATCCGCGACATCATGTTCGGCAACCGCCGGCATTTCCGCGAACTCCTCGCCCATTCGGAGGAGCGGATCGCCTCCAACATCCTGGCCGACCGGCTGAAGCGGCTGCTCGAAGCCGGGCTGTTGTGGAAGCGAGACGACCCCTCCCACAAGCAGAAGGCGATCTACAGCCTGACGGAGCCGGCGATCCAGCTGGTCCCGCTGCTCGTCCAGATGGGCGCCTGGGGCCGCCGCCACACGCCCGTCTCGGCGGAACTGGCGATTCGCGCGCAGCTGCTGGAGGAAGGCGGGCCGCCGCTGTGGGACCGCTTCATGGACGAGCTCAGGAGCCTGCACCTGGACGCGCCGGCGCCGCCACGCTCGGTTCTCGCCGACCTGCAGGCCGCCTACGAGGAGGTCGCCGCGAGGACGAGGGCCGAATCCGATTTGCAGGCGTGACGACAGCCGCACCGCGTGCTAGTCGGAAACGCGACGGCAGGCAGCACGAAAAGGTGCAATGAACGTCCTTCTCATCGGATCAGGCGGCCGCGAGCACGCCTTGGCTTGGGCTCTTTCCGCGAGCCCGATGCTCACAACCCTCTACGCCGCGCCCGGCAATGCCGGGATAGCCGAGGTTGCGACCTGCGTGCCGCTCGACATCGGCGACCATGCAGCGGTTGCCGAGTTCTGCACGTCGAACGACGTCAAGCTGGTCGTGGTCGGCCCGGAGGCGCCGCTGGTCGCCGGAATCGTCGACGACCTGAACAGGGCCGGCATCCGCACGTTCGGCCCGACGGCGGCGGCAGCGCGCCTGGAAGGCTCCAAGTCCTTCACCAAGGACCTGTGCCGACGCTACGGCATCCCGACCGCCGCCTACGGCACCTTCACTGACGCGAAGTCCGCGAAGTCCTTCGTCCAGACCGAGGGCGCGCCGATCGTCATCAAGGCGGACGGGCTCGCCGCCGGCAAGGGCGTCGTCATCGCCCAGACGGTGGAGGAGGCGGAAGCCGCGATCGACGACATGCTGGGCGGCGCCTTCGGCGAGGCCGGCAGCGAGATCGTCATCGAGGAATTCCTCGAAGGCGAGGAGGCGAGCTTCTTCGCGATCTGCGACGGCCGCATGGGGCTGGCGCTGGCGACCGCGCAGGACCACAAGCGGGTCGGCGACGGCGACACCGGTCCCAACACCGGCGGCATGGGCGCCTATTCGCCGGCCCCGGTGATGTCCGAGGAGCTGTGCCGGCAGACGATGGAGAAGATCATCGCGCCGACGCTAAAGGCGATGCGGGCGGAGGGCACCCCGTTCACCGGTATCCTCTATGCCGGCCTGATGATCACCGCGGAGGGGCCGAAACTGATCGAGTACAACGTGCGCTTCGGCGATCCGGAGGCGCAGGTCCTGATGATGCGCCTGCGCGACGACCTGCTGCTGCTGGTCCAGGCCGCGCTCGACCAGATGCTCGATACGGTCTCGATCCGCTGGCGCAGCGAGCCGGCGCTCAGCGTGGTGATGGCGAGCAAGGGCTATCCGGGCGCCTACGAGAAGGGGTCCATCATCAGCGGCGTCGAGGCGGCATCGTCTCTCGACGACGTCGAGATCTTCCACGCCGGCACCGTCCGGGACGGCGACGCGCTGAAGGCGACCGGCGGTCGCGTCCTCAACGTGACGGCGCTCGGCGCGACCGTCCGCGAGGCGCAGGCGCGCGCCTACGCCGCCGTCGACGCCATCGACTGGCCGGAGGGCTTCTGCCGGCGCGACATCGGCTGGCGGGCGGTCGAGCGGGAGGGGGCGCAGGACGGCGCGCGCGACCGCGACCGGGAGGCGCGAACCGCATGAGCGCGCCGCTCGCCGACCTGTTTCCGGGATTTGCGGCGCGGACGGTGGAGACCGGCGCGGGTGAACAGGGCGGGGCGGGCATCTTCCTGCGCACCGGCGGCGAAGGGCCGCCGCTGCTGCTGATCCATGGCTATCCGCAGACCCACGTCATGTGGCACAGGGTGGCGCCGGCGCTGGCGGAGCGGTTCACGCTGGTGATCCCGGATCTCAGGGGCTACGGGCAGAGCTCGGTGCCGGCGTCGGACGCCGATCACTACGCCTATTCCAAGCGGGCGATGGCCGGCGACTTCGTCGAGGTGATGGCCGCGCTGGGCCATGACAGGTTCCATGTCGCCGGCCACGACCGCGGCGGCCGCGTCGCCTACCGGCTGGCACTGGACCATCCCGACCGGGTGCAGAAGATCGCGGTGCTCGACATCGTCCCGACCTACGCGATGTGGCAGGGCTTCGACATCGATTTCGCGATGAAGGTCTATCACTGGATCTTCCTCGCCCAGCCGAACCCGCTGCCGGAAATGCTGATCTCGCGGGCGCCGGTGGAGTATCTCGACTACACCATCGCGAGCTGGACGAAGGCGAAGTCGCTCGCCGCGTTCGACGACCGCGCGCTGGTGCACTACCGCGCCTTCTTCTCCCAGCCGGAACGGATCCACGCCTGCTGCGAGGACTACAGGGCCGGGCAGGACTACGACTACCGGGCCGATACCGTGGATGCGGAGGCGGGAAACCGGATCGCCGCGCCGCTGCTGGCGCTGTGGGGCGCCGCCGGCATTCCCAGCGAGACCGAAAGCCCCCTCGAGACGTGGCGGGCATGGGCCGGCGACGTGACCGGCATGGCCGTCGATTCCGGCCATTTCGTCTGCGAGGAGAATCCGGACGCCACGGCGGCCGCGCTGCTCGACTTCTTCGGAGGCTGAGCGATGGCAGAGGCGCCTCTCGACCGGCAGGCCGCCTACTCCGGCACCAAGGACGTCGCCGCGGCGCTCGCCTTCGACGAGACGCGGCTGGCCAGGTGGCTGGAGGCGCACGTGCCCGAGTTCCGCGGGCCGCTGACGGTCAAACAGTTCAAGGGCGGCCAGTCGAACCCGACCTACATGATCGAGGCGGCGTCCGGGAAGTACGTCCTGCGCCGCAAGCCGCCGGGCAAGCTGCTGCCGTCCGCCCATGCCGTCGACCGGGAGTTCAAGGTGATCTCGGCGCTGCACGGCGCCGGCTTCCCGGTCGCCCGGCCGTACGTGCTGTGCGAGGACGACAGCGTCGTCGGCACGATGTTCTACCTGATGGACTGCGTCGAGGGCCGGGTCTACTGGACCCCGGACCTGCCCGAGTGCGACAAGGCCGAGCGCGGCGCGATCTACGACGCGATGAACGAGACGATCGCCCGCCTGCACACGATCGACTACGAGGCCGTCGGCCTGAGCGCGTTCGGCCGGCCGGCCGGCTACGTGGAGCGGCAGATCAGGCGCTGGTCGCAGCAGTATCGCGCCTCGCAGACGCAGGACATCGTCGAGATGGAGCGCCTGATCGACTGGCTGCCCGGGGCGACGCCGCCCGATTCAGGCGCCTCGATCGTGCACGGCGACTTCCGGCTCGACAACATGATCCTGGCCCCGGACAAACCGGACGTGCTGGCCGTGCTGGACTGGGAACTCGCCACCCTCGGCGACCCGGTCGGCGACTTCACCTACCACCTGATGCAGTGGCACATGCCGCCCTCGCGCTTCGGTTCGGGGACCGGCAGCCTGGTTGGCCTCGACCTGCCGGCGCTCGGCATTCCGACGATGGAGGAGTACGTCGCGAAGTACTGCGAGCGGACCGGCCGCGACGGCATCGCCAACCTCGACTTCTACTTCGCCTACAACTTCTTCCGTCTCGCCGCGATCCTGCAGGGCATCGTCGGGCGGGTGCGCGACGGCACGGCGACCAACGAGAACGCGGCCGGCATGGAAACGCAGGTCAGGCCGCTGGCCGAGACCGCCTGGGGCTTTGCCGCGCGCGCCGGGGCGCTCGGCTGACGTGGCGCGCGCGCCGAAGCCCGCGCCGCAATCCGGGCCACGCATCGGCCTCGCGCTGGGCGGCGGCGGCGCACGTGGACTCGCCCACATTCCCGCCCTGGAGGCCTTCGACGACCTCGGCATCCGGCCGACGCAGGTGGTCGGCACCTCGATCGGGGCCATCATCGGCGCGGCCTATTGCTCCGGCATCGCCGCCAACGACCTGCGCCACTACGCGATTTCCGCCTTCCGCCATCGCGGCGAGGTGCTGAACCGGCTCTGGAAGCTGCGCCACGAGCGGTTCGCCGACCTGCTGACGCCAAGCCTCGGCAATCCGGTGCAGCTCAATCCCGAAAAGGTGCTCGACGCCTTTCTGCCGGACGGTGTGGCGCGGACGTTCGAGGGGCTGCAGATCCCGCTGACGACGGTCGCGACCGACTTCTACTCGGCGACCCCGGTGGCGCTGTCGAGCGGCAACCTGCGGGTCGCGGTCGCCGCCTCGATGGCGATTCCGATGATGTTCCGGCCGGTCGTCGTCGACGGTGCGGTGATGATCGACGGCGGCGTCACCGACCCGCTGCCGTTCAGCTTCATCGACCGGGGGATGGACCTCGTCGTGGCGATCGACGTGGTCAACAAGCCGAAGGGCGACACCAGCAAGATCCCCTCGCCCTACGAGGCGATCTTCGGCGCCACCCAGATCCTGATGCAGGGGGTGGTGGCCGAGCGGCTCGCCCACCTGAACGGGCCGAACATCCTGATCCGGCCCAACATCAACGTGTTCCGGGTGCTCGACTTCCTGAAGGCGCGCGCGATTATCCGCTCGGCGGAACCCGCCAAGGACGAGCTGAAGCGGGCGCTGGAAAAGGCGCTGCGGCAGTTCTGAAGCGGCAGGCGGCGGGTGGTCGGGCTGGGTCCTCGGGTTCGAAGGAGCGGCGGCTTCGCCGGGTCCTTGCGCTGGGTCCCCGCTTTCGCGGGGACGAGCGGGGGAGGGGCGGGGCGGATCGTCGGGTGTCAGGGAGGATAGGGTGGGGGTTCCCCGCCTGTTCCACCTATCCGGTTGTCCGTGCCGTTAAATTCCTAGTCCGCTCATCCCCGCGAAATCAGGGAATCCAGCGTGAAGGCTCGGCGAAGCCGGCGCTTACGGTTCGCCCGGGCGCGTCACTGGCAGTAGTGGCGCTTGCCGTCGTAGCCGAGGAAGGTGCCTGTGGCCGGGTCGAAGGACCTGTACTTCGAGGCGCAGTAGGCGTTCCATTCGGCCGTGCCGCGCGCCGGGGCGTAGCCGGTGGCGACATAGGTTCCCGAATAGCCCGGCCCGCTCTGCACGGGCAGCGACGGATCGTAGGGCTGCGTCGGTGCCACGTAGCCGGGGGCGACGTAGACGGGAGCCGGTGCCGGGGCGACGTAGGGGGCGGTGCCGTAAGCGTAAGGGGCGGGGGCGTAATAGCGCGGCTGCGCCAGGGCACTGCCGATCAGCGCGCCGGCGGCGAGGCCGACCACTCCCGCGGCCACCGCCGCGCCGGTGTTGTTGCGGTAGCCGTAGTAGCCGGAATAGCCCGGATAGTAGCCGCGATAGCCGCCGCCATAGTAGTAGCCGCCCCGCCAGCCGGCATCGGCGGAGCCGGTCGGGACGGCGGACAGACCGGTCGCGACGGTCATCGCCGCCAGCGCCAGCACGGCCGAACGACGCAGTTTACGAATGTCGAACATCGCAATGATCCCTGTTGCACTTCGGCCAAGCGCCGATTGGACGCCACCTTAGCACGAACGGTGTGGCAACAGCGGGGCGGACCGGCACGGCCGGATGGCCGGGTGTCGGGGGCGGGCGGCGAAGGATCAAGATGGATCGCGGCCCGCCGCCGGGGTCCCCTGGGGTCCCCGGATTGCGCTGCGCTCCATCCGGGCTACGGGGTGTGCGGGGATCGTTTCGCCCATTAATTCGATAATTCTAGAATTACCGATTGACTACGCTCCGAAGCCGTTCCATAGTCCGGACATGAACAGTCACGACGTCGCCGCACGGCTGGAGGCGCTGGGCAATCCGACCCGGCTGGAGATCGTCCGCATCCTGGTGCGGACCGGAAGCCGCGGGCTGCCGGTGGGCGACCTGCGCAGGCGGATCGGCATCGCGGCCTCGACCCTGTCGCACCACCTGGCCAAGCTCGTCACAGTCGGGCTCATCAGCCAGGAGCGGCAGGCCACCACCCTGATCTGCAGAGCGGAGCTCAAGACCATGCAGGAAACGGCAGACTACCTGATTTCGGAGTGCTGCGCCGAGGAGAAGGCGGAGATCGATGCCGGAACCCGGACCGATCCATGCTGCGAGGACGGCTGCTGCGGCCCCGACTGCTGCAACTCGGGTGCCGAGGGGGAGAAGGCCGCCGGGAAAACGGCCGCCTGATTTTTTTTTGGCCAATTATTCGATATTTCCGGAAATACGGGATTGGACAATGTCAACAGCCATCGCCCTCATCCGCAGCCGCGCCGGCCATATCGATCCGGCGTTTGCCGCGATCCTCATCGTCCTGGCGGCGCTTGCGATCGTCGCGCCGGGGCAGGCTCGCGACTCGGCGGCCTTCACCGTCGAAAGCCTGCTCTCGATCCTGCCCTATCTGGCCGCGTCGATCGGAATTGCCGCCTATGCGGCGGCGTCGGGCGCCGACAACCTGATCGCCCGGGCGTTCCAGGGGCGCACCGTCACCATGGTGGCGATGGCGGCGCTGATCGGGGCGCTGTCGCCGTTCTGCTCGTGCGGGGTGATCCCGCTGATCGCCGCGCTGCTGGCGATGGGCGTGCCGCTCGCCCCGGTGATGGCCTTCTGGCTGGCCTCGCCGATCATGGACCCGTCGATGTTCGCGCTGACGGCAGGCACCCTGGGGATGGAATTCGCCGTCGCCAAGACGGTGGCTGCAATCGGGGTCGGATTGCTGGGTGGCTACGGCATGTGGGCGCTGATGCGCTTCGGCGCGTTCGAGAGCCCGCTCAGGCCCGGCATCGGCGACGGCGGCTGCGGCGGGGCGAAGGTGCGCGCCCCGAAGCAGGTCGTCTGGGCATTCTGGCACGACGGGGACCGGCGCGAGAGGTTTGCCCGCAACGGGCTGAACAACACACTGTTCCTCGGCAAGTGGCTGACGCTCGCCTTCCTGCTCGAATCGCTGATGCTCGCCTACGTGCCGGGAGACATGATCGCCCGGGTGCTCGGCCACGACGGCGTCGGCACCGTGGCGCTGGCGACGCTGGTCGGCATACCGGCCTACCTGAACGGCTACGCGGCGCTGCCGCTGGTCGGCGGCCTGATCTCGCAGGGCATGGCGCCCGGCGTCGGCATGGCGTTCCTGGTCGCCGGCGGCGTCACGTCGATCCCCGCCGCGATCGCCGTCTTCGCGCTCGCCCGCCTGCCGGTGTTCCTCGCCTATGTCGGCTTCGCGGTTACGGGCGCGCTGATCGCCGGGCTGGCATACGGGATGGTGGGCTGAGGGGACATCCGTGAAGGTCGGCCTCCCCGATCAAAATCATCCTCTCCGTCGTCGTCCCGGAAATCGCGTGGAGCGATGTCCAGGACCGGAGAGCCACGGACGGGGCGGTGGCTCTCCGATCCCGGCTCTGCGCTGCGCTCCGGCCGGGATGACGATGCAAGGGGTGGGATAGGGCTAGCCCCGCCGCGCCTCGAAGAAGCGCTTGAGCATTGCGCCGGCCTCGCGTTCGGCGATGCCGGAATAGACCTCGGGGGCATGGTGGCAGGTCGGCTGCGCGTAGAAGCGCGGCCCATGCTCGACGGCACCCGTCTTGAGGTCGGCTGCGCCGTAGTAGAGCCGGCGGATGCGGGCGAACGAGATCGCCGCCGCGCACATGGCGCAGGGCTCCAGCGTCACCCAAAGGTCGCAGCCGGTCAGCCGTTCCGAGCCGATCGCCGCCGCGGCCTGACGGATCGCCAGCAGCTCGGCATGGGCGGTCGGGTCCTTCAGCTCCAGCGTCCGGTTGCCGGCCGCCGCCAGGATCGTGCCGTCCCTGACGATCACCGCGCCGACCGGCACTTCGCCGCGTGCCGCCGCCGCGCGCGCCTCGGCGAGCGCTTCGTCCATGAAGCTCCTGGTGGCCATCAAATCCTTATCCTTTGGCCCGCACTCTGCTATCAGGGCGCCATGTCCGACAAGGCCGACACCACGACTCTTCCCTCCTCCGAACGGATCGCCAAGCGGATCGCCCGTTCTGGCCTGTGCTCGCGGCGCGACGCCGAGCGGCTGATCGCCGAGGGCCGGGTCGCGCTGAACGGCAAGGTGCTCGACACGCCGGCGGTGAGCGTCGGGCCCGGCGACGCGATCACCGTCAACGGCAAGCCGCTGGCGGAGACCGAGCCGACGCGGCTGTGGCTCTACCACAAGCCGGCCGGACTGGTGACCACCAACCGCGACCCGCAGCGGCGGCCGACCGTCTTCGAGAAGCTGCCCAGGGACCTGCCGCGCGTCGTCAGCGTCGGCCGGCTCGACATCAATACCGAGGGCCTGCTGCTGCTGACCAACGACGGCGGCCTCGCCCGCGCGCTGGAACTGCCGTCGACCGGCTGGCTCAGGCGCTACCGGGTGCGTGCGCACGGCACCGTGACGCAGACCCAGCTCGACGCGCTGAAGACCGGCGTCGCCATCGACGGCGTGCGCTACGGTCCGATCGAGGCAGCGCTGGACCGGGCGCAGGGCGGCAACGTCTGGCTGACGATGGCGCTGCGCGAAGGCAAGAACCGCGAGATCAAGAACGTCCTCGAGTCGCTGGGGCTCCGGGTCAACCGGCTGATCCGCGTCTCGTTCGGTCCGTTCATGCTGCGCGAACTCGCCGTGGGCGGCGTCGAGGAGGTGAAGCCGCGGGTGCTGCGCGACCAGCTCGGTGCGCGGATGATCCGCGAGGCGGGGATCAGGCTGCCGGAGCCGACCAGGACCGCCGCCGCGCCGCGCGGCTCGGGATCCGCCGCGGCAGGCGAAGGCAAGCCCGGCGGTTCGGGAAAGGCGGGCCAAGGGAAACCTGGCCAGGGGAAGCCGGTAAGGCGGAAGGGAGCCCACGTCGCGAGCGCGTCGAAGCGCCCCCCGGCGGACGACCGGCGGGGCCGCCCGGGCAAGCCCGGGAAGGCGGCCGCGACGGGTCGTTCCGGCAAGGCCGACCGTCCCGGCGGGCGGCCCGCCAGGACACCGCGTGGCAGGCAGCGATGAGGATGGCGACCGGCGCGGCCGAACGATTGCTGTCGGTTCGGCCCGGCAATGCGAGGGCCCGCGGTCTGCTGCCGGTGCCCCGCCGCACCGTCGGCCGGACGCCGGAGAGTACCGTGCTCCCGGCCCTCGGCTGCGAGCCTCGGGCGTTCGCCCCTGCGAAAGCTGCGCTTTCGCTGCCGCTGCGCGGCACCGGGGCTTACCCCCCTCTCCAACTCTCCCCCACAAGGGGGGAGAGGGGCGCAAGGCGCAGTTCGGGGAGATCCCTCCACCGTTCCGCCGTGCAGCCGGTACCGAGGTGCGACGGGCAGCGATGAGGATGGCGACTGTCCCGGAGATAGGAATGCTGGCAATTCGGCGCGGCAATGCAACGACCCGCGGTTGGCCGTCGGCGCTCTGCCGCACCGTCGGCCGGACGCCGGGGCGTACCGTGCTCCCGGCCCTCGGCTGCGAGCCTCGGGCGTTCGCCCCTGCGAAGGCTGCGCTTTCGCTGCCGCTGCGCGGCACCGGGGCTTACCCCCCTCTCCAACTCTCCCCCGCAAGGGGGGAGAGGGTTCCCTGGAGCACTGCCCGTCTTGTGTCGAAATGTCGGTCCCGGCTGCACGACCGGAGGGTCCTGGGTATTCCCGAGATGGCGTCTTGTTCCCCTCTCCCCCCTTGCGGGGGAGAGTTGGAGAGGGGGGTAAGGCACGGTCCGCATCAGCGGACGAAACGCGTGAGCGTTTCGAGTGCCTTACGCGCGAGACCCGAAGTCGAGCGCCGGGAGCACGGTCCGTGCCAGCGGACGAGACGGATAGCGCTGCGCGTGCCTTCCGCTAGACGCGCGCCGAGCGCCGGATGCCGTCAGGCGGCGGCCGACGCAGGTGCTTTCGCATGGACCCGCTGGCCGCGGCCTGACAAGAGCCGTCGCGACATCGAACAGTATTGGACACCCGTTCCCGGAGACCCCCGTGCGCGTCGTCGGCGGCCGGTTTAAGGGGCTGACGCTCGCGACCCCGAAGGGGCACGCGATCCGGCCGACGTCGGACCGGCTGCGCGAGGCGGTGTTCAACATCCTCGAGCATTCCTACGACGATCCGGTGTCCGGCGCGCGGGTGCTGGATCTGTGCGCGGGGACCGGGGCCCTCGGCATCGAGGCGCTGTCGCGAGGGGCGCGGTCGGCCGTGTTCGTCGACATGTCGGCGGAGGCGCGGGCGCTGATCCGGCGCAACCTGGAAGCCGCCGGCATCATGGGGCTTGCCCGGATATCGAAGCGCGACGTCGCCCATCTCGGGCCCGCCGGCCAACAGGGCGGCTTCACGCTCGCCTTCCTCGACCCACCCTACGAGAAGGGGCTCGCCGACAAGGCGCTGGCGGGGCTGTCGAGGGGCGGCTGGCTCGCCGAGGGCGCGCTGGCCGTGGTGGAGGAGCGCGCGGGGGTCGAACTCAAGCTGCCGCCGGGCTATATGGAGCGCGAACGCCGGACCTACGGCGACTCCGAAATTCGCATCCTGAGCAATGCCCCATGAAGATCCTGGTCGTCGAGAACTATCCGAACTCGCCGCTCGGCAATGTCGGCGAGGCGCTGGCCGAACGCGACGTCCAGCTGGACACCGTCATCGCCCACGGCGGCCAACCGATACCCGACGGCCCGAACGGCTACGACGGACTGATCATGCTCGGCGGGGCGCAGAGCGCGCTCGACGACGACGACTATCCCTTCCTGCCGGCGCTGGCACGGCTGACGCGCGCCTTCGGCGATTCCGGCCGGGCGGTGCTCGGCATCTGCCTGGGCTCGCAGATCATCGCCCGCGCCTACAATGGCGGCAACGTGCTCGACCGGCCGCTGGAGTTCGGCTACCGGCCGGTGTTCCCGCTGCCGGAGGCGGCCGAAGACCCGGTGCTGTCGGTGCTCACCGGCCCCTCGCCGACCTTCCACTGGCACAAGGACACGGTGACCCTGCCGCCGGGCGCGGTGCGGCTGGCCGAAAGCGAGATGACGGCGAACCAGGCCTGGCGCATCGGCAACAACGTCTATGCCAGCCAGTTTCATTTCGAGGCCTCCGCCGCGGTGGTCGGCGACTGGAGCGTGCAGGCCCGCGATCACATCCTCGAGCATGCGCCTGAATGGCCGGACATGCTGCCGCTGGCCCTGGAGAAGAACGCCGGGCCCGCCGACCGGCTCGGCCTGGAACTCGGGCGGCGCTGGGTAACACTAGCGCAAGAACTGCGCGGCAACCGGCGCGACTGAGAGCCGCCGGCCGGGGCCGGACCGGTTCCACGCACTTGCCCCCGATTGCTGAATTCCGGACCTCCGACCGGGAAAAGATTTACTCCCCCGGCCGCTACCCCACATAATTGCGCTGGAACCGAAAGACGCGGCAGGCGTTACAACCGGGAGGTTCCTCATGAGCTCAGAATCCTTGCGTATGCGCTGGCTAACCCGTCCGATCTTCGGCTGGGCGCGCGGCGCGTTGCCGTCCATGTCCGCAACCGAAAAGGCCGCCATCGAGGCAGGCGAGGTCTGGTGGGACGCGGAACTGTTCACCGGCAATCCCGACTGGAAGAAGCTTCTCGGCACGCCCCCCGCCAGGCTCAGCGACAGGGAACAGGCATTCCTGGACGGACCGGTGCGGGACCTCTGCGCCATCGTCGACGACTGGAAGGTGACCTGGGAGGACGGCGACCTGCCGCCCGAAGCCTGGGAGATGATGCGGAAGCAGAAGTTCTTCGGGATGATCATCCCCCAGGGGTATGGCGGTCTCGACTTTTCCTCCTATGCGCAGTCCGAAGTCATCCGGATGCTGTCGACCCGGTCGATCACCGCGGCGGTGACAGTGATGGTGCCGAATTCGCTGGGCCCGGGCGAGCTGTTGATGATGTTCGGAACCCAGGAGCAGCGCGACCACTGGCTGCCGCGGCTTGCCGACGGGCGCGAGATCCCGTGCTTCGGCCTGACCAGCCGCGAGGCGGGCTCCGACGCCGCCGCGATGATCGACACCGGCGTCGTCTGTCGGGGAGAGTTCGAAGGTAAGGAAACGCTCGGCATCCGCCTGAACTTCCGCAAGCGCTACATCACCCTGTCGCCGGTCGCCACCGTGCTGGGCCTCGCCTTCAAGCTGCACGATCCCGATGGGCTGCTGGGCGGCGACAAGGATCGCGGCATCACCGTTGCGCTGGTGCCGACCGACCTGCCGGGCGTCAAGCGCGGGTGTCGGCACCTGCCCGGCCTGCAGTTCTTCCAGAACGGTCCGATCGAGGGCGAGGACGTCTTCATCCCGCTCGACAACGTCATCGGCGGGCAGGAGCAGGTCGGCAAGGGCTGGCCCATGCTGATGTCGGCGCTCGCCGCGGGCCGCGGCATTTCGCTGCCGTCGCTATCGGCGGCCGGCGCTGCGTTCTGCGCGCGCACGACCGGCGCCTACGCACGGGTGCGCACCCAGTTCGGCCTGCCGGTCGGCAGGTTCGAGGGGGTCAAGGACCGGATGGGCCGGCTCGCCGGCAACGCCTACCTGCTCGACGCCGCCCGCCGCCTGACCTGCGCGGGCATCGACGAGGGAAGGGCGCCGGCCGTCGTCTCCGCGATCATGAAGGCGCACGCGACCTACCGGATGCGCGACTCCGTGATCGAGGCGATGGACGTCCATTCCGGCAAGACCGTCATCGACGGGCCGCGCAACTACCTCGGCAGCCTGTGGCGGGCGATCCCGATCGGGATCACGGTGGAAGGCGCCAACATCCTCACGCGCAACCTGATCATCTTCGGACAGGGCTCGATCCGCTGCCATCCCTACTTGCTGAAGGAGATGACGGCGCTCGAGGAGACCGACAAGGACAAGGCCCTGAAGGATTTCGACAAGGCCTTCTGGGGCCATGTCGGGCACGCCACCGCGACGTTCTTCCGGGCCTGGGGCCGCAGCCTGACGGGCGGCCTGCTGGCGCCGGCGCCGGCGGACGCCGGGGCGGTGACGAAATACTACCGGCAGCTGTCGCGCTATGCCGCCTGCTTCGCGCTGACCTCGGACATGGCGCTGTTGACTCTGGGCGGTGCGCTGAAGCGCAAGGAGACGATCTCGGCGCGGCTCGGCGATATACTCTCGGAACTCTACCTGCTCTCCGCGGTCCTGAAGCGCTGGCAGGACGAAGGCCGCAAGGACGAGGACCTGCCGCTGGTGGCGTGGTGCATGGAGGAGGGGATGGCGACGATCGAGACCAGCTTCGATCAGGTGCTCGCCAACTTCCCGAGCCGCGTCACGGCGTGGTTCCTGCGGCTGTTCATGCCGATGGGGCGCCGGCGCGGTCCCTCCGATGCGCTGACGCAGGCCTGCGCCGACATCCTGATGGAACCGTCGGCGACGCGCGACCGGCTGACCGCGGGCCTCTATCTCGGCGGCGAGGGCGACAGCATCCACGCGCTGGAGCGCGCCTTCGCGCTGGTCGTCGAGACCGAGCCGATCCGCCGCAAGCTGCGCGACGCGCGCATCGATCCGGCCGACCCGAAGGCCAAGACCCTGATCACTGCCGACGAGACCCGCCGGCTCGCCGAAGCCAAGGCGGCCGTCGACGAGGTGATCGAGGTCGACGACTTCCCGGCGGATGAACTGTCGGGCGCGCAGCCCAAGTCGGCCAAGCCGCAGGCCGGCAAGGCGCCAGCCCGCCGCAAGACGGCCCCCCGCAAGACCGCCGGCAGCACCGGCTCCTCGAAATCGAAACCGAAGTCGTCGCGCGCGACGCCGGGCTCCAAGGTGGCTGCGGAATAATGGACAACGATCCCGTCTACATCGTCGACGGCGCGCGCACGCCGTTCATCAAGGCCCGCGGCGAGCCAGGTCCCTTCTCGCCGGTGGACCTCGCCGTGCAGTGCGGCCGTCCGCTGCTGCTGCGCCAGCCCTTCGAGCCCGATGCGTTCGACGAGGTCATCCTCGGCTGCGTCAACGTGGTGGCCGACGAGATGAACCCGGCCCGGGTGGCGGCGCTGCGGCTCGGAATGGGCATGCAGATGACCGCCTATACCGTGCAGATCAACTGCGGCTCCGGCATGCAGTCGATCGACAGCGGCTACCGCAACATCCGGGAAGGCAAGTCGGAACTGGTCCTTGCGGGCGGCGCGGAATCGCTCAGCCATTCGCCGCTGGTGTTCAGCCGCGATGCGGTCGAGTGGTTCGCCGAACTGAACGGCGCCAAGTCGCCGGTCGCCAAGCTGCAGGCCGCCGCCGACGTGCGGCCCGGATACTTCAAGCCGATCATCGGCCTGGAGCGCGGCCTGACCGATCCGATCGTCGAACTGAACATGGGCCAGACGGCGGAGGTCGTCGCGCACCTGTTCGACGTGACCCGCGAGGAAGCCGACGCCTATGCCGTCGAGAGCCATCACCGCCTGGCGCGCGCGCAGGACGAAGGCTGGCTCGACGGCGAGGTCGAGCCGATGTTCGACAGGTCCGGCAAGGTGCATCCGCTGGACGACGGCGTGCGCCGCGATTCCTCCGTCGACCGGCTCGCCAAGCTGAAGCCCGCCTTCGAGCGTCCCTGGGGCCAGGTGACGGCGGGCAACTCCTCGCAGATCACCGACGGAGCGTCGTGGGTGATCCTCGCCTCCGAGAAGGCGGTCCGGGATCACGGCCTGACGCCGAAGGCGGTGATCCGCGACAGCGCGTGGTCGGCACTCGATCCCTCGATCATGGGGCTCGGACCGGTGCTCTGCGCCACGAAGATCCTCGACCGCAACGGCATGAACCTCGACGACATCGAATTGTGGGAGCTGAACGAGGCCTTCGCCGCGCAGGTGCTCGGCTGCCTGCGCGCCTTCGACGACGCCGATTTCTGCAGGCGGGTGCTGGGCAAGGACAAGGCGATGGGACGGATAGACAGGGACCGGCTGAACGTCGACGGCGGCGCGGTCAGTCTCGGCCATCCGGTCGGCGCCAGCGGCAACCGGATCGTGCTGCATCTCGTCAACGCCATGCACCGGCTCGGCCACAAGGTCGGCATCGCCACCGAGTGCATCGGCGGCGGGCAGGGCGGCGCGATGCTGGTCGAGGCGGCGTAGGGAGAGCGCAGATGAAGGGAAGCGTCTGGAAGGTCCTCGAGCCGCGCAATCTGGAACTCGGCCCTGCAAAGGACATCGAGAGCGACCGCTGGAAGAACTGGCGCATGGCGCTCGACGAGGGCGGCATCGCCTGGCTGGTGATCGACAAGGCGGGTTCGAGCGCCAACACGCTGTCGGAGGAGGTGCTGCGCGAGTTCGACGAGATCCTCGCCGACCTCGAAACCACGAAGCCGAAAGGCCTGGTCATCCGCTCCGGCAAACCGGACAACTTCATCGTCGGCGCCGACGTGAAGATGTTCCAGGGCATGCAGGATGCCGCCGCGGTCGAAGAGAAGGTGAAGGAGGCGCATTCCGTCGTCGACCGGCTTGAAGCGCTGCCGTTCACCACGCTCACCATCGCGCACGGCAACTGTGTCGGCGGTGGCCTAGAGATCGCTCTCGCCTGCGACCATCGCATCGCGATCGCCGGCGCCAAGCTCGGTTTTCCCGAGATCCTGCTCGGCCTGCACCCGGGCCTCGGCGGCACCGCGCGGTCGACCCATCTCATCGACCCGACCGAGGCGATGAAGATGATGCTGACGGGCAAGTCGGTCGACGCCCGCAAGGCGAAGTCGCTGGGCCTGGTCGACGCGGTGACCGAGGAGCGGCACGTCCGCAACGCGGTTCGCGCGACGATGTCCGGCGACCTCAAGACCAGGGACCGCGGCATCAAGGCCGCGGCCATGTCGAGCTATCCCGCGCGCGTCATCGCGGCCCGGCAGATGCGCCATCAGGCCGCCGACAAGGCGCCGCCGAAACACTATCCCGCCCCGAACGCGCTCATCGCCCTGTGGGAGGAGCACGGCGGCTCGCTTGCGGACATGAAGTGCGCCGAGCAGGCCTCGTTCGCCAGGCTCGTCGTCAGCGAGACGGCGCAGAACCTCATTCGCGTATTCTTCCTGCGCAGCGGCCTGAAGGCGAAGGCAGGCGACGAGTCGGAGGTGCGTCATGTCCATGTCGTCGGCGCCGGCGCGATGGGCGGCGACATCGCCGCCTGGTGCGCCCTGCAGGGCATACGCGTCACGCTCGCCGACCTGGACGCCGAAGCGCTCGGCAAGGCGGTCGGCCGGGCGAATACGCTGTACGGCAAGATCCTCAAGGACGGCGCCAAGGTGCGGGACGCCCTCGACCGGCTGATTCCCGATCTCGCCGGTGCGGGCGCGGCACGCGCAGACATCGTCATCGAGGCGGTGCCGGAGCGGACCGACCTGAAGCAGAAGGTCTATGCCGGCCTCGAGGCGAAGATGAAACCCGGCGCGATCCTGGCGACCAATACATCGAGCATCCGCCTCGAGGACCTCGCCAAGGGCCTGAAACGCCCGGAGCGCTTCGTCGGCCTGCATTTCTTCAATCCCGTCTCGCGCATGCAGTTGATCGAGGTCGTCCGGCATCCGGAGCTCGATCAGGACGTGCTGGCCAGGGCGACCGCGTTCGCCGGTCAGATCGACCGCCTGCCGGTGCCGGTGAAGAGCTCGCCGGGTTTCCTCGTCAACCGCGCGCTGACGCCGTATCTCGTCGAGGCGATCGCCATGGTCGACGAGGGCATCGCCAAGGAGACGATCGACCGGGCGGCCGAGGACTTCGGCATGCCGATGGGACCGATCGAACTCGCCGACCAGGTCGGCCTCGACATCTGCGTCGAGGTTGCGGCGATGCTGCGCGCCGACCTCGATCCCTCGATGCCGGAGATCCCGGAGTGGCTGAAGGACAAGGTCGAGCAGGGCAAGCTCGGGCGCAAGACCGGCGAGGGCCTGTATCGCTGGAAGGGCGACGAGCCGGTGAAGCCGGAGAAGGGCGCCGAGCCGAGCCGGGAGATGACCGACCGGCTGATCCTGCCGATGCTCAATGCCTGCGCCGCCTGCCTGCGCGAGGGCGTGGTGGCGGACGCCGACACGCTCGACGGCGCCATGATCTTCGGCACCGGCTTCGCGCCGTTCCGCGGCGGGCCCATGCACTACGCCCGGACTCGCGGCGTCGATGACATCGTCTCGACGCTGCGCTCGCTGGAGCAGGCGCACGGGGCACGCTTCAAACCGGACGAGGGCTGGCAGTCCGTCGAGAGCCGGCAGCAAGCGGATTCGGACCTGCGCGAAGCGGTCTGACCGTGTCCCCGCAATATCATCCATCGGCGGAATCGGTGGCCGATGCGATCCTCGCCGAGGTCGGCCGGACGATCGTGCTGGCGCTGCCGCTGGGTCTCGGCAAGGCGAACCACATCGCCAACGCGCTCTACGCACGGGCTAAGGCCGATCCGGGCATCTCGCTCACCATCATCACGGCGCTTTCGCTCGAGAAGCCGTTCGGCGGCAACCTGCTGGCGCGCCGCTTCATGGACCCGATCATCGAACGGCTGTTCGGCGGCTATCCCGACCTCGCCTACGTGAAGGGCCTCCGCGACGGCTCGATCCCGGACAACATCCAGGTCATCGAGTTCTTCCTGATGGCGGGGCAGTGGCTCGGCATCGACCGGATGCAGCAGAACTACATACCGGCGAACTATACCCACGCCGCGCGCTACGCCATCGAGCGCGGCATCAACGTCGTTGCACAACTCGTCGCGACCGACCCGGGCCAGACAAGCCGCTACAGCCTGTCCTGCAACACCGATGTCACACTGGACCTGCTCGCCGAGCGCGACGCCGGCCGCGTCGACTTCACGATGGTCGGCCAGACGAACAGCGCGCTGCCCTACATGCAGGGCGAAGCGGAGATCATGGCGGACCGGTTCGCCCACATGCTCGACGGGCCCGACACGGATTTTCCCCTGTTCGCGCCGCCCAACCGGCCGGTCGGGCTCGCCGAGCACGCGGCCGGGATCAACGCGGCGCGGCTGGTGCCGGATGGCGGCACGCTGCAGATCGGCATCGGCTCGATCGGCGACGGCCTGACGAACTCGCTGGTTTTGCGACACCGGGACAACGGGGCCTTCGTCGACCTCGCCAGCAAGCTAGGGCCGGCGACGCCGCTCGACCGGACCGAGCGCTTCGAGACTGGCCTGTACGGCTTAAGCGAGATGTTCGTTCCCGGCTTCCTCGAACTGGCGCGTGCCGGCATCCTGAAGCGGGAGGTGGACGGGGCGCTGCTGGACGCCGCGTTCTTCCTGGGTCCTCGCTCCTTCTACGAGGAACTGCGCGACATGCCGCCCGACCGGCGCGCGAAGTTCCGCATGAGGGGCGTCTCCTACGTCAACGAGTTCTACGGCGACGAGGCGGCGAAGCTGCGCGCCCGCGCCGGGGCCCGCTTCGTCAACAACGCGATGATGGTCACGCTGCTCGGCAGCGTCGTTTCCGACGGTCTCGACACCGGACAGGTGGTGAGCGGAGTCGGCGGCCAGTACAACTTCGTCGCCCAGGCCTTCGCCCTGCCGGACGCGCGCTCGATCATCACGCTCCCGGCGACGCGCCGGACGAAGGGCAAACCGGTCTCCAACATTCTCTGGTCCTACGCCAACAGCACCGTGCCGCGCCACCTGCGCGACATCGTTGTCACCGAATACGGGGTTGCCGACCTGCGGGGCACGACCGACGCGGAGGCGATCGCCAGATTGCTGGCCATAACCGACTCGCGGTTTCAGGAGGACCTGCTTGAGAAAGCGAAGTCGGCGGGCAAGATCGGGCGCGACTACGAACTTCCCGCCGAACGGCGCGGCAACACGCCGGAGCGTATCGACGCGGCCCTGGCGCCGGCACGCGCTGCGGGCCTGTTGCCCGCGTTTCCCTTCGGGACCGATTTCGACGAGACCGAGCAACGGCTGCTGCCGGCGCTGGACCGGCTGCGCAACGCGCAGAATTCCTACGTCGATCTGGCGCGGCTGTTGCTGGCCGGCCTCGCAGCATCCGACTCCCCGGAACGGGCTGCCTGTCTTGAACGGATGGGGCTCGGCGCGCCGACGACGTGGACGGAACGTCTGTACGCCAGGCTGCTGACCGGGGCGCTCGCCTGCAGTTAGACCAGGATCCCGGCCGGACACCACTCGGTCGCACCATCAACTGCGGTGTGGGAAAAGGTGTGTCCGGCATCCGAATCGATCGCCTCGTATATTGACCTGCTCGGCCATGTTGCGGCATTTCGGCGGCTACATTGGCACGTCTTGCGCATCGGCGACCTGTCGACGGGTGCGCGATATTCACGCTGGATTTTTCTGGAGAGGGACATTTGGAGCCGAAATTGGCGAAACGGCCGCATTTCATCTGCATAGGCGCGCAGCGTGGCGGGACCTCGAATCTGTATCGCATGCTGCGTCTCCATCCCGATATCTGGCTGCCTCCGATCAAGGAGCTGCATTTCTTCGATCTGCCGCTGGATCGGCCGCGACGTCGCAGGGAACTCGCGGAACTCGAGGGACGAACCAAGCGTCGCGACAAGCGCTTCCTCAAACGCCTGACGCAAGCCATCGAGGACGGCGACCAGAGCGTGAAGCGCTACCGATCGCTGTTTGGTCCCAGCGAGGAGAAGGTCACCGGCGACATCACCCCCGGCTACGGGACCTTGCCCAGCGAGACCGTGGCGAAACTGGCCAGGCGGCTTCCGAATACCGCCGTGCTTTTCATCATCCGCGAGCCGATGTCCCGGCTCTGGTCACATGCCCGAATGGTGCAAAGCAAGAAGAAGGGCACCCCGTTGGCCGATGCCGACTCCTTCAAGGCATTCTGCGAGGATCCGGCCGTGCGGCTCCGTTCGTTGCAGTCCGACGTATTCGAGCGCTGGTCGGCAAGTTTCGGGACACGGTTCCACGTTCTGTTCTTCGATGATCTCGTGGCGGATTCCCAGGCCTTCTATGCCCGGGTCCATGAGATCATCGGCGTCGAGCACCATCCGGTCGATACCGAGCGGGAGCATGCGCCGGCGCCCAAGCCGAAGATGCCCGAGGAGATGAGGCGGCACGCGGAAGTGCTCCTCGAAGGCGAATACGAGCGCCTCGCGGAACTGGTCGGCGGCCATGCGGAAACGTGGCTTCAGAAGCGCCGGGCCGCCGCCGCGTAGATGCGAGAGGCGGCTCTGGCGCACCGAATTCCGGTTGACCGCTGCGTTGCTGCCAGGGGGTGAAGCTCAGGAGCGCGCGCCGGTCGCCCGGCGCGATGTCGCGCGGGTCACCTGCAGCCGCCGCAGGAAGGCGACGATGAAGATCGCCGTCAGGATCAGCACGATCGTCGCCGCCGGGGCGCTGTCGAGGTAGAAGCTGGCGTAGGTCCCGCCGAACATCGCGGCGAGGCAGACCGCCACCGAGACGATCAGCATCCTGCCGAAGCTGCGGACCGTGAGGAAGGCGATCGCCCCCGGCGTGACGAGCAGTGCGACGGCGAGGATAAGACCGACCGAGCTCAGAGTTGCGACGATGGTCAGCGACAGCCCTGACAGCAGCCCGTAGTGCAGCACGTTCGTGCGGAGCCCGGAGGCCCACGCCTGGGCGGGATCGAAGGCGTGCAGCAGCAGGTCCTTCCACTTCAGGATCAGCAGCACCGACACCACCAGGGCGATGACGCCCGACGTCCACAGATCCGCGCTTCCCACGCCCAGCATGTTGCCGAACAGGACGTGGTCCAGATGCTCGTTGGTGCGGATCGAGGTGTAGAGGACGATCCCGACGCCGAACATGCCGGAAAACACCACGCCCATCACCGTGTCCTGCTTCACCCGGCTGTTGTCCGACAGGTATCCCGTCGCCAGCGCGCAGATCATCCCCGCGGCAAAGGCGCCGGCGATCAGCGGCAGCCCGAGGATCCAGGCGAGCACGATGCCGGGCAGCGTCGCGTGGCTGACCGCATCACCCATCAGCGCCCAGCCCTTCAGCACCAGAAAGCATGACAGCAGCGCCGTCGGCGGCGCGACCAGAAGGACGATCCAGAAGGCGTTCTGCATGAACGGGAACTGGAACGGCAGGAGCAGGGTGTCGATCACGGCCGAACCGCCTCCCGGATCATTGCCGCACCGTCGCCGGCGACCGGGCCAGCGCCTCGCTTGCCTTGCGCCGGGCCGCCAGCAGCCCGTGCTTCGGCGCAAACACGAAGGCGAGCAGGAAGAGGAGCGTCTGCAGCGCGACGATGAGGCCGCCCGTCGCGCCGTCGAGAAAAAAGCTCGCATACGCGCCGGCGAAGCTGGTCAGCGTTCCGATGAGCACGGAAAGCGCGATCAGACGCGGGAACCGGTCGCACAGCAGGTAGGCGGTGGCGCCCGGGGTCACGACCATGGCGATGACGAGGAACGCGCCGACGGTCATCATGGCAGCGACGATCGCAGCGGACAGGAGGACGAAGAACACCGCGCGCAGCAATTCCGGCCGCAACCCGATGGTCCTGGCGTGGTTCTCGTCGAAGAAGACCACCATCAGGTCCTTCCACTTGGCCAGCAGGACCGCCAGCGACACGAACCCGATGAGCGCCAGCTGCAAGGTGTCGGCGGGCGTGATGGCAAGGATGTTGCCCATGACGATCGTCTGGATGCTGACTGACATCGGCGACAGCGAGACCATGAAAAGCCCCAGGCCGAAGAAGGAGGTGAAGATGATGCCGATGATGACGTCGATCTTCAGTCCGGATCGTCCCGACAGGAACAGCATCGCGCCCGCGGCGAGGCCGCCGGCGAGAAACGCCCCGAGCGCGAATGGCAGACCCAGGATGTAGGCGCCCGCCACCCCCGGCACGACGGAGTGGGAGAGCGCATCTCCGATCAGCGACCAGCCCTTCAGCATCAGGTAGGAGGACAGGAACGCGCAGACCCCGCCGACCAGGGCGGAGACCCACATGGCGTTGAACATGTATCCGTAGCCGAACGGCTCCAGCAGCGTGTCGATCATGGCCGGCCCGCGTCACCGGCGGCTTCGCCGTCCTGTTGGCGAGCACTGTCGGCCTCGCCGCTCTCGCCGTACTGGACGAAGGCACGCTCGTCGTCGGTGATGATCCTGACCTCGCGCGGGTCGTCGTCGTCGTGCAGGGTGGTGCCGCTGAGGGTGACGTGGCGAAGCACGCCGCCGAATGCGCGTTCGAGGTTGTCGCGGGTAAAGACCTCCTCGGTCGGCCCGTGGGCGAGCACGGTCCCTTTGATCAGTACGGTGCGGTCGCAGAACTCGGGGACGGATCCCAGATTGTGCGTCGACACGAGCATGACGCGCCCTTCGGCGCGCAGTTCGCGCAGCAGAGCCACGATCTGCTCCTCGGTCTTGACGTCGACGCCCGTGAACGGCTCGTCAAGAAGGATCACGCGACCGTCCTGCGCCAGCGACCGGGCCAAGAACACCCGCTTTCGCTGTCCGCCGGACAACTCCCCGATCTGGCGATGCCGATAGTCCTGCATGTTCACCCGACGCAATGCCTCGTCCACTGCCTCGCGATCGGCGCGGCGAGGGCGGCGCAGGAAGCCCATGCGGCCGTAGCGGCCCATCATGACCACGTCCTCGACCAGCACCGGAAAGGCCCAGTCGACCTCCTCCGACTGGGGCACGTAGGCGACGAGGTTTTCCCGCAGCGCCTCCCCGACGCTCCTGCCGAGCAGCCTGATCTCGCCGCGTGCCGTGGGGACGAAGCCCATTATCGCCTTGAAAAGGGTGGACTTGCCCGAGCCGTTGACGCCCACCAGCCCCGTGATCGTGCCTCGCGGGATCTCGAAACTCGCGTCGTACAGGGCGGTGTGGCCGTTGCGGTAGACCACCGTGACGCCACGGGCGAGAATACCGGCCGCGGGTCCTCCATCTTCGCCCGCGTCAAGAACGGGGGCCGCTCGGTCGAGCATCGAGGTTCCTTCTCGTTTCAGGGTAGCGCCCCGCTGTTTTTCAGGCCCGGCCGACAAGGATCCGCGAGGGCCCGTAATCGTCGCGCCGCTGCTCAGTTGTCCGGCGCCAAAGCATTGGCAATCGTCTCGGCGTCGACCCGCAGCATGTCGAGATAGGTCGGTACGGGTCCGTCGGCCTCGCTGAGGCTGTCGACATAGAGCATTCCGCCATACGTCGCGCCGGTCTCGCCTGCCACCTGCCTGGCCGGCGCCTGGTTCACCGTACTTTCGCAGAATACCGCCGGGATGTCGTTCTCCCGTACGGTGTCGATGACGCCGCGCACCTGCTGCGGCGTGCCGGTCTGATCGGCGTTGATCGGCCACAGATAGGCTTCCTTCAGGCCGAAATCGCGGGTCAGGTAGCTGAATGCGCCCTCGCAGGTCACGAGCCAGCGGCGCTTCTCCGGAAGCGCGGCGATCCGGTCGCGCAAGGGCGCGATCGTATCGCGGATCCGCTTCTTGTAGGCTTCGGCGTTGGCCGCATAGGCGGCGGCGCGATCCGGGTCATGCTCGGACAGGGCGTCCCGAATGTTGTCGATATAGATCAACGCATTGTCGAGACCCATCCAGCCATGCGGGTTGGGCAGGCCCTGGTATTCCCCCTCGGCGATCGAGATCGGTTCTATCCCCTCGGTCAGAACCGCCGAAGGCATGTCGCCGAGATTGTCGATGAACTGCTCGAACCAGCGTTCGAGATTGAGCCCGTTCCACAGAACAAGGTCGGCATCGCTGGCGCGGACGATGTCCTGCGGGGTCGGCTGGTAGCCGTGTATCTCCGCTCCCGGCTTGGTGATCGAGACGACGACTGCATCGTCGCCGGCGACGTTCTGCGCCATGTCGGCGATAATCGTGAACGTCGTGACGACCTTGAAGGGCCTGTCTTGCGCATGGCCCGCCGCTGCGGCGAGCCAGGCAAGCGCCATCAGCGCGAGACTAAAGGACACAGTTCGTGTCATCGGATCACTCCCAGGCACAATTCTTTAATGGATATGCGAGGCATTCGCAAGAGTTATCGCTAATGCGAACTATTTGCAATAACTCTCTTGCAACCGTACCCGTCAGCTCCGGACGGGCAGCGGGATCAAGGCTGCGGCCAGCGCAGACATCTGCAAATAAGGTGTGACTTCCCCGGATTTGGCAGTGACAGTGCGGCCAGATACTCATTACAGCGGCATCGTGCTTCCCTATTCCGACTGGCGCGCCCGGCGCCCTGCTTCATTCACAGGCCAAGAACGTTCCATGACCCATCGCAGTTTCCGTATTCTCGGCTTTGCCGTGCTGCCGCTCCTCCTCGGGCTGGAGTTCTTCACGGCATCCCTGACCCCGTCGCTGATTCCCCGACCATGGATCGTGCAGGGTGCGCTCGCGGGCCTCGTCACGGCTATCGGCTACATGATCGGACAGCTCGTCCTGGCCGGCTGGCGGGCGATCGAGCTGCCCCGTCTCACCGGCCGGGCGGCGATCATCGGGCATGTCGTCGTCGCGGTGCCGGTCCTGGTCATGTGGGCCTATGCGCTCGCCCATTGGACGGACTGGCAGGATTCGATCCGCGTGAGAGTGGGGATGGAGCCGACCGAGGAGTTCCATCTGGCGAGTATGCTGGGGGTCGCCATCGTCGTGTTCGTGGTCTGCTATGCCATAGGCCTGGCGGTCCAGTGGGTGTTCGACGTGATGCGCCGCCAGCTCTACCGGGTGATGCCGCAGCGCACCGCCAATGCGCTGGGCCTGGTCCTGGCGGCGGCCCTCGTCTTCTTCCTCACCCGGGACGGGGTGGTGCGCTGGACATTCGAGGCGCTGGATGAGTCCTACGAGACGGCGCAGGACCTGTTCATGTCGGCGCCGCCTGCGCCGACGAACCCGCGCGTCGCCGGCGGACCAGGGTCGCTCGTCAACTGGGGCGCAATGGGGCAGCCGGGACGGAACTTCGTCCTCGACGGACCGGATGCCGAGGACATAACGAACTTCAGCGGCCGGCCGGCAATGGATCCGATCCGCGTCTATGTCGGGCGGGCGCAGGACGACGATCCGGAGATACGTGCCCGGGTCGCCCTGGAGGAACTGAAGCGTCTGGGCGCCTTCGAGCGCAAGGTGCTGATCGTCGCCAGCCCGACCGGTACGGGCTGGCTCGATCCCGGCAGCCACGATCCGCTCGAATACATGCTCGACGGCGACGTCGCCACGGTCGCGGTGCAGTACTCCTTCCTGCAGTCGCCGTTCGCCCTGATCTTCGAGACGCAATCCGGTCTGGAGCAGGCCACCGCGACGATGCAGACGGTGTACCGGTACTGGAAGTCTCTGCCGGCCGACGACCGGCCCGAATTCTACGCCCACGGCATCAGCCTCGGGGCGTGGTCGTCGATGTATTCGTTCGACATCTTCGAGGTCGTCAACGATCCCATCGACGGCGCGCTGTGGACGGGGCCGCCGTTCCCGTCGGCCTTGTGGAACAAGGCGGTGGCGGCGCGCAACCCGTCCTCGCCGTACGTGCTGCCGGTGGTGGGACGGGGCGCCCTCGTCCGGTTCATGTCGCAATTCGGCGCTCTCGACCGCGGCGCGGGGAAATGGGGTCGCCTGCGCATCGCCTACATGCAGTACGCCTCCGACCCGATCGTGTTCTACGAGCCGTCCTCGGTGTGGCGTGCGCCGGAATGGATGCGCGAGCCGCCGGCGCCCGACGTCTCGCCCGACATGAGTTTCATGCCCGTCGTCACCCAGTTCCAGCTGGTGGTCGACATGGTTCTCGCGCTGGCGGTGCCGCCCGGCTACGGCCACAGCTATATCGCCAGGGACTACATAGACGCATGGACCGGGGTGATCGGGCCCCGGGGGTGGACCAGTGCCGATACGGCCCGGCTGAAGGAATGGTGTGGCCTCGAATGGGGCCTTGGATGCCGAAACTGATCCTATGGGGTCTGTTTGCGGTCGGCGCTGTACTGCTCGTCGTGGCGCTCAATACGGGGCGCCAGTATCTGGAATGGTCGCCCTTCGACGAGACTCCTGCGGAGCGGGCCGAGCGGCTGGCGGGCCACTGGCGCCTGGTGCGCCCGGAAGGGCCAGGTCCGCATCCCGCCGCGATACTGCTGTCGGGGTGCGATGGCGTTCGCGACAACATGGACTACTGGGCCGGCGTCCTCGTCGAAACCGGCCGGGCGGCGCTGATCGTCGACAGCCACACGCCGCGCGGCCTGAACAGGCTCGAGTCGTGGCGGCTCGTATGCGCCGGCCAGACGCTGTCGGGAGCCGAGCGTGCAGGCGACATCGCCGTGGCATTGCAGGCCCTGCCGCAGTTGGGCGATTTCAGCGACGATGTGGTGATATTCGGCGCGTCCCACGGCGGCTGGTCCGCAATGGAGTTCATCGCACACGCCGTGGCGCACGAGCCCATTCCGGGACTGGCGGGCTGGCCCGAGGATCCCGACGCGCTGCTCGGAACAGTCTCGGCACTGGTCCTGCTCTATCCCTACTGCGGCGCGCTGAACAGCGCGACCGCGGAGCGCTGGTCGGGCGCCCCGCCGGCACTGCTTGTCCTGGCGGAGAAGGATTCGGTCGTCAGTTCGCCGGACTGCATCGCGCTGGCGGACGCGCTGGATGCGGATGGAGCGTCAGTCGAGGTCGCACTCATCGCCGGGGCCGACCACGGATTCGATCAGCGCGAGAAATCCCCGTTCTCGACGCTCGAGTTCGATGCAGGTCAACGCGAGCAGGCGGCAACCGCAGTGCTGGAGTTCCTGTCGCGCCTGGATGGAGCGCGCGCGTCTGCGCCGCTCATGCCGAGACGCGAAGAGCCTGCAGGCTAAAACTTGCGGAAGATTGATCGTTTGAAATGGTACAGCTGCCCCGGCTCGAACGGGGGACCTCCTGATCCACAATCAGGCGCTCTAACCAACTGAGCTACAGCTGCACAGGTTCGCGCCCGTAAATACGGTCTAAGGCGATGGCGTGCAAGGGTGGCATTGGCCGTCGGGCAAGGAAAAAGCCCGGCCTGGAGGCCGGGCTTGCGGGCAAGCGGTATTCAGATGGCAGCAGCCTCAGACGGCAAGCTTCCACTGGTTCATCGCCTTGGTCATGCCGTCCTGAAACGGCTTGGCGGTTTCCGCTTGGACCTTGCTGGCCAAGTCCTGGAATTCCTTGGCGTGCGAGTTGAGCGTGTCGAACTGCTTGCGGGCGAACTCCGACTGGATCTCGATCGCCTCGGAAAGCGTCTTCACGCCGAGCATCTTCTCGATGTAGTCGAAGCCGACGTTGAACTGCGTCTTGGCGGCACCGAGCGCCTTCGACTGCAGGTCGGTCGTGCCCTTGTTAATGGTGGCGAAGGTGTCTTCCATCGCGTCGGTCGCGTCCTCGGCCATCGACTTGTAGGAGTCGTAGGCTTCCTTGGCCTGGATGACGCCCTTCTCGGCGATCTCACGGAATGCGGCCGGCATCTCGAGCGATGCGAATGCCGGCGCAGCCTTCCTGGCGGCAGTCTTCGGAGTCGCCTTCTCCTTTGAGGGAGTATCGGTCATCTGTGTGTTCCTTCTCATAAGCCGGCAGCCAATGCCTCAGCACTGCCTCTGCCGTGAAATCGGGTTAAATCCGCTGTCCAGCCTGGCCAGAGCGCGAGAACACGACCCGCACTCCTCCACGCTGGAGTAAACCGCAATATAGGACAGCCTATTGTGCGTTGCAACAGTGGCAATGTTGCAGTGCACAAAAAAACTTTCTCGGCTCAGCCCGGGCAGGTGCGCCTCATGTCCCGCCCCGCGTATCGCGTCCGCGACTTCTCGGCGACGCCGACGCTGCCTCGGACAGGTCCTGGCTCTGTCGCGCAAGGATCGCCATCTGCCGCTCGATGAAGTCATTCTGGATTCGCATCATGTCATCGACCGACTGCGCGTTGACCATGTTCCTGGCGTACTCGAAGCTCGAGGCCATGTTCTCCTCGGCGAAAGCAATGGTCTTCTCGCCGAACGACCTGGCGGTGCCCTGGGCGTCGGCCGCGGAGCTTTCCAGCGTTCCCACGGCCTTCTGGGCGGAGGCGATGTAATCGTCGAAAGCCTTGCGGGCGTGGTCCACGCTCTTCTCCGCGAAATCGCGCATCGATTCGGGAATCTCGAACCTGTCGGTCATACTCGCCTCCGTTCTGCATCTCTCGTGCGGCACACTTCGATTTAACCAAATCGACGCATACCGGCGCCATATGGGTCGGCTCCGCTGGACGGCCGTTGCGGCAGCCGACTATAACATTGCCATGTGACGGGTACGCAGACTTGTGCGGCGGCAAGTCGACTGCGGTTCCCCAGCCCGGGAGTGTCCTTTGGGCCTGGAACCGGGCGGCCCGCGTGATCAATGCGGGAATTGGACGAGACGCCAGCATGACCGGCCGGACTGACAGTTCCGCGCTGCTGCGCGCCCCGGGCGTCGCCGCCGCGCTGCTAGGCACCGCCCCGGCCTGGCTTTGGGATATCGAGGACGGGCGCATCCTGCTGGCCAGCGCCGCCGGCATCGCGTTCTTCGGCGAAACGACACTCGACGCGCTGCGGCAGCGCGAATTCGGTGCAGGCCGTCCGGAAGCGGCGCAGATCGCCCGTATCGGCCGTACCCTGCCGCGCGACGGGACGTCCCGACTTTCGATGCTGCGGGTCTTCGTCGGCTTTCGCGACATTCCGTTGCCCTGCCAGTGCCGGATGGTCGGTGAGCGGGGGGATGGGCTGGTGCTCGTCGTGGCGGGCGCCGGCGGAACCCGGGACGACATCGCTGCCCGCGCGACGACCGTGCTCGGCGGGCTCTCCGTGCCGACGATACTCAAGGCGGGATCGGACGAGATCCACCGCAACGATGCCGCAGCCGGCCCGCCCGGTGGCGCGCCGCTGCACGGCGGCTCGCCGGTGACCGTCCAGCTTCCGGAGGGAACGTACGACCTGCTGGTGCTCGATACCGGGCAGGGACAGGCCGGACAGGACGCCGGCGAGACGGGCGGGAACGCCGAGCCATCGGCATGCGACCCTGCACCGATTTCGACGGATGCAGGCGACGGCACCCACGGGGCAGGTGACGCAGATCCTGATCCGGCGTCTGCAGAAGCCGAAACCGGCGAAGCGCCCTCCGAAGTCTCTCCGGATGTCCCGGCTGCCGGGCGGACCGCCGCAACGGACCGGCGCGGGCCCGGCCTGCCGAAGACACGGCGGTTCACGTTCCTGCTCGACCCGGACGGCCGGTTCGTCGAGATCGGCGCCGGCTTCGCGGCACTGGTCGGGCCGCGATCGGCCGATGTGATCGGCCGATCGTGGAGCGAACTCGACAGCGAGATGGCGCTGGATCCGCACGGCGCACTCGCCGGAGCCATCGAAACGCGGGATACCTGGAGCGACGTGCGTGTCGACTGGCCGACCGACGACGGCGGGCGCGTCGGGCTGCGCCTGTCGGCATTGCCGCGGTTCGCCGAGGGCCGGGCCTTTGCCGGCTATCGCGGATTTGCCGATGTGCTCGATGTGGTTCCGTCCGGGGACGAAGCGGACCGCCCGGCCGCAGGCGACGACGCAGACTCCGGTCAGGCGGCAACGGAGCGGCCGAAGAAGGCGAAGAAGCCCGGCAAGCGCTCCACGGATCACGATGGGGACGGAGCCGAAACCGCTCACGAGACGGATCGCAACAACTCCAAGATCCACCGGCTGAGAACCGGCCAGGCCGGACAGCCGCAACCGGAGCAGCGCGGGTCGCTGAACGATCAGGAGCGGTCCGCCTTCAAGGCGATCGCGGCGGCGCTCGGGGCGCGATGGCATGACGAATTGCCGGAGGACCAGGCCGCAGCGCCGGAAGCGGAAACGGCAACGGCAACGGAAACCGTGCGTGCGCCGGCTGCCAAGGGGGCGGGTGATCGCCCGCTCCCGAACGGCACGCCCGCCGATCGGGAAGGAACCGCCGAGAGCGCTCCGCAAACGTCCGCTGACCAGGCCGGACAGGGCTCCGACAGCCGACCGGGGCCGTCGTCGGCGTTGTCCGGGGAAGTCCTTCCGGACAGCGAATCGCCCGATACGCTCATCCAGGACGTTCTCGACCGGATCCCCCTCGGCCTGGCCGTCCTGCGCGAACAACGCCTGCTGATGGCCAATCGAGCCTTTCTGGACCTGTTCGACTATCCGGACCTCCGCACTCTGGAGGATGCCGGCGGGTTCCGAGCGGTGATCGACGATCGCAGCGACACGACGATGGCGGCACATACCGCCGTGGTTGCGCGGCGGCGCGATGGCAGCCCGGTCTCCGTCAGGGCGCGGCTTGGACGCACGCCGTGGATCGACGGCCCGGCGATGCTGGTGAGCGTGCGCGAGGCGCAGTCGGATGCCGAAGATGCCGCTGGCGAGCCGGGGCTGTCGGCTGCCGAACTGCGGGCGGTCGTGGACGCCGCAGTGGACGGGGTCCTCGTGGTCGAGGCCGATGCCACGATCGTCACCGCGAACGGCAGTGCCGAGCGCCTGCTGGGCATCGACGCCGCGGAGCTTGCCGGCGGGTCGATGCTGGAACTGATCGCCGAGGACGGTCGCGAAGCAGCCGCCGAGTTGCTGTCGAACCTTGTGGCGGCCGTGCCGACCCTGGTGGAGAAAGGCCTCGACGTGACGCTCCTGGGCGCGGACGACCCGGTCGACGTGACGCTCTCCATGGCGCGTCTCGGCACCCGATACCCGGCCCGGTTCTGCGCCGTGCTGCGCGACATGACCGACTGGAAGGAGGCCGAGGCAGACCTCGTCGCCGCCCGCAAGCGGGCCGAGGACGCGAGCTCCCAGAAGTCGGACTTCCTGGCCAAGATGAGCCACGAGATCCGCACGCCGCTGAACGGCATCATAGGCTTCTCGGAAATCATCCTGGAGGAGCGCTTCGGGCCGTTCGGCAACGATCGCTACCGCGACTACATCCGCGATATCCGCGAAAGCGGCGAGCACCTGATGAGCCTGGTGAACGACCTGCTGGATCTCTCCAAGGTGGAGGCCGGCAAGCTCGATCTGTCGTTCACCGGCGTGAAGCTCAACGATCTCGCCGAGCAGTCGGTGGCGATCATGCAGCCGCAGGCGAGCAAGGCCAGGGTGATCGTCCGGACGAACCTCTGGCCGACCCTGCCGGCGGTCGTCGCCGACATCCGCTCGGTGCGGCAGGTGCTCCTGAACCTGCTCTCGAACGCCATCAAGTTCACCCCGCCGGGCGGCCAGGTGATCGTCTCGACGGTGCTGGGCGAGGGCGGCGACGTCTTCGTCCGGGTGCGCGATACCGGGCCCGGCATGTCCGGAAGCGATGTCGCGGTGGCGCTGGAACCGTTCCGCCAGCTTCCGGTCACGCCGACCGGCAGCCAGCGCGGGACCGGCCTTGGGCTGCCGCTCTCGAAGGCGCTGGTGGAAGCCAACCGCGCGAGCTTCTCGCTGCAGAGCAAGGTCGGTGACGGCACGCTCGTCGAGATCTGCTTTCCGCAGAGCCGGGTGCTGGCCGAGTAGCGGCGGGATCCGTTGTCAGAATGGTTGAGGGCAGGTCTTCGATGCCTGATGCGCGGATATGGCGACTTGTGTCCCGAATTAAAGCGGTGAAATACAACGCGGGACGCAAGCGTATTCAGCCGTTTACATTGGAATTTACAGAATGACTAAATATCGATTTTGAAATTTATTTTCGGCTGGTTTCTTGTTCGTGTCTGCATACTACGCGGTCCCATAGAGTGGAATTATTCTAATTCAATTGAAATCCGACTTTAATTGTCAGTTTAAGTTGACTTCCATTTCGACTTCGATGAAGGTCCAGCTCAGGTGCGCGCCGGCAGCAGCCGGTGCCGGGGCCTTTGATGACAGGGCCTTAACCCCTGTTGATTGGAGGAGATGATGAAGTCGATTTCCGTTCGTCACGCTTGGGCCGGGACATCCGCAGCGATCGCCGCCTGCGCAATGTGGGCGTCCGCCTCGCCGGCGGCCGCTGACGAGGTGAACGTCTACACGACGCGCGAGCCCGGGCTGATCCAGCCGCTGTTCGACGTCTTCACCGAGGAGACCGGAATCAAGGTCAACGTGCTGTTCGGCAAGGACGAACTGGTTGAACGCATTCAGGCCGAAGGCGCAAACAGCCCGGCCGACCTGCTGGTCACGGTCGACGTCGGCACGCTGAAGCGCGCCAAGGACCTCGGCATCACCCAGCCGGTCGAATCCGAGACGATCGAAGCCAACATTCCCGAGCAGTACCGCGACGCCGACGGCAACTGGATAGGCCTGTCGCAGCGAGCCCGCATCGTCTACGCCTCGAAGGACCGGGTCGAGCAGGATACGATCACCTACGCGGAACTCGCGGACCCGAAGTGGCGCGGAAAGATCTGCACGCGGACCGGTCAGCATCCCTACAATATCGGCCTGTTCGCTTCGCAGATCGTGCACCAGGGATCGGAAAAGGCCAAGGAATGGCTTGCCGGCGTGCGCGACAACCTCGCCACCAAGCCGACCGGCAACGACCGTGCCCAGGCCAAGGCCATCTACGCCGGCGAATGCGACCTAGCGCTCGGCAACACGTACTACATGGGTCTGATGCAGACCAACGAGCAGGAGCCGGAACAGCAGGAGTGGGCGAAGTCGCTGAAGGTCCTGTTCCCGGATTCGGATGGCGCCGGCACGCATGTCAACATCTCCGGCGCGGTGCTCGCCAAGAATGCGCCGAACAAGGAAGAGGCTATTCAGCTTCTCGAGTTCCTGACCTCCGACGAGGCCCAGCACCTCTACGCCGAGGCGAACTTCGAGTATCCGCTGAAGCCCGGCGTCGAGCCGTCCGAGATCGTCTCCTCGTGGGGCGAGCTGAAAGCCGACACGCTGCCGCTGTCCGACGTCGCCGAGAAGCGCGCCGAGGCAAGCGAGATGGTGGACGAAGTGAACTTCGACGCCGGCCCGAGCTCCTAGCGGATCAGAGCATTCGGCACTTTGGGGGCCCAGGTCATGCAATATTCCGGGACAAATCCTTCGGGCCTATCGCTCGATCGCCGGGCAGAGCGTCTGGTCGTGCAGGGTCTGCGCGGCTGGATGGCGGGCTACGAGACCGGCGACATCGAGTGCTGGGAAACGGTCTGGAACGACTATTGCCGTGAACTCGGGCCGGCGCGCGCCAAGCGCGTCGTGTCCGAACTAGCCGGCTGGATCCGCGTCCTGAGAACGGAATCCCGCCGGTCGATCGACTGCTACCCGCGTCCGTGCCGATACATGTGCCGGGACGAATGCCTGGCGTTGCGGCTCGTCGGGGGATGCCAGAAGGGCCTTAAGCCGGTCGCCTGCGAATCCGCCTGCCAGCTCGTCGGCGGCAGCAGCATCGAGGAACTGGTGAAGGCGGCCGAATGCCTCGCCGGCGAGCTCGCGGAGGCCGGCCTCGAGCTGGAACCGATCGCCGACGAGATCCTCGCCGCCATGACCGAGCGTCCGGCGCCGTCGGGTCTGAGCTGAACCGCGGACCCTTGGTGCAACCGGCGGCGGCCACGCGGGGCCATGCGGAGCGCGCACGGCGTTCGGTCCGTCCCGGCCGCTATCCTCTTATCGTTGCCGGCTCCTTCCTGATTGCGGCACTTGCGGTCGCGCCGATCGTCGCGCTGGTGGTGATCGCACTGGGTGGTGATGCGTCGGTGTGGCCGCATCTGATCGGCACGATCCTGCCGGCCTCCACCCTGACCACGGTGCTGCTGATGCTCGGAGTCGGCGTCCTGACCTCGATCCTGGGCGTGGCGGGGGCCTGGCTGGTCACCATGTGCCGGTTTCCCGGCCGCGGCATGCTGGAATGGATGCTGCTCCTCCCGCTCGCCGTGCCGACCTATGTCGTTGCCTACTGTTATGTCGAGATCCTCGACTCCGTTGGCCCGGTCCAGACCCTGATCCGGTCGATCTTCGGGTTCGAAACCGTTCGCGACTACTGGTTCCCGGAAATCCGCTCGCTGGGCGGCGCGATCTTCGTGATGAGCTTCGTCCTCTATCCCTATGTCTACCTGACCGTCCGGGCGACATTCCTGATGCAGTCGATGTGCGTGCTCGACGTCAGCCGGACGCTGGGGCAGGGCGCCATCGGCTCGTTCTTCCGCATCGCCCTGCCGCTCGCGCGGCCGGCCGTCGTGGTTGGCGTGACGCTGGCGCTCATGGAATGCCTCAACGACATCGGAGCGGTGCAGTTCCTCGGCGTGCAGACCCTGACCCTGTCGGTCTATGCGACCTGGACGAACCGGGGCGACCTCGCCGGAGCCGCGCAGATCGCCTGCGTCATGCTGATCGTGGTGCTGCTGCTGGTCTGGCTCGAGCGCCGCGGCCGCCGGTTGCAGCGCTTCCATCACACTTCGCAACGCGTCCAGGCATTGCCCGACTATCCGCTCGGAGGCTGGCGCGCCGCGGCGGCGATCACCGTCTGCAGCTTGCCGGTGCTGCTCGGCTTCGTCGCCCCCGCCTGGTACCTGCTGTCCGCGGCCTGGCGCCGTTTCGGACTGGATTTCGGGCCCGCCTATTTCACCTTGACGGCCAACAGCGTCGGGCTGTCGCTGACGGCATCGGCGGTCGCCGTTCTGGCGGCCATCATCCTGGCCTACGCGACACGCCTGACCGGCTCGAAGCTCGTCGCCGCGCTGTCTCGGCTGGCAAGCGTCGGCTATGCGGTGCCCGGCACGGTCCTCGCCGTCGGCATCCTGATCCCGCTGGCCTCGCTCGACAACGCAATCGACGGACTCGCCCGAACGATCGCAGGCGTCTCGACCGGACTATTGCTGACCGGCTCCACGGCGGCCCTCGTCTATGCCTACGCCGTGCGCTTCCTCGCAGTCTCCCACGGCACGGTCGAGGCAGGTCTGCAGCGCGTCACGCCGAACATCGATCTTGCCGCACGATCCCTCGGCCGCACGCCGGCTGGAGCGCTGCGCGAGATCCACATGCCGCTGCTGCGACCGGCCATCGCGACGGCGGCGCTGCTCGTCTTCGTCGATTCGATGAAGGAACTGCCGGCGACCATGCTGTTGCGGCCGTTCAACTTCGAGACGCTGGCGACGCATGTCTACACCTACGCCTCGATGGAGATGGTGGAGCAGGGCGCCATCGCCGCCCTGACGATTGTCGTTGCCGGTCTGCTGCCGGTTGCCCTTCTCTCGCGCACCTCGCGGGTCCCGCGGCGGGTCCTGTCCGGTGCGGTGCGCGGCACGGTGCCGTCGATCTGACGCATGGCAGGGCGCCTGCCGCTGCCTCTTGTCGCCGCAGGCCAATTCGCCAAGAGTGGGGAAAACGGTTCGGATCGCCGGGCCGGTCGGGAGAGATCACGGAGGGTGGTGCCGGGATGCGCGAGAAGGAGCTGCGTCTCGCGCTGGTGCTGTATGGCGGCGTCTCGCTGGCCGTCTACATGTTCGGCGTCTGCCGCGAGATCGCCAAGCTGGTGCGTGCCTCCAAGCAGTTCTACGAGGTGCCGGCCGCGGACAGGGCGACGGCGCGGCTGCCACGCGAAGATTCCGACAATCGGGAAACCGATACGGAAGCCGTCTATTTCGACCTTCTCAAGACGCTTGCCGGGCACACCGAACTCAGGGTGATCGTCGATGTGATCGCCGGGGCGTCGGCAGGTGGCATCAATGGCGTCTTCCTGGCCCGTTCGCTGGCGCACGACCTGCCGCTCGCCCCCTTGCGCGATCTCTGGCTCAAGAATGCCGACATCACCGAACTGATCGAGAAGGAAGCCCTGGCGGGTCCGCTGTCCAAGCGGTTCATGACGCCGCTGGTCAGCCGTATGCTCCGCTACGATCCGGTGCTGGCAAACGACGAGGAGGCGCGCTCGAAGTTCGATCGTTTCGTGCGGTCGCGCTGGTTCAGGCCGCCATTCTCGGGCAAACGGTTCACCGGCTGGATGTTCGATGCCGCCGACGCCATGGGGCAGGGCGCGCAGGGCGGTTCGCTGATGCCGGAGGACCACGCTCTCGACCTGTTCGTCTCGATCACCGACTACAACGGCCATCCGCGCCGCGTGCCGCTCGACGATCCGCCCTATGCCGTCGAACTCGATCATCAGTTCGACCTCGGCTTCCGGTACAGGCGACGGGCCTCCGGCCTCGTCGAAAGCGAATTCGACGCACGATCTGTACCGGGTCTCGTATTCGCGGCGCGGGCGACGTCGTCCTTCCCCGGTGCCTTTCCACCGGCGACGATCGAGGAGGTCGAGACCGTCCTGCGCGAACGCGGCGGCGAGTGGCCGGACCTGGACGCCTTCATTCACGACAAGCTCGCTGCCGTCACCCGCGACGGTCGCGACCCGATGACCATCCCCTTCGTCGACGGCGCGGTCGTGACGAACAAGCCGTTCGCGGCGGCCGTATCGGCGCTGTCGGGTCGGCCGGCGAATCGCGAGGTCGTCCGCAGAATCATCTTCGTCGACCCGAACCCGGATATCGAGTTCGCCGATACCGAGGAATTGCCCGGCTTCTTCAGGGCGATTTTCGCCTCGATGACGGAGATCCCGCGCAACGAACCCATTCATCACGAACTCGAGCGCGTCGCCGCGCTCAACCAGCAGATCTCGGTGGTTGCAGAGGTGGTCGATTCGGCTCGGCCGCGCATTGGGACGCTGGTCCAGTCGATCCTCGAGCAGGATCAGGATCCCGCCCCGTCCGCCCGGGTGTTCGCTGCCTGGCGAGACACGGCCAACCGCGCCGCGGCGGTGGAGGCAGGCTTCGCCTTCGAAAGCTACCTGCACCTGAAGATCCTGACCGTCGCCCGCCGCGTGCGGACGATCGTGGAGGCGATCTCCGCGAAGGACCTGGTCGGGCTCGGCGGCACGATCGCCCGTCCCCTGCTGATCGAACCGCGCGACGAAAGCGGGCAGGTCTCCGCCGAGGCGATCGCGTTCCTGCGTGCCTTCGATGCCGATTTCCGGGTGCGCCGCCTCAGATTCGTGATCCGCCACCTCAACGAGTTCTATTATTCGGAGCGGCCCGAGGCCCTGGCGGACCCCGTCGAGCGCACCAAGCTCGACGTCATCAAGGCGGCATTCTACGAACTTCTCGACGGCATCAAGGCGCGGCTCGCCGCGCCGCCGAACGGGCCGGATGCGGCAGCGGCCGCCGGAACGCTCGCGGATCCCGCGACGACGGCGGAGCAGAGGCTGGTGGCGATCGACGCGCTGGGCGCGGCGCTCGACCTGGCCGGCGTCGACGATCGCCTCGACGAGGTCTTCGCGGGCGAGGTGCTGAACTGTCTGCCGGAGTGGGCGAGGACCGAGCTGACCGTGGCCTATGTCGGCTTCCCCTTCTTCGACGTGCTCACCCTTCCGATGACGCAATGGGAAGACCTCGACGAACTCGACATCATCCGTGTCTTCCGGATCTCTCCCTCCGACGCCCAGGCCATCCGCAAGGGGCTGGCGAAGGAGAAGCTGAAGGGGATCCGCCTGCGCCGCTTCGCAGCGTTCTTCAACCGCTCCTGGCGGGAAAACGACTACCTGTGGGGCCGCCTCGTGGCGGCAGAGCGGCTGGTCACCGTGGTGATGACGGCGGCGGGCGCGGCGGCCCGGGAGATAGATGCGCTCAGCGTCAAGAAGGCGCTGTTTCGTGAAATCCTCCGGGCCGAGACACCGCATCTCACGGCCGACGACACTCTGGTCTCGGAACTCATCGAAGAGGTCGAGCAGATCGAGGTCGGCGGCTTCGGCGGCTGAATTGCAGGAGGTGCGGTCAGCCGGCGGGCGCGACCGCCTGTTCGACGGACCTTTCGCTCAGCCGGCCGAGCCCGGTCTTCAGCGTGCCGATGTCGATGCCGCCGAGGTCGCGATCGACCTCGGCGTGCTCGCGCCGCCAGATCGGTACGGCCCTGGCGAGCAGCTGGCGGCCGTCGTCGGTCAGTAGCATCAGACGGCTCCGCTTGTCGCTTGCGGCCGGCTCGATCCGGACGAGGCCGCGCCGCTGGAGAGGCTTCAGCGCCGCCGTGAGGGTCGTCCGGTCCATTGCAAGCAGTTCGGCCGTCGCGCCCATCGTCGGCGGCGCCGGGCGATTGAGCGAGACGAGCAGCGAGAACTGGCCGTTGGTCAGGCCGAGTGGCCGCAGTGCCTCGTCGAAGCGCCGCGCCAGCGCACGCGCCGCCCGCTGGGCGCGCAGACACAGACAGGTGTCGCGTATCTCAAGCGTCGTCTCTAGAGGAATTCCGTTCGCCCTTGTCATGCCATAATTATGTTGATATCAACGTAAAATGTCAAGCGGCAGGCCGGACCGGGCGCGGGGCAACCGCGGCGGACCGGGCCTTGCAACCGGGAGGACAGGAAATGGCGATTGCCAAGAACACGATCTGCGTCTGGTACGACAAGGAGGCCGAAGAAGCGGCACGCTTCTATGCCGAGACGTTTCCCGACAGCTCGGTGGACGGCGTCCATCGCGCCCCCGCCGACTACCCATCCGGCAAGGCCGGTGACGTACTGGTCGTCAATTTTACCGTCCTCGGAATTCCCTGCGTCGGGCTCAACGGCGGGCCCTACCAGAAGCACAGCGAGGCGTTCTCGTTTCAGATCGCCACGGAGGACCAGGAGGAGACCGACCGGTACTGGAATGCCATCGTCGGCAATGGTGGCGAGGAGAACGTGTGCGGCTGGTGCAGGGACAGGTGGGGCATCTCCTGGCAGATCACGCCGCGCGTGCTGCTGGAGGCGTTGGCAGCCGGCGGTGCGGAGGCGAAGCGTGCCTTCGAGGCGATGATGGAGATGGGAAAGATCGACGTGGCCGCGATCGAGGCGGCCCGGCGCGGCTGATCCTTCAGGAGGAGGTGACGGAAATGCAGCATCGGATCGTATCCCGGGAGGACTGGGTCGCTGCCCGCAAGTCGTTCCTGAAAAAGGAAAAGGAGCTCACACGGCTGCGCGACAGGTTGAGCGCCGAGCTTCGCGAGCTGCCCTGGGTCAGGATCGACAAGACGTATGTCTTCGAAACGGCCGCGGGCCGGAGGACGCTCGCCGAACTGTTCGGCGACAACAGCCAGCTCATCGTCCAGCACTTCATGTACGCGCCGGAGTGGGAGGAGGGATGTGTCGGCTGTTCCTTCGCGATCGATCACATCAATGCCGCCTATCCGCATATCCGGCATCATGACGTTTCCTATGTGGCGATAGCTCGCGCCCCGGTCGACAAGCTCGAAGCATATCGGAGGCGGATGGGGTGGGACATTCCGGTCGCATCCTCCGGCGACAGCGACTTCAATTACGACTTCAACGTCTCCTACAGACCGGAAGCCCTCGCCAGCGGCAGGGTCATCTACAATTTCGAGGAGATGGAAACCAACGAGGCCTCAATCGCCGACCTTCCGGGGGCAAGCGTGTTCTACAAGGATGAGGCCGGCGGGATCTTCCACACGTATTCGAGCTTCGGTCGAGGCGGCGAGGAAGTGATCTCGGCCTACATGCTGCTCGATGCCACCCCGAAAGGGCGCAACGAGACCGGTCCCAACGGGAATCTCACAGATTGGGTCCGGCGACACGACGAGTACGAGAGCGCAACTCGCGCCGCCCCGTGTCACGGAACGGCGGCGGAGTAAGCCGCGGCCCGAGAGTTTCCGCAGGAATAGCAGGAAAACGCATGCTGAAGATTCTGGGTGTGGCGGCGGTCGTCGTCGCGGCCGCAATCGCCGGGGTTCTCGTTTTCGCCGCGACGAAGCCGGATACGTTTCGCCTGGAGCGTTCGGCGACGATCAAGGCGTCGCCGGACGTCATCTACTCCCAGATCGAGAACTTCAGGAACTGGCGGACCTGGTCCCCCTACGAAGACCTGGACCCGGATCTCGAACGCAGCTACGGCGGCGCGGCGCAGGGCGTGGGAGCCATCTACGAGTGGTCCGGCAGCGAGGACGTTGGTGCCGGACGGATGGAGATCGTCGATGCCGTTACCGGCAGGTCGATACGGATCAAGCTCGATTTCGTCCGGCCGTTCGAAGCCCACAACACCGCCGAGTTCGATCTGGTGCCCGGGGAGGACGCCACCCTCGTGACGTGGGCCATGGCGGGGCCTCAGCCATACCTTGCCAAGGTCATGTCCGTGTTCATCGACTTCGATACGATGGTGGGGAAGGATTTCGAGACCGGGCTGGACAACCTGCGCAAGGCGACCGAACGCGACTAGGGCGCAGGAAACGGAAACAGCAATCAACCTGAGATCGGGACGGACACACATGATGGAAGAACCGAGTGCCGAACATCGCTGGCTCGAGCAGCTCGTGGGCGAGTGGGAAATCGAGGCCGGCTCAGCTGAGTCGGACATGGCCGAACATCGCTGGACTGAGTCTGTGCGCACTCTGAACGGGCTCTGGATCGTCGCCGAGGGCAAAGGCGAGATGCCCGACGGGACATCCGTCAGGACCCTCATGACGCTTGGCTACGATCCGCGCCGCGGGAAGTATGTCGGCAACTGGATTGGCTCGATGATGAGCCACATGTGGGTCTACGAGGGGGAACTCGATGCCTCCGGCCGCGTCCTCCCCCTAGATTGCGAGGGCCCGGATTTCTCACCGGAAGGGTCGCTCGGCCTCAAGGATGGCGAGCTTGGTCACTATCAGGACGTCATTACCATCGAGGATGAGAACACCCGGACGCTGACCGGCCGCGTCAAGATGCCGGACGGCACCTGGAACGAATTCATGACAGCGCGGTATCGCCGCGTCTCGCCGACCTGACCACCGGCTGCTTTCCCTGAAAGGACCAAAGGCAATGGCGAACAAATTCGTCTGGTACGAACTCATGACATCCGATCCCGCGGCAGCGAAGTCCTTCTACGGCGATGTCGTCGGATGGACTGCGAAGGACATGGAACATGCCGGGATCCCCGGCATCGACTACACGGTGCTCTCGGCGAACGGCGAAATGGTCGCGGGGCTGATGGAAATGCCCGATGCGCCGAAGGAGGCCGGCGCCGGTCCGTTCTGGGTCGGCTATGTCGGCGTCGACGACGTCGACGCGATGGCGCAGAAGGTCGCGGCCGCCGGGGGCGCCATCCATCGGGCTCCCGAAGACATTCCCGACATCGGCCGGTTCGCCGTCGTGGCCGATCCGCACGGCGCCGTGTTCTGCCTGTTGACAATGTCCGGCAGCGAAGGCGGCGGATCCGGTGCCGGCATCTCGCCCATGACGGCCGGCCATGTCGGCTGGCGAGAGCTCATGGCCGGCGACCTCGGTACGGAATTCGCCTTCTATTCCGGCCTGTTCGGCTGGGAGAAGGGCCAAGCCATCGACATGGGGGCGATGGGGACCTACCAGCTCTTCGATGTGGACGGCCTCTCCATCGGCGGCATGATGACGAAGCCGGCGGAGTTGGCGGCGCCGCCGCACTGGGGATACTACTTCACCGTTCCCAAGATCGAAGCAGCCGTGGATCTGGTGAAGTCAGGCGGAGGAGCGGTTCTCAACGGGCCGATGGAGGTGCCCGGGGGAGCCTGGATCATCAATTGCACGGATCCGCAGGGAGCCTATTTCTCACTGGTCGCCCCGCCGACGTCTTCGTAGGCGGGAATTCCTCGGCCGGGCTGCGGGCGCCGCCGCACGTGCGGCGCCCGCCGATTGCCGTCAGGTCTGCCCCGGCGTGTCCTGCTTCCCGCGCGGCTCGGACAACAGTCCCTTGACCAGCGCGTAGGCGCCGATCAGCAGGACGACGGCGAAGGGCAGCCCCGTCGAGACGGATGCCGCCTGCAGCGCGCCGAGCCCGCCGCCCAGCAGCAGCGCGATCGCAACAAGTCCTTCGAATGTCGCCCAGAAGACGCGCTGCGGCAGTGGTGCGTCGATCTTTCCGCCTGCCGTGATCGTGTCGATCACCAGCGATCCCGAATCCGACGAGGTCACGAAGAACACAATGACCAGGACGATCGCGATGAACGATGTGATCGCCGCCAGGGGCAGCTGGTCCAGCATGGTGAACAGCTTCAGCTCCAGCGGCGCGTCGGCAAGCGCCTGATAGCCGCCCTGCACGAAGTCGATCGCCGTGCCGCCGAAGGCCGTCATCCAGAGGACGGAGACCAGCGAGGGGATGAGCAGTACGCAGATGATGAACTCGCGCACGGTCCGGCCGCGGCTGACACGGGCGATGAACATGCCCACGAACGGCGACCAAGAGATCCACCACGCCCAGTAGAAGGCGGTCCAGCCCTGGCTGAAATTCGTGTCGTCGCGCCCGAAGGGATTGGAGAGCGCCGGCAGATATTCCCCGTAGGCGATCAGATTGTCGATGAATCCGGTCAGTATTGCGACCGTCGGCCCGACGAAGATGACGAACAGAAGGAGCAGGGCCGCCAGGACCATGTTGATCTCGGAGAGACGTTTCACCCCTGCATCGAGGCCGGCGACGACCGACACTAGGGCGACGGCGGTGATGCACAGGATCAGGATCACCTTCGAGAGGTCGGTTACCGGAATACCGAACAGGAATTCCAGTCCCGCATTGGCCTGTTCCGCGCCGATACCCAGCGACGTGGCAAGCCCGAACAGCGTTGCGAAGACCGCCAGCGTGTCGATGATGTGGCCGGTCCAGCCCCAGACGCGCTCGCCGAACACGGGATAGAACATCGACCGTATGCTCAGCGGCAGCCCCTTGTTGTAGGCGAAGATTGCCAGCGACAGGCCGACGATGGCGTATATGGCCCAGGGGTGCAGGCCCCAGTGGAATATGGTGGCGGCCATGCCGAGCCGATGGGCTTCCGACTCGTTGTCCGCGGCGCCGGCCAGCGGCGCCCAGCTGTCGGGCGAGCCGGCACCTTCCCCGATCGAGGACAGGTAGTGGGAGATCGGCTCCGAGACGCCGAAGAACATCAGTCCGATGCCCATGCCGGCGGCAAACAGCATCGCGAACCAGCCGGAATACGAGTAGTCCGGCGTCGCTTCGGCGCCGCCGATCCTGATGCGGCCGAGCGGAGAAACGACCAGTGCCAGGGCGAGGAGGACGAAGATGTCGCCGGCCAGCAGGAAGAACCAGTCGAAGGTGGAGGTGATCGCGGGACGCAGCCATCCGAACAGGGTTTCCGCCTGATCGGGAAGCGCCAGCGCGAGGAAGACGAAGGCGACGATGGTCAGGCCTGAGATCAGGAACACAGGATTGTGGATGTCGAGGCCGAACGGCCCGATATTCGGCTGGATGTTGTCCTGGCCGATCGTATAGTCGGTTTCGATTACGTTCGCGGCCCCTTCGGGGCTCGCATAAGATTGTTCGCTCATAGCGCTACCTCATTTTTGTGTCCGGCCCCAATTGCCGACCTTCGCGCTTTGCGCTGCGCAGGTCCGGCACGGGCGCAACCTGTGTCTGGCGGCACGCCGCAGGACCGCTACCGGACGACGAAGACCGAGATTCTGGCGTGCGACGCCACATCGCCGGCATGGGACGAGAAGAAGTGCTCCGCGATGCCGGGCACGTGAGACGCCATGACGATCAGGTCGGCGCCGTTCTCGTCGGCCGCGCGTATCAGTATCTTGTCGAGGTCGACGGTTGGATCGTGGCTCGGATACGCCGCAGTTTCTATCTGCAGACCTCGCGCCGCGGACTGGCGGGAGCCGAATTCTTCGAGCTTTCTGGCAAACTCGTCGGGCGTATGCGCCACCGAGGTCGCCGTTTCCGCGGTCACACCGACGAAGCAGACCGGTATCTGGTAGTGCCTGGCGAGATCCGTCGCCGTATCGATTGCCTTTGCGAGGCGATCGACATGCGCCAGGTCGATCGGCACCATGATTTTCCTGTACATTTCCTACCCCCTCCGCCAACCGGCCTCCGAACGTGGAGATTGAAGCCGGCTACCGGGCTTGCTGACCGACGCAATCCTGCGCGTGGTCTCCTCTATCCTCCATCCAGGCGGGACACGACACCCCCGCGAAAATGAAAACGAACCGCCGACCGATACCCAATCAGCCGCCGTAGCAAATCGGTCAATTCGAACAGTTACAAGCGATTCGAACCGCCCGTCTGCCGCTGTTGTGGAAAAACCACGACGCAGCTCGTCGAACCTTATCATCTTTTGCAGATCGGGCCATCGGGGCAGATGATGCCGCGATCACTATCGGCCCCGGCGGTTTTCCTGCTCCGGGGCGCCGGCTATTCGCCATGCATCGACATCGCGAAGGACTATTGCTTCAACTCCTCGAGATCCTTGAAGAACTCGAGTGCCTCCGGATTGGCCAGCGCTTCCTTGTTCTTCACCTCCCGGCCATGCACCACGTCGCGCACTGCCAGCTCGGTGATCTTGCCCGACTTGGTGCGCGGGATGTCGGCGACGGCGACAATCCGGGCGGGCACATGGCGCGGACTTGCGCCCTCTCGGATCTGCTTGCGGATGCGCGCGGTCAGGTCGTCGTCGAGGGTGACTCCGCCGGCGAGACGCACGAAGAGAACGACGCGAACGTCGCCTTCGTGGTCCTGGCCGATCGCAATCGCCTCGACAATTTCAGGCAGCTGCTCGACCTGAGCGTAAATCTCCGCTGTGCCGATTCGCACGCCACCCGGATTGAGGGTCGCATCCGAGCGTCCGTGGATGACGATGCCCTGGTGCGTGGTCCACTCGGCGAAATCGCCGTGGCACCAGACGCCGGGAAAGCGCTCGAAGTAGGCCGACCGATACTTCGCGCCGTCCGGATCGTTCCAGAACATGATCGGCATCGACGGGAAGGCCTCCGTGCAGACCAGTTCTCCCTTGGTGCCGGGGGGACATGTCCGTCCATCGTCGTCCCACACGTCGACCGCCATTCCGAGACCGGGGCCCTGGATCTCGCCTCGATAGACCGGCGACAGCGGATTGCCGAGGACAAAGCAGGACACGATGTCGGTGCCGCCGGAGATCGACGCCAGGTGCACGTCCGGCTTGATCGCGTCATAGACGAAGTCGAAACTTTCCGCGGCAAGCGGAGAGCCGGTCGATGCAATCAGTCGAACGGCGGACAGGTCATGGGTATCGCGCGGACGCAGTCCGGCCTTCTTTACCGCGTCGATGTACTTCGCCGATGTGCCGAAGAGGGTCATGCGCTCCTCCTGGGCGTAGTCGAAGATGACGTTGCCGTCCGGGTGGAACGGCGAGCCGTCGTAGAGCAGCAGCGTCGCTTCCGCGGCCAGTCCGCTGACCAGCCAGTTCCACATCATCCAGCCGAGCGTCGTGAAATAGAACACGCGGTCCCCCGGCTTCACGTCCGACTGGAGCTCGTGCTCCTTGACGTGTTGGAGAAGGGTGCCCCCGGCGGAGTGGACGATGCATTTGGGAACGCCGGTGGTGCCTGACGAGAACAGGATGTAGAGCGGGTGGGCGAACGGCATGCGCTCGAACGTCACCGGCGCGGTCGAGTATCCGCCGATGACCTCCGGCAGCGATTTCGCCTTGTCCACGCGCGCAGCGACGTCTTCGGCGATCTCGAGGTAGGGCACGACGATCACGGCGTTCAGGGACGGCAGTTTCTCGACCACGGAAGCCAGCTTGTCCGCCACTTCGATGCGCTTGCCGGCATACCAGTATCCGTCGCAGGCGATCAGCACCTTGGGCTCGATCTGGCCGAACCGGTCGAGCACCCCGCGTTCGCCGAAGTCGGGCGAGCAGGACGACCAGATTGCGCCAAGCGAGGCGGTGGCCAGCATCGCGGCGATCGATTCCGGCAGGTTGGGCATCATCGCGGCGACCCGGTCGCCGGCCACCACGCCGTAGTCCCTGAGAGCCTGTTGCAGCCGAGAAACGAGCTCGTTGAGCTCCTTCCAGCTCATGCGCCGCGCCACCTTGTCCTCGCCCCGGAACACCAGCGCCTCGCCCTCGTCGGAGCGCCTCAGAAGGTTCTCGGCGAAGTTCAGCCTGGCATCGGGAAAGAACCTGGCCCCCGGCATCCCGTCGTCCGTGAGCGCCCGCTCGCCCTTCTCGCCGACGATTTCGCAGAAGTCCCAGATCGCCGCCCAGAAATCGGCGCGCCGATCTACCGAAAAGTTGTGGAGAGCCTCGTAACCTTCGAGCGTAAGCCCATGACGTTCCTCGACAAAACGCGCGAACCGGGTCATGTTCGAGTTGGCGACGGTTTCGGCCGTGGGGGACCACAACGGCTGATCGGACATGGTGACTCCTGGCGGTTCCGTTTTGACCGGGCCCTGAAAACGGGCACGGCAGACGGCTTATTGCCACAGCGACCCCGGCCTCGCCAACCGAAAGGCACCGGTTTGACCGGTCAAGCAGCAGAAATATAGTGACGGCCTGGGGAGATACCGCTCGAGGATGGGGTGCAGGTGGCTCGGCACATGACGGCGCCATGAGACGGCTCGCCTTGCTTCTGCTGGCCTTCGCGGCCGGCGCAGGCATTCTGTTCGCCTATCTGGTCTGGTCGGTGTCCCCAGACGACGTTCGCAGCGCCGTGACCGGCCGGCTTCAGGCCCTGACGGGGTACGTGGTCGACATCCGGGGCCGGACGTCCATCTCCCTCCTGCCGACGCCGGCGTTCGAGATCCGCAACGTCGTGCTGCGGCCGCCGCCCGGTATCCTGGAAGGCGAGGCCGCTTCGGCGCCCTCGGCTGGGGGACAAGCAGCGGACGAGGAGCCGCCCGACGTCGCGGTTATCGATGTGTTGCGCGGCTCGGTGGACGTGCTGCCCTTGCTCCTCGGCCGGCTGGAAGTCAGCGATTTCACGCTGGTACGGCCGCGGCTCACGCTGACGGAGGACCGGCGCGGTCGCCCGAACTGGACGATGTCGCGTCAGGGGGAGGTGGGCGCCAATGTCGGGGAACGCGCCGATGGCGCGCCGGCGATTGCGGACGTCCGCATCGGCAGCTTCAGGATCGAGGACGGAGCGATCACCTATGTCGACAGGCGCGGGGGCGCGCGTGAGGAAATCTCCGCGATCAACGCAAACGTCGACTGGCCGCGACTGGCCGCGAGGCTCGAAGCCAGCGGATCGCTCGTCTGGAACGGAGAGGTCGCCGGCCTGGCCGTTGAGGCCGACAAGCCGCTCGACTTCCTGCGTCGCGGCACCACCCGCGCCAGATTGCGGCTGCAGTCCGGCGTGGTGACCGCAAGCTTCGACGGCAATGCCCACTACATCTCGGATCCGCAACTGGAGGGCCGAATCCTCTTGAGCGCGCCATCGGCGCGGGCCGTGTTGCGGTGGATCGGTTCGGATATCGGGTCGGGCCCGGGCCTCGGCAGGCTGGACCTGTCGGGTTCCCTGAATTTCCTGCCCGGCTCGATCGCACTCACCGACATGGTCCTGGATCTCGACGACAACGAAGCCGAAGGCGGCATCAACATCGGATTCGGGGAGAGGGCCACGGCCTTTCAGGGGACGCTCGCCTTCGAGGCGCTCGACCTCGGCAAATACCGTGCGGCGCCCCCCGGCGACGATGCCGCCGCATCGCGGCCGGCTGCGTTCCTGACGAAGCCCGTCGATCTGTCCGCCCTGGAGACGTTCGCGGTGGACCTGCGCATTTCGGCCGCAAGCGTCGCATTCGGCGATCTGATGCTGGGGAGGACCGCAGGGACGATCACCGTGCGCAACGGGACCCTCGATATCGGGGTCGGCGAAGCGATGCTGTACGGCGGCACGGCGCAGGGCACCGTCACGGCACGGCCTTCGCCGCAAGGCGCGCGGGTGAAATCCACCCTCAAGTTCGACAAGACGGATATCGGTCCGTTGCTCGAGGCGCTGAGCGGCGGCGATCCTATCGACGGCGACATGACCGCCCGCATCAACCTGAGCGGCAATGGCTCTACGGTCGGCGAAATTGTCGCCGACCTTTCGGGGGACGCTCGCGTGTCGATTGCCGACGGTGCCTTCGAGGGTATCGACGTCGTGGCGCTGCTGGAGATGCTGAAGGCAGGACAGGTGGAAGGCTGGCCCTCGACGGCCGCCGAAACACGATTCAGGCAGATGAATGCCTCGTTCGTCGTCACCGGCGGGAGCGCCGCGACGGACGATTTCAACATGAAGGGCCCGAACATCGACGTCGCCGCAGACGGCGAGATCCGGCTGATCTCCGCCTCCGTCGCCGGACACGGTACGGCCGACCTGATGCCGGCGCCGGGCAGGAACGACACCGGGGACATCGACCAGCTGTCGGTGCCGTTCGTCATCGAAGGTCCGATAGCGCGACCCCGGATCTATCCCGATCCGGTCTGGCTGCTGAACCGCGCATCGGCATCGGCCGAGGAGATCGAGCGGGCCAGAGACGATCTCAAGCAGAAATCGCCGGAGCAGATCATCGACGATCTGCTGACGCGCGGCGTCGGAAGATCGCCGGGAATGCGGCCGAGAGACGGCCAGCCCACGACGCCGCAGCAATAGGACGCGCAGCAAGCGCGCCGTCGCTACGATGGCAGCTGTTGTGTATCCTGATGCCGATTCGTTTGCGTCTGCTGTTGTCCGGGTTTGTTGGCTCCATGCGGGGTATTTCATTGAACTGCTTGCGCGTGATGTCGCGCGCCGCCGTCCGCTTCGCCGCCATTGCGATCTTCGCGTCACTGTCGAGTTTGGCCCTGTCCGCACCCGCCGATGCGGCAGACTGGGGGCTGACGCTTTTCGTTCAGGCCGATCCGGCCGGCTCCGGCACCGGTCAGGCGTCCTACTCGCCGGGCACCCGGGCCTCCACCACGCTCCTGTTCGAGAACAGGGGCGATGCCACTCTCACGAAGGTCCGCGTCGAGGTCAAGCTGGTGGGTGCGGTTCCCGTCGTGGAGGGGGCCACCGCCTGGAAGCGGGATGGCAACACGATACGGGCAACCATAGACGAGCTGACACCCGGCGAAACCGTCGAACTGCCGCTGGTCGTCGAGCTTGCCGACGGCACCGAGCGGGGTGCGCGCGGAACGGGCGGCGAGGCACGTATCCGGGCCAGCGTTCCAGCGAGCGGCGAGACGCTGGTCGCGGAGGCGTTCTGGCCCATCGCAAGCTGCGCGGATGCCTATCACGCCGCCCTGCGTCAGGTGCGCTACAACGAGTTCGCCGCCCTGCGAGCGGCGGTCGACGCATCCCGGGACTCCGATCCGACCTTCTCGGGCCGCACTGTATTCACCTATCGGCCGAGCGGCGGTCGGGACGAGGAATCGGCCGTCCGGTTCTCGGAGCAGATCGCCCGCTCGAAGGGCGTGGACAGCTACTTCGATACCCAGGACGTCCGCTGGGTATCCGGGCGGCTGATCAACGACATCGCAGTGTATCTTGGTCAGGACCGCTATCCGGGCCTGTGCACCGGCGCCATCGAATGGACCGGCATCCTGCAGGAATACCTTGGCCGTTTCACGAAGCGTGTCGACCAGATCACCGAAATCCGCGCTGGTCTGGAACCGTCAGTCCAGCATCTGGTCGCGCAGAACGGCGAGCCGGACATGGAGCAGGGAAGTGGAGAAATCGACGCCTGGAGCACGGCCGCGGCGCTGCTCGACAGGCTCGACCCGGACAGGCTTCCCGGGGACGGTCGGGAGATCTTCGTTTCCGCCCATGACAAACTGGATGCGGCAGGCGACGCTCTGACCGAGGAGCGTCGCGCGGCGCTGACGGAAACTTTCGCGGGGCTCGAACGGCTGTGGTACGTGGACCACGCGCTCGCCAATGCGCGCGCCGTATCGGACGGCTTCGCCGGTACGCTGGACGCAATCCGCAAGGCACACGCCAGTACCTGTACCTGCGGATCGTAGGCTCAGTCCCGCCAGCGCGGCGCCAGCGGCCCGGCCTCGGCGCTCTGCGCCCAGTCTTCCGATGCAATCATGTCGGCGGCCGTCTTGCCGACGGCGATGCAGGACTTCGCCGCAAATCCGCAACACCCCAGGGCGATGCCGATCGCCTCGTGGCCGGGGACGCGGCCGATCAGCGGTCGGTCGGTGTCCGTCTCGACGAGGGCGCAGGGCTCTGTGCGCCAGCGAGCATCGGCGAGGCTCGGAAACATCCTGAACATGGTGTCGCGGATCTGCCGGGCTTCTTCCGCGGAGCCGCCGGCATGGAACCAGTCCCGCACCGTGTCTGACCCATCGAGCTGGTCGCCGATGCCGCCGGTGCCGGCCTTTATCCAGTAGCCCCCGCCCGGGTAGGGCACCGGCGGGACGCCGTAGAAGCCGTAATTGGCGGTATCGGAATCGAATGCGACGATGAAGCTCGGCATCCCGTGGAACGCCGGATCGCCGGCCGCGACCTCGATCTGGACCACGGTCCGGCCGAACGGCTTCAGGTCCGGCAGCAGGGGCAGGAGGCGCGCGTCGCGGGCGTGCGGCCCGACCGCCACGAGAGCGCGGTCACAACCGATCGCCTCGCCGTCGGATGTGAGAACTTCAACGCCCTCGCCGGTCGTCCGCACCGACGTCGCTTCCTGCTCGATCAACACCGCGCCGCTCTGCCGGGCCACCGTCTTGAGCGCGGCGACCATCCGCCGCGGATTGACGTATCCCGCCGGCGCTGGCTCCCACAGGACGGTGAAGTTCTCGGGCAGGCGGATCGCCGGGCAGCGCCGGGTCAGATCCTCGCCGCTCATTTCCTGTAGTTCGAGATCGAAACGTTCGGAGGTCTTCCGCGCCCTGGCGAGCGACGCCGCACCGGTCGGCGCGATGCGGACGGCTCCGCAGGGCGTGTGGAACCCGATGCCCGAGCGTTCCTCGATCTCCGCGTACCGGGCGATGGACTTGGCCGCCCAGTCCGCCCAGATCGGATCGGTGTCGAGGACGCGGGTAATCCTGCCCTCGTCGTAGTGACTGGCGTAGGCGCCGGTGTGCCGCGACTTGTCCGCCGGTTCGCCCGGCCCGATCAGCGCGACGGTCATGCCCGCTTCGGCGAGTGCCAGTGCGGCCGACGAGCCGATCATCCCGGCACCGACGACGGCGATCTCGTACCTCCTCATGGGGCGGCGGCCGCCAGCCGTTCGGCTCTCTGGCGCTCGACCTCCTGGCGCTTCGTCACCAGCGAAGCGGCGATGACCCCGACGGTGACGATGCCGATCAGCACCGTCGACACGGCGTTGATCTCGGGCGTCACGCCGAGCCTGACCGCGGAGTAGATCCGCATCGGCAAGGTCGTCGCCCCGGGCCCGGTGGTGAAGCTCGCGATCACCAGATCGTCGAGCGACAGCGTGAAGGCAAGCATCCAGCCCGCAACGATCGCGGGCAGGATCAGCGGCAGCGTCACGAGGAAGAAGGTCTTGAAGGGTGGGCAGCCGAGATCCATCGCCGCTTCCTCCAGCGACCGGTCGAAGGTGACCAGCCGGGACTGCACGACCACCGCGACGAAGCACAGCGAGAAGGTGATGTGGGCGATCGTCACCGTCCAGAATCCGCGGCTGAAGTTGATCGCGACGAACAGGAGCAGCAGCGACAGGCCGGTGATCACCTCAGGCATGACCAGCGGGGCGTAGACCATGCCCGAAAACAGCGTGCGGCCCTTGAAGCGGCCGTGCCGCACCAGCGCCAGCGCCGCCAGCGTTCCAAGGACCGTGGCCACGGTCGCAGACAGTAGGCCGACGCGAAGCGTTACCCAGGCCGCGTCCAGCAGCTGCTGGTTCTGGATCATGGCGGCGTACCACTTGGTCGACCAGCCCGCCCAGATCGCGACGTTGCGGCCGGCGTTGAAGGAGTAGATCACCAGCAGCACGATCGGCAGGTAGAGGAACGCGAAGCCGAGCGTCACCGAGACGATGTTGAAGAGGCTTGGGCCCTTTCTCATGCGGGCCTCCCCGCGCGGATCAGGTCGGCGCGGATCCAGGCGTCCGCGTCGCGCGCCGCGGGCAGATCCTCGCTGTGGTCGAGCCACCGGTCGGCTTGCGGTTCCGCTGTCTTGACGGGTTGCTTCACCGTTTCGGGGACGGAGAATGCCCCCGACAGAAACTGCAGGATCGCTGTCATGTGTCGCGCTCCTGCTGCCGTTGCTGGAGGTTCTGGAAGAACACGATCGGGATTACCAGGATCAGCAGCAGCACCACGGCGACCGAGGAGGCGAGCGGCCAGTCGCGGTTGGAGAAGAACTCCGCCCACAGCGTCTTGCCGATCATCAGCGTCTGCGAGCCGCCGAGCAGGTCGGGGATGACGAACTCGCCGACGGCGGGGATGAACACCAGGAAGCAGCCGGCGACGATGCCGGGAATCGACAGCGGGACGGTCACCACCCAGAAGGTCTTCAGCGGCGGGCAGCCGAGATCTGACGCGGCTTCCAGCAGCGTCTCGTCCATCTTCTCCAGCGACGCGTACAGCGGCAGCACCATGAACGGCAGGTAGGAATAGACGATGCCTATATAGACCGCGATGTTGGTCGACAGGATGGTCAGCGGCGTGTCGATCATTCCGGTGGAGATCAGGAACGTGTTGAGCAACCCCTCGCGGCTCAGGATGCCGATCCAGGCATAGACGCGGATCAGGAAGCTCGTCCAGAACGGCAGGATCACCAGCATGACGAGCGTCGGACGCCAGGCCTTGGGCGTGCGGGCCATGCCGTAGGCGATCGGGTAGCCGATAAGCAGCAGCAGCACGGTCGATATGCCGGCGATCTGCAGGCTCGACAGGTACGACTTGATGTAGAGCGAGTCGGAGAACAGGAACGCATAGTTCTCCAGCGACAGTTCCCTGACGGCCGCCCACAGCCCGGCCAGGCCCTCCGACAGGTCGAAGACAGGCAGGTAGGGCGGCATGGCGATCGCCGTCGTCGACAGCGAGATTTTCAGCACGATCAGGAAGGGCGCCAGGAAGAAGAACAGGAGCCACAGGTAAGGAACGAGGACAACAAGGCCTCTGGAGGCGATCGGCGACTTTCTGTCGGAAGCGGCCATGGTCCTGTCGTCCTACTTCGTCAGAACGACGCCGGCATCGCGCGGCCACGACAGCCATACCCTGTCGTCATAGCCGATCGGCCGTTCGACCAGGCGGGTCTGGTTGGTGACCGTCGACTTGATGACGTGCCCGTTGTCGAGCCGCACGTGGTAGACCGACAGGTCGCCGAGATAACCGATGTCCCAGACCTCGCCGGAGGCGCAGTTGATCGAACTCTCGTCGGGCGCGTCGAGGGAGATGCGCATCTTCTCCGGACGAATTGCCAGCCAGGCATCGTCCCCGACACGGCCGATCTCTCCGCCGGTGTCCGTCTCGCGCTCGGCCACGATCGCGCAGGCGACGTCGCCGCTGGCAAGCGTAACCTCGTTGTCGCCGAGCTGGCTGATCTTGCCGGACAGGAAATTCACGTCGCCAATGAAGTCGGCGACGTAGCGCGAGTTCGGAGATTCGTAGATCACCGCCGGTGTCGCCACCTGAACCAGCTTTCCCTGGTCCATCACGGCGATGCGGTCCGACACCGTCATCGCCTCCTCCTGATCGTGGGTGACGATCACGAAGGTCAGCCCCAGGTCCTGCTGCAGGTCCATGAGCTCGAACTGCGTCTCCTCCCTGAGCTTCTTGTCGAGCGCGCCGAGCGGCTCGTCGAGCAGCAGCACCTTCGGGCGCTTTGCGATCGAGCGTGCCAGCGCGACGCGCTGCCGCTGACCGCCGGACAACTGGTGCGGCTTGCGTTTGGCGAAGCTTTCAAGCTTGGTCAGCTTGAGCATTTCCTGGACGCGCGAGGCGATGTCGGCGGCCGGCATCCTGTCCTGTTTCAGTCCGAAGGCGATGTTCGCCTCGACATTCATGTGCGGAAACAGGGCGTAGGACTGGAACATCATGTTGACCGGACGGCGATGCGGGGGAATGCCGGAAATGTCCTGGCCTTCCAGCAGGATGCGCCCCTCGGTCGGGGTCTCGAACCCGGCCAGCATCCTCAGGAGCGTGGTCTTGCCGCAGCCGGAGGGACCCAGAAGCGAAAAGAATTCCCGCTCGTAGATGTCGAGACTGAGATCGTCGACCGCCGTGAAGTCGCCGAACCGCTTGGTGACATTCTCGAACCGGATGAATGCCTGCGCCGATGGATCTTCCCACGGCGCAAACTTCCGTTTGATTGGCCCGGTTGCCTTTGACGCCATCAAATCCCCCCTTCGATGCCATCCCGGTAGGCCACGCCGTCCCGAACGATCGAAGACTGCAGTTCCGTTCCAGTGCGGATATGAAACGGGCCGGGGTGTGCCCGGCCCGTGAGTGTGTTCAGGTGCCCGACTTGATCCTCGTCCAGGCGCGGGTGACGACGCGCTGCGTCCTTGGATCGAACGGGGTCGTGGTGTAGAGGCGCCCGACGGTCTCCTCGTCGGGATAGATCGCGGTATCGCCGATCACGTCCTCCTCCAGCAGCGGCTGGGAGTCCTTGTTGCCGTTGGCGTAGTAGATGTAGTTGGAGTTCTCCGCGGCGACCTCCGGCTTCATCATGAAGTTGATGAAGGCATGGGCCGCATCGGGATGCGGAGCATCGGCCGGGATCGCGAGATTGTCGAACCACATCAGCGCGCCTTCCTTCGGGATCGAATAGGCGATTTCGACGCCGGTGTCGGCTTCGGCAGCCCGGTCCCGGGCCTGCAGGACGTCGCCCGACCAGCCGACCGCCAGGCAGATGTTTCCGTTGGCGAGCGCTTCAATGTACTCCGACGAATGGAACTTCTGGATGTTCGGGCGGATCGATTCGATCAGCTTGGCTGCCTCCTCGATGTCGGCCGTATCGTGGGAATCGGGATCCTTGCCCAGATAGTTCAGCGCCGCCGGGATCATTTCGTCTGCAGCGTCCAGCATGTGGATGCCGCAGTCCTTGAACTTGGACACAACATCCGGATCGAAGATCATCGCCCATGAATTGACGGGGGCGTCGGGCATGCGCTCCTCGATCTTGCCGACATTGTAGCCGATGCCGGTGGTGCCCCACATGTAGTTCACCGCATGCTCGTTGCCGGGATCGAACTTGGCGATCCGGTCCGAGATATCCTTCCATTGGTGTTCGATGTTCGGGAGCTTCGACTTGTCGAGCGGCTGGAACACGCCGGCCTGGATCTGCCGGGCCAGGAAGGTCCCCGACGGCACCACCACGTCGTATCCGGTTCCGCCCGCCAGCAGCTTCGTTTCCAGGATGTCGTTTGAATCGAAAACGTCATAGACGACCTTGATGCCGGTCTCGTCCGTGAACTGCTTGAGGACATCCTCGCCGATGTAGTCGGACCAGTTATAGACGTGCACCACGTTGTCCTGGGCAGAGGCTGCCACGCACATCGCGGCGCTCAGGACCAGGGCGGAGGCGAGGGGTTTCAGGATCATGCTGTTCTCCCGTTGAGTGCTGGTAGGTCGCGCGGGCTGGTTCGAGCGGTTTCGTCGCTGCATCAAAACGCCGATTTGGAACTTGTGCAACCGTATGCCGCGCCGGCAATCCGGGGGCCGTCACAGGTAGGTCTCGTATTCGAGCGGCGAGACATAGGCCTCGAAGCCCTCGAGCTCCTGCCGTTTGACTTTCGCGTAGAGGTCGCGCCATTTCGCACCGAAGGTATCGGCGATCCATTCGGAGGCCTCGAACGCTTCCAGGGCATGGCGCATCGTCGGCGGCAGCGACTGACCCGGGACCTGGCCGACATCGCCCTCGACGGGCAGCGGCAACGGCACGTCTCCGGCGAGCCCGCGTTCGGCGCCGGCCAGGATCGCAGCGAGGACGAGATGCGGATTGGCGTCGGCACCGGCGACGCGGTGTTCGAAACGCCGCGCCGGCCCGTCGCCGCGCGGAAGCCGGACGGCGACGTAGCGGTTGTTTTCGGCCCACAGCGCCTTCGACGGCGAATAGGCGCCGCTGAGGCGGCGGAATCCGTTGAAGGTCGAGACGAAGGGAAGCGTCGCCGCGTGCATCGTTGACAACAGGCCGGCGACGCAGCGACGAAGCAGGGCTTCGCCGTCGGGACCGGTGCCGAAGACGTTGCGGCCGTCCTGGTCGACCAGGCTCACGTGGGCGTGCATGCCGTTGCCCGACCGGGCCGGAAACGGCTTTGCCATGAACGAGGCGTTCAGCCCGTGCCTGCGCGCGACCTGACGGATGATCCGCCGCAGCATCAGCGCCTGGTCGGCGGCGGCGAACGGATCGCCGACGTGGATGAGATTGATTTCGAACTGCCCGGGCGCGGCCTCGGAGATGATCGTGTCGGTCTCGACGCCGAGGGATTCCGCCGCGGTCTCGATCTCGGCGAACAGGTCGCCGTACGCCCTGAGATCCGACATCGAATAGATGTTGGTGCGATCCGGCCCGATGCCCTCGATCACAGGAGACGGCTGGTCGCCGCCCTGGGCGAGTTCGAACAGGAAGAACTCAAGCTCGAACGCGACGACCGGCCTCAGGCCGCGCGCCGCAAGCCTTGCAACCGAATTGCCCAGCAGCGTTCTCGGATCGGCGAAGTACGGCGTGCCGTCCTCGTCTTCCATCCTGAGCAGGACCTGAGCGGTTGGCCGCTCGGCCCACGGCACCCGGCGCAAGGTGCCCGGCACCGCCCGGCAGATCCCGTCGCGATCGCCGACCTCGTGGTAGAGCCCCGTCGAGATGACGTCACTGCCCCATGCGTCGAGCGCGAAGACCGACTTCGCAAGCGCCAGGCCGTTGCGGAACAGCCCCTCGAGATGGTTCGTAGGCATCCATTTGCCGCGGAACACGCCGTTGGTGTCCGGCAACAGCAGTTCGACGATCTCGATGTCCGGGTTCTTCGCGGCAAATTCGGCGGCCTCGTCATCGTTTGCAACGATCGAGTGCTCTGCCGTTGGAGGCCAATTTGCCATGGAACGCGCCATTGCGGCTGAAGAGGTGCAGTCGGTTGCTTCGGCGGGGCATTTCTGAAATGATCCGTTCAAATGTGATCACGCTTTGGGAGAGCTGTCAACTTGAGCTCTGAGGTGTCCGGGGCGGGCGCTCGGGAAACGATGCACGAGCGCGTCTACCGGGAGCTGCGGTCGCGTTTGATCGGCGGTCGCGTCGTGCCGGGGAGGGCGGTCACGTTGAGGGGGCTCGCCGCCGAGCTCGGCGTCAGCCCCATGCCGGTCCGCGAAGCGGTCAATCGTCTGGTGGCCGAGCGGGCCCTGGTCATGACCCCCAGTCGGCGCATTTCCGTGCCCGAGATGACTCCCGAGCGGTTCGACGAACTCATCACCGCACGCGAGCGACTCGAGCCGGAGGCCGCCCGGCGGGCCCTGCCCCACCTGACGCGCGCCGATGTCGGCCGCCTCGGCAAGATCGATGCCGAGCTCGAAGAGCATTTGCGCACCGGCAACGTGGAAGGCTACGTCGCAGCCAACCATGCCTTCCATTTCTCGATCTACCGGGGGTCACCGTCCGAAATACTGGTTCCCCTTATCGAGAGCCTGTGGCTGCAGTTCGGACCGTTCATGCGCATCGTCTACGGTCGGGTCGGAACGACCTGGCTGGTCGACTACCACGAGCAGGCGATGGCGGCGATCCTGGCCCGCGACGACGCCGCGTTGGCCGACGCCATTCGCGCCGATATCCTCGATGGGATGCGGCACATCGGAAACAGCGTCTTCGACTCCCGGCTGTCGCCGGGCCGACCGGCCGCCTCGGGGATGTGAATTTCCTGCCGCAGAACATGCCGGCGGATTGACTTTGAGCATTTGTGATCACAAAATCCTCGCGTATCCGAAGCATTGATACGGCACGGCGCGGCACCCCCGGTCGCGGGCCGGTCGACATGACGGGGCATCATGCCGAGAAAGAAAGTCGCACAGACCACTCTGGAAGCGCCGCGCGGCGTCGCCTCCTATGACGAGGCGAAGGCGTGGATGGCCACGCGGCGGATCGACGACATCGAGTGCATCGTGCCGGACCAGTCCGGAGTTGCGCGCGGCAAGCTGATGCCTGCCTCGAAGTTCTTCGAGGGGCGCGTGCTCAATCTGCCGGAATCGATCTTCTACCAGACCATCAGCGGCGACTATCCCGATCTCCGGGAGATCACGGAGCTCGACCCCTCCGACGGCGACCTGCATTTCGTCCCGGATTTCTCGACGCTGTGCATCGTTCCGTGGGAGGACGAGCCGACCGCGCAGGTCGTACACGACGCATATACCCGCGACGGCGACGTGGTCGAACTGGCACCGCGCCAGGTCCTTCGACGCGTCCTGAAGCTTTACGAGGATCGCGGCTGGGTGCCGGTCGTCGCACCCGAGATCGAGTTCTATCTCGTGCGTCCGAACACCGATTCGGACTATCCGCTGGAGCCGCCGATCGGAAGGTCCGGCCGCGCCGAAAAGGGCCGCAAGTCCTATTCGATCTCAGCCGTCAACGAGTTCGACCCGCTGTTCGACGACATCTACGACTATTCGGAAGCGCAGGGTCTCGAGATCGACACGCTGATCCACGAGGAGGGCGCGGCCCAGCTAGAGATCAACCTGCGCCACGGTGCGCCGCTCGAACTGGCCGACCAGGTGTTCCTGTTCAAGCGCACGATCCGCGAGGCGGCGCTGAAGCACAACATCTACGCAACCTTCATGGCCAAGCCGATCGCCCAGGAACCCGGCAGCGCCATGCACATCCATCAGTCGATCGTCGACGCGAAGACCGGTGAGAACGTGTTCTCGAACAAGGACGGCGAACCTTCGCCGGAGTTCTATTCCTTCATCGCCGGCCAGCAGGAGTATCTGCCTGCCGTCATGTGCATGATGGCGCCTTACGTGAACTCCTACCGCCGGCTAGCCCGCTACACCGCCGCACCAATCAACATCCAGTGGGGCTACGACAATCGCACCGTCGGCCTGCGGATCCCGCACTCCAAGCCCCAGGCGCGCCGCGTCGAGAACCGCGTCCCCTCGTCGGACGCCAACCCCTATCTGGCGATCGCGGCGTCGCTCGCCGCCGGGCTTCTGGGAATCAGGGACAACCTGCAGCCGACCGAAGCGATAACCGGCAGCGCCCGTGAACTCCCATACGACCTGCCGCGCGGGCTGCTTGAGGCGGTCGCCGCCTTTCAGGAATGCGAGCCGCTGCGCGAGGTCTTCGGCGAGACCTTCGTTTCCGTCTATTCCGCCATCAAGCAGGAGGAGTTCGAGACGTTCATGCGGGTGATCAGCCCGTGGGAACGCGAATACCTCCTGCTGAACGTCTAGCTGCCCTTACCCGGAGATTCCTCGATGAACCTCGCACGCAACGTTTCGACAGCCGATTTCCAGCGTCTCGATGCCGCCCACCACCTGCATCCGTTCACCGACACCAGGCAGCTGAACGCGGAAAAGAGCCGGGTGATGTCGAAGGCGCACGGCGTCTGGCTGTGGGACACCGACGGCAACCGCTATCTCGACGGCATGGCCGGGCTCTGGTGCACCCAGATCGGCCACGGCCGGCGCGAGGTGGCCGATGCCGTGCATGCGCAGATGATGGAGCTCGAATACTCCAACACCTTCTTCAAGACGACGCACCCGCCGGCCGCGCGGCTCTCGGAGGTGGTTGCAGAGGTCACGCCGGACGGGCTCAACCACGTCTTCTTCACCAACTCCGGATCCGAGGCGAACGATACCGTCTTCCGGATGGTCCGCTACTACTGGCAGCTCCAGGACAAGCCCGCGAAACAGATCATCATCGGCCGCAAGTACGGCTATCACGGCTCCACCGTGGCCGCTTCCGCGCTGGGCGGCATGGACGGGATGCACAAGCAGGCCGGGATGGTGCCCGGCGTCCACCACATCACGCCGCCGCACTGGTTCGATTTCGGCGGCGACATGAGCCGCGAGGACTTCGGCGTCTGGGCAGCCAAGGAGCTGGAACGGGCGATCGACGAACTCGGCGAGGAGAACGTCGCGGCCTTCATCGCCGAACCGATCATGGGCGCCGGCGGCGTGCTGATCCCGCCGGACAGCTACTGGCCGGAGATCTCCCGCATCTGCTCCGAGCGCGAGATCCTGCTCGTCGTCGACGAGGTGATCTGCGGCTTCGGGCGCACCGGCAAATGGTTCGGCTCCGATACGTACGGTCTGAAGCCGGACCTGATGCCGATCGCCAAGGGCCTGTCCTCGGGCTATCTGCCGATCGGCGGCGTCATGGTCGCCGACCGCGTCGCCGACGTGCTGATCGACAAGGGCGGCGAGTTCTACCACGGCTACACCTATTCCGGTCACCCGGCCGCCTGTGCGGCCGCGCTCGAGAATCTGCGCATCATGCGCGAGGAGCGCGTGGTCGAGCACTGCGCCGAAGAGGCGGCCCCGTACCTGCAGGAGAAGTGGCGTTCCTTCGCCGATCACCCGCTGGTCGGGGAAGCCCGCATGGTTGGACTGTTCGGTGCTCTGGAACTGGTCCCCGCCAAGCCCGGCCGGACCGAGCGCTTCGATCCTGTCGGGGCCGTCGGCACCATCGCCCGCGACTTCTCCTTCGCCAACGGCCTGATCATGCGCGCGGTGCGCGACGCCCTTGTGATCTCGCCGCCGCTGGTGATCACGCGCGAGGAGATCGACCAGCTCGCCAAGCTCGTCGAGAAGACCCTGGACGACACCCTCGCGGAACTCCGGAAGCAGGGACGGATCGCCTGATCCGCGAGTGATACATGGCGGGACAGGGCGCACCCTATCCAGCTGACTCCTGGTACACGGCGACCGCCCACACGCTCGATCCGTTTCCGCCGCTCGACGGTGACATCAGGGCCGACGTCGCCGTCGTCGGTGGGGGCTTCACCGGACTGTCGGCGGCACTGCATCTCGCCGAGCGCGGCGTCGACGTCGTGCTGCTCGAGGCGAACAGGGTCGGCTGGGGCGCATCCGGCCGCAACGGCGGCCAGGTCCATTCAGGCCAGCGCCGCGACGTCGAATGGCTCGAGGCGCATCTGGGCGTCACGCGGGCGAAGGAGCTCTGGTCGCTCGCAGAGGAATCCAAGCAGCTTCTCCGCGACCTCGTAGAGCGGCACGGCATCGACTGCGACCTGCGCCACGGCATCTTCAGCGTCGCCCACAAGCCGCGCTACGTGGCTGACGAGAAGAAGTATGTCGAGAAGCTGCGCCGCGACTACGGCTACCAGGAGATCGAGTGGATCGAGCGCGACGCTCTCGCCGACGCGCTTGGCACCGATGTCTATTTCGGCGGCATGCGCGACGGCGGCGCCGGGCATCTGCACCCTCTGAACTACGCGCTCGGCATCGCCCGCGCGGCGGCGGCCGCCGGGGCGCGGATCCACGAGGGCACCGAAGTCACCGCGCTGGAGGGTAGCGATACCCGGGTGCTCGTCACCCCGCGCGGGCGTGTCAGCGCCGACACGGTGATCCTTGCCGGCAACGGTTATCTGGATGGCATCGAACCGGACACCGAGACCCGCGTGATGCCGATGAACAACTACATCCTGACCACAGAGCCGATCGGCGCGGGCGTGGCAGGCGGGATATTGAAGGGCGGCGAGGCGGCATCGGATTCGCGCTTCGTGATCTACTACTGGCGGCCGACGCCCGATGGCCGGCTGCTGTTTGGCGGCGGCGAGACCTATTCGCGCAAGCTGCCCTCCGACGTGCGGGCGTTCGTGCGAAGGCACATGCTGAACATCTATCCGGATCTCGGCGATGTCCGCATCGACCACGCCTGGGGCGGCACCCTCGCCGTGACCGTCAACCGGCTGCCCTACATCCGCAAGCTGCGCACCGGCGTCTATGTCGGCGCCGGGTTCTCGGGGCAGGGCGTGACGATCGCGCCGCTGGCCGGCAAGGTTCTCGCCGACGCCATTACAAACGCACCGGCACGGCTTGACGCCTTCGCCGATCTGCCCTGTCCGCCGTTTCCGGGGGGCAAGTGGCTGCGCGCGCCGACGCTCGCCGCCGCCATGACCTGGTTCGCCCTTCGAGACCGGCTGTGAGAAAAGAGATGTCCGCGCAGATAACCATTCTCGACGGAGGCATGGGACAGCAACTCGAAGCGCGCGGCGCGCCATTTCGGCGCCCCGAGTGGTCGGCGCTGGCCCTTATGGAAGGCCCCGACCATGTGCGCCGTGCGCATGATGCCTTCATTGCGGCCGGCGCGAGCGTTGTGACGACGAACGCCTATGCGGTTGTCCCCTATCACATCGGCGAGGAGCGGTTCGAGACCGACGGCGGCCGGCTGGCGGCATTGGCCGGACGGTTGGCGCGCGAGGCAGCCGAGGCGGCGGGGGAGGGGGCGGTACGGGTTGCCGGCTGCCTGCCACCCCTGTTCGGGTCGTATCGGCCGGACCTGTTCGATCCGGCCCGGGCCCCGCACCTGCTGGACGTACTGGTCGGCGCCCAGTCCCCGTTTGTCGATCTGTGGCTGGCGGAGACGATGGGCTCCATCGCCGAGGTCGAAGCCGTTCGGACTGCCCTGCGAGACGATGAGCGACCGCTGTGGGTCTCGTACACGCTCAGGGACGACGATCCTGATCTCGCCGATCCGCGGCTGCGGTCCCACGAGAAGGTGTCCGACGCGGTCGGCGCGGCGGTCGGGCTCGGCGCGGCGGCGGTGCTGTTCAACTGCAGCCAGCCGGAAGTCATGGGCGAGGCGGTGTCGATTGCCTGCCGGACGGTACGCGCTGCGGGAGCCGACATCCCGGTCGGGGTCTACGCCAACGCCTACCCGCCCATGGCCGAGGACACGGAGTCGAACACCGACGATTCGGCCGTCCGGCCGGAGCTCGAACCGCCGCTGTACCTCGTCTTCGCCCGCGACTGGGTCGCCCGCGGCGCGACGATCGTCGGCGGCTGCTGCGGCATCGGTCCGGGGCACATTGAGGTGCTGAAGGGCGGGCTCGCCTGACCCGAGGTGCCGCCTGAGCCGAGGTGCTGGCCCTAGCTCGGCTGGTTCGTCGGCCGCAGGACGATGTCGTTGGCGCTGACATGCGGTGGCTGAACCAGCGCGTAGAGTATGGATTCCGCCACGTCTTCCGGCTTCAGGGGCGTCATGGAACCCATGAAGGCCTCGAAATTCTTCTTCATCGTTGCGTCGCGCACATGCTCGACGATCTCCGTCTCGATGAAACCGGGCACTATGGTGGTCACGCGGATGTTGTCCGGGATCAGTTCCTTCCGCACGACCTCGGCGAAGGTTTTCAGCGCCGATTTCGTCGCGGCATAGACGGCGTTGCCGGGGGTGTTGAGCCGGATTCCAAGGGAACTGACATAGACCAGATGACCCGCTCCGGCCTTGCGCATGGCCGGGACGACCGCATGCGTGGCCAGCACCGGCGACACGAAATTGAGATCGGTCATCCTGATCAGATCGTCGGGGTCGGCGTCTGCGAGAGGTCCCGACAGCATCGAGCCTGCATTGTTGACCAGGATGTCGATCCTGCCGTGCGCAGCGACGACGTCGTCGATCAGCCCCTGCACGGCGGCGGGGTCGTAGAGATCGGTGCCGTGGACGCTGGTCTTGCCGGGGATCTCGGCCGCGAGCGCCTCCAGGCGATCGATCCGGCGGGCAACGAGCGCCACGGTCGCGCCGGCGTCGGCCAGTTTGCGTGCGGTCGCCGTGCCGACACCCGAAGAGGCGCCGGTGACGATCGCGACCATCCCGTCGAGCTTACCCGCCATATTGTGGTTCTCCCTATCGAAACGGCGCCCCGTTGTCCGAGACATTTGACGGGTTAGGTAGACCCCGCGCCGTGGCTTGTAAAGCGGGAGACGTCTGACAGAGCCGTGGCGGGACGGCTGCACTGCCGCGACGGCGACTTCTGTTCGGTGCGGGGACTACTTCTTCTTCGTTTCGGCCGCGGCCGTGTCCGACAGGGCAAGCGCGCGCGTATAGACGTTGTTCTGCAGCTCGGGGTTCTTGTCGATCGTGAAATGGTCGATGCCGCGGCGGCCGGACATGTCGATGTTGGCGATGGTTCCGGTGAAGCCCGCCATCGGCTGGACGAGCTTATTCTTGAGCGGCGCCTTGATATAGTAGTTCACCACCTCGGCGATGTTCTCGCCGACCCTGGTCGGCTCCACCGGATCGAAGAGCGTGACATAGGCGACGGGGATGCCGTTCTTTCCCAGGTAGTTCGCCATCAGCGGCGAGGCGCCGGCACCGAGCGAGTGGCCCACGATGATGATCGGGTATGACACAGCGTTCTGATAGCTTCGTTCGAGGACGTCGTTGGCGAAACCCGACCAGGTCGAGTGGTTGTAGACGCAGTTCTCCATCCCCAGTTCGGTGAAGTGCTGCGCCATCTGGTCCATGCCGCGCGAGAAGACGTTCGCCAGCCCACGGAATAGATAGACCTCGCCGGGACGCGTCGGCCTTATGTTCGAACATGCCGCCTCGGCGTGGCTGGTCTGAAGGACGACAAGGCCGGCAAGTGCGATTGCGGCAAACAGCGAACGGCGCATCTGCATGGATGGAACCTCATTCAAACTTGTCCGGCCCGCGGCTGTGGCGCGGACGACGTCGACATTCCCGTAGTGACTATTGGCGCTGAATCCCCAGCATCCCCGCTATTCCATCAGATGCAGCGGCCGCCGTCGACTTCCAGCGCGACGCCGGTAACGAGTGCGGCTTCGTCAGACGCCAGCCACAAGGCTGCGTTGGCGATGTCAAGCGGCGTCGAGAGCCGGCCGAGCGGAACGCTCGCGATGAACTTCTCCCGCATTTCCGGAGTGTCTTCGCCCATGAACAGGTGCAGCATGCCGGTCTCGCCGGCGACGGGACAGAGGCAGTTCACGCGGATCTTCTGCGGCGCGAGTTCCACCGCCATCGACTTCGTGGCGGTGATCGCCCAGCCCTTCGAGGCGTTGTACCAGGTGAGTCCCGGCCGCGGCCGCAGCCCCGCTGTCGATGCCGTGTTGATGATCACGCCCCCCTTGCCGCCGAGGCCATCGGCACTCATCAGCGGTACGGCTTCCAGCGCCGCGAGATAGATCGCCTTGGCGTTGACGGCGAGGATCCTGTCGAACTCGTCCTCTCCGACGTCCGTCAACGGGCGGTTGCGATGTGTAAAGCCTGCATTGTTGACGAGGATGTCGAGCCCGCCAAGGTCGTCCGTCGCCGCCGCGATCATCGACTTGACGTCGGAGCGGTCGGTGACATCCACCTCGATCGCCTTCGCCCGCGCGCCGATGTCGGTTGCCACCTGAGCTGCCCGCTCGCCGTTGAGGTCGGCAACGACGACCTTCGCGCCCTCTTCGGCAAACCGCCGCGCAATGCCTTCGCCGAAGCCCGACGCCGCGCCGGTGATCACCGCGACCTTGCCTTCCAGCCGTCCTGCCATCTTCGCTCCCTTCTCCGCTGCCGTGCCGCACTCGCCGGCGGCAACGCAACGCGTAGCTCGTCTGGGGCGGTCGGGAAAGCGGTTCGACCCGCAAGCAATCTCATCGAATCCATTCGATTGACTAATTCATTCGATTGAATGAATAATCACGAAGGCAGGAATTCGAACGGCTGGAGGATGGACGGCCCCATGACGGACGAGGGGAACAGGCCAAAGAAGACGACAGGCGGGCACGGCGGCCGCGAAATCGCGGCGGAGACGGGTTCGCCGCGCGCTTCTTCCGAGGAAACCCGCCGGAGGTTGATCGGGGCGGCGCTGGATGCTTTCGGCCGCTATGGCTTCGACGGCGCCAGCACCCGGAGGATCGCCAGCGAAGCGGGCGTCAATCTTGCGGCCATTCCCTATCATTTCGGCGGCAAGGACGGCCTGCACAGGGCGGTCGCACAGCACATCGTCGACGAAGTGAAAGGGCGTCTCGGCCCCCTCGTCGACACGATCTCGGCCGCGCTGCAGTCCGGCGAGGTGGATGCGGAGAAGGCCCGCGTCATGCTGCACGCGATGGTCGGTCAGGCCGCCGAGGTGTTGCTCGGCCATCCCGAAGCGCAACGCTGGGCGCCGTTCATCCTGCGCGAGCAGATGGATCCCTCGCCGACCTTCGACGTCATCTACGACGGGTTCATGGGCCGCGCCCACATACTCGTCACCGGGCTGCTCGCCCGCGCCACCGGCCGCTCCGAAGAAGATCCCGAGACGATCGCCCGGGCCTTCGCCCTGCTCGGTCAACTGGTCATCTTCCGGATGGGGAGGGCAATCATAGAACGACGGCTCGGCTGGACGGGCTACGGGCCCACCGAGATCGAGACGGTCAAGTCCATCCTGCAGGATACCGTCACGGCGATCATGGCGGAGGGGGAGCCCTCCTGATGTCACCCCGCATCGGTGTGCTGCTGCTTGCGGCCTTCACGGCATCGGGATGCTTCTGGGAGGCGGGAGACGACGCGCTGCAGGGCTACGTGGAAGGCGACTTCCTCGACGTGGGCGCCGAGGAAACCGGCCGCCTCGTCGCGCTGGAGGTCGTGCGCGGCGATCGGATCGATGCCGACGCCGTGCTATTCCGGATCGACGATTCCGACGCCCGGGCCGCACGGACGGAGGCCGCGGCGCGGCTCTCCCAGGCCAGGGCCCAACTGGCCGACCTGCGTACCGGCAAGCGCGAGGAGGAGATCGACGTGCTGCAGGCGCAGCGCGACGAACTGCTTGCAAGCCTCACCACCGCCCGCAACGACTTTCAGCGAAACCAGAGCCTGCATGCCTCCAACATCGTTTCGGACGCACGCATCGAGGACGCCGAGGAGCGATTCAAGGTGATTCAGGCCCGAATCGATTCGATCGAGGCGCAGATCGAGGTGGCCCGTCTGCCAGCGAGAGCAGACACCATCCGGGCCGCCGAAGACGCCGTCGATGCCGCAAGCGCGTCGGTGATGCGCATCGAGGCGCGGATCTCGCGGCTGACGGGCACCGCACCGGCGGCCGGCAGCGTCCAGGACACCTTTTTCGAACCGGGCGAGGTCGTGCCGGCCGGACGGCCCGTCGTCTCGCTGTTGCCCCCGGAAAACCTGAAGATCCGCTTCTTCGTGCCGGAGGAGCGGCTGGCCGGGATCAGTATCGGCGATGCCGTCTCCGTGAACTGCGACGGCTGCGCCGGCACCCGGACCGCCCGCGTCACCTTCATCTCGCAGGCTGCCGAATTCACCCCGCCGGTGATCTATTCGGTGCATGCCCGCCGGAAGCTCGTCTACATGGTGGAGGCGCATCCGGACGACGTGACGGGGCTGAAGGTCGGCCAGCCGGTCGATGTCAGGCTCGTGCCATGAGAGTGCCGGGAGTGTGTCGTCGGTGCCCCAGGAGTGTGCCGTGAGCATGCCGTCGGCGCGCCGCGACAACGTCATCGAGGTGCGCGGCCTGACCAAGCGCTTCGGCGACAAGACGGTCGTCGACAATGTCGACCTGCAGGTCGGGCGCGGCGAGATCGTCGGCTTCCTCGGGCCGAACGGATCGGGCAAGACGACGACGATCCGGCTGATCTGCGGCCTGCTCAGGCCGGACGAGGGGGAGGGCACCGCGCTCGGCTTCGACATCCGCTCGCAGTCGGCCGAGATCAAGGCGCGGACCGGCTACATGACCCAGCGCTTCTCCTTCTACGAAGACCTGACGATCCGCGAGAACCTCGACTTCGTCGCCCGCCTCTACGACCTCCGGCCGCGCCGCAGGGTCGTCGACGAGACGCTCGCCCGGCTCGGGCTGACGGACCGGCGCAACCAGCTCGCCGGCACCCTGTCGGGCGGCTGGAAGCAGCGGCTGGCGCTGGCCGCCTGCGTGATGCACCAGCCCGAGCTGCTGCTGCTCGACGAGCCGACCGCCGGCGTCGACCCGAAGGCGCGCCGCGAGTTCTGGGACGAGATCCACGCGCTCGCCGACGAGGGCCTGACGGTGCTGGTCTCGACCCACTACATGGACGAGGCCGAGCGCTGCCACCGCATCGTCTACATCGCCTACGGCACCGTCGTGGCGCGCGGCAGCGTCGCCGAGGTCGTGGCCGGTTCCGGGCTGAAGACCTGGATCGTCCATGGCGACGGCTCCGGCCGGCTGATGAAGGAGCTGCGCGGCCTGCCGAGCGTCGAGCAGGTCGCCCCGTTCGGCACCGACATCCACGTCGTCGGCGAGGACGCCGCGGCGCTCGAGTCGTGCGTCGGCGCGATCGCCAAGGAGCGCGGCCTCAAGGCCGAGCCCGGCGAGACCAGCCTGGAGGACGTCTTCATCCGGCTGATGACCGACGCGCAGGCGCGCGAACGATGAGCGGCGGCCCGGTCGGCAGCGGTGTTGTCGCGCGTAGGCCAGCGGCCCTTGCCGTAGTTGTCGCCGGCTCGCCTGCGGCTCGCAACCCCCCTCCCCGACCCTCCCCCGCAAGGGGGGAGGGGGCTTTAGTGGCGACTGTCTGTTGTGCGAGCCAGGGCTGGTGGGCGGGCGGAGAGCAGTCGGCGATGAGGGGTGTGCCGACAGCGGAGGTGCGTGTGCGGCACCGGCCTTCGCGGCGGTCCGCGGGGGCGGATCGTCGTGTGGAGGCAGCAGCTTGTTGCGGCTCGCCTGCGGCTCGCAACCCCCCTCCCCGACCCACCCCCGCAAGGGGGGAGGGAGCTCTTGTGGCGAGTGTCGGTTGTCCGTTCCAAGGCAGGCGGGCGGAGCGCCGGCCGATCGCCGGCTCGCCTACGGCTCGCAACCCCCCTCCCCGACCCTCCCCCGCAAGGGGGGAGGGGGAGTTCGCGGCGAGGTCCGGGCGCTTTTCTCGGAGTCGGGATGTGTCGGCGGCGTTGATGAGGGAGGTCGTCGGGACCGCGAAGGAGCGGGGTCTCAAGGCCGCGCCTGGCGAGACCAGCCTCGAGGATGTCTTCATCCGGCTGATGACGGATGCGCAGGCGCGGGAACGATGAGCGGCGTGGCGACAGCGGCCGTTCGATTGCGGCACCGGCTTTCGCGGTGGTCGGCGAGTCCGGGATGTTGTGTCGAATCAGCAGTTCTTGGCGGCTCGACTGCGGCTCGCAACCCCCCTCCCCGACCCTCCCCCGCAAGGGGGGAGGGGGACTTTGGGGCGGGTGTCGGTTGTCCGAGCTATTGCCGGGAGGCGGAGCGCCTGCCCGCCGTCGCGCCGTTGCGGAAGGCCGGACCTTTCCGCATCCGCCCCCTCCCCCCTTGCGGGGGAGGGTCGGGGAGGGGGGGCGGGGGGGGGGGGGGGGGG
>NZ_JAZHOF010000002.1:636303-721022 GCF_037855135.1 Microbaculum marinum
GCGCCCGGTGCGGCGCACCGGGCCGGATCGAAGCGGATCGCAAGCGGCTCTCCCCGCAGGTCCACAGCCAGTCCGTGCCGGCGCACCGGCACGCCGGCAGCCGGGCGCCCGTTGACATGCGGGGGCAGTCGCGAGCTCCGGGAGCCGCCCCGTGAGCGCCATCTCGCTCACCCGCGTCACGGCGATCCTGGTGAAGGAACTGATCCAGATGCGCCGCGACCGGCTGACCTTCGCGATGATGGTCGGCATCCCGATCGTGCAGCTGATCCTGTTCGGCTTCGCCATCAATACCGATCCCAAGCACCTGCCGGCCGCCGCCGTGATCGAGGATTCCAGCCGCTTCGGCCGCGCCGTGTTCGCGGCGATGACCAATTCGCGCTACTTCGACTTCGTCACCACGGCCGACGGCGAGACGCAGGCGCGGGACATGCTGGCGCGCGGCGAGGTCTCGTTCGTCGTGACGGTTCCGCTCGACTTCGGCCGGGACCTGGTTCGCGGCCTCCAGCCGACGCTGCTGCTGGAGGCCGACGCGACGGATCCGGCCGCCGCCTCGAACGCGGTCGGGGCGATTTCCGAGATCGTCCGCTCGGGCCTCAGCCACGACCTGCGCGGGCCGCTGGAAAGCCTCAAGGCCGGCTCGCCGCCGGTCGAGGTGGTGGTGCACCGGCTCTACAATCCGGAGGGCATCACCCAGTACAACATCGTGCCGGGGCTGCTCGGCGTGGTCCTGACCATGACGACGATCCTGATGACGGCGATGGCGCTGACCCGCGAGCTGGAACGCGGCACCATGGAGAACCTGCTGGCGATGCCGGCCAGGCCGGTCGAGATCATGATCGGCAAGATCCTGCCCTATATCGGCCTCGGCTTCATCCAGGTCGGCGTGATCCTGGTCGCCGCCTTCGCGATCTTCACCGTGCCGATGCTGGGGTCGCTCGGCCTGCTGCTATTCGCGCTGCTGGTCTTCATCGCCGCCAACGTGACGCTCGGCTACACCTTCTCGACGCTGGCGCGCACCCAGATGCAGGCGATGCAGATGACGTTCTTCTTCTTCCTGCCGTCGATCCTGCTGTCCGGCTTCATGTTCCCGTTCCGCGGGATGCCGGTATGGGCGCAATGGATCGGCGAGGCGCTGCCGCTGACCCATTTCCTGCGCATCGTCCGCGGCATCGTGCTGAAGGGAAACACGCTCGCCGACATCACGCCCGAACTCTGGGCGATCGCAGGCTTCTTCGCCGCCGTCGCGACGGTGGCGCTGCTCAGGTATCGGCGCACGCTGGACTGAGGTCAGCCTGCCGTGAGGCTGCTCCATCCTCAGCCGCTCGTTCCGGACCCCGGGAGCGAACGGCAGTGAGCGGACGGTGAGCCGGAACCCAGCGTGACGATCCGAAGGCACAATAGTGCAAACGCTGTACGTTCCCGGGGCCGATACATCACGGCGCCCGGACGGGCGCCGTGTCGTCAAGGTCAGGCGCTGGCCGAGGCCCGACCGCCCGAAGTCCGAACGCCCGACGTCCGAATGCCCGAAGCCCGAACGCCCGTTGTCATTGGGTCGGGTCGGCCTGCAGCCACTGGAACGGCGTCTCCTCCACGAAGTGCTTCGCGGCGTTGCCGGAATAGTACCTGCCGCCGGCGATCGGAAGTTTCATGGCCGGCGCGCCCGCAGACAGGTCGAGATCGCCCAGATCGACCCAGAACGTGTTCGGCGTCGTCGAGGAGTCGAAATAGTAGACCTTGTTCTTCTGGTCGGAGACCGTGCGCCACAGGGTCGAGGCGATATTGGGTTCGTTCGGCGTGGTGATGCCGAGCGGGACGCTGACGGCGCGCATCACGGACATCACCTCGGCGACCGCCTGGTGGGCATAGGTCTGATCGGGAACCGCCGAGATGAAGTTCGGATCGGTCTTGCCGGGGACCGCGCCGATCAGGAAGGAGGCGCGGGCGAAGCGGTCGGCGGCCGAGTTGGTGCCGGGCAGAAAGGTCAGGCCGCCGATCTTTTCCCAGTAGCTGTTCAGTGCAAGCTGCTGGTCGTAGGTCGGCGAATTGGTCATCACGACGTACTGCTTGCCGTGGTGGACGACCAGATCGCCGTCGATGTACTCGAAGATCGCCGAATCGCCCGTCGGATCGGAGATCGACAGATGCAGCGTGGCGGCCGAGCCGTTCGGCAGCCTGGGCGCGACGATGCGGAATGGCTGGGCCTGGAGGCCGTCGACGGCCTCGGCCACGGTGGCGTAGTTGTCGAGGACGTATTGCGCCCACAGGCCGATCGACATCGGCGGCTTGTCGTCGAGCCCGCCGTAGTTCGCCTCCGCCAGATAGAGCATGTTGGCCACGAGGCCCTGGTCGTTCATGCCGTCGGCGCTGGCGATGTTGTAGCCCGAGGCGATGACGCTGCCGTACTTCGACACCCATTTCGGCGAGTCCGGACCTGCCGAGCCGTCGCGCGCCATGCCGGCGGGAAACGCCCACAGGTCCGTCTGCATGTCCTGCATCCAGTCCATGCTGCGGCCGGTCATCACCGTGCCGTCCGAGCCGGTATAGAGGGTGCGGGTGCAGGCCTGCGCGACCGACGGCACGACCGTCGCCGTCGAGAACAGGGTCAGCGCCACCCACGAAAGGGATTTCAGTCTGGAGATCTGCATCAGGTCCGCTCGCATCCGAAAAGGCGCTTTGGTGGCGCCGGTTGAAAGTCGAAACGACATGGCACTTTGCGGGGATTTGTACAATATGAAAAAAACTTCGATGAGGATGAGGTTGTCATGAAGAAATGACCTTGAAACGACCCATGTCATGGGGCCGATAATCATCAAAAAAACGCGGCTGTCATACCGCTAACATGCAAGGTGTCTGCATATGTGCGAAATAACTTTCGGATTTTCTTCCCTAAGGTAAGTTTCGCTCAGCGCGGTCGAGGGTCGAGCGCGGATGAGGGCGGCAGTTCGGCCCTGCCGAGAGCACCATGGCGCGCTACCACAAGCAACGGCAGACGCTGACGCGCCGCCAAGCCACGATCGGGACTTGACTAAGTACCTACCAGTCGGTATGGAAATCACGATGCGACAGGAAGCGACATGACATCCCAGCACAGTTCGAAGACGCGACTGCTGGAGGCGGCCGTGAAGGTGGTCCGGACGAAGGGCTACAATGCGACCCGCGTGGAGGACATCTGCGCGGAAGCCGGCGTCACCAAGGGCAGCTTCTTCCACCACTTCAAGAGCAAGGAGGATCTGGGCCTCGGCGCCGTGGCGCACTGGAACGCGTTCACGTCCGACCTCTTCGCCCGGGCGCCGTACCACGAGGCCGACGATCCGCTCGACCGGGTGCTGGGCTACATCGCCTATCGTAAGGAACTTCTGGAGGGCGACGTCCCCGAATTCACCTGTCTCCTCGGCACGATGGTGCAGGAGATCCACGACACCGATCCGAGCCTCCGCGAGTCGTGCGCGCGTGGCCTGGACGGGCATGTCGCCACGGTCGAACAGGACATCGCCGAGGCCGTCGCGCAATACGGGCTCGAGCCCGACTGGACGGCGGAAAGCCTGTCGGTGCTGATCCAGTCGGTGCTCCAGGGGTCTTTCATCTTCGCCAAGTCGGGAAAGGGCGCCGGGGTCGTCACCGACAATCTCGATCATCTGCATCGCTACGTGAGCCTGCTGTTCGGCCGTCCGGCGCGCGCGCCGTCCGCGTCCGCACGGGCCCACAGCCAATGAGCCCAGGGAAAACGGAGTAACCCAATGCCCTACATCGACGGTTTCGTGATCGCGGTTCCGACCGCCAACAGACAGAAGTTCATCGACCACGCCAAACGCGGCAACGGCGTGTTCCTCGACCTCGGGGCAACCCGGATCCTGGAGTGCTGGGGGGACGACGTTCCCGAGGGCAAGGTCACCGACTTCCGCAAGGCGGTGCAGGCGACCGAGGACGAGACCGTCGCCTTTTCGTGGGTCGAATGGCCCGACAAGGCCACGCGCGACGCGGCCATGGCGAAGATGACCGAGATGATGTCCGACCCCTCCAAGCTCGACGAACGGATGGATCCGCAGAAGAACCCGATGCCGTTCGACGGCAAGCGGATGATCTTCGGCGGCTTCGAGCCGGTGGTCGACCTGCACAAGTGACCGCCGACGGCGGCCAGGGCTGCCAGGTTTCCGGTTGAATCGGGAGGCTCGATCGTCCGCCGGTTCCGGATGCCGGGAGCGAGCGGCAGTGAGCGCAAGGTGAGCCGTAACCCCGCGTGACGGTGCGCCGAAGGCGCAATGTTTTCCGCGGTGGGCGATCGTGATGGCCGCCCTCGTGGTTCGAGACGCGGGCTTTGCCCGCTCCTCACCATGAGGGCTCTTTCTGTGGCTCGCCATGAGGGCTGTTTCCGTGGGTGGGGAAACCCATGGACGGCGGCGGCTGCGCCGGATCGTTGCGCCGGATCATGGCCCGGGTCCCGTTTCCACGGGGACGAGCGGCAGGCGGCTCACCATGAGGGCTCTTTCTGTGGCTCACCATGAGGGCTGTTTCCGTGGGCGGGGAAACCCATGGACGGCGGCGGCTGCGCCGGATCGTTGCGCCGGATCATGGCGCCGGGTCCCCGTCTCCACGGGGACGAGCGGCAGGCGGCTCACCATGAGGGCTGCTTCTGTGGCTCGCCATGAGGGCTGTTTCCGTGGGTGGGGAAACCCATGGACGGCGGCGGCTAAGCCGGATCGTTGCGCCGGGTCCCCGTTTCCACGGGGACGAGCGGCAGGCGGCTCACCTGGCGGGTCAGTTCAAGCGCGGTACGCGCCGGCGCCAACCCTTCCATCGATGGGAAGGGCTATGCGCCTGCAGCACTTCCGGAATATCAGACCGGCGCCTCCCGTCGAGGGGAGGTGGGCGCACGCCGCCGGCACAGGCCGTCCGGCCAGGATCTCACGCCGGCCCCTCGCCGCGCTGTCGCGCGGCGGGGCGTCCTGGGGTATGGTGCCGGGCTCGTCCGGGCGCCGGAGCGGGCGGAGTATCCTGTCGCCGGGGGGCACCACATGATCGCAGCAGTCATCACATTCGTCCTGTCGAACTTCACGCTGACCTTCCTGGTCGTCGGGCTGGTGTTCTCGCTAGTCGCCGTCGCCCGCGCGCCGAAGCCGGTGAGTTCGGCCGTGATCGTCGAGAAGCTGATCTCCTGGCATGTCTTCTTCGCGATCGGCGCGGCGTTCCTCTACAATTTCGTCATGCACGTCTTCTTCGGGAAGATGGCGGCGGCCTTCATCGGCTGGGCGGACAGCCCGTTCCAGTTCGAGGTCGGCACCGCGAGCCTCGGCTTCGCCGTGGTCGCGTTCATCGCCGCGTTCGCCAGTTTCGAGCTGCGGCTCGCGGCGATCCTCGGCCCGTCGATCTTCACGCTCGGCGCGGCGGCCGGGCACGTCCACCAGATGATCGTTGCCCACAACTATGCGCCGGGCAACGCCGGCATCATCTTCTGGACCGACATGCTGATCCCGCTGTTCGGCTTCGTGCTGCTCTTCCTGCAGTGGCGGCTGGGCAAGCCGGCGCGGGCGTGATCGGCGACTGACCCGGCCAAGGCGACCGGGCGGCGTCAGCCCTGCGGGCGCTTCTGCGGGCGGCGGTGGGTCGCCGCGGCGCGGGAGATCTCCTCGTAGATGCCGGCGAGCAGGTTGAGCGTCCTGGTCGCCTCGGCCATCCGTTCCGGATAGCCCGGCACGCTCTCGACGGCGGCGATCAGCAGCGCCCGGCGAATGTCGGCGTATTTCTCCGTCACCTCATGGCCGAGCTTCGTGACCGAATAGGTGACGCCCGAGCGCGCCGAGCCGGAGCGCTCGACGAAGCCGCCGGCGATCAGCTTGCGCAGGCTGTACTGGATGTTGGGGATGTCGTCCCGGTTCATCAGCCGCGCCAGTTCCTTGACGCTCTTCGGCCGGTCGTTCATCCGGATCACGTGCAGCAGCGCGTTCTCGGGGCCGCTGGCGGCGAAGTCGATCACCGCGGCGAGGCATTCCGACTGCCAGCGGCCGAAGGATTCGAAGGTCCGCTGGATGGCGAACTCGAGTTCCGTGGTGTCGACCTCCGCCGACGTTTCCGCCAGATGCCAGCGGCGGTCGAACGTGTCCGAGGCTGATTCCTGCGTGTCTTTCGTGCGCCTGCGCGCCATCGGTTTCCTCCGGTCATGGCGGGACCCGACGATAGCGACGCCTCACCTTGCGTCAAAATAGAATTTCAAATAAAAAGTCTATTTAAAATAAGCCGCGTCACAGAAGGGGAACTCAATGACGACCAGTGCCAATCCGATGTTTGCCGGGAACCGCTTCCTCCTCGGCACCTTCTCGTCGAACTGCTCCAGCGGGATGACGGTCACCAAGGTGCCGGAGCGCTGGAACAACTCCTTCGACAACAACGTGAAGCTCGCCAGGCTGCTCGACGACGCGGGCATCGACTTCATGCTGCCGATCGCCCGCTGGATCGGCTACGGCGGCGAGACCGATTTCCACGGCGGCGTGCTGGAGACGGTCACCTGGGCGACCGGCCTGCTCGCCCAGACCAGGAACATCTGCGTGTTCGCGACGATCCATACCGCCGCCAACAACCCGGTGGTGGTGGCCAAGCAGATCGCCACCATCGACGAGATGAGCAACGGCCGCTCCGGCCTCAATATCGTGGCCGGCTGGAACAAGCCGGAATACGAGGCGCTCGGACTGACCCTGCCCGACGACCACGAGACCCGCTACGGCTACGCGCAGGAGTGGTTCGACATCGTCCAGAAGCTGTGGACGTCGACCGAGCATTTCGACTGGGACGGCACCTATTTCAAGCTGAAGGGCGTGAAGGGCGATCCGCGCCCGGTCGCCGGCCGGCCGCCGATCATCAATGCGGCGGGCTCGCCGCAGGGCCGCGAGTTCGCCACGAAGAACGCCAACTTCCTGTTCACCCCGGCGATCGACCTGTCGCGCTCGGTCGACGAGATCAGGGAGCTGAAGACCCAGGCCAGGGCGCAGGGCCGCGAGGTCGACGTGCTCACCTTCGCCCACGTCGTCTGCCGGCCGACCGAGAAGGAGGCGCAGGACTACCTGGAATACTTCGCCCGCGAGAATGCCGACTGGGAGGCGGTCGACAACCTGATCAACCTGCAGTTCGCGCACGCCCAGTCGTTCCCGCACGACCTGATGGCGCTGATCCGCGACCGGTTCGCGATGGGCCACGGCGGCTTCCCGCTGATCGGCACGCCGGAGCAGGTCGCCGACGGCATCATGCAGCTGCACGGGGCGGGCTTCGGCGGCACCACGCTGTCCTTCGTCGACTATGTCGAGGAGTTCCCGTACTTCCGCGACAACGTGCTGCCGATCCTGGAGGAGCGCGGCATCCGCTAGCCTGGCGGCCGCGTTTGCATCGGGGCCGCGTTTGCATCGGGGCGGCCGCCTGTCTATTGCGGGGAGACGCCAACGCAACGGGAGCAGGACCCTGACCCTCTTCGACCCGGTCGACCTCGGCACGCTCGCGCTCAAGAGCCGCATCGTCATGGCGCCGATGACCCGCAACCGCGCCGGGCCGGGCAACGTGCCCGGGCCGCTGGCGGCGACCTACTATGCCCAACGCGCCTCGGCCGGCCTCGTCATCACCGAGGCGACGCAGGTCGCCCCGGAGGGCCAGGGCTATCCCGACACGCCGGGGCTGCACTCGACGGAGCAGACGGATGGCTGGCGGCGCGTCGTCGACGCCGTGCACGAGGCCGGCGCCCCGATCGTCGCGCAGCTGTTCCATGTCGGCCGGATCTCGCATCCGCTGTTCCAGCCGGAGCGCCGCCTGCCGGTCGCGCCGTCGCCGATCCGGCCGGCGGGCAGCTGCTACGGGCCGGACTGGACCAAGATCCCCTACGAGACGCCGGCCGAGCTCGACCGGGGGGGCATCGACCGGATCGTCCGGCAGTTCGGCGCGGCGGCCGCGAACGCCAGGGCGGCCGGCTTCGACGGCGTCGAGATCCATGCCGGCAACGGCTACCTGGTCGACCAGTTCCTGCGCGACGGCACCAACCGGCGGAGCGACGGCTATGGCGGGCCGCCGGAGAACCGCGCCCGGTTCCTGGTGGAGATCCTCGAGGCGGTGACGGCGGCGTGGGGCGGCGGCGACAGGATCGGCGTGCGGTTGTCGCCGTGGAACGGCTACAACGACATGGCCGACAGCGATCCGGCCGCGGCGTTCCCGCGGTTCGGCGGGGCGGTCGCCGGGTTCGGGCTGGCCTACGTGCACGTCATCGAGCCGGCCGACGCGGGCACGCCGATCGCCCGGCGGATATCGGCTGCGGCCGGCGCGCCGCTTATCGTCAACGGCGGCCATGACGGCGCCAGCGCCGCGCGCGCGGTCGCCGCGGGGGCGGCGGACGCGGTGTCGTTCGCCAGGTGGTACATCGCCAATCCCGACCTGCCGGCCAGGCTGCGCGCCGGACTGCCGCTCGCCGAACCCGACAAGGCGACGATCTACGGCGGCGGGGCGAAGGGCTATACGGACTACCCGCCGGCCGGGTGAGTGCCGAGCGGCCCGCCCGCATGGTTTGAGGCGGGCGGCGACACCGCCGTTCTCACGACGAGGGCTTCGAGGGGACCGAAGGCGTCGCAACCGCCGCGCTCGGCCCCGGATCAGGTCCGGGGCGTAGTCCTGTCGTGTGGCACGGGCCATGCCCTACAAACGGCATACATCCCGGCCCCCGCGCCGGCCGTCGGGCCGGGATCCAGGGGCGGTACGGCACGGCGGCTGTCTAGCCGTCGCTGCCGACGCCGTGGTGGACGCGGAACAGGTTGCCGGGGTCGTATTTGCGCTTGATCTCAAGCAGGCGGTCGTAGTGCTCGCCGTAGAACGAGCGCTGCCAGTCCGGCTCGAAATAGTCGGCCTCGTTGGCATAGGTGCCGCCGCCCGGCGTCGCCTCGCGCAGGATGTCGATCGCCGCCTGGATGCGCCCGCGCGCGGCGCGGCCGCGGGCGAGGTCGGGCTCGTGGCCGGGGATGCCGGGAAACACCGGCGCCTGGTTCGACGCGATGATGACCAGCGTCGCCGCCTCGCGCACCAGCGGATTGATGCTGGTCTCCTCCGCCTCGCGGGCGAGCACGTCTGCCGGCGCGCCCGACAGGCCCTTGTTGAAGTGCATCGACACCGGCGCGTGCCGCGAGGCCTGAAACAGCGCCCGCGCGAGCGTACCGGCCCTGTCCGGCGCAAACAGCGACAGCGGCAGCCAGCGCGACTGGTAGGTGTTGAGGAACTGCGACACCTCGCCCTGGTTGGACGCCCACCAGTAGTGGTTCGGCAGCGCCTCGGGGCGGGTGTCGACGCGGACGAAGTCCGGGTCGGTCTCCTGCCAGGCCGACAGGTCCCACAGGTCGGAGAACCGGAAGACGTCGAAGGCCAGGTCGGCCCGGGCGCCGGCCGGCAGGTCGTCGAGCAGCGGCTGCCAGACCGCCTTCGCCGCGGCCTCGTCGAGGTCGAGGAAGGTCATGTAGACCTGAAGCGAATTGTCGCCGCGCACCGACAGCTGTTCGCCCCAGTGCGGGTTGTTCAGCGCGCCCGGATAGAAGGCGACGAACCGCGACAGGAGTTCGCGGAAGGTCGCCTCGTCGGGCGCCTGTATGGTGCCGTGCGCCAGGCCGATCGTCTGCGGCGGCTCGTGGGCGCGCAGCGCCACCCTGGTGACGATGCCGAAGGTGCCGCCGCCGCCGCCGCGCAGCGCCCAGAACAGGTCGGCGTTCTGCGCCTTGTTGGCGACGAGGACGCTGCCGTCGGCGGTGACCACCTCGAACTCGAGCACGCCGCCGGCGCCGCTGCCGAAGCGCTTGGAGAAGCTGCCGTAGCCGCCGCCCTGGAGGAAGCCGCCGGCGGCGCCGACGCTGGTGCAGCCGCCGCCCTGCACGTAGCGGCCGGCCTGCGTGGCCGCCGTGTAGACCTCGATCCAGCGCGCGCCGGCCTGCGCCACCACGGCGGGAACGCCTGCGTCAGAGTCCGCCGCCCCGGCGATCCTGAACTCGGGCTCGTAGCGCACGCCGCGCATCCGCCCGGTCCAGACCAGCAGCGAGTCCGGCGCGCAGTTGCGGCCGAGATAGTCGTGGCCGGCGCCCTTGATCGCCAGCCGGACGCCGTGCTCGCGGGCGAACGAGACTGCGGCGGCGACGTCGTCGGCGCTCTCGGCGGCGACCGCATAGGGGCTCGGCTCGAATGTCCAGGCGTCGAGCCAGCCGTTGGTCTGCTGGGCGCCTGGATGGTCCTGGATGAAGAACGGGTTGGCCATGTCCTTCAGCGCCGCCGAGCAGGCCGCACCCGGGGCGTCCGCCGCGCACGGGGCGAGCGGCGAGGTGACGGCGACCAGACGGTCGCCGAGCCTGGCGCGCAGCGCGGCCCAGGCATCGGCGCTTGGCCACGCCGCGCCCGGCACCGCGACGGCAGGCGAGGCACCGGCGGCCGGCAGGCCGAGCGCGGACACGCCCGAGGCGGCAACCGCGCCGTGGAGGAAGGTGCGTCTGGAAATGGACATGGCGAAACCCCGGCGTGACGTGCGGACGATCAGGGGCCGCAGTCTAGGGGTTTCGCGACAGGCGGCAATGCGGGCCGCCCGCCGGATTTGCCGCAGGGTAAACGCGTGGCGCTACATCCGCACCTTGGCCTGATCGCCCATGTCGGGGCGGTCGCCGGAGACGGCGGCGGCGATCATGCGGGCGTAGGCGGCGATCGTGCCGGGGCCGTCCCAGTACTGGGCGTCGTTCGGCGTCACCTTGAGGATGCGGATGGAGGGATCCTCCGGATCGTCCCACCAGGCCTTGGCCGGCGTCGACCACAGCGTCTTGATCTTCTCCCGGTCGTTGGAGACGATCGCCGTGCCGCTGACCGAGACGTAGTCCTGGTCGTCGGGATCGGCGAAGGCGAGGCAGACATGCGGGCTCTGCCGGATCTCCTCGTCCTTGTGGCCGTGCACGTCGGTGAGGAAGTAGACGGCGTGCTCGTCGCGGGCGACATGGGCGGCCATCGGCCGCGAGCGGATGTCGTCGCCGTCGCGGCTGGCCAGCATGCAGAAGCCGATCTTCTCCATCAGCTTCCAGACGCGATCGACGGTTTCGTGGTCGGACATGGTGTACTCCCGTAACTGCTTCGACCGGGAGAACGGGTCGCGGGGCGGATCGTTCCGGTGGTGGGGATGGGGGAACTTATTTATTCAACAAACCCGATTCGCTTGCTAATGGTTGTGCATGCAAAAAAAGATACGAATAGGCGTAGCAGTGGCACTCTTGGGCGCGGGTGTTACAACGATGTTGGCCGAGGGTTCAAATTTTACTGTCAGCTTTGGGGTGGGAGCGATAGTTGCTGCCGGAGGTGCGTTTTGGCTCATTATGGAGTATTATACGTCCACGAGTGAGGTGAAACCGGAGCATAGCCAACCCGTATTTAAAATCGGAAAGGCGAATCGTGTAATATTCGAGGATCACGAATACGCCGATAATAGACCTCATTCGGAGATTGGCGAGGTTGGCGAACTTACTGCAAAGAGGATTCGCGAAATCAATGCCCAAAAGAAGACCTGAGGATTCCCGTACCGTATTCCGGAACGTTGGCGTGAGTGGCTTCAAGCGCGCCGGCATCCTCATTGAGAACGAAGAGTTGGATGTTCTCATTGACGGGTTTACTGCAAGTGGAGACATGCCAGCTATCGAGGCACCAACTGTTGGTAATCTTGACGTTCGAAATTATAGGCACCTAGGCAGCGAGGGGGCCAGGGACGCAGACCATCCCATCCGCACACCGCAATGCGGTCCAAGTCGCACCCTTCACTGGGTCAAGCTACCTAATTGTATGATGCGTAAGACTAAGAAGAAACGCGGTAAAGATTAGCTTTGGTGTCCGGTTTTCGGATTTTTTTAAAGCTTTTCGAGGCGCGGCTGAAGACTTTTCACGACGCGATGAAGGGGGTTTCTCCTCTATTCTGCATGGCCTCCACCGAAAACTCGTCACGTGTAGTCATCTCCCGTGCCCGGCAAAGTCCAGCAGCGGTCCGATGTCGCCGCGGTCGGCCGCACGCAGGGCGGCGAGGTATTGCTGCCGCCGCTCGTCGCTGACGCTGCGAAGATCATACCCGCCAGCCCAGTCGATCGCGTCTTCACCATGGACGTGAGCGAGGAAGGCATCGGCGAATATCCGGGCGTGGCGGCCGTTGCCGTTCGGAAACGGATGGACGAATACGAGCCGGTGGTGGAGCCGCACGGCCTGCTCGACCGGATCGAACGTGCCGTGTTCAGCCCAGTAGCGGGCATCATCCAGCAGGTTGCGCACCTCGACGCTGATCGTAACGGGATCGACGCCGATGTTCTTCTCTGTCAGCCGGTACGCTCCGGCCCAGCGCCACACCTCGCCGAACAGGCGGTCGTGCAGGTTGCGGACAAAATTATCCGAGAGGATGTCGGGCTTTCGCTGCCGCGCCAGCCATTGCAGGCCACTTTGTATGTTCGCCTGCTCGAGCTCGTTGAGCTCGCCCTGCGTTCGCACGTGCCCGAAGCGCAGCCCCTGCGCTTCGTCGGGATCGAGCGGCGTTGCGCCCTCCGGCGTTTCATCGGGCACATCGCTCATGGGTACTCCCAGAAGTCGGGCGGCATGTCGCGCACCATCTCATCGGCAATGCGCTCGATCTCCTGCCTGAGGGCATCAGGGGGCAGCCCCTGTTTCTCGAGGGCCATGTGTTTACTCGTCGTCTCGACAAGCGCGTGCGCCTTGCGCCGCGCCTGCGCTGCGATGAGGTCCTCGACCGTCGGGTTGGCGCCGCCGTCCGGCACGATGGCATAGACGAAGCGGCAGCCCATTGCCGCGGCGAGCGCGTGCATGGTCCTGAGTGTCGTGCCGCCGGAGAGCTCGGCCTGCTCCACCTGTGAAATCCGGGCGCGCGACAGCCCGGCCCGCCGACCGAGCTGGGCACCCGACATTGCGAGGCTCCTGCGCACCGTCGCGATCCAGCCTTCGGCCGGGACGGATAGCCCGGAGACCTGGCGCGCGGCTGTGTCGACGAGCTTCCGATATTGCCGCAGGGCGGTTTGCTTGACACTCATGTCTATATATCACTTGACATATGGAGGTAGTTTGTCCATAAATATATAGACAAACGATACGCTGGCGTAAATATATATATTTACGATCATTGGGGATTTGTCGCCATATGAGTTGACATTTCCGACCGGTTCGCCAAGCGTTGGCTCAACGAACGGCATTGAAAATAAAAATATTTCAATGGGTTGATATCGAGGCGCCCCGCGCCTTGCACGCCGCCAGACTTCGGCGGGATGGCCGGCCAATTCGAGGTGACCGCGCCGCCGGGCAAGGGCGCGCGGACAATCACTGCTCACTCCCGCGGCCGACAGCCGCCTGCCGGCTCTTGCCGTTCCCGCAGGATGCCCGCGTTCCCAAACCGCCCACCAGCACCCGGCAGGGCTGACTTCTCGGCGCGATCTGCTATCTAGTGTGGCGAACCCGAGCAGCCGATCGCCCCGTTGCCGCGAGCCCTCCGACCGGCGCCGGCGACCCCCGGGGCGGAGGAGGGGACCATGGCCGATACCGATCTGAAGCCGCGCGGCAAGACCAGGACCGTTTCGAAGACCGAACGGCCGCGCCTGCACAAGGTTCTCCTGGTCAACGACGACTTCACGCCCCGCGAGTTCGTGGTGATCGTGCTGCAGGCCGTGTTCCGCATGGACGAGGCGCAGGCCGCCCGCGTCATGATGACCGCCCACCAGCAGGGCGTCTGCGTGGTCGCGGTGTTCCAGAAGGACGTCGCCGAGACCAAGGCGAGCGAGGCGACGGACCTCGGCCGCGAGGCCGGCTACCCGCTGATGTTCACCACGGAACCCGAGGAATAGGGCCCGGTCGGCCGGCTCCCCCTCCGGCCGGGAGCCCGTAAGGCCAAGCCTCAAAAGGCCAGGATCCCGAAAGAAAAAGACCCGGAAAATCAAGACCCGAACGACAGCCCCCCAACACCGAAAGGCGCTCCGCATGTATGTCTGGTTGATCGTCCTGATGATGGGCGTCCTGCCGGTCCTCTCGATCGTGCTCGAACCCCTGCTGAGGCCCGATGCGGCGGGGTTCGTCGACCTGGTCGGACGCTGGTTCGTGTTCTGGGCGGGGGGCATCCGGCTGTTCCTGGCCGGCCTGAGGCAGACGACGAAGCCGGAATTCACCGCCGAGAAGATCCTCGGCATCAAGGACCCCGCCGCGCTGGTGGCGATCCAGGAACTGGGCTTCGCCAACCTGGCCACCGGGGCGGCGGGAATCGCCTCGCTGGTCCTCACCGGCTGGGTGGTGCCGGTCGCCTTCATCGCCGCGGTGTTCCTCGGCCTGGCCGGCATCAAGCACCTGCGGCGAGGGTCGCACACCGGCAACGAGACGGTCGCCATGGTGTCGGATCTCGCCGTGGCGCTGGTGCTGGGACTGTTCGTCATCGCGGCGCTGGCCGGCGCCTGAGCGGCGCGGCGGGCAGTAGCAGGGGTGGGCGCGCGCCGATGCCGCCCTATCTCCGGCGTGCCTGTGCCGGCCTGGGGGGCGCAGCCAGTCAACGGTGACAATGCGTCAGATCCTCTTCGTGCTCTCAGTCCTCTCCGCCGCGCTGACGGGTCTCGCGGTCCATACCGGTCCCGGCCGCGCGCAGGAGCCGCCACCCGCCTCAGCGCCGCCCGCCTCAGCGCCGTCCACCACCGCGCCGCTCGCCGACCGGCTCGCTCCCGTCCTCGAGGCAGCCGAGGCGCTCCGGCCGCTGCAGACCGTGGTCGTCGCCGTCGACGGGGGGATCGTCGCCGAGCGCGGCTATCGCGGCCATTCCACCACCGCCTCGACCAACATCAAGTCGGCGTCGAAGTCGATCGTCTCGGCGCTGGTCGGCATCGCCATCGACAAGGGCATCCTGGAGGGCGCCGACCAGCCGATCGCGCCGATCCTGGAGGCCGACCTGCCGGACGACCCCGACCCGCGCATCCACGACATCACCATCGGCAACCTGCTGTCGATGCAGGCCGGGCTCGAACGCACCTCCGGGGCCAACTACGGCGGCTGGATCGCCAGCCCGAACTGGGTGCGCGACGCGCTGGCCCGCCCCTTCGTCGACGATCCCGGCGGCGGCATGCTCTATTCGACCGGCTCCACGCACCTACTCTCGGCGATCCTGACGAAGGCGTCAGGCCGGCCGACGCTCGAACTCGCCCGCGACTGGCTGGGGCCGCTCGAGGGCTTCCACATCGGCAGCTGGGAGCGCGATCCGCAGGGCATCTATCTCGGCGGCAACCAGATGGCGATGACGCCGCGCTCGCTCGTCGCCTTCGGCGAGCTCTACCGGCGCGGCGGGGTGACGCCGGCCACTGAAACATCGGGGGGCGAGCGGCTGGTGTCGGAGGACTGGATCGCGCAGTCCTGGACGCCGCGCACGGCGTCGGTCTTCTCCGGCGACGACTACGGCTATGCCTGGTTCATGCGCGACATCGCCGGCCATCCGGTGCGCTTCGCCTGGGGCTACGGCGGGCAGATGCTGTACGTCGTGCCCTCGCTCGACCTGACCGTGGCGATGACCTCCAGCCAGGAGGAGTCATCGGCCCGCTCCGGCCACCGCGACGACCTGCACGCGCTCCTGGCGCAGATCATCGGGGTGGTCGAGGGGGAGAACGGGGCCGGGGAGGAGGACGAGGACGGCGGGGCGGGATGAGGCGGCGGCCGGCTGCGGATGCTGCCGCGGCCTCTGCGCTGGGTCCCGGCGCGGGGGCCGGGACGTAAGCTGCGGGCAGGCGCGACTGCCTCGCCAGACGACAAGCCTGCGCCCCGGACCCCGATCCGGGCCCAGCCCGGTGAGTGCGGCAGGAAAGGCGCGGCGTTGCCTGCGGCAGCCTGCCCGCCGGGTCCCTGGCGCGGGCCCTACCCGAAGGCGTCGCGGTCGGCCTCGCGCCACCACACGTATTCGGCCGCCCTGGCCACCGCTTCGGCCGTCTCCCGGTCGATCAGGCGGGCGATGACGGCGAGCGTCATGTCGATGCCGGCCGACACGCCCGCCGAGGTGATCACGTTGCCGTCCTCGACCCAGCGCGCCTGGCGCTGCCAGCGCGCCGCCGGACCGTGCGCCGTCGCCCAGTCCCACGACATCTTGTTGGTGGTGGCGCCGCGGCCGTCGAGCAGGCCGGCGCGGGCCAGCAGCGCCGCCCCGGTGCAGACGCTGGTGACGAGCTCGGCCCTTGCGGCGGCCTCCGCAAGCCAGCCGGTCAGGACGGGGTTGTCGACCTCCCGGCGCGTGCCGAAGCCGCCGGGGACGAGCAGGATGTCGTAGGCACGGTCGGCCGCTCCCGTCGCGATGGCGTCGTCGACGAGCGTCGCCGGTCCGCCACGCGCGGCGACCGGCGCGCCGGTCTCGCCGATCATGCGGATCTCGAAGCGGTCGGACATCATCGCGTAGATCTCCAGCGGCCCGTAGAGATCGAGCAGCTCGAAGCCGGGGAAGACGACGGCGCCGACGACGCGCGGAGACGTGCTCATGGCAGATCCTCTGGCTAGACCTCGTCGCCGGGACCCGCGTCCCGCCCGACTCGGCGTGTGCGGACGCAAGGGTAGCGTTCCCGGGCGTCCGGGCAATGGCGGCCGTCGATCCCGCTGGCCGGATTTTGCCGGGAGGCGCCATGCGCGCTAGCCTGAGGAGACCGCCCCGCCCGTTCCCCACCATCCTCCGGACACGACATGCCTCATCTCATCGCCAACCGGCCGCGGCTCTACAGCCTCGCGAAGGAGGGGCCCGACGCGCGCGGCCAGTTCCGCTGGGAGACGATCAATGCGATGACGTACAAGCTCGGCGGCGTCGTGTTCGTCGTCGGCAGCATCCTGTTCTTCCCGGCGCTGGAGGCCTGGTCGGATCTCGGCGCCTGGCTGTTCGTGATCGGGTCGATCATGTATCTCGCGGTCAACCTCCACGATCTGCTGGAGGTGATCCGGCACCGCCGGGAGGCCGGCCACCATCCGGTGCGCACCGGGCTCAACCTGCGCGTCGCCAAGCTGCGGCTCGAAAGCCTCGCCGTCGGCGTCTACCTGTCGGGCTCGGTGCTGTTCATCGTCGGCAGCCTGTTCTTCCTTTCCGAGATCGACTGGGTCGCCGGCGGAGCCTGGTGCTTCATGGTCGGTTCCGTGCTGTTCGTCGTCGGCGCCTCGGTGAACATCCTGCAGATCGTCCAGGCCGAGACGCTGGTGACGATGCAGCTCATGAACCTCACCGCGGTGTCCTACGTGATCGGCTCGGTGCTCTTCGCCGTCGCCTCGGTGCCGTACCTGTGGACCTTCGACAGTTCTCAAGACCGGCGCGTGCTGCTGAGCTATCTGGCGGCGCAGTTCGTGCTCGGCAGCGTGCTGTTCCTGGTCGGCGGCCTGTTCAACTACCGGCGCGCCTGGCTGGTGATCCGGCGGCGGCCGAGCCACGCGCAGGCGGGGTGACGGTGGCGATCACGAGAGCGGCTGCGCAGCCGGTCCGAGGCGTCGGCACCGACGCTCAAGGGCGCGGCACGTGCGGCACTTCGCGCATGTCGCCGTCAGCGACCGCGAACGGCGCGCCGCCCGCGGTTATGACGGCGCGGTCCTTGCCCTCCACGAAGTCGAACATGGCGTTGAGCACGACGTCGTCGCGGCCCTGATAGCCCTGCGGCCGGTAGATGACGATCGCCATGCGGTCGTCAAGACGCGTGTAGACATAGTCCGACTCGCCGACCAGCCTGCCGCCGGCGGTGATGTAGCAGTGCGTGCCGGTCTCGTAGGTCACCGTGTGGGTGGAGATGTCGGTGAAGTCGCCGTGCCCGGAATGGTGCACGCCGGTCCATTCGATGCTCTTGCCGACGAGGGATTCGGGGGCCGTCGCCATGTCCGCAACCTCGCGCTCAGCCGTGCCTGAAGACCACCGTCTTACTGGTCGAGAACTCGTAGAGCGCGTCGAAGCCCTTCTCGCGGCCGTGGCCGGACTTCTTGCGGCCGCCGAAGGGCAGCTCGACGCCGCCGCCGGCGCCGTAGCAGTTGACGAAGACCTGGCCGACCTGCAGCGCCCTGGCGACGCGCATCTGGCGGGCGCCGTCGGCGGTCCAGACGCCGGCGACGAGACCGTAGTCGGAGGCATTGGCGACCCTGACGGCGTCGGCCTCGTCGGCGAACGGGATCGCCGACAGGACGGGGCCGAACACCTCGTCGCAGGCGAGCGCGTTGTCGCGCGGCACCGGGCCGAACAGGGCGGGCGCAGCATAGAAGCCGCCGGCCGGCGCGCCGTCGGCGATGGTGCCCTCGGCGAGCAACGGCACGCCCTCGTCCTTCGCCCGGGCGAGAAAGCCCGAGACCCTGTCGCGCTGGCGGGCGCTGATCAGCGGCCCGACGTCCCGGTCGTCCTGGTGCGGTCCGGCGACGAGCCCGGCGAAGCGCTGCGCGAGGTCCTTCATCACCTCCTCGCAGATCGATTCCTCGATCAGCACGCGGCTGCCGGCCGAGCAGGTCTGGCCGCCGTTCTGGATGATGGCGTTGACGACGACCGGTAGCGCCGCCTCGAGGTCGGCGTCGGCGAACAGGATCTGCGGCGACTTGCCGCCGAGCTCCAGCGTGGCGCCGATATGGTTGCGGGCGGCCGCCGCCTGCACCAGCGTGCCAACCTCCGGCGAGCCGGTGAACGAGATGAAGTCGATGCCGGGATGGCCCGACAGGGCCGCGCCGGCCTCCTCGCCGGTGCCGGTGACGATGTTGATGGCGCCGGCCGGGAAGCCCACTTCGAGGGCGAGCCCGGTGATGCGCAGCGGCGTCAGGCAGGCCTCCTCGGCCGGCTTGAGCACCACCGCGTTGCCCATCGCCAGCGCGCCGCCGACCGAGCGGCCGTACATCTGGGCCGGGTAGTTCCACGGGATGATGTGGCCGGTGACGCCGTGCGGCTCGCGCAGCGTCAGGGCCATGTGATCCGGCAGGAAGGGCAGGGTGTCGCCGGAGAGCTTGTCGCAGGCCCCGCCGTAGAACTCGAAATAGCGCGCCGCCGAGGTGATGTCGGCCTTGCCCTGCCGGGCCGGCTTGCCGGTGTCGCGCGATTCGAGCTCCGCCAGCTCGTCGAAATTGTCGAGGATCGCCTGGCCGAGCCTGGTCAGCAGGCGGCCGCGCTCGTGCGGCGCCATGCGGCCCCAGGCCCCCTCGAAGGCGGCCCGCCCGGCGGCGACGGCTGCATCGACGTCGGCCGCGCCGGAGCGGGCGATCGCCGCGAAGACGGCGCCGTCGGAGGGGCAGAGTACGTCGAGGGTGCGGCCGTCGGCGGCCGCAACGCTGCGCCCGGCGATGATGTTGCGGTGTGTCTCGAGTGCGGGGTGCAACTGGGCTGCCGCCGTCATGACCTGTCCTTTCGAGGGAGGCGATCCTGTGGCCGGCACAGTAGGGCGGACGCGGAGCCGCCTCAAGCGCGCCATCGCCCGCGCGGTGCGCCGGCGGTAGCGATCGTCAGCGTGGGAGGATCGACAGCGTGGGATGACCGTCAGGGGGCCGGCGCATGAAAAAGGCGGCGCTTCCCCAAGCGCCGCCTCCGTCGCCGTGTTCCGGCGTCCCCGTCCCGAACCGAGCTGGCCCCGAACTTAATCGGACTTCGAAATCGATGGTATGCCTCTAGCGTTAACGCGGCCTTAAGGCAACCGTGGGGCAGCGGATTTCCGGTGGCGGCGCGGGGGCGGCGGCTGGAGAAACCTGCTTGCGGGTTGAATCGGGACGCTCGATCATCGGATCGTTCCGGACGCCGGGAGCGAACGGCCGTGAGCGGACGGTGAGCCGGAATCCAGCGTGACGAGCCGCCGAAGGCGCAATATTCGCGGCGGGTGCTCTTGCACGGGCCGCCCTCGTGGTTCGAGACGCGGGCTTTGCCCGCTCCTCACCATGAGGGCTTGGGGCGTGCCGTGCGGACATGCAGCACGACAGCGGCGGCTTCGCCGGCGTGTCGCGCTGGCCCCGGCGCGGCGGCCTGGACGCAGGCCGCGGTCGATCCACGGCCTCGACATACGACGGACATACGCCCCGACCTGATCCGGGGCCCCGCGTGAGGAGAGGCCGAAGGCGCAATTTTCGCGGCGGGTGCTCTTGTGCGGGCCGCCCTCGTGGTTCGAGACGCCTTGCTGACGCAAGGCTCCTCACCATGAGGGCTCCTTTTGTGGGTCGGGGAGACGCTCCAGCAGCGGCGGCTTCGCCGGCGTGTGGCGCCGGGTCCCCGTTTTCACGGGGGCGAGCGGAAGGAGGCTACATGGCGCGCCGATGCAAACGCAGTTCGCGGCTAGTGGGTCTTTGGATTCCGACGTCTGCTCCCGGGCCTGCATCGGCGGGATGCCAATGTCGGAATCGGACCACTAGGTGCTCAGGGCGACCATGTCCCTGGCGGCCTCGCCGGCCTCGAGGATGTAGGTGGCGTCGCGGTGGATCAGCGAGGCGGCGAAGGCGCCTTCGAGCAGCAGCGTCACGCGCCGGGCCAGCGTCGCCGGGGCGGCGGCGCCGGCGGCGGCGAAGGTCTCCTCGAGCCATTTCTCGAAGCGCTTCTTGTGGGCGGCGCCGGCCTTGACCGCGGGATGGCCGGGGGTGCTGGCGAGCTCGCCGGCGGTGCGCAGGAAGCCGCAGCCGCGCCACTTGGGATGCTTGGCGCCGCGGGCGACGCCCTCGAAGATCGCGTAGACCTGGTCGGTCAGCCCGCCGTCGGCCGCGTCGAACCACGTCCGGAAGGCGTCGAGGTTCGGCTGGTCGCGGGATTTCAGGTACTCGGTGACCAGGTCGTCCTTGCTCCGGAAGTGATAGTAGAGCGTCTTCTTGGTGATCTTCGCCTTCTCGGCCACCGCATCCACGCTCACCGCGCGGATGCCCTCGGCATAGAACAGACGGTTCGCCGCGGTCAGGATGCGGTGCTTCGTATCGGTGCGGGTGCGGGGCATCTTGATGTATACCAACCAGTGAGTTTACAGGACCGTACACGGCCGTCAGTCTCGCGGCAACCTTGAAGACGGACGCGAGCACATGGAGGTGGACATGTCCGAACCGGTGACGGTCGAGCAGCGCGGCGAACTCGCTCTCCTGACCCTGAACAGGCCCGACAAGCTCAATGCACTGAACTATGCCACGATCGACCTTCTGATGGCCCGCCTCGACGGGATCGAGCGCGACCCGGCGGTCCGAGCGGTCGTCCTGACCGGCGCGGGACGGGCCTTCTCGGCCGGCGGCGACATTCCCGAGTTCACCGCGAGCATGGCGCGCGGCGTCGACGAGGCGGTGCGCGACTTCTGCCGGCGCGGCCAGGCGATGACGGCGCGGCTGGAAGCGTTCCCGAAGCCGGTGATCGCCGCCGTCAACGGCATCGCCTATGGCGGCGGCTGCGAGATCACCGAAGCCGTGCATCTGGCGGTGGCGAGCGAGCGTGCGCTGTTCGCCAAGCCGGAAATCAACATCGGCATCCCGCCGACCTTCGGCGGCACGCAGCGTCTGCCGCGGCTGGCCGGGCGCAAGCGCGCACTGGAACTGCTGCTGACCGGCGACCCGTTCACCCCGGCGCGCGCCCTCGACCTGGGGCTGGTCAACCGCGTCGTGCCGCACGACGACCTGCTGCCTGCGGCGTTCGACCTGGCCGGGCGCATCCTGCGCCACTCCCCGCTTGCCGCCGCACGGATCCTCACGGCGGTGACGCGCGGGCTCAATGTCACGATCGACGAGGGCCTGCTGATCGAACGCGAGCAGTTCGCGCGGATGTCGGCATGCGCGGACGCGCGGGAGGGACTGGCCGCGTGGATCGGGCGTCGGCCGCCGGCATATGCCGGCCGCTAGCGGCTCCGGAGGTCGGTCTGGACGGTGACGGCGGCTCCGAGTGCGTTCGATACCGCGGACGGACCGGCGGCCCGGACGCCGCCGCCCAGGCCGAGAACGACGCCGACCAGCGCGGCGACGCCTGCAATCACGGAAAGCCAGCGGGTGACGAGGCTGGCGGGTCGATCACTGGACACGGAAGGTCTCCATCGCACTCTACTCGCGATGGAGAACCCGGTTACCGCGAATATGTTTCAAAACCGTGTCCGCAACGGGCCGACTTGGTTTCAGCCACGCCCTGCGCCCGGCAATGCGCGACGACCGGCCCGCTCGTGCATTGCCTGCCGGACGATCACTCCGCCGCGTCGGCCTTGAGCACGCCGCGGCGGATCTGGTCCTCCTCGATCGATTCGAACAGCGCGCGGAAGTTGCCCTCGCCGAAGCCGTCGTCGCCCTTGCGCTGGATGAACTCGAAGAAGATCGGGCCGATCACGGTCTTGGAGAAGATCTGCAGAAGGATCTTCGTCTCGCGGCCGTCGACGACGCCTTCGCCGTCGATCAGGATGCCGTGCTTCCTGAGCCTGTCGATCGGCTCCTGGTGGCCGGCGACCCGCTCGTGGCTTTTCTCGTAATAGGTTTCCGGCGGGCCGGGCATGAAGGTCACGCCATTGTCGGCGAGCCTGTCGGTCGCCGAATAGATGTCCTCGGTGGCGATCGCGATGTGCTGGATGCCTTCGCCCTTGTAGTCCTTCAGGTATTCCTCGATCTGCGAGTTCTCGTCGGCCGACTCGTTGATCGGGATGCGGATCTTGCCGCAGGGGCTGGTCAGGGCGCGCGAGAACAGGCCCGTCAGCCGGCCCTCGATGTCGAAGAAGCGGATCTGGCGGAAGTTGAACAGGTCGGCATAGAAGTCGAACCAGGTGTCCATGTTGCCGCGGCGCACGTTGTGGGTCAGGTGGTCGAGATAGTAGAAGCCGACGCCCTCCGGCTTCGGATCCGCCTCGCCGAGCCAGTCGAACTCGTCGGCATAGGGCGAGCCCTTGTCGCCGTAGCGGTCGACGAAATAGATCAGGCTGTCGCCGATGCCGCGGATCGCCGGAACGGACAGGGTCTTCTCGCCGTCCTCGCCCTCGTAGGGGGTGGCGCCGAGCTCGACCGCGCGCCTGAACGTATGGTCGGCGTCGACCACGCGCCAGCACATCGAGGGGGCGCAGGGGCCGTGATGCCTGACGAAACCGGCGGCGAACGAGCCAGCGTCGGCATTGACGACGTAGTTGATGTCGCCCTGCCGGTAGACCCAGATGTCGCGCGACCTGTGCTTCGCCACCGGCGTGAAGCCCATGCGCGCGAACAGGTCCTTCAGCACCGCGGCATCGGGATGGGCGAACTCGACGAACTCGAAGCCGTCGGTGCCCATCGGATTGGTGTCGTCGATTTTGGCCGGCGGGGCGTCGTGCGGAAACGGTCCCATCAGATCCTCCTGCGGATGTGTTCGATATTGGGATCATTGTCGCGCACGAAACATGCGACGTGTTTGCGAAGCGGCCCCGAATTCGGCATGATGTGCACGGTTTGTGCATGATATCCGGAACAGGCGCACGATGACGGCACTGGACGCGGTGGACCTGCGGATTCTCGACGCGCTGCAGGAGGCCGGCGACCTGACCAACCAGCAGCTCGCCGACCGCGTCCACCTGTCGGCCTCGCAGGTCTCGCGCCGCCGCGCCCGGCTGGAGGCCGACGGCATCATCCGCCGCTACCGGGCCGAGCTCGACGCCGGGCGGCTGGGGCTCGCCACCATCGTCTTCATCCACGTGACGCTGGCGCGCCACAACGCCGCCAACGCCCGGCGCTTCCGCGACCTCGCCCGGCGGCTGCCGGAGATCCAGGAGGCCTATGCGCTGACCGGCGAGGCGGACTACCTGCTCAAGGTGGTGGTCGGCTCGCTGCCGGACCTGTCGGCCTTCGTCAACGACGTCCTGCTGCCGCACGAAAGCATCAGCCAAGTGCGCTCCGAGGTGGTGCTGGAGACCCTGAGCGAGCGCAGGTCGCTGCCGATCGGGGGGTGAGGAGCGGTCCGCGTCAGCGGACGAAACGCATGGCGTTTCGAGCGACGAACGCCCGAGGCCAGAAGCCGAGGGCTGGGGCGAGCGGTCCGCGTCAGCGGACGAAACGCATCGCGTTTGGAGCGACGAAGGCCCGAGGCCAGAAGCCGAGGGCCGGGAAAGCGGTCCGTGCCGGCCGTCGTCCGTGTGGCGGGGCGGGACGACGGTGCGTCTCGACGAGTTGCGGATGCGCGGGTCGCAGGCTGCCCCAGCCCTCGGCTTTGCGCCTCGGGCGTTCGCCCCTGCGAAAGCGTTGCTTTCGCTGCCGCTGCGCGGCACCGGGGCTCACCCCCCTCTCCAACTCTCCCCCACAAGGGGGGAGAGGGTCCCCTGGGGCATCCGCCCGTCGTGAGTCGATGCTTCGATGCCTGCTGCACGACAGGAGTATTTGGGACCTGCAATGACTGGCGGCTTGCGCCTCTCTCCCCCCTTGTGGGGGAGAGTTGGAGAGGGGGGTAAGGCACGGTCCGCGTCAGCGGCGAAACGCGTGAGCGTTTCGAGTGCCTTACGCGAGAGGCTCGAAGCCGAGGGCCGCAGCGGACGGTCCGGCACGCCGTGTCCGGACGGCGGCGTTCACAATCCGGCGCTGCCGTCTATGATCGGCCGGACCGGACCGAATCGCCATGCTGATCCTCACCCTCCTCGCCGCGCTCGCCTTCATCGCCGTTCACCTGTTCATCGGGCGGCTGCGGTTTCTCGAAGGCACGCCGCGGCATGCGTTGCTGTCGGTCGCCGGCGGCGTCGCAGTCGCCTATATCTTCCTGCACGTGCTGCCGGAACTGGCCGCCCACCAGAAGACGTTCGCCAGGGCGCTGGAACTGAGCGACGAGGCCGCCGAGGCCTGGGTGTACCTGGTGTCGCTGTCGGGCCTGCTGGTGTTCTTCGGGCTGGAGCGGGCGGCGAAGACCTCGCGCGGCCGGCGGCTGGCCGCGACCGGCGAGAGCCGGCTGGAGCGCGAGGTGAAGTGGCTGCACCTCGGCTCGTTCTTCTTCTTCAACTTCCTGATCGGATACCTGCTGCTGCACCGCGAGCAGACCGGGCTGTGGTCGCTGGCGTTCTATGCCTCGGCCATGCTGCTGCACCTGGCGACCAGCGACTTTGGCCAGCGCCAGGAGCATGCCGACGACTACGACGCCGAGACCCGCTGGGTGCTGGCGGCCGGGATCGCGGCGGGCTGGCTCGTCGGCGCGCTCGACCGGGAGGTGCCGCCGATCGTCATCGGCTTCCTGTTCGCCTTCCTCGCCGGCGGCGTCGTGCTCAACACGCTGAAGGAGGAACTGCCCGAGGACCGCGACAGCCGCTTCCTGCCGCTCGCCGCCGGGGCGGCCCTTTATTCGGCGCTGCTGATCCTGATCGGGTAGGGCCGGACGCTCAGTGCGTGCGGGTCATGTAGGGCTCGAACCACGCCAGGCTGTCCGTTGTGGCCGCCGGCGGCCGGTATTCGCAGCCGATCCAGCCGTCGTAGCCGAGCGTCTCCAGTTCGGCGAACACGAAGGGATAGTTGATCTCGCCCGTGCCCGGGTCGGCGCGGTCCGGCGGGTTGGCGATCTGGACGTGCCGGGCGATGTCGAGATAGTCGCGAATGGCGTGGATCAGGTCGCCGCGCGTCACCTGGCGGTGATAGAGGTCGAGCTGCAGGCGCAGATTGTCGACCGCCACGCTCTCGATGATCCGCCGCGCCTCGCCGAGATCCGACAGGAAATAGCCCGGGTTGTCGCGCAAGTTGATCGGCTCGATCAGGATGGTGACGCCGTGCGCGCTTGCTTCCGCCGCCGCCCGGCGGAGGTTGCCGATGTAGGTATCCCTGACCCGTTCCGGGTCGTCGGAGGGCGTCGGCACGCCGGCCATGCAGTGCAGCAGCGAACAGCCGAGCGCGTCCGCATAGGCGAGCGCCTGGGAGACGGAGGCCTCGAAGTCGGCCTCCCGGCCCGGCATCGCGGCGAGCCCCCGCTCGCCGGCGGAAAAGTCGCCGGGATACAGGTTGAAGAGCACCTGCTTCAGGTCGTAGGCGGCAAGCTGCGCGGCCAGGTCGCCGGCGTCGAAATCGTACGGGAACAGGAACTCCACGCCGTTGAAGCCGGCCTGTCGCGCAGCGGCGAAGCGTTCCATGAACGGCAGCTCCGTGAACATCATCGACAGGTTGGCGGCAAAGCGCAGCATCGTTTCCTCCCAGGGTCGCGGTCTGTTTTGCGGTGATAGGCGACCAACACGCAGGCCGCGTCAAGGCCGCGGCGTCAAAGCACCACACTCGCGACCAGCAGCGCGGCGGACAGGATCGCGCCGAGAACGGGCGCGATCAGCGGAACGGAGATGGGCGGCGGCGGGCCGCCGGCGCGCTTGAGGCGGACAAGCGCGAGGTTGACCATGACGAAGATCGCCATGATCAGCTGCGAGCTGATCGCGGCGAGGTCCCCGATGTGCAGGCTCAGCGTCAGCGCGAACACCCCGGCCAGCACGACCAGCGTCGCGTTCGCCGGTGTGCCGCGCCGTTCGCCGACGCGGCCGAGCCAGGCCGGCAGGCGACCGCGCCGGGCCAGCCCGTAGAGGACGCGCGGCGCCATGATGAACTGCACGAGGATGCCGTTCAGCGTCGCGGCGATGGCAATCAGGGTCACGACGGTGTCGGCGCCGGGCAACCGCTTTCCAGCGACGAGGGCCAGCGGCGCCGACGATGCGGCGAGGTCCTCCACGGGCACCGCCAGCACGCAGACGGTGGCAACCACAAGATAGAGCAGCACGGCCGTCACGAAGACCAGTGCGATGGCGCGGGGCATGGTGCGTTCGGGCGCCTTCACCTCCTCGGCAACGTTGACCATGTCCTCGAAGCCGATGAACGCGAAGAACGCGATGACGCTGCCGGAGACGATCGCCGACCACGCCTGCCAGGACGGCGGCGGCACGATGTCGCCGACGCGCATCAGGATGGCGGGTTCGTCGAACAGGGCGGCGCCCGCAACCAGCAGCAGGCCGCCGACCTCCAGCACCGTCAGCGCAGCCGCCAGCACGGCGGACTCCAGAATGCCCCACAGCGCGATGGCGCCGAGGCCGGCGACGATGGCCAGCGCCAGAAGCCAGACGGGTGCCGCCATCAAAGAGTGAAGGTAGCCTGCGGCGCCGAGCGCGATCGTCGCCGCCGCCAGGGTGCCCACGACCACCAGTGCGAGCCCGACCGCGACGGTCAGGGCCGGCGACCCGAAGCCCTGATCCACATAGGCAGCCTCGCCGGCGGCTTCCGGAAGCCGGCTTGCAAGCTCCATGTAGGACAACGAGGTGACGCCGACGATTGCCGCCGCAATCACGAAGGAGAAGGGCGCGAAGATGCCGGCGATGCCGGCAATGGCCCCGATCAGCACGTAGATCCCCGCCCCGACGACGACGCCGAGGCCGTACAGCGTCAGCAGCCAGAACCCGAGCGTGCGTCTGAGTTGCGGCCGTGTCGTGTCCGGGAGGGGTGTCACGCTGGCGGTATCCGGATGCGGCGCCGCGCTATCCGGGTGAGGGCCGGGTCGGCTCGTTCGGCAGCGCTCGGCGCGGCTCGACCATCGCGGCCGGGGCCGCGCGATTTAGCCGGGGCAACTGAGCCGGGGCGACCGAGTCGTGCGGACCGGCTCTTCTACCGATCCGCAGGCTCGGCGAACGTCGCCCCGGGGCTACTGCTGCAGGATCTGCAGCGCCTCCTGCAGCGGCGAGGTGCAATCGCCCCCGGCGCGGGTGCCTTCGGCCATGCCCTGGTCGCGGAGCTGGTAGACCTGCTCCTTTTCCTGGTCCGTCAGCTCGGCGGTCTTCAGGAGTTCGTTGATCTGGCCGATCATCGTGTCGCAATCCTCGGTCTGCGCGCTTGCGGGCACGACGGCGCCCATGGTCAGTCCGAGAAACGCGGTGGCGACGAGCGCGGAACGAATGTCAATCATTGGGGGGCTTCCTCGGTTGGTTGGCACATCCTCGACCATAACGGGCGGATGTGACGGTTAGACAGCTTGTCTAATCCGACTAATCGATGCTTTTTCGATGCACCGGTCAAGCTCCGTAGGTCCGCAGAGTAAACGTCTCTCGGCCGCCACGTGTTTCACCTCGCCTGCCGGGGAGTGATGTGACGATGAGCGACACGATGCGTGCAATGGTCCTCGAGGCCCCCGGCACACGGCTCGTCCTGCGCGAACGGCCGGTGCCCGATCCCGGGCCGGGCCAGGTGCTCGTCAGGGTGCGGGCCTGCGGCGTCTGCCGGACCGACTTGCACGTCGTCGACGGCGAGCTGCCGGATATTCCCTACCCGATCGTGCCGGGCCACGAGATCGTCGGCGAGATCGCCGCGCTGGGTGAGCGTGTCGGCGGCCTGCGCGTCGGCGACCGGGTCGGCGTGCCCTGGCTCGGCTACACCTGCGGGACATGCCGGTACTGCACGAGCGGCCAGGAGAATCTGTGCGACCAGGCGCGCTTCACCGGCTACCAGATCGACGGCGGCTACGCGGAATATACGGTCGCCGATGCGCGCTACTGCTTCCCGCTGCCGGACGCCTTCGACGACCTCCACGCCGCGCCGCTGCTGTGCGCCGGCCTGATCGGCCACCGCGCCCACCGGATGGCGGGCAATGCGAAGGTGATCGGCATCTACGGCTTCGGGGCGGCCGCCCACATCATGGCGCAGGTCGCCCGCCACCTCGGCCAGCGGGTCTTCGCGTTCAGCCGTCCGGGCGACACGGCGGCGCAGGACTTCGCGCGGGCGCTCGGCGCGGAATGGGCCGGCGGCTCGGACGAGCCGCCGCCGGAGGCGCTGGACGCCGCGGTGCTGTTTGCCCCGGTCGGCTCGCTGGTGCCGACGGCGCTGCGGGCGGTGCGCAAGGGCGGCACGGTGGTCTGCGCCGGCATCCACATGAGCGCCATCCCGTCGTTTCCCTATGACATCCTGTGGGGCGAGCGGGTGGTCCGCTCGGTCGCCAACCTGACCCGGGCCGACGGCGACGAATTCCTCGAACTCGCAGCCCGGGCGGGCATCGAGACGACGGTCGAGGCGGTGCCGCTTCAGGAGGCGAACGAGGCGCTGGACCGGCTGCGCGAGGGACGGCTGACCGGCGCGGCGGTGCTGGTGCCATGGCGAAGCGGGTAAAACCGCTTTGCCGCATCGGGCGGGGTGCGCTGCGGGAAGCTCTGGTATACGGTCGGCAGCCTTGCGGATCTCAACAGTCAGGTCGGGTAGCTTCACGTGACGGATACGGACGAACTTCTCTACGAACAGCGCGGCAGCGCGGGATGGGTGACGCTGAACCGGCCGCAGGCGCGCAACGCGCTGACCTTCGAGATGTACGAGGGGCTGGCCAGGATCTGCGGCAGCATTCCCGACGACGGGTCGATCAGGTCGATCGTCATCACCGGCGCCGGCGAGAAGGCCTTCGCGGCCGGCACCGACATGCGCCAGTTCCGCGACTTCTCCAGCGCCCAGGACGCGATCGACTACGAGCAGCGGATGAGCCGGGTCTTGCAGACCATCGAGGCCTGCCCGGTGCCGACGATCGCGGCGATTTCCGGCGCGTGCACCGGCGGCGGCGCGGGGATCGCCGCGACCTGCGACATCCGCATCGCCACGGCCGACCTGAAGTTCGGATTTCCGATCGCCCGCACGCTCGGCAACACACTGTCGATCGACAACCTGTCGCGCATGGCAAGCCTGATTGGCGCCGGCCGGGTCAAGGAGGCGATCTTCACGGCGAAGCTGCTCGGCGCCGAGGACGCGCTGGCGATCGGGCTGATCTCCGAGATCGTGCCGGACCATGCGGCCCTGGTCGAGCGCGCCGGCGAGCTGACCGAACTGATGGCGAGCCACGCGCCGATCACGCTGCGCACCATCAAGGAGGGGCTGCGCCGGCTGCGGGTTCACGGCGCCGGGGCCGACGGCCGCGACCTGATCGTCGAGGCCTACACCAGCGAGGACTTCCGCGAGGGCATGGAAGCCTTCCTCGGCAAGCGCAAGCCCGAGTGGAAGGGACGCTAGAGTGAGCACGACAGGCCCGCTGGCCGGCGTTCGCGTCGTCGAGCTGTCCCACATCATGGCCGGGCCGACCTGCGGCATGATGCTGGCGGACATGGGCGCCGACGTGATCAAGGTCGAGCGCCCGGGCGGCGACGACACGCGGCGCTTCGCGCCGCCCGACGTCAACGGCGTCAGCGCCGCCTTCATGATGATGAACCGCAACAAGCGCGGCGTCGCCTTCGACCTGAAGCAGCCCGACGCCGCGGAGGCGCTGCGCCGGATCGCCAGGTCCTGCGACGTGCTGATCGAGAACTACCGGCTCGGCACGATGGAGAAGCTCGGCATCGGCTACGAGACGCTGAAGGCGGAAAATCCCGGACTGATCTACTGCTCGCTGTCGGGCTTCGGGCGCACCGGTCCCTATTCTACGCGCGGCGGCTTCGACCTGATCGCCCAGGGCATGTCCGGCATCATGTCGATCACCGGCGAGGGCCCGGGCCGCCCGCCCGTCAAGGTCGGCGCGCCAGTCACCGACATCACGGCGGGCATCATCGGCGCGATGGGGGTGCTGGCGGCCTACGTCCATCGGCTGAAGACCGGCGAGGGGCAGATCGTCGATTCCTCGCTGCTGGAGGCGGGCATCACGCAGACCTACTGGCAGTCGGCGATCGCGTTTGCGACCGGGATCAGCCCGGGGCCGATGGGCTCGGCGCATCCGCTGAGCGCGCCCTACCAGGCCTTCGAGACCGCCGACGGCTGGATCAACATCGGCGCGGCGAACCAGGCCAACTGGCAGCGGCTGCTCAGGATCCTCGATGCCGCCGAACTGGGCGAGGACCCGCGCTTCTCAGAGAATTCGGCGCGGATGGCCAACCTGCCCGAGCTGGAAAAGGTACTGACGCCGTATTTCCGGAAGCGCTCCAGCGCCGAGTGGCTGGCGATGTTCGAGGAGGCCGGGCTGCCCGGCGGGCCGGTGCTCACGGTCGGCCAGATGCATGCCGACCCGCACGTGCAGGCGCGGCAGATGGTCGTCGACCTCGAGCATCCGCAGGCCGGGCCGACGAAGGCGCTCGGCCTACCCGTGAAGTTCTCCGACACGCCGGGCAGCATCCGCCGCCCGGCGCCGCTGCACGGCGAGCACACCCGCGAGATCCTGGCCGAGGTCGGCTATTCCGACGCGGAGATCGAGCGGATGGTCGGCGACGGCGCGGCGATCGTTCCGGAGACGTCGGACCTGGAGCCGGGGAAGACCTGAGCGGCGCGACCGCGCCGGCACCACAACGAGAATTCGGGAGGATATCCGTGACCGCCAATCCGTCGATCCGCGTCGTGCCGCTCGCGCCCGAGCACCGGGCGGCGTGGGAAGAGCTTTTTGCGGGCTATGCGGCCTTCTACAAGGTCGAACAGACGCCGCAGATGCGCGAGACGGTGTGGGGCTGGCACTTCGACCCCGACCACGAGTCCGAGGCGCTGGTGGCCCTCGACGCCGACGGAAGGCCGATAGGGCTCGCCCACTTCCAGAAGTTCTCCCGGCCGCTCGGCGCCAACGTCGCCGGCTTCCTGAACGACCTGTTCGTGGAGCCGGACAGCCGCGGCTCCGGCGCCGCCGAGGCGCTGATCGAGGCGGTCTGCGAGATCGGGCGCGAACGCGGCTGGGCGGCGATCCGCTGGCTGACGGCGGAGGACAACTACCGTGGCCGGTCGTTCTATGACCGGCTGGCCCGCAAGACGCCGTTCATCGCCTACCAGATCGACCTTTAGGCAGCAGGGCAGGGCGGCGTCGACGCGGCGGCTGCGCCGGGTCGATTCGCTGGATCCCCGCTTCGCGGGGGATGGGCGGGCTGGGCGTGGCGCGGGAGCGGAGCACGCGCAGGCTTTGCCGTGCCGCCGCTGGGTCCCGGCGCGGAGGCCGGGACGCAAGTTGCGTTTGAGGCACGGCATCTGCCAATACCTCAGCCTATGCCCCGGGCTTGACCCGGGACCCAGCGCCGCGGCTGCCGCACCTGCCGCCGATCCGTCGGGACGGGCGCTGGCGCGCCGGGTCGTTTCGCTGGCGCTTTCGCGGGGATGAGCGGAACGTGATGGATCGAAGGTGCAACTAGAGGGCAGAACGCTCTGCGTCACTCTGCCTGCTTGCAGTCGATCGGCGCCATCCGGCCGACTTCCCACATCGCCTCCTCGCCCTTGCCGCGCAGGCCGTACTTGCCGTTGGTGTAGTAGTAGCCCGAACCCGACATCGCGATCGGCAGGGTCTGCGGTTCCTCTCCCTCGATCGTCACCACCGCGACCGCGGGGTCCTTGTCGTTGTCGAAGACGACGTCGAGGGTCTGGCCGTTGTCGCAGTCGAACACGGCGTTGATGGCCTCCGCCCGTGCGGTGCCGGCCAGGCCGACGGCGAGGGCAAGGGTCGCGAGTGCTGGGACAAGTGTCGAGGCGCGCATGTGGTCATCTCCCATTCGTGCGGGGGCCATTTGTGGCCCGGTTGTGTGGCGGCAGGATGTCGGCCATCGCGGCGCGGACGCGGGCGACGACGCGATCCCTGTCGCCGCCGGCGTCGACCTCAATCCAGTCGATCCGGCCGGTGTCGTAGCCGAGCTGCCGGCGGACCACCGAGGCGTTCGCGTCCGAGGCGTCGCCGCTGCGTGCATCGACCCGGGCGACCAGTTCGTCTTCCGGCGCCCGCAGCCAGATGCCGGTGAAGGGCACGGCGCAGGCGGTGGCGACGCCGCGTGCGGCATTGCGTTCCTCGGGCCTGGCGTGGACCCCGTCGAGAATGGCACTGTGGCCCGTGGCGAGGATCGCGGCCGCCTGGGTCTCCATCTCCGCGTATACCTCCAGGCCTGCCTCCGGCGTATAGGCGTCGGGAGGCAGCCTCTCGGTTTCGCGGGCGCCGAACATCACCTTGCGGACGACGTCTGACCGCACGACGATGGCGCCCGGTGCCGCGCCGATGTCGGCGGCGAGCGCCATCGCGACCGTCGTCTTGCCGGTGCCGGACAGACCTCCGACGGCGACCAGGCGGGGAGCCCGAGGCGCCAGGAAGGCGCGGGCGGCGGCGAACTTGCCGCGGGCCTCGCCGACCGCCGCCTCCCGGGCGTCGCCGCCCAGATGCGTCGCGCGCGCGGCGCCGACCTTGGCGCGGATCGCCGCGCGCATCGACAGGAACAGCGGCAGCAGCGCCAGGCCCGGAATGTCGTTGCGATCGCGGCGGCTGACGAGCCAGCGGTTGAGGACGCGGTTGGCCTCGGACCGCAGCCCGCGCTCCCAGAGGTCCATCAGCAGGAAGGCGAGGTCGTAGAACACGTCGATGGTCGCCAGCGCCTCGTCGAATTCCAGAGCGTCGAAGATCACCGGCGCCCCGTCGATCAGCGCCACGTTGCCCAGATGCAGGTCGCCGTGGCAGCGGCGGATCGCCCCGTCGCGGGCGCGCCTGTCGATCAGCGGCCGAAGTCGCTGCAGGGCCGCCCGGGTCTGCTCCGTCAGTTCCTCCACCTCGTCGGCGGGGAACAGGCCGGGACTGGCGGCGAGCTCCTCGCAGCTTTCGAGCGCGACGCGACCGATCTCGCCTGCCGGGTCGTCGATGGCGGCGACGGGGGCCTTCTCGTGCAGATCGGCGATCCGGGCGGCGAGTTCGTCCAGCAGGTCCTGCGTGAGCGCCCCCTCGCCTGCGAGCCGGTCGAAGGTCGCCGTTTCGTCGAAGCGGCGCATGTGCACGGCCCACTCGACCACCGGTCCGCGACCGCTGAAGGACAGCCGCCCCTCGGGCGACCGGACGATCGGCACGGCGCCGAGATAGAGTTCCGGCGCCGTCAGCCGGTTGAGCTCGACCTCTCGTTCGCAGGCGCGCCGGCGCTTATCCGGGGTCGAGAAGTCGAGAAAGGGAAAGCGGACCGCCCGCTTGATCTTGTAGACGTCGTCGCCGGCCAGGAAGACGATCGCGGCATGGGTGTCGATGCGCCCGACTTCCGCCACCCGGCCGCCGTAGGTTGCCGGATCCGACAGGAAGGCCTCGACATCCGCCTGGACGTCTGATTGGCGGGTGTGGCGGTCGTCGCCGTTGGTGCTCATCGAGGATCCGTCCGCTGTCGTGAATCACGCCGATACCGGTCTTGAGGAATATCAACGCGCGGTGTCAACTTGTCGGGCAGTGGAAGACCGACGATATGTTGCACCGATCCGATCCAGCCCGGCGCCCGCGACCCTAAGACGGCCGGCCCCGGAAAACGCCAAGGAGCCATCATCCATGTCTGACGAAACGGTGCATCTGAAGCACATCCGGCTGATCCTGGGACGCAGCGCCGAGTTTCCCGCCGGCAGCGTCAATCACGGCTACGAGTTCGACGCGCCCCTGGACAAGGACGGCCATATCGACGCGCAGGCCTGGCAGAAGGTGCGCGAGCGGTGCCAGGTGCGCCGGTTCTGGGCGGGCGAGCCGGACCAGGTCGGCAAGCTGGTCCACAAGCCGGGCGGCGCCGAGCATGCCCGCTGGGTGTTTGACTACGACGAGTCCACCGACGAGGACGACGAGGCCGGCTACCGGTTCGCCAGCCACGCCTTCAATGTCGGCGAATACGTGTCGATCCGCGACGAGGACGGAGAGATGCACACGTTTCAGGTCGTTTCCGTGCAGTAGCGACCGGCTCGGGCGGTCGCCGGGCCGCCGGCGGCGCGCCACGCGGCATGTCGTCGCGCAGGTTGCGGACGGTCTGATTTTCGCCGTTGAAACTTCGCTCTTGCGCTGGCCATGCGGGCGGCGGCGGCTATGATGCCGGCGCCGTACAAGGAGTGCCGCATGGAAGCCACCAACACACCCGCCCGCACCGGCGGCCGAATTCTCGTCGACGCGCTGGTCGCCCAGGGCGTGGACCACGTCTTCTGCGTCCCGGGAGAAAGCTACCTCGCCGCGCTGGACGCCTTTCACGATGCCGCGGTCGAGATCACCGTGTGCCGCCAGGAGGGCGGCGCGGCGATGATGGCCGACGCCTACGGCAAGCTGACCGGCCGGCCGGGCATCTGCTTCGTGACGCGCGGCCCCGGCGCCACCAACGCCTCGCCCGGCATCCATATCGCCTCCCAGGATTCGACCCCGATGATCGTGCTGGTCGGGCAGGTCGGCCGCGACATGCGCGACCGCGAGGCGTTCCAGGAGCTCGACTATTCGGGAGTGTTCGGCACCATCGCCAAGTGGGCGACCGAGATCGACGATCCGGCCCGCATTCCCGAGTACATCCACCGTGCCTTCATGACCGCGATGAACGGCCGCCCCGGTCCCGTCGTGCTGGCGCTGCCGGAGGACATGCTGACGCAGGAGGCCGTCGCCTTCGACGCGCCCTATGCGGAGGCCGTGCCGACGGCGCCGCCGGCGGACTCCATGGCGCGCCTGTCGGCGATGCTGGCCGGGGCGAAGCGGCCGGTGATGGTGCTCGGCGGCAGCCGCTGGAGCGAGCAGGGCGTCGCCGACATCCGCCGCTTCGCGGAGGCCTTCGACCTGCCGGTCGGCTGCCAGTTCCGCCGCCAGTCGCTGTTCGACTCGACGCATCCCAACTACGCGGGCGACGTCGGCATCGGGCCCAATCCGGAGCTGGCGAAGCGGCTGAAGGAGACCGACCTGTTCCTGCTGGTCGGCGGTCGAATGAGCGAGATGCCGTCGTCGGGCTACACGCTGCTCGACATCCCGACGCCGAAGCAGCCGCTGGTCCACGTCCATCCCTCGGCGGAGGAACTGGGCCGGGTCTACGCGCCGACCCTGGCGATCCACGCCGACCCGACGTCGTTCGCGGCCGCCGCGGCTGCCCTTGCGCCGCCTGCCGCGATCGCCTGGAGCGCCGAGACGCGCGCGGCGAACGAGGCCTATCACGGCTGGAGCGACGTGGCGCCGACGATGCCCGGCGCGGTCGACTATTCGGCCGTCATCGCCTGGCTGCGCGACTGGCTCCCGGAGGACGCGATCGTCTGCAACGGCGCGGGCAACTATTCGATCTGGCTGCACCGGTTCCTGCGCTACCGCCGCTTCGGCACCCAGCTCGCGCCGACTTCGGGCTCGATGGGCTACGGGATTCCCGCAGCGGTCGGCGCCAAGCGGATCCATCCCGACCGCACCGTCGTCGCCTTCGCCGGCGACGGCTGCTTCCTGATGAACGGCCAGGAGTTCGCCACCGCCGCCCAGTACGGACTGCCGATCGTCGTCGTGGTCGTCGACAACGGCATGTACGGCACCATCCGCATGCACCAGGAGCGCGAGTATCCCGGCCGCGTCACCGCAACGCGGCTGGAGAACCCGGATTTCGCCGCGCTGGCGCGCGCCTACGGCGGCCACGGCGAAACGGTGGAGTCGACCGCCGACTTCGCGCCCGCCTTCGAGCGGGCGGCGGCATCGGGCAAGCCGGCGATCGTGCACGTGAAGGTCGATCCCGAGGCGATCACGCCGACGACGACCCTGACGAAGCTGCGCGAAATGGCGCTGGCAAAGGCGCGCTGAGCGGCCCCGCGGCGGCGGCGAGCCGGCAACCCGCCGCGCACCGGGTCAGTCGCCGTCGGGCCTGCCCCGCGAGCGCGGAGCAGGTTTCTTTCGTGCCTCCCGGATCTCGACCGGCACCGGGCCGTCGACCAGCAGCTGGCGGTGCGGGAAGGGGATGTCGATGCCGTTCGCCTTGAAGGCATCCCACAGCGCCAGCATCACCGCACCGCGGATGTTGGTCAGGCCCTTTTCGGGATCGGCGATCCAGAACCGCAGCAGGAAATCGAGCGAAGACTCGCCGAACGCCGTGAGGTGACAGACAGGGGCAGGCTCGCCTGCCACCCGGTCGACGGCGGCGCAGGCCTCCACCGTGATCCGCCTGACCTGGTGCGGGTCGCTGGCGTAGCTGACCCCGAACGGCACGTCGAGGCGGATCAGCCTGTCGGTGAACGACCAGTTGACCACCTGGCCGGTGATGAAGTCGTCGTTGGGGATCAGGTACTCGCGGCCGTCGCGCGTGACGACGGACACGTAGCGGCCCTTCAGGAGCCGGATCCAGCCGAAGGTCTCGCCCAGCGAGATGACGTCGCCGGGTTTGATCGACTTGTCCATCAGGATGATGATGCCGCTGACGAAGTTCGAAACGACCTTCTGCAGCCCGAAGCCGATGCCGACGCCGACGGCGCCGGAGAAGACCGTCAGCGCCGTCAGGTCGATGCCGATCGAGGTGAGCACGGCCAACAGCGCGATCGTCACCAGCGCGATGCGCACCAGCTTCGACAGCAGCACCTGCAGCGACGGGGTCAGGTCCTCGTTGGTGCGGATCCAGCGTTCGGCGCTGCCGCTGGCGATCCGGGCGATCCACAGGAACAGGCCGAGCAGCAGCGCCGCCTTGATGAGCGTCAGCAGGGTGAGGCGCAGGGCGCCGATCGAGATGCCGATGCTGCCGAGGGTGGCCGTGGTCTCGTCGTACAGTCCGAGAATGACGATCGTCGCAAGGAAGATGCCGAACGCCGTGGCGATCCGCGCCAGGAACCGGTTGCGGATCGTCCGCCCGACGATCACGATCACGATCCAGGATGTCGCCAGCGTCGCCGCGATGCCGATCAGGTAGCTGCGGCTCGGCCAGGTGAGCGCGCGCATCACCAGGAATTCGGCCCACAGCAGGATCGGGAAGAAAATCCAGGTCAGGCGCCGCATCAGGATGGCGAGGAAGCGGACGAGGTCGCGTCGGTCGCGGATCTGCCGGACCCGCGCCTCGATCCTCGGCTCGAATATGCGCTCGCCCAGATAAGCGGCGCCGAGCGCCAGCGCGATGAGCACGAGCTGCAACAGCGTCGACGGCCGGGCGATCAGGACGGCGACGTAGTTGATCCAGTCGAAAGCGGTTTCGACGGTCAGTTCGACCGGGTCCAGGAGTTCCTCCGGTTCAAGACGCCACGGGACATGATCGCGCCGGTGCGCGCGCCAGGCAATGCCGTTAACGGACGCGCGGGCCTGCCGGTTCCGGAGAGGGGCGGCTGGCGCCGCGGCGGCGAGCCCGGACCGGGCCTCAATAGAAGCTGCGGGCGGCGAGGTTGAGGCCCAGCACCAGCATGCCGATGAAGAACAGCTTGCGGAAGGTCGCGGCGTCGACGCGGGCGCGGATCCGCCGCCCGATCACCATGCCCACGACGGCCGGCAGGACGGCGAACGCGGAGAGGCCGGCGACGGCGAGCACGAAGACGCCGTTGAACAGCAGGACGGCGGTGAGGATCACGGTCCCGACGGTGAACGACAGACCCATCGCCTGCACGAATTCGTCCCGGTCGAGTTCCAGCGCCTGCAGATAGGGGATCGCCGGCATCACGAACACGCCGGTCGCCCCCAGCACCGCGCCGGTCGCCACGCCGATGACCGGCGACAGCCAGGTTTCGGCGCGCCTTGGGACATGAAAGCGCACCGCCGACAGGCCGAACACCGCATAGGCCGCCAGCGCCAGGCCGAGCGCGGTGGCGGCGGTGCCGGACTGTTCGTTGGTCAGGATGCCCGCCGTGGTGAAGGCGCCGGCGACCGATCCCAGATAGAGCGACCAGAACCGGCGCAGGCAGCTGAGGAAGTAGGGGCCGTGCAGCATCTGCCAGGTATTGGTCGCGTAAGAGGGGATCACCATCAGCGCGGCGGCCTGCGCCGGCGGCATGACCAGGCTCAGCAGCCCGATCGACACCGTCGGCAGGCCGAGGCCGATGATCCCCTTGACGGTTCCCGCGAGCAGGTAGGCGAGGGCGACGAAGACGAGCAGGGAGGTGTCGGGCATGGCGGGTGCGCCTGGCGGGGATGAGATCTGCGAAAAGACGGCGCCTCAGCGCCTCGAGGCGATCGACAAGACGACGGGCCGGAACGTCGGTGAGTGAAGCTCCAGACCAGGCATTGCGGCGACGCCCCCTTCGGTGATCGCCGCAACGTTCGCCGAACCGGTCCCGCCAATCAAGCGACATCCGCTCGGGGCTGCCGCCTCACCGCAGCGACAGCGTCACCGTCACGACGGCGGGGTCGCCTTCGGACTGGACCTCCGCGAAACCCAGCTGGCGGCACATCTGCAGCATCATCGGGTTGCCGCGCAGGACCTCGCCGTGGATCTGCCTGAGGCCGTCGGCGCGGGCGTACTCGATGATCAGTTCCATCAGCGCCCAGCCGATGCCGCGCCCCTTCAGGTCGGAGCGGACCATGATCGCGTACTCGGCCTTCTCGTGGTCGGGATCCGAATGGATGCGGACGACGCCGAGCAGTTCGCCGGTCTGCGGTTCGAGAGCGACGAAGGCCATGGCCCGGGCGTAGTCGATCTGGGTCAGCCGCGCGAGAAAGCGGTGCGACAGGTCGGGCTTCGGGGTGAAGAAGCGCAGGCGCAGGTCCTGCGGCTCGACCCTGGCGAAGAAGTCGTCGTAGAGCGCCTCGTCCTCGGGCCGCACCGGACGCACGAAGATCGGGTCGCCGCCCTTCGTTACCAGCGTACGCTCCCACTCCGCCGGATACGGGCGTATCGCAAACCGCGGATTGACGCCGTGGGTATCCTTTTCGGGCTCGGCCGCGACGCGGACCCGCGCGTCGACGGAAACGATGCCCTTGTCGTCGGCCAGCAGCGGATTGATGTCGAGTTCGCGGACCTCGGGCACGTCGGCGGCCATCTGGGCGATCTTGACGAGGGCGAGCGCGACCGCGCCCCGGTCCGCCTCCGGCTCCGAGCGGAACGCCTGGAGCAGCCGGTTGATGCGGGTGCGGCGCATCAGCTGATCGGCCAGATGCAGGTCGAGCGGCGGCAGCATCAGCGCCTTGTCGCGGATCACCTCGACGGCCGTTCCGCCCTGGCCGAACAGGACGACGGGACCGAATATCTGGTCGTCGATCAGGCCGATGATCAGTTCGCGGGCGCCGGGCCTGTGGATCATCGGCTCGACGGTAACGCCCTCGATCCGCGCGTCGGGACGGGCCTTGCGGGCCGAGGCGATGATCTCGCGGGCCGCCTGTTCGGCCGCTTCCGGGGACGTCAGGTCGAGGCGCACGCCGCCGACGTCGGTCTTGTGCTGGATGTCGGGCGAGAAGATCTTGATCGCGCAGGCGCCGTGCTCGGCAATGACGCGCTCGGCGACCTGGCGGGCCTCTTCCGGTCCGGCGACCGGTTCGGCGGTCGCGATCGGTATCTGATAGGCGCTCATCAGCCGCGCCACTTCCGGCGCCTTCAGCCACTCGCGCCCGGCGGCCAGTGCCTCGGCGACCACCTGCCTGGCGGCGTCGACATCGGGGGTGAAATCCTCCGGCAGGCTGGGCGGCGTCCGCATCAAGGCGTTCTGCGCCTCCGAGTAGCGGACGAGATGGGTAATGCCGCGGACCGCGGCGGTGAGGGAGGAGAAGACCGGGACGCCGGCAGGGTCGAAGGTCTCGCGGACGAGTTCGGCCTGCGCGCCGCCGAGCCAGGCGGCGAAGACGGGCTTCTTCGGCCAGACCCTGGAGACATGCGTGCGCACGGTATCGGCGACGGCGCCTGCGGCCTCTTCGCTGGAGGAGAGCGCCGTCGGGCAGTTGAGGACGAGAAGCGCGTCGGTGGCCTCGTCGTCGAGCAGGGCTTCCAGCGCCGCCGCGTAGCGCTCCGGCGGGGCATCGCCGATGATGTCGACGGGATTGCCGTGCGACCAGGTCGGGGGCAGTGCCTCGTCGAGCCGGGCGATCGTCTCCGGCGTGAGGTCGGCAAGCGATCCGTCAAGGTCGACCAGGCGGTCGACCGCCAGCACGCCGAGGCCGCCGCCGTTGGTCAGCACCGCCAGGTCGCGGCCCCGGAACGGCTTCACGCGGCTCAGCGTCTCCACGGCGTCGAACAGTTCGTCGAGGTCGAAGACGCGCAGCAGGCCGGCCCGGCGGAAGGCGGCGTCATAGACCTCGTCCACGCCCGCCAGCGCGCCGGTATGCGAGGCGGCAGCCTTCGCGGCCTCGGCGTGGCGGCCGGACTTGATCACGACGACCGGCTTGACGCGAGCGGCCGCGCGCGCCGCCGACATGAACTTCTTGGGATGAGTGATGCCCTCCACATAGAGCAGGATGGCGCGGGTGTGGACGTCGCCTGCGAACCAGTCGAGCAGGTCGCCGAAATCGACATCGGCCATGTCGCCGAGCGACACCATCGACGAGAAGCCGATGTTCCGGTCGTTTGCCCAGTCGATGACGGTGGTGATGATGGCGCCGGACTGGGAGATCAGGGCGAGATCGCCCTTCAGAGGCGTTGCGTGGGCGAAGCTGCCGTTCAGGCCGACGGTGGGGACCAGCAGGCCGACGCAGTTCGGGCCGAACACCCGCAGCGTATGCGACCGTGCCGCATCCAGCATCTGCTGGCGCAGCGAGCCCGGGCCGGATCCGAGACCCGCGGTGATGACCACGGCCGCGCCGGTGCCGCTTGCGCCGAGTTCGGCGACGATGCCGGGAACGGTCTGCGGCGGCGTGACGACGACGGCGAGGTCCACGGGCCCGGGCAGCGAGGATGCGTCGGGATAGCAGGGCTCACCGTCGATCTCGGCGTATTTCGGGTTGATCAGGCGGATCGGGCCGGAGAAGCCTGCCGCGCGCAGGTTCTTCATTACCACATGGCTGACGGAGCCCGGTCGCGGACTGGCCCCCACCAGCGCCACCGACCTGGGCGTGAAGGCGGCCTCGAGATTCCGAATGGTCATGATACTGCCGCTACTCTCGGGTCACGGGTATGTATCGCACCGGCGAAAAGACGCGATGACGGGCCGCCGTGACCGGCCGCGACCCGGAGTGGTGTTCCCCGGGGCGCACTCTCGCGATGGCTGCGGCAGCCGGACCGACGGCGCCGGACGTCAGTGCGCCATCAGCACCGGGATCGTCATGCTCGACAGGATGTCGCTCGTCGTGCCGCCGAAGACGAACTGGCGGAAGCGGGAGTGACCGTAGCCGCCCATGACCAGAAGGTCCGCCTCGGTGTCGGCCGCGTGCGAGAGCAGCGCGTTGCCGATGTCGATGCCGGAATCGCCGATGCGCTTGACGTTGACCTCGAGGTCGTGCCGGGCGAGGTGCAGCGCCAGGTCGGCGCCGGCCTCTCCGCCGTGCGCCGACGGTGCGTCCTTGCCGACGATGACCACCGATACGTCTTCCGCGTTCTTCAGCAGCGGCAGGGCCTCGTTGGCGGCGCGGCTGGCCTCGCGGCGGCCGTCCCAGGCGACCATGACATGATGGAACCTCGGCTCCGGTATGCCGATATAGGGCACAACCAGCACCGCGCGGCCGGATTCGAACAGGGCCGCCTCGATCAGCAGCGCACGGATCGCCAGGTCGTCGTCCGGTTCCTCCTGCCCGACCACGATCATGTCGGCGGTGCGCCCGTGGACGGCGAGCGTCGGCGCGGCGGCGGCCTCGGTGCAGTTGATGACGCGCACGTCGGAGCGGACGCCGGCGCGATCGGCTGCTGCGGTGAACGCCTCCGCGGCGGTCTGGGCGCCCGAAACCGAACGCTCGCGCTGCGATTCCAGCAGCGAGCCCGGCACTTCGCCCATGATCATCGGCGGGATCGTCGGCTCCAGGGCGAAAATGATCGCGGTCAGGTGCGCGTCGTGCTCGGCCGCCAGCGCCAGGGCAAAGTCACGCCGTTTGGTGTTGGCGCCGCTTTCCTCGGCATCGATGTGAACCAGAATGTCCTTCAACCCCATGACGACCTCCATTGTGCGTCTGCTTGTCGGCCCGACCGGCTATCCGCCCGCGCCCCGTATCTGGTCAGTCCCGGCCAGTCCGGCGACCGGGCAAGGTGTTATCAGACAGCGAGCACGTCGCCGAGATGCGATTCGATCTCGGCAGGGCCGGCCTGCGTGAGATCCTTGTCTATCTCCGCCACCACCCTGGCCGCCAGCGGCTTCGACATGAGCGAACGGAGCTCGCCGAGCGCGCGCGGCGCCGCGATCAGGACGAGCCGCTCGAACTCGTCCTGCCGGGCGTGCCCGGTCAGCCAGTCGACCACGTCCCCGAGGAACCTGTGCTCCTCGTGCTTGTGGGGGTCGGTGCGCGGCTCCATGGCGTGGCGGCCCTGTCCGCCGCTGTCGAAGCTGCGGCCGGGCCGGTCCGACTGGATGTCCCGGTTCTGGCGGCGGTCGCCGATGAAGGCGCGGTCTTCCAGCTCGTGGACCCCCTTGCCGACGCCTTCGTTGACGAACACCCGGGCGCGGGCACCGTCGGCGACGACCACCCATGTCACGATCTTGCGGACCATGCGGTCTCTCCCTGGAACTTCGAGCCCCGCAACATGGCAGTGAGAGTGCCCCCGAACCTTGATCGGGGTCAACGCCCCGGCATCCCGCCGCCGGTTTCCGTTTCGGGCGCGTTCCGATCCGGCAACAGGAGCCAGTCGTGGAGCGCCCGCATCGCCGGGTTCCGCGATGTCGTCGGCACCAGCCAGTAGCCCCACCGGGGCCGCTCCAACTCGGCGGCGACCGGGACCAGCGTCCCGCGCTCGAGAAAGGCGTCCACGAGGCCGATCCAGCCGAGCGCGATGCCCTGCTCGGCGATCGCCGCCTGGATGACGAGCTCGTAGGTGTTCAGCCCGAGGTCGGCCTGTCCGGGATCCCTGGCAATGCCGTGCTCGGCGAGCCAGCTCGGCCAGGTGACCCAGCGCGGCTTCGCCTCGGTGTCCAGGTGCAGGAGCGGGGCCGCGGCGATGTCGGCGGCCTCCCGCACCGGCCCGAACCGCTGCAGGAAGCCCGGCGCGCAGATCGGCACCACCCGCTCGGGCATGAGCAGACGGGCGTCGGCGCCGAAGTCGCCCGCCTCGCCGAACATCACGGCGATGTCGGCGACGCCCTCCAGGTCGCTCTCGAGCGCCTGGGAGGCGACGATATGGACCTCGATGTCAGGGTTGAGCCGGCGGAACTCCGGCACGCGCGGCATCAGCCACAACGAGGCGAAGCCGTAATCGGTATAGAGGCGGACCGCCGGCTTGCGGACCTGCTGCCGGATCCGCCGCGCCGCCTCGTCGACGCGGGAGACGCCCGCGGCCGCCGCCTCGTGGAAGATGCGGCCTTCCTCGGTGAGCTCGATGCCACGGTGCAGGCGGCGCAGCAGCGGCGCGCCGATCTCCTCCTCCAGCCGGCGGATCTGGTAGCTGACGGAGGGCTGCGACAGGCCGAGCTCGCCGGCGGCGCGCGTCAGGTTGCCGAGTCGGCCGACGGCTTCGAAGGTGCGCAGCCAGCCGAGGTCCAGCTTCCTTTCCGTCATAGACTGTGCCTATGGCAGCGATCCAGATTCAGGGGGTGCAAATTCATCCCGATTTCGGCGTTCAATAGGACCGGATCCCGGCACCAGACCCAGAATACCGCAAAAAAAGATCTGCCGACCGGAAAACTGCGCCGCCTCGCCCGGCCGTGACCAAGGGGAACACCGATATGAAGCGCACATGCCTTACATTCGCTCTCGCCATCGCCGCCGTCTATAGCACGCCGGTGCTGGCCGCGGACGATGCCAGCTGCGAGACCATTCTCATGTCCGATCCCGGCTGGACGGACATCAATGCCACCAACGGCGTCGCCACGGTGCTGCTCGAAGCGCTCGGCTACGAGCCGGACATCAAGACGCTGTCGGTGCCGATTGGCTATCAGTCGATGAAGAACGGCGACATCGACGTCTTCCTCGGCAACTGGATGCCGGCGCAGCAGAAGTTCATGGACGACCTGAACGAGGCCAAGGCCGTCGACGTCCTGGCCAAGAACCTCACGGGCGCGAAGTTCACCCTCGCGGTGCCGTCCTACGTGGCCGAGGCGGGGGTCAAGGACTTCAAGGATCTCAATGCCAATGCCGACAAGTTCGGCAGGGAGATCTACGGCATCGAGCCCGGGGCGCCGGCCAACTCCAACATCCAGAAGATGATCGACGCCAACGATTTCGACCTCGGCGACTGGAGCGTCGTGGAATCCGGCGAGCAGGCGATGCTCGCCCAGGTGGCGCGCAACCAGGACGACGAGAAGTGGATCGTCTTCCTGGCCTGGGCACCGCACCCGATGAACAGCCGTTTCGACATCGAGTACCTGTCGGGCGGCGACGACTACTTCGGCCCGAACTACGGCGGCGCCGAAGTCTACACGCTGGCGCGTACGGGATGGGCGGAGAAATGCCCGAACGCCGCGCAGCTCTTCAGGAACCTCCAGTTCGAGGTCTCCATGGAGAACGAACTCATGGGCAAGATCCTCGACGACGGCCAGGAGCCGGACGCCGCGGCCAGGGACTGGCTGAAGGCGCATCCGCAGGTCATCGAGCCGTGGCTCGAGAACGTCACGACGCTGGACGGCCAGCCCGGCCTGCCGGCGGTCAAGGACGCGCTCGGCCTGTAGGGCCATTCCAAGGGGACGGACCGGTCGCGACGGGGTCGCGGCCGCTCTCCCCGACACGCGGACCGCGGACATTCGGCCTGAACGGGACTGCACAGAGTGACCCGCCCCAACATCCTCATCCTGATGGTCGACCAGCTCAACGGAACCCTGTTTCCGGACGGCCCGGCCGATTTCCTGCACGCGCCGAACCTCGCCGCGCTGGCGGAGCGGTCGACGCGGTTCGCCAATGCGTATACCGCGAGCCCGCTGTGCGCGCCGGGGCGGGCGTCGTTCATGTCGGGCCAGCTGCCGTCACGCACCCGCGTCTACGACAACGCGGCGGAATTCGGCTCCGACATCCCGACCTACGCGCATCACCTGCGCCGCGCCGGCTATCACACCTGCCTGTCCGGCAAGATGCATTTCGTCGGCCCCGACCAGCTGCACGGGCTGGAGGAGCGGCTGACGACGGACATCTATCCGGCAGATTTCGGCTGGACGCCCGACTACGGCCGGCCGGGCGAGCGGATCGACTGGTGGTACCACAATCTCGGCTCGGTCACCGGCGCGGGGGTCGCGGAGATCACCAACCAGCTCGAATACGACGACGAGGTCGCCTACAACGCCGTCAACAAGCTCTACGACCTGGCGCGCGGCCACGACGAGCGGCCTTGGTGCCTGACCGTCAGCTTCACCCATCCTCACGATCCCTACGTCGCGCGCCGGCGCTACTGGGATCTCTACGAGCAGTGCGGCGCCCTCGAGCCGGCCGTGCCCGCCATTCCGTTCGACGACCAGGACCCGCATTCGCAGCGGCTGATGAGGGCGAGCGACTACGCCTCCTTCGAGATCACCGCGGAGAACATCCGCCGCGCGCGGCGCGGCTACTTCGCCAACATTTCCTATGTCGACGACAAGATCGGCGAGATCCTCGACGTGCTGAAGCGCTGCCGGATGGAGGACGACACGATCGTGGTCTTCGCCTCCGACCACGGCGACATGCTCGGCGCCCGCGGGCTGTGGTTCAAGATGAGCTTCTTCGAGGGCTCCGCGCGCGTGCCGCTGATGATCGCCGCGCCCGGCATGCCGGCGAAGCGGATCGCCGACCCGGTGTCGACGCTGGACGTTGTGCCGACGCTCGCCGAACTGGCCGGCGTCGATCTCGGGCAGGTCAGTCCCTGGACCGACGGGGAGAGCGTGGTCGGCCTGGCCGGCGGGACCGCGTCGCGCGGCGTCGTGCCGATGGAATACGCCGCGGAAGGTTCCGAGGCACCGCTGGTGGCGCTGCGCGACGGTCGCTTCAAGCTGGTGCTGTGCGAACTCGATCCGCCGCAGCTGTTCGACCTCGACGCCGATCCCGACGAACTGACCAACCTTGCCGCGGACCCCGACCATGTCGAAACGGTCGCCTCGATGACCACAACGGCGCTGGAACGCTGGGACCTCGCCCGCTTCGACCGCGAGGTCCGCGCCAGCCAGGCCCGCCGGCACGTCGTTTACGAGGCGCTGCGCAACGGCGCCTACTATCCCTGGGACTACCAGCCGCTGCGCCGCGCCTCGGAGCGCTACATGCGCAATCACATGGACCTGAACGTGCTCGAGGAGTCCCAGCGCTTTCCGCGCGGCGAATAGCGGCGCGAACGGATCTCTCGCCGTTTGCCGTGGCCTTCGTCCTCCACGGGGGGTAAGAGGGGCCATGAGCGCACTGTTCGAGGAACTCGACTACCGGCCGACGCCGATCGGCGCGCTGAGCCTGCGTCGCCGGCGCGACCCGAAGCTTGGCGTCGACGTGTTCGAGATCAAGCTCGGCGACGAGTACCTGATGTCGAGCCGCTTTACGGCCTCGGAGATCGCGCTCGCCCGGCTGGGCCTCGCAGGCCTTTCGGGCGACGGGTTCGACGTGGTCGTCGGCGGGCTCGGACTCGGCCATACCGCCAAGGCCGTTCTGGAAGACGGCCGCGTATCCTCGCTGCTGGTCGTCGACTACCTGCAGGCGGTGATCGACTGGCACAACGAGGGCCTGGTGCCGCTCGGGCCGGAACTGACCGGCGATGCGCGGTGCCGTTTTGTCCATGGCGACTTCTTCGCGCTGGCGACGGGCGAGGCCGGTTTCGATTCCCGGTCGCCCGGCCGGGTCTTCGATGCGATCCTGCTCGACATCGACCATTCGCCGGAGTTCCTGCTCGATGCGCAGAACGCTCGGTTCTACGCGCAGGAAGGGCTAAATCGGCTCGCGGCGCATCTGAAGCCCGGCGGCGTATTCGGGCTCTGGTCCAACGACCGGCCGGACGAAACCTTCCGCACGAAGCTTGCATCGGTTTTCGCCGAGGCGCGCGCCGAAGAAGTGACCTTCGACAATCCGCTGCAGGACAAGCCGTTCACGCAGACCGTCTACCTGGCGACAGTCGCGGCCTAGCGAAGCGTCTCCCGCGCGATGATCATGCGCTGGATCTCGGAGGTGCCCTCGTAGATCGTGGTGATGCGGACGTCGCGGGCGAGGCGTTCGAGCGGATAGTCGCGGATGTATCCGGCGCCGCCGTGAAGCTGCAGAGCCGTATAGGTGGCGCGCTGCGCAGCTTCGGTGGCATAGAGCTTCGCCATGGAGGCGGCCTTGGCGAACGGCGCGCCTGACGCCTTCAGCGCCGCCGCCTGGAGAATCAGCAGCCGCGCCGCCTCGAGTTCGGTCTCGCGGTCGGCGATCATCCACTGGACGCCCTGCATGTCGGCGATCTTGCGCCCGAACTGCTCGCGCTCCCTGACGTAGCCGATGGCCAGATCCATCGCGGCGCGGGCGATGCCGAGCGCCACCGAGGCGATGCCGATGCGCCCGCCGGCCAGCTCGCCGACGGCGATGCGGAAGCCGTCGTTTACGTCTCCCATGATGGCCGACGCCGGGATGCGACAGTCCTCGAAGGTCACCGCGTTGGTGGCCGAGCCGGTCTGGCCCATCTTCTTTTCGGCGGGGCCGACGATGACGCCCGGCGTGTCCGCCTCAACCAGAAAGCAGGAAATGCCCTTGCCCTTCGGCGCGTCGGGATCGGTCACGGCCCAGACCACGAACAGGCCCGCGATCTCGCCGCTGGTTATGTAGAGCTTCGAGCCGTTCAGCACCCATCCGTTGCCGTCCATGCGCGCAGACGTGCGCATGCCGGCGGGATCGGAGCCGGCCCCCGACTCGGTCAGGCAGAATCCCGCCGCGGGCCAGGTGCCGTCGCAGATCTTCGGCAGGTATTCGGCGCGCTGTTCCTCGGAGCCGCAGGCCTGGATGATCTCGCCGACCATGTTGGTCACCGACAGGGTCACCGCCGTCGAGGCGCAGCCTTCGGCCAGGGCTTCGATGGCCAGTGCGAAGCCGACCGGACCGGCCTCCGAGCCGCCGTAGTCGGCGCGCACGTTCAGGCCGCAGAAGCCGTTTTCCGCCAAGAGCTTGAGATTGGAGAGGAACTCCTTCCGCCCTTCGCCGCGATCGAGCCGCTCCGCCAGCGGTGCGAGACGGTCGGCGGCGATACGGCGCGCCGTATCGCGAATCAGGCGCTTGTCTTCCGTGGGTTGCAGGTCCATTGCGGCGTCCTGGTACAAGGATCGTACCCGGTCTCGGGATGCCGCGTTCTAGTTTGGAAGCGGTGCGTCGGCAACCGTCCGACACATGCTGCGCGCTTCGTCGCGCGACGAAGCGCTACTTCTTGCCGTCGTCTTTCTCGTCATCGTCCTCGTGGACGGGCTGGGTGATCGACGGCGGGTCGCTGGCGGGAAAGGTATCATCGAGTTCCTCGTCCAGATCCCGGTCTTCCGCTCGCTTCTTCTGGTCCTTGAGGCGGTCCTTCTCGCTCTTCCTGGTCAGGCGCTCGATATCCTTCATGTCAGTCTCCTTCATCGGCCTCGTCCCGGCATCATCGTGCCGGAGTCACCGTTTCGCAAGAACCGGGTGGGTGCCGCCGGCACAACCGACTAGAAACGCGCCGCTCACCAATAAGGTTCGCCTGGCATGAACAAAATCTCGGCCCCGATGGGAGCCGTCGAATGGGCGCTGCTTCTTGTCCTGTCTCTCTTGTGGGGCGGCTCGTTCCTGTTCGCCAAGGTGGCGGTCGGGGAGCTGCCGCCGCTCACGGTGGCGTTTCTCCGCGTGTCGATCGCGGCGGCAACGCTGGTGGCGATCGTGCGCATTCGCGGGCTCGGCATGCCGTCGGGGCGGGAGTGGCTGCCGTTCCTGGTGATGGGGACGATCAACAACGTGATCCCCTTCGGGTTGCTGTTCTGGGCGATGACGCAGGTGACGAGCGGCCTGGCGGCGATCCTGAACGCGACGACGCCGCTCTTCACCGTGCTTTGCGCGCATGTCCTGACGGCGGACGAAAGAATGACCCCGCAAAAGCTCGCCGGCGTGCTGATCGGACTGGGCGGGGTGGCGGTCATGATCGGCCTCGACACGCTGTCCGGACTAGGCCTCGACGTGCTGGCGCAGCTCGCCTGCGTCGGCGCAGCGGTTTCCTATGCGTTCGCGACGATCTGGGGCCGGCGCCTGTCCGGCCGGCCGCCGCTGGTCGTCGCCGCGGGACAGGTGACGTCGTCGAGCATCCTGCTGCTGCCGATCATCCTCGTCGTCGATACGCCGTGGCGGCTTTCGGCGCCGTCCGCCGCGACGGCCGGGGCGATCCTGGCGCTGGCGCTGGCCGCCACCGCACTCGCCTACCTGATCTACTTCCGCATACTGCAGACGGCCGGGTCCACCAATCTGTCGCTGGTGACCTTCCTGATCCCCGTAAGCGCCCTGGCGCTCGGCGCCCTGCTGCTCGGCGAGACGGTCACGGCCTCGAACCTTGCGGGAATGGTGCTGATCGGCATCGGGCTGGCCGCGATCGATGGCCGCCCTTTCAGCGCCATTCGCGCTGTCGCCGCCGGCCGCCGCGTCCGGGCGCGCTGACAGGCGACATTTGCGCCCGAGCAATGGACAGCACACCCGGATGCGGGTATCGGGCTGGCCGGTGCGTGGGCGCGACAGGACTGCGGGCAGGGCCGTGACGACGATCTCCCGGGAGATGGGGCTGACCGACTGGGCGAGCATCGTGATGCTCTCGATCCTGTGGGGCGGATCCTACTTCTTCGTCGGTGTGGCGGTCGCGGACATCAATCCGTTCCTGATCGTCTTCGGCCGGGTGGCGATCGGGGCCCTGGTGCTGGGCTGCGCGGTGCGCCTGGCGGGGGTGCGGATGCCGATGACGGTCGCCTACTGGCGGCCGCTCTTCATGATGTCGATCCTCAACAACATCGTTCCCTGGACGCTGATCACCTGGGGGCAGACCGAAATCGCCAGCGGGCTTGCCGCGATCCTCAACGCGACGACGCCTCTGTTCACCGTCGTTCTGGCGAACAGGTTCACCGCCGACGAGAAGCTCACGCCCGGCAAGATCGCAGGTATTGCCATCGGCATCGCCGGCGTCGTCGTGCTGATCGGCCCGGACGCGCTGCAGGGGCTGGGAACGGCGATCCTGGCGCAGGTCGCCATGCTGCTGGCGAGCTTCCCCTATGCGATGTCCAGCGTCTTCGCCCGGCGCTTCCATGATCGGCCGCCGGTCGCCTCGGCAGCCGGCCAGATGATCTGCTCGACGGTCCTCATGGTGCCGCCCGTGCTGGCGTTCGCGCCGCCCTGGGCGCAGGCCGTTCCCGGCCCGGCCTCGATCGCGGCCATCCTGTGCCTGGGCGTGCTGTCGACGGCCTTCGGATACCTGCTGGTGTTCCGGATCCTGCGCAGCGCCGGCGCCACGAACTTTTCGCTGGTGACGTTTCTGCTGCCGGTGACGGCCGTCGTGCTTGGCTACATGCTGCTCGGCGAGCGGCTCGATCCGCGCGTCTTTGCCGGCGCCGGCCTGATCGGGCTGGGGCTGGCGGCGATCGACGGCCGGCCGGCGGCGATGCTGAGGCGCGGGTTGCGGGGAAGCCGCAGCTAAGCAGGATCGAACCAGACGCGCTGGATTAGCTTTTACTTAGTCAATATAGTTCGAGCATGGTTTGCGGGCCGCGGCGGACGGCCCGGTGCCTTTGCCTGAGGGAATGCCTTGCCGGAACGTCTTCTCGAGGACTTTGCGGAACTTATGTCGGATTGGTTCTGGGAAATGGACCAAGACTATCGCTTCTCCTATTTCTCGGCAAACCTGATCACCGCCACCGGCGTGTCGCCGCACGAGGGGATCGGGAAAAGCCGGCTGGAAATCGCCCTGAATGCCGAGAACCGCGAATTCTGGCAGGCTCACATCGATGATCTGCTGGCCAAGCGGCCGTTTCGCGACCTGGTATATCCCTTCCAGCGCAACGACGGCGCCGTCCGCTGGTTCCGGGTGAGCGGCGAGCCGATCTTCGAGGCGGACGGTACGTTTCGCGGCTATCGCGGCGTAGGCGCCGATGTCACCGCCGAGCATGAAGCCCATCAGAAGCTGTCCCAGGCGCTCGAGGACCTGCGCCAGGCCAACAATCGCCTCGAAGCCCAGAACACCCGCTTCGGCACGGCCATTGACAACATGTCGCTGGGCCTGTCGATGTTCGACGAGAACTTCCGCCTGATCGTCTGCAATCGCCGCTACGCGGAGATGTATGCCCTTCCCGAGGAACTCACCCAGCCGGGCACCGCGCTGGAGGATATTCTCGAGTACCGGGTCTCGTCCGGCCGGTACCACGGCACCGATCCCGACAGGTTTCTGCACGAACGGCAGGTGGCGGTCGGCCGGGACCGGTGGGAGTCGATCGACGAGTTCGCCGACGGCACCGTCTATCGCGTCTCGCACACGCGAATTCCCAGCGGCGGCTCGGTGGCGACGCACGAAGACATAACCGCCCGGCGCCGCGCGGAGCAGAAGATCGCCCACATGGCCCGTCACGACAACCTGACAGGGCTGCCGAACCGGCTGCTGCTCAGCGAGCAGCTCGAGGTGGCGCTGGAGCGGGCGCGCGACGGCGACGGGTTCGCCCTGCTGTGCCTGGACCTCGACAATTTCAAGGCGGTGAACGACTCACTCGGCCATCCGGCCGGCGACGCGCTGCTGCAGGCGGTGACCCGCCGCCTGCAGGTCTGCGTCCGCGACACCGACATGATCGCCCGGCTGGGCGGCGACGAGTTCGCGATCCTGCAGTCGAGCTGCCAGGGCCCGGAGTCGGCCAGCATCCTAGCGCGCCGGATCATCGAGGTCCTGAGCGCCGCCTTCACCCTCGACGGCCAGCAGGTGCTCGTCGGCGCCAGCATCGGGATTGCCCTTGCCCCCGATCACGGCGAGGTGGCCGAGCAGCTTCTAAAGCATGCAGACCTGGCCCTGTACCGCGCCAAGGACGCAGGCCGCCGGGCCTACCGCTTCTTCGAGACCGAGATGGAATCGCGGCTCAGGAACCGCCGCGAACTCGAGGTCGATCTGCGCCAGGCGATGGTGACGGGCGAATTCGAGATCTTCTACCAGCCGATCGTCAGCCTCGCGACGGGCCACATCAGCGGCGTGGAGGCCCTGTTGCGCTGGCGTCATCCGCGCGAGGGGCTGAAGCTGCCGGGCAGCTTCGTGCCGCTGTGCGAGGAGATCGGCCTGATCGTGCCGCTTGGCGACTGGGTCGTGCGCCAGGCGTGCCGCGACGTCGCCTGGCTGTCGGACCATCTGGGTATCGCCATCAACCTGTCTTCGGTCCAGTTCAAGCAGCACGGCATCGTCTCGACGGTTACCCAGGCCTTGAGCCATGCCAATCTCGATCCGGCGCGGCTGGAACTGGAGATCACCGAATCCGTGCTGCTGCTGGAGAGCGAGGAGACGCTGGACGCCCTTCACCAGCTCCGCGACATCGGGGTGCGCATCTCCATGGACGATTTCGGGACCGGCTACTCCTCGCTGAGCTACCTGCGCCGCTTCCCGTTCGACCGCATCAAGATCGACCGCTCCTTCATCCAGGGCGTCGAGGCGCAGGCCGACTGCCGCGCGATCATCCGGGCCGTATCCTCGCTCGGCACCGACCTCGGCATCGATACGACCGCGGAAGGCGTCGAGACGAAAGAGCAGCTTCGCGCGCTGATCGACGAGGGCGTCACCGAGGTGCAGGGGTTCCTGTTCAGCCGGCCGGTGCCGCTCGACGAGATCCGCACCCTGCTGGTCAATTCCGGCGACATGGTCGGCGCCGCGGCCTAGGCAACCGTGGCGCTCGGGTGCCAGATCGGGCGGTAGCCGGCCGCAAGCGCGGCGATCGTCGCAGGCGGGGTGACGACGACGGCCGGACCGCCGGCGGGCCGCGGCAGCGAAGGGCCGTATCCCCCGAGCGACCACGGCAGCAGCCGGTCTTCGCCCAGCGCGAATGCCTGCTCGCCGATCTCGATTACGGCGCCGGCCGGCAACGCTGCGACGTCCGCCGCGTGACGCCGCTTGGCGCGACCGTCGAGCCGCTGGGCGTGCAGGACGGCGTCCATCTCCGGGGCGCGCAGCCGCATCGTGCGGCCGGAGCCCGCGGCGAAGGCTTCCGCGAAGGACACGGCGTCGCTGCGGCGGCACTCGAAGCATGGCCGGTGGCCGGCTGCCAGGGCCGTCACCTCGTCCAGGAAGAACAGCTCGGTATAGCCGTCGCCCCAGACCGCCCGGCGGCGGTTCCTGAACTCGAGCACGCAGACGATCCATTGTCGCGACGCCCAGCGGCGACGGCCGACGGTGCGGGTCGCAGGGTCGTGAAACCGGCCGCCGCGGTTGCCGAACACGGTTCCGCGCGCGTCTGCGGCAACCAGTTCGCCGGAGGGCGTCACCCGGTTCTGCAGCGGCGATCTCACCAGAGATCGACCTCCTTGCCCTGTTCGCGCAGCCGCTCGCCCTTCTGCTGCAGGAAGCGCTGGAAGGGCTCGTCCCGCCAGGCGCCGCTGTCGACGAACTCGAACATAGACAGGAAGTGGAACGGCTTGAAATATCCGGGCAGGCGGGCCGACTCGACGGTGTTCCCGGGCTTTCCCGCCACATCGGCGTCGGCTGCGAAGAACACCAGCGTGGGTGTGAAGTTGACGCCCCATTTGCGCGCCAGCGCCTTTTCCTCCATCTGCTCGCCGTCGAAGTCCGTGACCTCGCGCGATCCCCACATGTCGAGCTGGATGACGTTGAAATGGTCGCTGACGAAGTCGGCGATCTGCGGATCGGCGAAATTCACCCGGTGCATCTCCCGGCAGTACGGGCAACCGCGCTGCTCGAAGATGACGACGAGTCCCTTGCCCTCGGCGGCCGCCTCGGCGTGATCGTCGGCAAATTCGAGGAAGGTCTCGATGAAGAAGGGCTGCGTGAACAGTCCGTTGTCGGCGACGGCGGGCTCGTCGGAGGCAAGCGCTGCCGGCATCGCGAGCCACAGCAGACCCTGAATGGCCGCCGCCCCGAGAACCGTCCTGCGCGTGATCGTCATGGCACTCCTCCCTGGGGGCCGGTTTGTGGGGGAGGGCGGATTGTGGGCCCTGCCGGGTCGGGGCACAAGGCGAGCGCGGAGGAATTCCGTCGCGCACGGTTTGTTGAGTTCGCGGGTTACGTGCCGTAAATGCGGTAGTGAGGGCGAGGGTGAACGGCACGCTGATTCCGGTGGAGCAGGAAACGATGGCAACGACGAGAAGATTTCTGGTTCTGGCGCTGATGGCCTTCGGGGTCGGGTGGGGCCTCCAGCCGGCAGCCATCCAGTCCGCCGCCGCCCAGGAACCCAAGCAGGTGGCGCGCGAGATTGCCCAGATCGTCCGCGACGGGGAGGCGCCGTTCGGCTCCGACCTCGAGGACGAGCGCCTGTTCCAAGTCTATGCCTACTATCACTTACGCTCGTTCACGCCGATCTGGGTGCGCGACGACGGCCCGAAGACCAAGGGCCGGGAACTGCTGGCGGTGCTGCAGAACGCCTCTGCGGACGGACTCGAGCCGAACGACTACCATGTCGGCCGTCTTTCCGAACTCATGGAGCAGTCGGACGTGCGCAGCCTGGCGCGGCTCGAACTGCTGCTGACCCGCGCCTTCCTCGACTATGGCCGCGACCTGAGCGCCGGCCGGGTCGAGCCGAATTCCGTGGATTCGGAAGTCCACATGAATCCCGACCCGATCGACGCGGGGAAGCTGATCCACGGGGCGGAGGGAGCCGACGACATCGGCCCCTACGTGCACACGCTGGCGCCGCAGACCGATGAGTACCTGCGGCTGGCGACGATGCTGGCGGAGTACCGCGAGATGGCGGCGCTCGGCGGCTGGCCAACCGTTCCGGACGGCGAGACGCTGAAGCCCGGCATGGACGATCCGCGCGTGCCGGCGCTGCGTCAGTATCTCTCGGCTGTCGGCGACTATCTCGGCGATCCCGACGACCCATCGACACTGTTCGACGAGGAACTGGAGGCGTCGGTCAACCGCTTCCAGGAACGTCACGGCATCGACGTCGACGGCGCCGTGGGCCCGGCGACGCTGGCGGAAATGAACACGCCGATCGAGGAGCGCATCGAGACGATGGAGCTCAACATGGAGCGCCGCCGCTGGATGGTGGACGACCTGGGAGAGCGCTACGTCTTCGTCAATCTCGCCGACCAGGTCCTCAAGGTCGTCGACAACGGCCGGACCATCCACACCGCCCGCACCGTGGTCGGCAAGCCCTATACGCGCACGCCGGTCTTCGACGAGATCATGCAGTACGTGGTGATCAACCCCGACTGGACGGTACCGAACTCGATCGCCCGCAACGAATATCTTCCGAAGCTCAGGAAGTCTCCCGGGGCGCTCGCCGCTCAGAACATCCACGTCTACGCGGGCAACGGCCGGATCGATCCCTATTCGGTGGACTGGAACGCGATCTCCCCGTCGAACTTCCGCTACACGCTGCGGCAGGATCCCGGCCCCGGCAACGCGCTCGGCCAGATCAAGTTCATGTTCCCGAACCAGTACAACATCTACATCCACGATACCCCGTCGAAGGGCCTGTTCGCGCGCTCATCGCGGGCTTTCAGCCACGGCTGCGTGCGGGTCCAGGATCCGGTCGAGCTCGGCGCCGTGATCCTCGGCACCCAGGGCTGGACGGCCGAGAAGATCCGCAGCGTCATCGCCTCGGGCAAGAAGACGGTCGTCAACCTGGAGGAGCCGCTCCCGGTCCACGTCACCTATCTGACCGCCTGGGTGAACAAGGACGGGACGGTCAATTTCCGCAACGACATCTACAATCGCGACAAGCGGCTGCGCGAAGGCCTCCAGATGACCCGGCTGGTGCAGGGGGGATAGGCCCTTCTAGTAGGCCGCCTCCATCAGCGCCTTGACGGAGGCCGCGTCCAGGGCGCGCGGGTTGGTCGGCACCGAATGGTCCTTCAGGGCGCCCTCGACGATCGGCGGGATCGCCTGGCGGGGCAGGCCCATCTCCGACAGCGTCTTCGGCATGCCGATCGTCGCGTTCAGCGCCTCGAAGTAGCCGGCCAGGTCGGCGTCGGGCGCGATGCCGACCACCTCGCGCATCGCGGCATACTTCCCGGGCGCGGCGGCTTCGTTGAAGCGCAGCACGTGCGGCAGCAGCACCGCGTTCAGCGTGCCGTGGTGAAGCGAGGGCTCCTCGAGGCCGCCGAGAGGGTGGGAAATGGCGTGGATGGCGCCGAGGCCCTTCTGGAAGGTCAGGCCGCCGTGCAGGGCGGCGATCATCATCTCGCGGCGGGCGCCGACGTCGGCGCCGTCCTCCACCGCCTTCGGCAAACTGGCGACGGCGCGTGCCAGACCGTCCAGGGCGATGGCCTCGGCCGGCGGGTTGAAGCGCGGCGACAGGTAGGTCTCGATGCAGTGGCTGATTGCGTCCATGCCGGTCGCCGCCGTCAGGCCGGGCGGCATGCCGTAGGTGAGTTCCGGATCGCAGACGGCACGGTTCGGGATCATGTGCGGCGATATGAATCCGAGCTTGCGCCCGTCGTCGAGGGTGACCAGCGCGGCGCGGCCGACCTCCGATCCGGTGCCCGCCGTGGTCGGTACGGCGATTAGCGGCGCGACCGCTGCCGTGATCCGCGGAATGCCGCCGAGCACCGCGGCGTAGCTGTCGAACGGCCCCTCGTGGGTCGCCATCAGCGCGACCGCCTTGGCAAGGTCGATGGGCGAGCCGCCGCCGATCGCGATCAGTCCGTCCGCCCCGGTTTCCCGGTACAGGTCGAGCGCCTTCTCGGCGGCGCGTTGGGTCGGATTGGAGGGGGTGCCGTCGAACACCCCGGCGATCCGCTCGGCGGGAACCGCGTCCGTGACCCGTTCGACCAGCCCGGCGGCCACCACTCCGGCATCGGCGACGATCAGGGCACGCGAAATGCCCAGTGCGCCCAGGTCCTCGTCGATCTCGCCAACGGCGCCTTCGCCGAACCGGATGGTGGTGAGATAGCTGATGGATGCCGACATGTTTCCTCCGTCCGCCGGATGCTTGCCCGACGCGCTGCCCGAGTTCCGATCATTCCGTACACGCCATCCGGCGTCCACCCGGGCAAGGCAGCGAAATGCCGCGTAATCAGACGCCGCGCCATGTCCGGCATGCCGTTAGACGATACTCAGTCGGCGGACCGGTCTTCGCGGCAAACTGAATCGCCGTGACGGAGCCGGAGCGCGATATTGTTGCGGTTGCCGGCTGATGAGGAGTTAGAGGCCGGTCATTCTTGCACTCGGCGGGCGACGTTCCCCGTGACAATCGTGTAAGGGGCAGGGTAGGCGGCGAACAAAGCGGCGCCGACGATTCGCAAAAAGGGGGAAATGCCTGTGCGTAGTTTTATCGTTCGTTCGATGGTGGCGGCAATCGCGACCCTCGCGCCGGTCGCAGCCGCCGCGGCCGACGACGACCCGCTGCTTCAGACGATGGTGGAGCAGTCGGGCGGGACCTTCGTGGCGGCAACAGGGGTTCCCGCCTTGATCATGGCCGTCGTCCACGACGGGAAATCGGTGGTGGCGGGATTCGGCGAGCGGGCCGGGCCGGGATCACCGAAGCCGGACGGCGAAACCATCTTCCGGACGGGCTCGCTCTACAAGACCTTCAGCGGCGCGATGCTCTCCAGCCTGGTCGCCGACGGCAGGCTCGGATTCGAGGATCGGCCCGAGACGCACCTCAAGTGGGGTATCGACTGGCCGGCGATGAACGGCCGAGACATCCGGGTGATCGACCTCGCGACCCACGCCAGCGGACTGGCGCGAGACATCGAACCGCCCGCCGGCCAGACCCTCGATCCTGCCGCCTCCATCACCCCTGAGGTCTTCGAGGCGAACCTGAAGCCGCCGCTGCTGTTCGCACCGGGGACCGGCGTCAGCTATTCCAACGTCGGCTTCGACATCCTGTCCCACGTCATGGTCGCGGCGGCGGGAGAACCGTACTTCGACTACCTGACCGAGACGATCCTGAAACCCAACGGGTTCACCTCCACGACCCTGACGCCGAGCGCGGGCCAACTCGCCAACCGGCTGCACGGCCAGGGCCCCGACGGCAAGGAAATTCCGGACGCGGGGGTGGCGCCGCCCGATGCGTCCGGCGGCTACTTCTCCACCGCCAACGACATGGTGAGGTGGCTCAAGTGGCACCTGCGGACGGAGCGGGACGGCGATGCCGAGATGCGCCTGCTCGACCATGCGCAATGGCTGTCACGCGACGGTCTGTCGCCGATATTCCTGTCGACGGCCGAGGTGGGGCAGATGGACGCCATGGGCCTGGCATGGGTGATCATGCACCCGGCCGGCGACCGTCCGCTCGTCTACCAGAAGACGGGTGGACGATCCGGCATCATCAGCCATCTGGCATTTTCGCCCGCGCGGGGCGTCGGCGTGTTCGCCGCCATCAACCGGTTCGACGCCGGCGCGGCCGCGCAACTTGCTGCGATGGCCAACACGATCATCACCGACCTTGCCTCGCGTTGAGGCGGGAGTGGTCCCCCGGGGCGGCGACTGCCCGCCATTTCCGAAAGTCTGAGGAGAAAAAGTCCGATGAAGGCGTTGCACTACCTGGCCGGCCTGGCGGCCGTCATCGGTGCGGTGTCGGTGGATGCGCCGGCCGCCGACGAGGGGGCGGCATCGGCGATGGTGAAGCCGGACGGCACGATCGTCATGACCACGCAGAACTACCAGCGTGACTGGACCATGCTGGGCACCTTCATCCATCTCGGCGGAAGCGGCGCCAAGCAGATCAACGTGATCTACACCCAGCCCGAGACGGTGACGGCCTACCGCGAATCCGGGGAGTTCCCGGAGGGAACCGTGATCATCAAGGAATTGCGCGACGGCGTGACGACTGGGGAGGGCGACGACATGGTGTCGTCGCTGGGAGAGCTGAAGGGCTGGTTCGCGATGATCAAGCCGCCGGAGACGAATCCCCCGCAGGGGCCGCTGTGGGGCGACGGCTGGGGCTGGGCGAAGTTCAATGCGGATGCGCCGGAGGCGACCATCACCACGAACTACCAGACCGACTGCATCGGGTGCCATATTCCCGTGCAGGACACCGACTTCATCCACGTCGAGGGCTATCCCCTGCTCCGCAAATAGAGCGGCGCATCCGGAATCATGACGCCACCCGCCTGAACAGGCCCGGGTAGTCCAGCACGAGGCCGTCCTCGTCGACGGGAAGCTCGGCCGAGAAACTGCCGTCGACCGCCTCGTACAGATAGCGGCGGCAGGGCTCGATGCACGTGTAGCGCTGCTCGTCGACGAAGATGTCGAGGGAGGGGAAGGCCACGTAGACCATCCGGAATTCGCGGGCCTGACCGGCGGTGAAGCCGGTCCGCCGGATCGGCAGCACGTTGGTCAGCGGGCTTGCCTGCAGATCGATGTCGATGCAGCCGGAGAACGCCGCCAGTTCGGTGCCGTTGCCGTCCCGCCAGCGCCCGTCCCCATCCGCGTGCAGCTCGAGCGCGGCACCGCCCGCGATGCGGATCCGGGCGAAGCGGACCCGCCAGGCGGTGTCGCAGTCGACGCGAAAGCGTGCCGCATATCCGTCCGGTCCGGCGACGACAGCGGCGCCTTCGGCGACGATGGCCTGATCGGCCCCCGGTCCCTGCCAGAGGACCACGCGCTGCAGGCCGCCGCCCTCCCAGGTGCGCCAGGCCGCCTCGCATCTCGCGATCGCCCGGAAGCTCATGTCGCGTTCAGCCGGCCATCCACTGCTGGCCGCTGTGATAGAGGTTCATGCGGCTGAGGTCGGTGACCCTCTTTTCCCCGCACAGCGCCATCGTCGTGTCGAGCTCCCTTGCGATGATGTCGAGCGCGAGCTTCACGCCGGCCTGACCCATCGCGCCGAGACCGAAGACGAACGCACGGCCGATGAACACGCCGCGGGCGCCGAGGCAGAGCGCCTTCAGGACGTCCTGCCCGGAGCGGATGCCGCCGTCCATGTGAACCTCGATCTTGTCGCCGACGGCGTCGACGATCTCGGGCAGGACGGAAATCGAGGAGGGCGCGCCGTCGAGCTGCCGGCCGCCGTGGTTGGAGACGATGATCGCGTCGGCGCCGTAGTCCGTCGACCGCTTGGCGTCCTCCACGTCGAGGATCCCCTTGAGGATCAGCGGACCGCCCCAGCGCTTCTTGATCCACTCGATATCGTCCCAGGTAAGCCGGGGATCGAACTGCTGCGCCGTCCACGAGTGCAGCGAGGACAGATCGTCGACGCCCTTGGCATGGCCGACGATGTTGCCGAAGGTGCGGTTCTTCGTGCCCAGCATGCCGAGGCACCAGGACGGGCAGGTGGCCATCTGCCAGATGTGCTTCGGCGTGAACTTGGGCGGGGCCGACAGCCCGTTGCGGATGTCCTTGTGGCGCTGGCCGAGGATCTGCAGGTCGAGCGTCAGCACCAGCGCCGAGCAGCCCGCCGCCTTGGCGCGGTCGATGAGCCCGTTGATGAAGTCGCGGTCGCGCATGACGTAGAGCTGGAACCAGAACGGCTTCTTCGTCGCCTCGGCGACCGCCTCGATCGAGCAGACGCTCATGGTCGACAAGGTGAAGGGAACGCCGAACTCGTTGGCGGCCCTGGCCGCCAGGATCTCGCCGTCGGCGCGCTGCATGCCGGTGATGCCGACCGGCGACAGCGCCACCGGCATGGCCACCTTCTGGCCGATCATCGTCGATTCCAGCGAGCGGTCGGTCATGTCGACGGCGACGCGCTGGCGCAGCTTGATCTTCGAGAAGTCCTCGCGGTTGGCCCGGTAGGTGCTTTCCGTCCAGGAGCCGGAGTCCGCGTAGTCGAAGAACATCTTCGGCACGCGACGGCGGGCGAGTCTCTCCAGGTCCCCAATTTCGACGACAGGTGCCATCAGGCGGTCTCCCCGTTCTTCTGCCGGTCCGGTTCTTCGCTGCGCGTGCCGTCGGCTGGTCGCGTAGACTTATAACGCAGCTTTCACGTCGCGCCAGTCGCCGGGAACGTCGCAAGGCGCTGCACGACGCCGCCGGCCAGTGCCGGAAAACGGCCGGCAAATCAATGTTGCCGTGCAGGAAAAAGGTTTGTTCGAAGAATTTGATTGATCATAACGTATGCGTTGCGCTCAAATGGCGAAGCTGATCGAACGTGCAAGCCGAGGCGAAGAATCGCGGCTGCACAGAAAACACATGCGGTCAGCGGGGGGAGGGAAATTGGTCAGGATTTCCTCGGATTCGGTATTGCGCGGAAGCGCGGCGGCGGCCGGGCGGCAGTGCGGCTCGATCGCGATGAGATCGCGTGACAGCATCCCGCGCTGCGCTTGCGCCGGAGCCGGTCGATGACCGCGAGCGTCGCCGGGGCGGCGACCGAAGCCACCGATCCGGGGCTTGCCGGCCTCGGCCTGCGCGACGCCGCCCGCCTTGTTGCCAGCGGCACGATTTCCTCCGAGGAACTGACGGCAAGCTGTCTTGCCCGCATCGCCGAGACCGAGGAGCAGATCGGCGCCTGGGCGCATCTCGACCCGGACTACGCGCTGATGCAGGCGCGCAGCTGTGACGCTAAGCGCGCCGCCGGCGATCCGCTCGGCGTGCTGCACGGCGTGCCTGTCGGCGTCAAGGATCTGGTCGACGTTGCGGGCCTGCCCTGCGAGCGCGGCACCATCCTTGACGCAGGCCGTCGTCCGGACAGGGATGCTCACGCCGTCTCGCAGATTCGCGCGGCCGGCGCAGTGATCCTGGGCAAGACGGTGACCACCGAGCTTGCCCTGTACCAGCCCGGCAAGACACGCAATCCGCACGACATAACCCGCACGCCGGGTGGATCCTCGTCGGGCTCCGCAGCCGCCGTGGCCGACTGCATGGTGCCCGGTGCCATCGGTTCGCAGACCAACGGGTCGGTGATCCGGCCCGCCTCCTTCTGCGGGATCTACGGCTACAAGCCGAGCGCCGGGATGGTGTCGCGGCGCGGCGTGGCACCGCTGTCTGAGACCTTCGATACGCTGGGCACGCTGGCGCGCAGCCTGGAGGATGCGGCCCTGCTCGGCGATGTCATCGCCGGCTACGACGCGGGCGATCCGTGGACCCGTCCGGCCGGGCCTCCAAAGCTACTCGAGACCGCCCTGAGCGAACCTCCGGTGCGTCCGCGGTTCGCCTTCGTCAGGACGCCGCTTTGGGACCGCGCCGACGAGGATACCCGCGAGGGCCTTGCGCACCTCTGCGCGGCGCTCGGCGATGTCGACGAGGTCGGGCTTCCCGATGTCTTCGAGCGTGCGCTGGACCTCCACGGGACGGTCATGGGGGCGGAAGTGGCTCTGAACTTCGCGCACTACTACGAGAGGGGTCGCGACAGGCTCAGCGAGAAGCTGCGCGCCGTCATCGAGACGGGACAACGGGTTCTTGCCCGGGACTACCTCGCGGCGAAGGAGCAGATCCACACATTCGACCGCGCGCTGAACGATATCTTCGACCGCTACGACGCCATCCTCACCCCGGCGACGCGCGGCGAGGCGCCGGGGTCCGAGACGACCGGCGATCCGGCGTTCTGCACCACGTGGACCTTCTGCGGGGTTCCGGCCGTCTCCGTGCCCCTGCTGGTCGGCTCGAACGGACTGCCGATCGGCGTCCAGGTGGTCGGCCGCCGCGGTCAGGACGGGCGGTTGCTCCGCTCCGTCCGGTGGCTGGCGGCGCAACTCGTCACCCGCACGGGCCGGTCGGAATAACCGGGCCAACCCGGCAGAGGAGGAAAAGGAACGCAAACAGATCGAAGCGCGCCGGTGTCGCGCCCCGCGGCCGGCGCAGGTCAAATGTCGCAAAAGACGAGCAAAAGAAAAACGGTCCGGGCGCACGTAGCCCCGGGGGGACGTTGTTGCCGATGCCGATACCGATAGTGCCTGAAAAATCAGCACCAAATAACGTTTCTCCGTCAACTGTGAGTTATTGCGGGGGCTAGTCGGAGCTTGCCGCTTCGGTCTAGGTTTGGGCAGGCGCGGCAACAAGCGCCTCGGAAAAGCAAGTAGCGCAGATCTTGGAGTTTCGCTCCGAGTGGATGTCTGGATTGGGAGGAAAGTGACCCTATGAAGAAATTACTGGCAGTATCCGCCGTTGCACTGGGCGTTGGCTTTGCCGGAACGGCTCAGGCGGAACAATGGAACATGCAGTCGACGTATCCGGGCTCGCTGACGCAGCTCGGCACGCTCGGCAAGTACGTCGCCGAACGGCTCGCGATCGTCACCGACGGCGACGTCGAGCTGGTGTTCCAGGAGCCCGGCGCGCTCGTTCCGGCGCTCGAAGTGTTCGATGCCATTTCCTCGGGTGCGGTCGAGGCGGGATGGTCCACACCCGGCTACTGGGCCGGCAAGGTTCCCGCCCTTCAGCTCTTCGCCGCGGTCCCCTTCGGCCCGCAGGCCGGCGAGTATCTGGCGTGGCTGAAGTTCGGCGGCGGCAAGGAGCTGTTCGAGGAGATCTACCACAAGTACGGAATCCACGGCGTCCACTGCGGCGTCATCGCGCCGGAGGCATCCGGCTGGTTCCGCGAGGAGATCACCTCGACCGATGACCTGAAGGGCAAGAAGATGCGGTTCTTCGGTCTTGGCGCCAAGGTCATGGAGAAGATGGGCGTCTCCACCCAGCTCCTGGCCGGCGGCGACATCTTCCCGGCGCTCGAGCTGGGTACGATCGACGCGACCGAGTTCTCGATGCCCGCCATCGACCTCAATCTCGGCTTCTACCAGGTCGCCAAGCATTACTATTTCCCCGGCTGGCATCAGCAGTCGACCCTGTTTGACCTGATGATCAACCTCGATCTGTGGGAAAGCCTCGACGACGTCACCAAGGCGCGCATCGAGACCGTTTGCGATGCCGCCATCACCTACGGTCTGGCCGAGGGCGAGGCGATCCAGTTCGCGGCCCTGCAGGAGCTCGAGAAGAACGGCGTCAACATCCACGAATGGCCGCCGGAGATCCTCGCGGAGTTCGAGGCCGCCTGGGAAGAAGTCGTCGCCGAGCAGGTGGCCGCCGACGAGGACTTCGCCAAGGCGTGGGACTCGCTGTCGTCCTTCCGCGAGAACTACAGCAAGTGGAAGGACCTCGGCTACCTGGACTGATCAGGAAGCCTGAGTTCGCGGCACGGCCCCGCCCGCGGGGTCGTGCCCCTTCCCACACCATCGGGCGGATCCTGAAAACATGGGCACTCTGAGCGCCGTCGTTGCCGCGCTGTCCGCCATCGCCGTGGTGATGGCGCCATTCGGGCTCCACTGGATCGCGCTGATCGTCGGTTTCCTTGCGCTGTTCCTCGCCGCGCACCTCGGCGCCCGGCCGGGGTACTTCCTCACCGCCGCGGCGCTGATGGCCGTCAGCGCCCCGCTGGACGATGCGTTCGAGATGTCCCGCATCGAACTGCGGCTGCTGGCGAAGGCGGCGGAAGACGGCGATCTCGCCGCCGGCATCATCGTGCCCCTGCACGAGATCTCCGCCAGCATTGCCGGACTGCTGATCGTGATCTGCCTGGTGCTCACCGCGATTGCGATCGCCATTGCCGGACGATCGAGCCGGCGGCGGGGCAGTGCCGACGGCTGGGCCTTCTATCTGGGCGAGAGCGACGCGCTCGGCGACGGCGTCTCCTGGATCGGCAAGGCGGCTTCCTTCCTCTACGTGCCGCTGATCGTCGTCATCATCTACGACGTGACCCAGCGCAAGGTGCTCGAGTTCGTGCCGACCTTCACCGAGACGGCCTGGTTCCACGCCTTCAATTCCAACAAGCTGCAGGAAGCCGAGTGGCACATGCACGCCATCCTGTTCCTGCTGTGCTTCGGGTTCGCCTACATCAAGGATGCCCATGTCCGCATCGAGCTGGTGCGCGACAAGCTGGCGCCGCGCACGCGGGTCTGGATCGAACTGCTCGGCTGCATCTTCTTCCTCGTCGCCTACTGCTACGTCGTGATGCGCTTCGGCTACGACTTCGCCCAGAACTCGTTCAAGCTGATGGAGCAGTCTGCGGCGCAGACCGGGCTGCCGCTGCGCTTCATCATCAAGTCGTTCCTTCCGTTCGGCTTCCTGGTCCTGGCGCTCGCCGGCGTCGCGGTGGCGGTCAAATGCGTCGTCTACCTGTTCGGGCCGGAGAGCCTCAGGAGAGCCTCGAGCTACTACGCGGGCACGCACCATGCCGACGTGCCGAAAGAGGCCGTGACGGTTTCATCGGCGAAGAACTGAGGCGGGCGTTCATGGACATTTTCGTCGAGTTCCTGCCGCTGTGGATGTTCTTCGCGCTGGCGGTGCTGCTGTTCACCGGGTATCCGGTCGCCTTCATCCTCGGCGGCGTCGGTCTCGCCTTCGCCCTGATCGGCGACATCTTCGGGGTGTTCCGCCTTCAGCAGCTCGCCCTGATCCCGCTGCGGATCTACGGCGGCACGATGGAAAGCCCCGTCCTGGTGGCGATCCCGATGTTCATCTTCATGGGCACGATGCTGGAGAAGTCGGGCGTCGCCAAGGACCTGCTGCACGCCCTGCAGGTGCTGCTGCGCCGGGTGCCGGGCGGGCTTGCCCTGTCGGTGACGCTGATGGGCACGATCATGGCCGCGACCACCGGCATCATCGGGGCCTCGGTCGTGATGATGACCCTGCTGGCCCTGCCGGTGATGCTGGAGCGCAACTACAACCTGCCGCTCGCCACCGGCACGATCGCCTCGTCGGGCACGCTCGGCATCCTGATACCGCCATCGATCATGCTGGTCATCATGGCGGACCTGCTTTCGGTGCCGGTCGGCACGGTGTTCGTGGGAGCGATCGTGCCGGGCCTGCTGCTGGCGCTGCTCTACGCGATCTACATCTGGACCCTGTGCCATTTCAAACCGGACCTGGCACCGCCGCTGCCCGACGACATAGGGCCTGCCGGACGCATCGAGTTCTGGGGCATGGTGCTCAAGAGCTTCGTCCCGCCGGTCGTGCTCATCGTGCTCGTGCTCGGCTCGATCTTCGGCGGCTTCGCCACGCCGACGGAGGCAGCCGGCGTCGGTGCAGGCGGCGCCATCCTGCTGGCCGCCCTCAACAGGGCCCTTACCTGGCAGGTGTTCGTGGAGGTCTGCCAGCGCTCGGCCCTCACCGGCGGCATGCTGTTCGGGATATTCGTCGGCGCCACCTGCTTCTCGTTCATCTTCCGGACGCTCGGCGGCGAGCACCTGATCATCGAGTTCATCCAGGCGACCGGCGTCGGGCCCTGGAGCATCCTGCTCGTGCTGATGCTGATGATCTTCCTGCTCGGCTTCTTCTTCGACTGGATCGAAATCACCCTGATCGTGCTGCCGGTGTTTGCGCCAATCGTCGGCCTGCTCGACTTCGGCGGCCATGTCGGCGAGTGGGAAGGCGTCAGCCGGGCCAACATCATCTGGTTCCTGGTGCTGGCTGCGGTGAACCTGCAGACCTCGTTCCTGACCCCGCCGTTCGGCTTCGCGCTGTTCTACATGAAGGGGGTGGCGCCGCCGGGGGTCACGATCCAGCACATCTATCGCGGCATTGTGCCGTTCGTGCTCCTGCAACTCCTCGGTCTGGGACTGTGCATCCTGTTCCCGGCGCTGGTGCTCTGGCTGCCGAGCTATCTCCTCGGCTGACTCCTGTCGGTACCGGATTGGGGGTTGCCACGGCCAACCGCTCGTTTAGGGTCGCCGCCGCTTTCCACTGATTGCGGCGGAGCTGATGGACGAGACGGCGGAACAGGGCGGTTCGCGGGTGGCGGACCGGCGCGTGCCCTTCGAACTGCATCCCTTGCGAGACGACATCGTCGGCGAAGTGCATGCCCGGCCGTTCCGGGCCGCGGAGGCGCCGCGCGTCTTCCATCACATGGCGTTCCAATCGTGGACCGGGCCGTCGGCGGCCGGCGGCACCGACGCTGGCTCCGGCGACGATTTCGAGCAGCTCGTCCGCTTCTGCAAGGCGCACGGCGCGCCGCCGCCCGCACCCGGCGCGCGCCACCACGTCGTCAGTCTCGGCGGGGCCGAACTCAGCTGGGAACGCCACACCGAATTCACCACGATGACGCTGTCGGTGGCGCCGCCCCCGGACGATCCCTTCGCGGCGCCGAACATCTCCTCGCTCGCCGCCTTCCTGCCGAAACCGCCGGGGCCGCTGATCGTTTCGACGCGGGTCGCGCTGGTCCCCCTGGCGGACGAACTGCCGGATCTGGCGGCCTTCGATCCGTCCAGCCTGTGCGTGTCGCGGGTCGACGGCGGGGCGATCGTGGCGACCGACTTCCGGCCCGACCGATCGGGCTTCACGCGCATCCTCGTCGCCTCCAGGTCTCTTTCGGCGGCGCGGGCCGGCGCTCTCGTCCAGCGGCTCCTGGAAGTGGAGACCTACCGGACCCTGGCGCTGCTCGGCCTGCCGGAGGCGCAGCGGATCCGGCCGATCGTCGACAGCATCGAGACCCAGTTGCTGAGCCTGACGCTGCGCATGAGGGACGGTACGGGCCTCGACCTGAGCCGCGAACTCCTCGACCGGCTGGTCTCGCTGGCAGCCGAGGTAGAGGCGGAGTCGGTGGGCGCCACCTATCGTTTCGGCGCGACGCGGGCCTACTGGGAACTGGTCGGCCAGCGCCTGTTGTCGATCCACGAGGAGCGCGTCCAGGGGTTCGACTCGATCGAGGGCTTCCTGGCGCGCCGGCTGAAGCCGGCACTGCGGACCTGCGAGTCCGTCGAACGGCGGCTATCGGACCTGGCGGCCAAGCTCGCCAGGACGGCGAACCTGCTGCGCACCCGCGTCGACATCGAACTGGAGAGCCAGAACCGCGACCTCTTGGACTCGATGAACCGCCGCGCGCGCCTGCAGCTGCGGCTCCAGCGGACGGTGGAGGGCCTGTCGGTCGCAGCCGTCAGCTACTACGTCGTCGGCCTGATCGGCTATCTGTTGAGAGGCGGCGAGACGGCGTTGGACCTGCCATTCGATCCGGCCGTGGCAACGGCGGTCGCCGTGCCTTTCGTCGTGGTGGTGATCTGGGCGCTGGTGCGCCGCATCCGGCGCGGTCACGCGGACGAGTAGCTAGCGAAATGTCCGCGAATTGGGGGCGTCGTCGAACTTCAGCGTCTTCAGGTAGGCGATGAGATCCTGGCGCTGTTCCGCGTCGGCCATGCCGGAGAACGCCATCTTGGTGCCCCGCAGGAAGGCCCGCGGGTTTTCGATGTAGCCGTCCAGGTTTTCCACGGTCCAGACGAAACCCTCGGAACCGGCTTCGCGCATCCCCGCCGAGTAGGAGTATCCCGACCGGGTCGCCGCGCGCCGGCCGACGATGTTGTTGAGTATGGGACCGACCCGGTTGCGGGCGTCCGGGCCGATCTCGTGACAGGCGTTGCAGAGGCGAAACAGGTCCTGACCGTTGCCGGCATCGCCGGCGGCGCGGCTTGGCAGCCCCCAGATCGCGAAAACCGCGAACAGCCCCGCAAACAACATGACGCAAAGTATCTTCATCGGTCGAAACGGTACCCGAAACCCATGCGGAACGCCCAAATATCTATACGAAGCGCCGGGTCGGGCCGCAACCGCACGCCTTCAGGCCGCGACCGGGTTGCCGGCCGGCCCGTCCGGAGCGTCGAAGGCGAGGTCGAGCCCCTTGTCCCAATACGGCTCGGGTCCAAACAGGTCGGCAAGGAAGTCGATGAACACGCGGACCCGAGCCGGCAGGAAGCGGCGGCTCGGATAGACGGCATAGACAGCGACCCGCCGCGACTCCCTGTATTGCGGCAGCACGATCCTCAGCTTGCCGCTCTGCAGCGCCGGTCCGACGTCCCAGGTCGAGCGCAGCGCGATACCGAGACCGGCGATCACTCCCTCGCGCACGACCTCGCTCGAGTTGGTCTGGAGATTTCCGGCGACCCGCATGGACGTGGCTCCTTCCGGCCCCTCGAGCTGCCAGACGTCCTGGTGGGTGGCGAAGATGCAGTTGTGGCGGCTGAGTTCGCCCAGCGTCTTCGGCGTGCCTTCCCGTTCCAGGTAGGCTGGCGAGGCGCAGATCACCCGGTGATTGGGCGCCAGCCGCCGGGCGATCAGGCTGGAATTCTCGAGCGCCGCGATGCGCACCGCCAGATCGAAGCCGTCGCCGACGATGTCGACGAAGCGGTCGTTGAGCATCAGGCTCAGCTTCAGATCGGGATAGAGAGTTGCGAACTTGCCCAGGTAGGGCGCGATGTGCATCCGCCCGAAGGAGGTCGGTGCAGCGATCTTCAGGGTGCCGCGGGGCGCCGTGTTGCGGCGGGTGACGAAGGATTCCGCCTCTTCGATCGACGCCAGGATGCCGATGACGCGCTCGTAGTAGCCCTGGCCGTCCTCGGTCAGGGCGATCTGGCGGGTGGTCCGCTGCAGCAGCCGTGCGCCCAGGCGCTCCTCCAGCCGACGGATGCGCTTGGAGATGACAGCCGGTGACAGGCCCATTTCCCGTCCGGCACCCGACATGCTGCCGGCCGTCACGACCCGGGCAAAGATCTCCATATCCGTGAGATCGGCCATTTCATCCCTCCTCCCTGACTTTCCATGAGGGAAACAATCCTTGTTGACTTTTAACCTTGAGAGTAAGGGATACCGTGACAAACTACGTCAAGTGAAAAGATTGCGTGTCAGCTCGCGCGAGTCGCGGAAGCAGGGAGGAGAAGATGTCGGGCCTTGCGCTGCCGGAGGTGAATCCGGCCGTTCTGGACAAGCGCGACCGGATCGTCGCTGCGCTGGCGGCCATTGTCGGCGCGCGGTGGGTGATATCAGAGCACGACGAGCTTCGCGCATACGAGACCGATGCGCTGACCGCCTACCGGCAGGTGCCGCTCGCGGTGGTGCTGCCGGGCAATACGGCCGAGGTGAGCCGGGTCCTCGCATGCCTGAACGAGGAGGGAGTCAAGGTGATCGGCCGTGGCGCGGGCACCTCGCTTGCCGGCGGCGCCCTGCCGCTTACAGACGCCGTCGTGGTCGGCGTCTCGAGAATGAACCGCGCGCTTCACGTCGATACCTTCAACCGCACGATCCGCGTGGAGGCCGGCATCACCAACCTTGCCGTCTCCGGCGCCGTCGACCATCTGGGCTTCTTCTATGCGCCGGATCCCTCGAGCCAGCTCGCCTGCACGATCGCCGGCAATGTCGGAATGAATTCCGGCGGGGCCCACTGCCTGAAATACGGCGTCACCACCAACAACCTGCTGGGCCTGACCGTCGTGCTGATGGACGGCACGGTGATCGAACTGGGCGGCGATCATCTGGATTCACCGGGCTACGACCTGCTTGGCCTGCTGACCGGATCGGAGGGCCAGCTCGGCCTCGTTACCGAGGCGACGCTGCGCATCCTGCCGAAGGCCGAAGGCGCCCGTCCCGTCCTGCTGGGCTTCAATTCCAGCGCCGACGCCGGCGCCTGCGTTTCCGAGATCATCGCCAGGGGGATGCTGCCCGTCGCGATCGAATTCATGGACAGGCCGGCGATCCACATCTGCGAGGACTTCGCCGAGGCCGGCTACCCGCTCGACGTCGAGGCGATGCTGATCATCGAGGTCGAGGGATCGCCGGCGGAGATCAACGAGCAACTGGAAAACATCATCGCGGTCGCCCGTCGCAACGGCGCCGTCCATGTCCGCGAGGCCAAGACCCCGGCTGCCGCCGCCGCAATCTGGAAAGGCCGCAAGTCCGCCTTCGGCGCGATGGGCCGAATTTCCGACTACATGTGCATGGACGGCACGATCCCGACGGGGCGCCTGCCGGAGGTGCTCGTCAAGATCTCCGAGATCTGCCAGGGATACGGCCTCGGCGTCGCCAACATCTTCCACGCCGGCGACGGCAACCTGCATCCGCTGGTGCTCTACGACGTCAACGATCCCGAGCAACTCCACAAGGCCGAGGCCTGCGGCGCCGACATCCTGAAGCTCTGCGTCGAGGTCGGCGGCTGCCTGACCGGCGAGCACGGCGTCGGCATCGAGAAGCGCGACCTGATGGTGCACCAGTTCAACGCCACCGACCTCACCCAGCAGATGCGCATCAAATCCGTGTTCGACCCGCAATGGCTGCTCAATCCCGCCAAGGTCTTCCCGCTGGAGGGAAGGCCGGAACCGGCGCGCGTGGTCTGAGTCGGCGGGTGCGAAGATGAGGTTCGGCGCGATGCGGGCGAGCGACGGTGCAGGACCAGGGGCGTGCAGTGTGCGAAAGCGCCGCTTTCGCCGCCGCTTCGCGGCGTACCCCCCTCTCCATCTCTCCCCCACAAGGGGGGAGAGGGGAGCAAGCGGGTTGTCGTCGCACTTGTCCTCAGCTCCATTGCCGCGCAGCAACCGCTGTATTTGCCGCTTTGACGGATCGGCACCGCAAGGTGCTCTCTCCCCCCTTGTGGGGGAGAGATGGAGAGGGGGGTACGGAGCGGTCTGCGATAGCGGACGAAACGCGCAGCGTTTAGAGCGACAAGCGCGTGAGCGCTTCCACCGGCATCGCGCGTGCGCAGCCGCCACGGACATCGCGCCATGATCGTCACCCCGGAAGACGAGCGGTCGGTCGCCTACGCGGTGAAGGACGCGGTCGGCAGCGCCCAGCCGCTGGAAATCTCCGGCGGCGGGACCAAGCTTGGCTACGGGCGGCCGGTGCAGGCGGCGTCGAACCTGTCGATGAGGCGGCTGAGCGGCATCACACTTTACGAGCCGAGCGAGCTCGTGATCGCGGCGCGCGCCGGAACGCCCCTTGCCGAGGTCGAGGCGCGGCTGAAGCAGCAGGGCCAGCGGCTGCCGTTCGATCCGCCGCGGCTGACGCACCTGTTCGGGGGCGATCCGGGCAGGTCGAGCATCGGCGCAGTGGTGGCCTGCAACCTGTCCGGGCCGCGGCGCGTGCACGCCGGCGCTGCGCGCGACTCGCTGATCGGGGTGCGGTTCGTCAACGGCCGCGGCGAGACGGTGAAGTCCGGCGGCCGCGTCATGAAGAACGTCACCGGCCTCGACCTGGTCAAGCTGATGTCGGGCGCCTTCGGGACGCTCGGCGTGCTTACCGAGGTGACGTTCAAGGTGCTGCCGGCGCCCGAAACAGAGGCGACGCTGGTGTTCGACGACCTGCATGACGAGGCGGCCGTGGTATGCCTGTCGGCCGGCCTGGGCAGTCCCTGGGAGGTCACGGCTGCCGCCCATCTGCCTGCGAACGGTGCCGATCCTGCGTGCACGCTGCTGCGACTGGAGGGCTTCGAGAGCCAGATGCTCTATCGCGGCAAGGCGCTGGCCGATGCGCTGCGCGACTACGGAACGCCACAGGTTCTGCGCGGCGAGGACAGTGCCGCGCGCTGGGCGGCGATCGGCGAGGTGGAGCCGCTCGGACAGCTGGACCATCGGGCGGTGTGGAAGCTGTCCACGTCAGCCGACAGGGCGCCCGGCATTGCGGCGGCACTGCGCGAGCGGCTCGACGCGCGGCTGTTCTTCGACTGGGGCGGGGGACTGATCTGGCTCGCCGTACCCGCCGAGGCCGACGCCGGCGCATCGGTGATCCGCGCCGCCCTGGGAGCGGCCGGCGGCCATGCGACGCTGGTGTCGGCCCCCGCCGAGATCTGCGCCGCCGTCGACGTGTTCCAGCCGCAGCCTGATTCGGTCATGAGGCTGACGCGCGCGCTGAAGGACACGTTCGATCCCGAACGCATCCTCAATCCGGGCCGGATGTACGCGGGGGTGTGAGATGACGGCGACGATCGCGCTTCAATCAGTGCAGCCGCGCCATTGCGGCACGGACGGCGACGCCGGCGAAAGAGACTGAGCCCGCATGCAGACCAATTTTTCCCTGGCCCAGCTCGCCGATCCGCACATGGCCTCTTCGGAGAAGATTCTCCGGACATGCGTGCATTGCGGATTCTGCACGGCGACCTGTCCGACCTACCTGGAACTGGGGGACGAGCTCGATTCGCCGCGCGGACGCATCTATCTGATCAAGGACATGCTGGAGGCGGAGAAGCCGGCCAGCGAGGAGGTGGTCCGGCACATCGACCGCTGCCTGTCCTGCCTGTCCTGCATGACCACGTGCCCGTCCGGCGTGCATTACATGCACCTGGTCGACCACGCCCGCGCCTATATCGAGGATACCTACGAGCGTCCCTGGCACGACCGTGCGATGCGGGCGCTGCTGGCGGCGGTGCTGCCCTATCCGGAGCGGTTCCGGCTGGCGCTCGCCGGCGCGACTGTCGGACGGCTGATGCTGCCGGTCGTCAGGGCGATGCCCGGCCTTCAGCGCCTGGCCGCGATGCTGTCGCTGGCGCCGGCGTCGCTGCCGCCGCGGTCCGCGGAGGGACCGGCGGTGTTCGATCCCCTCGCAGAGCGCCGGGGGCGGGTGGCGCTGCTGACCGGTTGTGCGCAGCCGGTGCTGGACCCGGGAATAAACGCGGCGACGATCAGGCTGCTGACCCGTCTCGGCGTCGAGGTCGTGCTGCCGTCGGGCGAGGGCTGCTGCGGGGCGCTGGTCCATCACATGGGGCGGGAGGCGCAAGCGCTCGACTTCGCTCGCGCCAACATCGACGCCTGGACGCGGGAAATCGAGACCGGCGGCCTCGACGCGATCGTGATCACCGCGTCGGGCTGCGGCACCACCATCAAGGACTACGCCTTCATGCTGCGCAACGATCCGGCCTACGCCGAAAAGGCGGCCGCGGTGTCGGCGCTGGCCAGGGACATCACCGAGTACCTCGCGACGCTAGAGTTCCCCGAGGCTGCCGCAAAGCCCGGCCTCACGGTCGCCTACCATTCCGCCTGTTCGATGCAGCACGGCCAGCAGATCCGCGAGGAGCCGAAGGAACTGCTGAGGGCTGCGGGCTTCACCGTCCGCGACGTTCCCGAAGGCCACATCTGCTGCGGCTCCGCCGGCACCTACAACATCCTGCAGCCCGAGCTTGCCGCGCGCCTGCGAACCCGCAAGGTGCGCAACATCGAGAGCACCCGGCCGGACCTGATCGCTACCGGCAATATCGGCTGCATGACGCAGATCGGCGCCGGCACGTCGCTGCCGATCGTGCATACGGTCGAGCTTCTCGACTGGATATACGGTGGCGACCGGCCCGAGGCCTTGTCCCGGGTCGGATAGGAGCCGGGACCATGGTCGCCGGTCCGCCAGAGAGGGACCCGCGATGGTCGACCAGTCCGTTGCCGAACCGCGCTTCCATATGCCGCCGCCGCCGGACGAACGGGCGCTGCGGCTCGGCCGCCTGAAGCGCCTGCGCGAGGAGATGGCGCGCTTCGAGGTGCCGGCCGTCGTCCTGTTCGATCCGCACAACGTCCGCTACGCCACCGGCGCGCGCAACATGCTGCCCTACCTGCTGCGCAATCCCGCCCGCTACGTGTTCGTGCCGATCGAGGGGCCGGTGACGCTGTTCGAGTTCGAGGGCGCCGAGCATCTCGAAGCCGACAATCCGGTCGTCGACGAGATCCGCCCTGCGACGTTCGTCGCCTATGTCGCGCGCGGGCCTCTGCTCGGCCTTGCCGCGGACCGGTGGGCTGCCGAGATCGCCGACCTGATGGCGACGCACTGTCCCGGCGAGCGGCGGATCGGCGTCGAACGTATCGATTCCCTCGCCATGCATTGCCTGCGCGGCAAGGGCCTGGAAACCGTCGATGCCGGTGCGCCGGTGGAACGGGCCCGCGCGATCAAGACGCAAGAGGAGATCGTCTGCTCCTGGCGCTCGATCGGCTGCACCCAGCAAGGCGAGTGGAAACTTCGCCAGGCGATCCGGCCCGGTATCAGCGAAAACGAACTGTGGTCGGTCCTCTACCAGCACGTCATCGCCAATGACGGCGACTACATCGAGACGCGGCTCCTGAGTTCCGGCGAGAAGACCAATCCCTGGTACCAGGAAACCGGCACCCGGGTGATCGGTGAGGGGGAACTGATCGCCCACGACACCGACGTCGTCGGCCCGCACGGCTACTACGCGGATTTCTCCCGCACCTATCTGTGCGGCCCCGGTCCGCGGACCGTCGACCAGACGACGCTCTACCGGCTCGCCTGCGAGCAGATCCACCACAACATCGAGCTGATCAGGCCGGGCCGGACGTTCCGCGAGATCACCGAGGCGGGCTGGCCGATTCCCGAGCCCTACTACAAGCGGCGCTATTACCTGATGATGCACGGCACCGGACTGACCGGCGAATACCCCTACATAGTCAACGACGCCGTCTATGACGGGCAGGCCAACTACGACGGCGTCGTCGAGCCCGGGATGACCCTGTGCGTGGAAAGCTACATCGGGCACGAGGACGGCGGCGAGGGCGTAAAGCTCGAGCAGCAGGTGGTCGTGACCGAGACGGGTTATGAACTGATGAGCACGTTTCCCTTCGAGGACGACCTGCTCGGACGCGAAGTGTAGCGCCCCGGGGCCGGCCTCACGCCGTCCGGCCGTCCGCAATCCAGGCGGCGGCGCACAGCTCGGCTTCCGTTTCCGACAGCACCCAGCCCTCGACGCTGACCATGCGTCCATCCCGGAAATCCGCGGCGCACTGGTCCTGCACGAGACGCCGTCTGGTCCGCGGACACCCCGTCGCGAAGGCTTCCCGGATCAGCGGACGTTGGGTGATGCGCGCGGCAATGGCCTCGAGATCCCCCGAAACGTGTCCCGACCCGACCATCGCGCGGCCGATGCGGCGCGCCGCCTGATCGCGGGCTATCTCCGATAGGTAGGCGAAGAAGCCCGGGCTGTTGCGCGGCACCAGGCGACAGGCGGCCAGGCTGCCGCCAAAGGCGAGAGCGCCGACGCCGGCGATGCCTGCCAGTCCGAGTACGATACGGCGCGTGATGTTGCCCATGGGTCAGCTCTTCGTCTGCGACGCGCCCGACGAACCGAGATGGTCGGCCAGCCGGGCGGCCAGCGCCACGATTGTCAGGGTGGGATTGGCGGTGCCGGCGGTCGTGAAGACCGAGCTGCCGGCCATGTAGAGGTTCTTCACCGAATGAACCTTGCAGTTCGCATCGACCACGCCGCTGCGCGGGCTGTCGTGCATCCGGGTCGTGCCGATATGGTGGTACCCGGTGAAGACGACGTCCAGGTCCGGCGGGTCCGGGATACCAAGCTTCAGGCGGCCGAGACCGGCCGCGCCGACGGCTGCCCCGATATGCTCGTGGGTGCGGCGCAGGCTGTCCAGGTCGGACGGTGCGATCTGCCAGTCCAGGGCGATCCTCCGCCAGCCGAGCGGGTCGGTATCGTCGGTCAGGTAGACGCGGCTGTCGGCGCGCGGCGAGGGCTCGGCATCCTGCCTCAGCCGAGCGGCCACCGTGCGCCCGGCCGGCACGAAGTGCCGCATGACGTGACGGTAGACGCCGACGCCGATCACGTCGATGTCCTCCACGGCGTTGCAGTAGTTCTCGGCGAACCGGTCCGGCACCCGGCCTCGGGAGAACGACTTGACCATGGTCGAGAACGATACCCACCCCCGGTCGCGAAAGTCGTCGTTGAAGGTCGCGTCGTCGTATTCCGGCACCAGGAAAGCAGTGTTGTTGAGCAGGCCTTCCTCGCGCATCACCTCCGCGGGCAGCTTCAGGCCGACGCTGAGAGACGCGACGCCTGTCTCGATGACCTGGTCGTACAGGCCGAGGTCGATGTCGTCCTCGGCGAACAGAATGGTGCTCGTCTCGCAGTTCAGGTGGTCCATGTAGTAGCGGCCGACGAGGTCGTGTTCGTTGCCGATGCCCGCCACGCGCTGCCTGTTGCAGTTCAGCAGGATGCGGGCGTTCTCGATGCCGCCGCAGGCGAGCACGTAGTGCGTGGCGCTGACACGGATCCTCCGGCCGTCCAGTGTGGAGAACTCGAAGTGGGCCACCGCATCGTCGGCAAGCTCGATGTCGACGAGATTTGCGTGCAGGAAGCAGGCGATCCTGTCGGTGGCTTCGATGGTCTCCCAGTAGGTCTCCTCGAAGCGCGTCGGCGGGCTCTGCTGATAGACGGCGTCCCTGACCATCGCCGGATCCAGCGGCAGCGGCGCGCGGTCCAGCTTTGCTTGCCACGCCGTGAAGTCGTAGTCGAAGGGTCCGAGCTGCAGATAGGGCTGGGCGCGCGCGTAGTAGGGATCGAGATCCGCCCGAGTGATCGGCCAGCCGGAATCCGGCACCCCCGGCCGCTTCTCGAAATCGATCGGATCGAGCGGCGCGCACAGTCCGGTCCAGTGGCCGGAGGTGCCGCCGAACTGCCGCAAGCGCGAAGACGAGACGTCGGTGTTGGGATCACCAACCACCTCACCGTCGTAGAGTGCCTGGGTCTCCGCCTCGTAGGTGCGCCCACCGGATTCCATCAGCACCACGTCGACGCCCTGGCGGGCGAGTTCCAGGGCCAGCGTGATTCCCGCCGGACCGGTTCCGACCACGCACACGGCGCCGGAGACCGGCTCCTCGGACTCGTATTCCCGCAGATCGACAATCATCTGAAGTCCCCGGCATGTGCGGTCACCGGCATGCGCAGTCCCCGGCAGCGAAGCGACACATTTAACCCCAACGCCCCGGCAAGCAGGGTGTTTTTTTGCGAAGGAAGGTAAAATTTTGCCACGGTCGAGGCGTCTGGCCGCACGCCCGACCGGTCTTCCAGGCTACCCTATTAGGTGCGAATGGATTGATAGAGGACAGGTATTGTTTCCAGGGAGGAAAAAGAGACGGTTGTGCGCCGCTTGTTTTGTCCGTGCCGGGCTTGTGGGAGACTGCGGTGTGCAATCAACAAGCCGGCGAGGAACGTCATGGGCACAGCGACACAGGCGAGGAACGTAGAGATCCGCGCGACGATGCAGGATCGCTACGCGGAGATCCTGTCCGACGAGGCACTCGCCTTCGTGGCGGACCTGCACCGGAGCTTCGAGGAGCAGCGCCGCAGGCTTCTGAAGGCGAGGACCGAGCGGCAGCGCCGGTTCGACGCTGGCGAATTGCCCGATTTCCTCGATGAGACCCGCCATATCCGCGACAGCGACTGGACGGTCGCGCCGATTCCCGCGGATCTGCTCGACAGGCGCGTGGAGATCACCGGCCCGGTCGACCGCAAGATGGTGATCAACGCCCTGAACTCCGGCGCCCGGGTGTTCATGGCGGATTTCGAGGACGCCACCTCGCCGACCTGGGACAACCTGGTGGAGGGCCAGATCAACCTGAAGGACCGCTGGGCCGGCAATATCGACTTCACCGATCCCGACAGCGGCAAGGAGTACAGGCTGAAGTCTGACCCGGCCGTCCTGCTGGTGCGCCCGCGCGGCTGGCATCTGCCGGAAGACCATGTCCTGGTCGACGGCGAACCGGTGGCCGGCGCCCTGTTCGACTTCGCGCTTTACATGTTCCACAACGCCAGGAACGCCGTCGCGGCCGGATCGGGCCCCTACTTCTACCTTCCGAAGCTGGAGAGCCATCTCGAGGCGCGGCTGTGGAACGACGTGTTCGTGCAGGCGCAGGAGGCGCTCGGCCTGCCGGTGGGCACCGCCAAGGCGACGATCCTCATCGAGACGCTGCCGGCCGCCTTCGAGATGGACGAGATCCTCTGGGAACTGAAGGACCACATCGTCGGCCTCAATTGCGGCCGCTGGGACTACATCTTCTCGTTCATCAAGCGGCTGCGCAACAATCCCGACTACCTGCTGCCGGACCGCGGCCAGGTGGTGATGGGCAAGGCGTTCCTGCGCGCCTATTCGCTGCTGCTGATCAAGACCTGCCATCGCCGCGGCGCCTTCGCGATGGGTGGCATGGCGGCGCAGATCCCCAACCGCCGGGATCCGGAGGCCAACGAGATCGCGCTTGGCAAGGTAAAGGCCGACAAGGAGCGCGAGGCCGGCGACGGTCACGACGGAACCTGGGTTGCCCATCCCGACCTTGTGCCGGTCGCCATGGAGGTGTTCGACCGGCTGATGCCCGGGAAGAACCAGCTCGACAGGTTGCGCGACGATGTCGATTTCGGGCAGGCGCAACTGCTCGAGGTGCACGAGGGCACCCGCACGGAGGCCGGCCTGCGCGAGAACATCCGGGTCGGCGTGCAGTACATCGAGGCGTGGCTGCGCGGCCGCGGCGCGGTGCCGCTATACAACCTCATGGAGGATGCGGCGACGGCGGAAATCAGCCGCGCGCAGATCTGGCAGCAGCTTCGCCACGGCGCCGCGCTGGAAGACGGGCGAACCGTCACTCCGGAACTGTTCGTCTCGACGCTGGAGGACGAAATGTCCCGTGTCCGCGAACAGCTTACCCCTGAAGTCTACGACTCAGGCCGTTTCGGTGAGGCGGTCGAGCTGTTCCGGGACATGTCGATGTCGGAGACGTTCGAGGAGTTCTTGACCTTGCCGGCCTACAAGCTGATCGCGTGAGGCCTCAGAAGCAGTTGGCGATGGCGCCGAGGATCCGTTCGACGTAGACGCTCTCGCCGAAACGGGTCCATAGCAGGGCGCTCGCCGCCAGAAGCAACGCGAACACGGCCGCGCCGACGGCGACGGGCGTCGACTGGTCGATCCGCGCGTCTTCGCGCTGCTCGGGTGCGGTGTCTCCGGTCCGTGACATGGCCGTCGGCGGTCTCTGCGAAAATCCTAGCGTAGCACATTGCGGCAGATAGTGCTCGTGAAGCCGCCCTGCGAGGTGCCGCAACGCAGACGGCGCGGCCCGCAGCCGCGCCCGTGGATCGGAACTGCGTGCCGCGGTCAGGAGCGCCGCAGGCTGATGCCGACCGGCGTGTACCCCGGCGCGACGGGATAGTAGGTGCAGCTCAGGCCGCCGTAGCCCGGCCCGGGGGTCGGTACCGCCGGCACCGCGACCTGCGGGGCAACGGCGCCCGGCATCCCGTACCCCCCGTATCCGCCCGCGACGACGCAGACCATGTAGTCGGCGCTCCAGTCGGTGTAGCCGTTGCAGCGGCCGTGGCCGAGCTGGATCGTGAACTGACCGCCCTGGCCGCTGATGCTGACGTTGCCGGCGCAACTCAGGCCGCCGCCCGACACCTGGTAATTGCCGTAGGCGCCGTTGGAGCAGAACGACACGGTGTAGGGGCCGTAGATGAGCTGGTTGGCCGCCCAGCACCCCGCGATGCTGATCGGCCCCGGCCCCGGTATCGGACCTGGACCCGGCCCGGGAACGGGCGAGGGCACGGCCACCATCGGCGCGTTCTGCTGCGCTGACACCTCGTCGGCCGCAAGGCCGATAACGGAAACGATTGCGGCAAACGCGACAAACAGAGATCTGGAAACAGACGGTCTGATCATTCCTTGTCCTCCTTGCGAGAGCCCGGCAGCGCGGATCTGCGGTCGGCAATACGGTCGCGGTCGATTCGCGACCTTTCCGGCATGCCAGCACCGGTTCATGTGCGGATCATGGCGATATCTGTAGACGGCGCATGGTTAAGAAACGGCGACGGATGCCGGCCCCGGGACCCGAAAAAGCAACGGGCGGCCGAAGCCGCCCGTTTCCGACGCACTCTCCCCGTAAACCGGGTGTCTTGTTCCGATGCTCAGATAACCTTGACCCTGGTGCCGACACCGACGCGCTCGTAGAGGTCGATGACGTCCTCGTTGCGCATGCGGATGCAGCCCGACGACACGGCCTGGCCGATCGACCACGGCTGGTTGGATCCGTGGATGCGATACAGCGTCGAGCCGAGATACATCGCCCTGGCGCCGAGCGGGTTGTCGGGGCCGCCGGGCATGTGGGCGGGCAGGCCGGGCTGGCGCTTGCGCATCTGCGGCGGCGGCGTCCAGCCGGGCCACTCCGCCTTGCGGGTGATCGTGTGGGTGCCGGCCCATTCGAAACCCGGCCGCCCGACGCCGACCCCGTAGCGTTTCGCGGTGCCGTCGGCCTGGACCAGGTAGAGGAACCGCTCGTTGGTGTTGATGACGATCGTGCCGGGGCGCTCGGGACCGTTATATGCGACCACCGTCGGCGCGAAGGCGGGGTTGAACTGCTGCGGGGTGCTTGCCGTGCTGACGCGGGGCGCAGGCTGCAGGGCGGCGACGTTGCGCGGGGCGCTGGCCGGCGGCTGCTGCGACGCGGCGGTGCGCGAAACGGCCGGCGCCGGCGGCGGCACGATCACTGCGGCATCGCGTCCGCCGTAGGACGTATAGGGCTGCCGGTAGTCCTGCATCGGCCGGGCAGACGATGCCGCAGCCTGGCCTGTCTCGACTCGGGTCGCGGCGGGCCTGGTCGTCACCGAGGGGCTCGCGGCGGAGGGTGCCGCCGAGACACGGCTGGAGGTGGTCCGGGTCGACGTCACGACGGCCGGGGCGGACGCCGGCCTGGCCGGAGCGCTGGTGCCGGCCGTCCGACCGGCGGCCGTCTGGTTGGTGGCCGTCTGGTTGGTCGAGGGGGGCTTGCCGAACAGCGCGTTCATCAGCGCGGGAAACGGCATCTGGTCGTTCTGCTGGGAGGCTGCCGCCGGCGTGGCGCAGACCGCGGCCAGGACGGCAAGGAGGCACAGGCGTTTCATCGACGTACTCGCTTCACATACTCGTCGCGCCGGGACGAGGCTGCGTGCTGTCGCATGCCCCCCGGCCATGACCGGGACAGTAGGAAGCCAGAGTCGACCGAATCGTAAATCGGCGTTCAGGATTCCCCGCCATCTGCGGGCGTGGTTGATGCCGCGTTTACGGACGTGGTTGACGTCTCGTGAAGCCGCGGCCGGCGAGCTGGACCGAGCGCGAGACGACGGGCGCGGCCGGGGGAGCTGCGCCCGTCTGCGGCCTGGCGTGCGGGGAGGTCAGTTGCGGGACAGTGCCAGGCCGATCGGGTGATATCCGGCCGCCGCCGGGAAGTAGGTGCAGTCGAGCTGCCGCATCGGCGCGGGCCGGCGCGGTACCGCAACATGCGGCTGGGCGACTTCTGGCCGCGACGCGTAGGGCTGGTCGATCCAGACGCGGTCGCCGGTGCGGCACACCAGCCGGTCGGCGCTCCAGTCGGTCCAGTTGTTGCACTGGCTGCGGCTGAGGTTGACGGTCACGGTATCGCCGGGACCGCGCGAGACGGTGACCGAGCCGTTGCAGGCCAGCCCGCCGCCGCGCACCTGATAGCTGCCGTAGTCGCCGTTCGAGCAGAACGAGAAGGCATAGGGGCCGTAGATCAGCCGCTCGCCGGACCAGCAGCCGGAGATCCGGTCGCGCGGCGCCGGCTGCGGCACGTGCGGGGCGGGAACATGCGGGACGAGAACGCGCGGCTGGGCGACCTCGGGAACGTTCGTGCCGGCCGCGTCCGCGGCGCCCGGCGCCGAGATCGCCGCTGCGAGGGCAAGTGCTAGGGCCGCGGCGCGGCCTGTCCTGGTCGAGGCGATCATGGTCTGTCTCCTTCAATCTGTCCCGGCGGGTCTCGTTGCCGCCGAACCTGACGCCACCATGCGCCGGGGCGCCTGAACCGCCGTTGAAGCGGGAATTCATCGGCCGTTCATCAGCCGGCGTCGGCGGACGCGGGTGCGCCGCCTTGCCGCTCGCGCCGCTTTGCTCTAGGTAGGGCCGCGCCCGTGACGGACGGGTTTTCCGCAAGACTTCAGAGCGTTTTCCAATGGCCAAGAGCGACAAGCCCGACCGCCTCAAGCCGCGGCTCCCGCGCGGATTCCAGGATCAGGAGACCGGCACCCTGCGCGCCACGCGCGCGATGCTGGAGACGATCCGCTCGGTCTTCGAACGCTACGGCTTCGATCCGGTCGAGACGCCGTCGGTCGAGTACACCGAGGCGCTCGGCAAGTTCCTGCCCGACCAGGACCGGCCGAACGAGGGCGTGTTCTCCTTCCAGGACGACGACGAGCAGTGGCTTAGCCTGCGCTACGACCTGACCGCGCCGCTCGCCCGCCACGTCGCCGAGAACTTCGACCGGCTGCCCAAGCCCTATCGCAGCTACCGCTTCGGCTACGTCTACCGCAACGAGAAGCCGGGTCCGGGCCGCTTCAGGCAGTTCATGCAATTCGACGCCGACACCGTCGGCACCGCCTCAGTCGCCGCCGACGCCGAGGCCTGCATGATGGCCGCCGACGTTATGGAGGAACTCGGCATCGCGCGCGGCGACTACGTCGTGCGGGTGAACAACCGGAAAGTGCTCGACGGGGTGATGGAGGCCATAGGACTCGCCGGCGACGAGCACGCCGGCACCCGCCTGACGGTGCTCCGGGCAATCGACAAATTGGATCGGCTGGGGCCGGAGGGCGTGCGGCTTCTCCTCGGCCCTGGCCGCAAGGACGAGAGCGGCGATTTCACGAAGGGGGCGGGGCTGGCTGAAGGGAAAATCGACTCCATTCTGGCATATGTCAGGGCCGCCAAAAGTACGTCGGATGCCCGACGGGACGCCCCCACACCGGCAGAGGTGGGAGACTATGTTGCAGTCGAATTCGACGATGGTCCGTATTTCTACAAGGTCGACAACAACGCGACGCTTGCGCGGCTCCGCGAGGAGTTCGGCGGGAATGCGCTAGCTGCCGAAGGTTTCGACGAGTTGGAGGAAATCGCCGGGCTGACCAGCGCAGCGGGGTATGGCGGGGGTCGGATCATGATCGACCCCTCCGTCGTCCGCGGCCTCGAGTATTACACCGGCCCGGTATACGAGGTGGAACTGACCTTCGAGACGGTCAACGAGAAGGGCGAGAAGGCCCGCTTCGGCTCGGTCGCCGGCGGCGGCCGCTACGACGGGCTGGTCGGCCGGTTCCGCTCCGAGAACGTTCCCGCGACCGGCTTCTCGATCGGCGTCAGCAGGCTGCTCGCGGCATTGACGGCGCTCGGCCGCGTCGAGGCGAAACAGGAACTCGGCCCCGTCGTCGTGCTGGTTTTGGACCGCGACAAAATCGCCGACTACCAGAAGATGGCCGCCGAGCTTCGTGCCGCCGGCATCCGCTCGGAGATGTATCTGGGCACGTCGGGCATGAAGGCGCAGATGAAATACGCCGACCGCCGCAACGCTCCGTGTGTCGTCATCCAGGGATCCGACGAGCGCGCCCGCGGAGTCGTCCAGATCAAGGACCTGATCGAGGGCGCCCGGCTGGCGGAGGGCATCGAAGACCACGCCGAATGGAAGGAGGCCCGCCCCGCCCAGGTCGAGGTCAAGGTCGACGAACTTGTCGAGACCGTACGAGAGATCGTCGCCCGGCACAACTGAGGCGGGGTTGCCGCGGCGAACGGTCCCCAAGCGCCTCGTGGTTCGAGACGGCCTCTGGCGAGGCCTCCTCACCATGAGGCTCAAGGGATGTCTCGACGTGAAGAACTCGTAAATAGCCCTCATATCGCGTTTGATTTGGGCAATGAATAGCCCTCATGGTGAGCGACTGTCTTGTTGGTCAAGCTGTCTGCCATGGTTTCTGGTCCCTGAGGATGGCGTTGAGGATGG
>NZ_JAZHOF010000003.1:0-619726 GCF_037855135.1 Microbaculum marinum
CGGGGCCCCGCCCGCACCCGCGCCCCGGAGGCGGCGGACCAGACGCTGGGCATGGCACTGATGTCGGCGAACGTTTCCTATGGATGCAACCACGGTTACGGCTCAGGTCTCCTCGGCCTAAACTCACTGGGGGCTGGCGCGTGCGTGGTGACTTTCGACAGGGACATTCGCCGCTGCACAGCCGTGGCCAGCCTGGGACTATCGTTGATGGCATCTACGGCGCCGGAATCGATCCTGGCCTATGTCAGTGCTGATCACGGGGATGCCGTGATTGTGGAAACCCGGGACGTCGATGGCGACTATGCCGATTACGCTTTTTCAGTCCTCGTCTTCTGCGCGCAGTAGTCACATGGCGGAACCGGGCGCGGCGACGTATCCGCCGCGCCAACGAGGACTCGCCCAGACCTTTCGTCGACAAGATTACGGCCTGCCGAAGATCGGCTGACTGCCGAGGCCGCCGCGCAAGTTGTTATGCGGACCTTCCAGGCAGCTCGATGCCGCGAATAAGGACGGTTTCGCCCGACATGAGTCGGCACAGTCTGTTCTCGTCTCGGTCGCGGCCTGCTATGAGGTCGCATGGCTTCCCCCTTCGAACCGCCCTGGCCTGTCGTCGAACGCGCCGAGTGCTATACAGTCGAGAGCGCGACGGGTCAGATTCTCGTCTACATTTATTTCGAAGATGAGCCCGGCCGGCGCGGCGCCACGGGGCGGCTGACGAAGGACGAGGCGCGTCGGCTTGCCGCGAACGTCGCGAAGCTGCCGGACCTGCTCGGCGCCTCCGCACCGGACGGCCGCCTCCGCGCTCCGCTCGAGGCAGCGCTGGCCGCCGTCGACGTCACGGCGCCGGCGACGGTCGTGTACCCGCTCAAGCTGGCGCTCGATGCGCTGGACGCCGAGCCCCCCACAAATGACAAAACCGCCGCCGACGACCGGAAGTGACCCCGGCCGCCGGCGGCGGCAATCGTCCTCGCCACGGAGGCCGGCAGGGAAATCAGTAAGGGGCGCCCCTCGCGGCGCAGGTATTCCAGCAGCTTTTCGACGGCGTCCATGCGCCGGTCCTGCTCGGCGTTGCGCTGCGTGGCGAAGGCCTGGATGCCGCCGACGCAAGTGCCGGCACCAGCTACCAAGGCACGCCACGGTGCGCCGACAACGTCTCCCCGCAGATCCCTGCAGTCGATTCTACCGAGGAGTCAGCGCCAGAGCGGCCATTGATATGGAAATCGTGGCGATCCAGGCTGCAATGATTCTCACCGCAATCAGCGACCATTCATGGTCGAACCGATCCCGAAACCAGCAGATCCCTCCGACCACCGCCAGAAGTATGTAGTTTGCGCCGACAAGGCCTCCGCAGGCCGTGATGATCATGTCGCGAACCGGTCCGGGGTCAGGGGCCGAAGAGACGCCCACCAGGGCTCCTGCCAGTGCGGACAGCAGGATTTGGATTGTCTGAACGCCGGATGGGCGAAGAGCAGCCAATCCCGCCGCCACGAAGCCGATCGCCATAAGCGCCGGACTGACTCTTGCGTCCTGATAGCCCAGCAGGCCGAAGCAAATGCCGACAATCGCGACTGTCGCGAAGACGAGCCATGATCGGCCGAACCATGGTTTCGGGGCCAGCCCGCACATGACACTCAAGGCGAGAAGCGCCAGGAGCTGGTCAAATGATATCAGCGGATGCAGGAAGCCGCTGTAGAATCCCATGATGCCGGGCACGGCACCATGGGCAAGTGCAGACTGAGGAAGAAGAGCGGACGCGACAACGAGCCCGGCTACCGAGAGTCTCTCACGCAAAGCCGAACAGGAAGCCAAGGCCGAAAAGGGAGATGAGTCCGCCCGCCGTCCGTACTGCGTATTTGCCCGCTGGCCAGCGGAGTAGCAGACCGAATGCGATGCCGATCAGGTGGAGCATACCCGTCGCCAAGACAAATCCGATGATGAAGGCGAGCGGGTTGGCAGATTGCGGCAGCTCGGTCCCATGAGCGTATCCGTGAAAAATCGCAAACCCGCCGACGATAATGCAGGCGATCCAAAGGGGCAGCCGAATCGCAAGCAGAATGAGCAGGCCGAGTACAATCGCCGACGCCGCGATGCCGGTCTCGATGCCGGGAATGGGCACTCCGGCGATACCCATAACGGTGCCGATTGCCATGACGAGCGGAAAGACGATCGGCAAGAGCCAGATCGCCGGCGCACCCAGGAACGCGCCCCACATTCCCACGGCAACCATTGCGACAACATGGTCCCATCCCAAAATCGGATGCGCGAAGCCGCTGACGAAACCACCCGACATCCCGGTTCCGGTGTGCGCGTTTGCGACTTCCGGCGCCAAACTGATCGCGATTACGAAAAATGATAGCAGTAGAGTACGAACAATGCGGACCAAGAACCCCTCCCCCGACGGAGACGCCACGCCAACTGATATCACAGGCGAGTCGTGGGCCCAACATGACGTTGGTCGTGATCTTTAGGGGTGATAGGTCAATGCCGGCACGTGTGGCCGACTTCTTCCTCGATCCGAAAACGCAATGCGAACAAATATTTGCGTCTTTAATCAATTGTCCGACAAACCGTGAACAACGCCGGAACATCCGCGGGAGCCCCGATATAGGAGATGCGCCGCCCGACTTTGCAGATCGGGCAGCGCAATTTTGCTCAGACGCCTTGACCTAGGGAACGGTCACAACGAAGGCGACATCGTCCGAGAGTTCCGGCACCCCGCCGGGGAACTTGTAGGTCCGCACTTCGATGAAACGCTTGGCTTTCGGGCAATGGCCCGCGCCTGCATAGTAGAACGCGAGAAGGTCGAAACCCGACGAGGCGCCCACTCGACGGTCACGTTGGCAATCAGCCTTTGGGCATTGATGTTCTTGCCATCCAGCGTCTTGGGAATCTTGACGCAATAGACGCCGGTGCTGGGATGCGTGACCGTGTTGATGTTCTTCGCACGAACGATCCCGCCGCCGTAGTACACCGCAAATCGTGCATCGACGACATTCGAGAAGGAAGAGGCGGGCCCGGAAAGTTCAGCACCGTCGGAGCCGGCATTCGTGCCGTCCGCTTGCGCGGCGGGCACTCCAAAAACGGCGAACATGGTCGCCAGGGCAAGTGCCGCACAGAATGAACGGCGGGCGTTGCCGAAAATGGTTCTGCAGACAGATAGCATTTCGAGTCCCTCAAGGTTGAGATTGGTCCCGAGGCGAATTAGCTCGTGATTTTGTTTCAATGCCATGTCTGGGCAGTCGCTGAAGTGTTTCAATTCGGCAGTCGTCGTCTCGATGGACTGAAGGCTGGCACGGAGGCGACGGTGACGTTCCGTTCGGTCGCCACGAACAAGACTTCGGCGCAACGTCCTCACCAAAGATTCGTCTGCGGGTCGGTTCCTTGTCGCCGTTGCCATGATCTGACCCGAATCGGCTGGCGGACTGACGTCGCGCGCTTGGCCAACTGGCGTGCCGCCCCTGCGGTCGAGTGAGGCCCCTCTGGTCGGCCGCAGGGGCCGTTCCAACGGGCCTCGGCCTCGATATAGCGATGGCGGCGTTGCACGTTTCCGCACCATAGATGCTGGAAAAACAGCTGGCGATCCGATGAGACGGACCGTCATTTCTCCTGAGCGGCCCGGGCTTCAGGTTTTCACGGCCTGCCGAAGATAGGGTGGTCGCCAAGCCCACCGCGCAAGTTGATTTGCGGGCCTTCGGGGCAGCTCGACATGAATTCCGGGACGGATTGACGCGCGAAGGGCAGATTATTCCATCGGCGATCACCCGGTTTCGCCTGAACCATGTAGGCCCAATGGCTGAGGGTGTCACCCCCCTGGGTCACGTTGGTCATCTCGTTCACCATCGTCCATTCGCCGCGCTTCCTGACCATGGTGCCGATTGGATAGTTGACGACCGATCCGTCGTCGGCGTCGTACATGGTCATGAAGACGCGCCCTTCCGGCGTGACCTGGCCGAGCACGAACTGGCAGCTCGGCACAAGGGCCCGCGTGATCTTCACCACGACGGCGCCGGTCCAGTAGCCATTGAAGTAATCGGTGATATGGAACACCGTCTGGCCTTTGATCACCCCGAACGTGTTGTCATCGAGAAGATGCGCAACCGAATAGATGCCGCGCTGCGGCACGATCCAGTAGGTGTCCTTGAACCACTCCCAGCGATTGTAGGTGGATACCGCCTTGCCTGCCGCAGACGTGTCCGGCTCAGCCCGGCCGGATCCGGTCACCGCAACCGATGCGAGGCCTGCGATCCCGATCGCGGCGGCGATGCCTATCCATCGTCGTACCTGCATGGCGTTTCCTCCAAAGCGATTGCTTGAAACGAGTGGAGGCCGCAGAGCTGCGGTTCGCTCCTGACGCTACGGCATCTCTGGATAGCGGTAGTTCGACCGGAAGAGCCTGTCAACGGCGCGGGAGTCGCCGCGCCACCCACTTCGCACAACTGGTTGCCTGGCTCGAGGAGCGGGAGACGGCTCATCCATTCGTGACGATAATCGACAGTTCTATCGGGCGGCGCCATTAGATGCCGCGCATATGGAATGCGAGAAGCCCGCCATCGATTTCCCGGTGGGAAAGCGACAACGGGCTCCTGGCGGGGCAACTCCGGGACTTGGCGGGGATAAGTCCTGCGTCGTAAACGTAGCAGGCGGCGATTGGTTCCGAGCTGCGAATCGGCGCCGAGCGGGAGGCGGGGCGACTTGGCTGAACGGCTGCGAATTGCCGGGCGAACCTCAGAGCGGGCGCTGCCGCTATCGGAGATCGTCAACATCTTGTCGGGCACCTATGGCCTACGCGGAAGCAGCTGGGCGATCAACTCGCTCAGGTTGGCCAATGTATAGGGTTTGACGATCCGGGGCCGGTCGCGCCACATGCCGGGGTCGGCATCACCATCCACTCCCGTTGCAAAGCCGAAGGGTACGCCAAGGCTGTCCAGCAGTTCGCAAAGCGGGTCGGCGCGCTCCCCGTTCAAGACAAGGTTGAGCAGGGCGGCATCGGGACGGGTGTCGCGAACCAGCAACAGTGCTTCCTGAAGCGTTGCAACGGGGCCTAGCGGACGATAGCCGTGATCGGAGACGACGTCCGAAATTGCATCGGCGATCAAGAACTCGTCTTCGACGATAAGGATCGTGCCACCGGTCACATCGCGACTCCCACTACCCGGACAGACGGGAACGAATGATCGGTGAACCCGGCCGTAGGCGCCTGAAGTGGTACCTGCCCAGTCGCAAGGTAAGCCAGGGAGGGCCAGCGTCAATCAACTTCGTGCATTCCTTGCACACTCCTGCGCCGGCTACCTTCCTCCACCGTGTTTGCGTCCGCAGCCGGTCTCTTCACGCAACTGCTCGGTCGCCTCCTGAACGGCACCGCGATTAGGGGTCCCGGGCGCGCTTGACTTCGTCATCGCGTTGGCCCAACTCTTAAGCATGTTCGAGACCAAGCGCCGCCAGTTCATGGTATTCAGGGTGTGCCCCATCGCGGGCACTTGACCCCCGGCCAGGTCGCGTCGCGCCCCGGCCGCGGGGCATAGGCTGGTCCTCCGCCTGAGGCGGGACCCAAGCCGGACAGGCGACACCAACCCCAGACATCACCTGCCCCGCACGACGCCACTGATGCGTCTGCGACCGGCCAAGACAAGGAAGCTGCGAGATGGCTTCTGCCACTACGAAGAATCGCAAGCCGGCGATATCGTTGACGCGTTCCGACAGCGAACGGCTGTGGCGACTTGCCGAGTCCTGCGCGACCCGCAATCCAGACGTCGCGGAAGTCCTCTTTGCCGAACTGGAGCGGGCGCGCGTCGTCGACGACGCCAGGGTTTCCGGGGGCGTGGTGCGGATGGGCTCGACCCTGCGGTACACGAGCGATCTCGGCGAGGATCGACGTGTAACGCTCGTATTCCCGGGGGAGGCGGATATTGCCGCGGGCAAGGTCTCGATCCTGACGCCGATCGGGGCCGCGCTGATCGGACTGTCGGCAGGCCAGTCGATCGACTGGACGGGACGCGACGGACGCACCCATCGTCTCACGGTGCAATCGGTAGAGGCTCCTGCCCCGGAGGCCTCGACACCATCATCTGAAAATCTGCGGACGGCATCGTGATCGTTCCCTGGTGCCGCCTGTCGCTGTTCGGAGGTTGCCTCCTCGCAGGATCCTAGCCCCTGAGCCGTTCGCGGCCAGGGGAGATTCCAGTGCGCTTCACTGCAACCGCTCCGGACGGAGCGACGGGAGATCTGCGATGTCAAACGATACCTGCATGCTCAGCACCAAGGACTACACCATCCTCACGGTCATGCGTGACCGCTGCCGGGAGCGCGAAGCTCCGCTTGCCCGGATTCTCAGGAGGAAGGTCCAGTCCGCGGTCGTCTTGCTCCAGGAAGACCTTCCCCCCAACGTGTCCACGCTCAACAGCCGGGTAACGTTCAGCGTCGATGGTGGAAAGCGCGAAATGCGCATCCTGTCCCGCGACAGGATGGCTTCGCCGATCGGCATGATCTTGCCGATCACCACGCTTCGCGGACTGGCGCTGCTCGGGCTCGTCGAGGGCCAGGAGTTCGTCGTGACGAAATCCGACGGCAGCGAGGAACGGGTCACGCTGCACCACGTGTGCTACCAGCCGGAGACTGCACGGCGAAAGAGGAAGGCGATTGAACGGGTTGCCGCTTTGTCACAGCCGACACTGAGCCTTGTCGACAGTGTATGTCGCGACAGGCGGCCTGGCCCCACCGTCCCGGATGGGTACGACGACCCGGGGCCGTCGGCAGCATAGGGCTCCCGGCGCTGATGTGGGGCGCCGCATTGCCTGCCGGCCATGGCCGGGGTGTGCTGCTCCCCGGCCCCCGGCATCCGACGTGATGAAGCCGACGAACCGCCGGTATCGCAGGGGAACGGGGGATCCGGGCACCGGCCTCAGCGCTGGAGCAGCCGGGTTGTGGCCAGGCCCCTGCTTTACTATAGGGAACCAATTCGACGATCCCGAACTTGGTTGGGAGAAAATTTTGCCAAACCTCAATGTACATGCCAGTCGCGCCGCGGCAGTTCTCATTGCTCTGGTGTGCGTTGCCGGCCCTGCATTCGCCGATGCCCTGAAACCTGAATTCAGGGTGGACAGCTACACGACCGATGATCCGGCCGCGCGTTTGCAGGAACACCCCTCGACCGCGCCTCTCGCCGGCGGCGGCTTTGTCACGGCCTGGGGATCCTGGGGGCAGGCCTGCCCTGACGAGCCCACGACTTGCGGCTTCGATATATTTGCACAGCGGTTTGACGATCGCGGCCGAAAGGTCGGCCCGGAATTCCAGGTCAACACGGACATCGAGGACACTCAGATCCAGCCGTCTGTCGCAGGGCTTGCGGATGGCGGCTTCGTCATCCTCTGGTGGTCGCGTGGTGGAGACTGGATTCTGGGACAGCGTTACGATTCCAGAGGCAGAATGCTTGGCGGCGAGTTCGAGGTCGTTCGCGGCGTGCAACAGCGTCCTGCGGTTGCCGCGCTCACCGGCGGCGGCTTCGTGGTCGCCTGGACTGGAGAAGATCGGTCCCTCTACGGTGTTTTCGGTCAGCGCTATAACTGGCGTGGCAAGAGGGCCGGCCGGCAATTCCGCATCAATGCACACCAGACCCTGACCCAGTCTGGTCCGGCCCTGGCGGCACGAGCAGACGGCGGTTTCGTCGCGACATGGTCATCATACGGCCAGGCGGATCCTCTCGATCCGTTCAGCGCCGATGTCTATGCACGGCTCTTCGACCGGAAGGGCAAGAGAGCGTCGAGAGAACTCCGGGTCAATCGCACGATCGTCGGTCACCAGACTTCAATCGGCCTTGCCGCGATGAAGAACGACGAGATCATCGTGGCCTGGAACGCCCGTTCGGAAGACCAGACGGAAATTGTTGCATTGGCTCAGCGGCTCGACCGCCGAGGCCGGCGCGCCGGAAAGGAACGGTTGCTGAACGGACAGGGCATCGGAAGCCTTGCATCGCTCGATGGCACAGGGTTTGTCGCGGCCTGGCATCGGAATGACAAGGACGGATACCCCAAGGACGTCATGGTCCGCCGATATACGCGCAAGGGGCGGCCGGTGAGCCCCGCCGTCCGGATCAACGACTATGCTCTCAAGGGCGGGTGGAGTCTGTCGATTGCCGGGCTGGGAAAGCGCTCGTATGTGGGAATCTGGGCCTCGGAACATCCCAGGCATAAAGGCATCTTTGGCCGACGCCTGGTAAAGAGGTGAAGAGCCGGTAAGACGAACTCAGGGTGCGAAGCCGTCACGCCGGCACGGGAGGACAGAACGTGCCGAATCCTTCTCGGTCGAGAGCGCGACCGGGCAGGTGCTGACCTATGTCTGTTTCGAGGACGAGCTCGGACGTCGCAGCGCGACCGGCCGGCTAACTAAGGACCAGGCGCGGCGGCTTGCGGCGAATGATGCGGAGCTGCTCGGCGCCGATCGGTGGAGTTAGCGCTCCATTAAATCTTGTCCATGTTTGGAACATATCACGAACGCGCCATTTCAATGAGGCGATTCGCTTCTGTAAAACGTACCGATGCGGTGAGCCGGATCGCCAATAGGCAATTCGGCTCACCGTAAACCCGCCGCATGGGCTGGGCGGCTTTCGGTAGTTCGCAATCCGACATTGTGTCGGAACCCGTCGCCGGTCAAGCCCTTGCGGCCAGTCACATGAAAGGAAACATCATGACTGGACCTCGATTTTTGCCCGGGCTGTTCTCGAAATCGGAGCGGCGGCATCTCGTTTGGGAAAAGGGGGTCGTGGATCCCCGCCGAGATCGGAATATCTGGCGCCGCGATCACACAGGCGCGCTGATCATGTATAGCGAGTACGGAAATCGGGCCTCTCGATACGGCTGGGAGATCGACCACATCATCCCGGTCGCTGTCGGCGGCACTGATTATCTCTATAATCTCCGGCCGCTGAATTGCTTCAGCAATGCAAGCGCCGGCGGACTTCTGGGAACGGTACTGACCGGTCGGCGGCACTAAGCCCCCATAGAATCGACAAAGCCGCCGCCAGCGACCAGGGTTGCCCCCGGCCGCCGGCGGCGGCAATCGTCTATGGCCTTCAGGACCGCCAGGGAAATCAGTAAGGCGGGCGCCCCTCGCGGCGCAGGTACTCCAGCAGCTTCTCGACGGCGTCCATGCGCCGGTCCTGCTCGGCGTTGCGCTGCGTGGCGAAAGCCTGGATGCCGCCGACGCGCTCCTCCATCCGGTCGACCGATCCCTTGATCTCCACGGTGTCGAGCTTCACCGCGTTGAGGTCCGTCTTCACCGTGTCGATCGAGCTGGTCAGCCACCACATGAACGCCAGCATGACGGGGAACCCCAGCCCGGAGATGATCAGGGTAAGGATCTGCACCACGCCGCGCAGATAGGTGTTCTCGGTGACGGTCGAGGCGATGCGCTGTGCGTTCATGTCATTGCCCTTGCCTTCAGCCCGGTCGGTCCCAGCCGCAGCTGCGGATTCCGATTTCCTGCGTACGGGAAATCCAGCGCTGGTCGCGCGGTTCCGCGCCGCGCACTGCAAAGCCCGGATCGGTGAACAGCCGGCATTCGGCCTCGACGGTCGCCGGAGCGTTCGACACGCAGCCGGTCAGGGTCAGCGCGCTACAGATCGCAAGTGCCAGTTTCCACATTCCAGCGTCCCCCTTGGTCAAAGCAGGTGTCGACGTCGCCGATCGCACGCCGGGCGACATCCGCCGCCCGCGCGTTCTGCGCGGCCACGGCCGACATCGCGGTGTCGAAGCCGCGGCGATAGGCGCGATGGTCGAGATAGAAGCCGGCGACGGCCAGGAGCAGGATCACGCCCCCGATCCGGCCGACCGGCCCCAGCAGGATGGACACTGCGCCCATCACAGGTCTTCCGCGCGGAAGCGCCGGGCGAGGTTCGTCAGGATCCCCCAGGCAAACAGGAAGGCTGGGAACCACGGCTTATCGCCAAGGTAGGGCGCGAGGATCCCCGGATCGAAGTGCTGCACCGCTGCCAGCACGGGGGCGGCGATGATCTGCAGCCAACCGAGGCCGAGCGTCTCGCTGTCGAGCAGCCACCTGCGCAGCGGCGTGATGGTGTAAAAGGCGATCGCCGCCACCGCCAGGACGACGGCGACCGCGATCAGGACCGGCAGAGCGGCCAGAAGCGTCTGTAGCATGATGGTTCTCCTGTATGGGGATCAGGTCGGCACGCGTCGACCGGTGAACCGGCCCCGGTAGCGCCAGATCAGAAAGACGACGAGGATGAGGACGGCGACGCCGGCGCCCACCATCAGCGCCGTCCACAGCGCGTCCAGCGAGCCGGGATCGGCGGAGGTGGCGATGTCGGTGCCGCCGCCCGCCACGGCGCCGCCGCCGGCGCCCGTGGTGGTCGTGGTGCCCTGCGCCTTGCGGTCGAGCGCCCGGATCAGCGCGGCGCGCGTGGCCGGCCCGACGATGCCGTCCGGGGTCAGCCCCTCGGCCCGCTGGAAGGCGATCATCGCCGCCCGCGTCTTCGGCCCCGCCAGGCCGTCGATGCCGCCCGAGTAGTGCCCGAGCTTTGCCAGCTGCTGCTGGTACTCGCGCACCTCGACACGCCCCTGCGAGACCGAGGCGGGCACCGACGTAACGACGCCATAGTCGCCGGTCTCGATCAGCCGGGCCTCGTCGGCGCGGCGGCGCACCAGCCCGGCCAGCCTGCGGCCGTTCGCCGTCGTGCCGGTGACGCGCAGCAGCCGGGCGCATTCGGCGACGTTCCCCTGCGCCAGCGCCTTCGCCCAGCGCCAGTCCAGCGCGCCGGTGCCGCAGTTCATCGTCATCGACGACGAGCCATCGAACTGGTGCTGCAGCTCCGGCTTCACCTTGCCGGCGACCGCAGCGCCGTACTCCTCGTTGATGATCTTCTCGAGCAGCATCGCCGAGTCGGCCGCGGTGATCGTGTCGCCGAGGCGCAGGTCCCGGCCGTGCTTCCCCCGCCACCACGAGGCGAACACCTTCGATCGCATCGTGAAGCCATCACCGATGGTGATGACGCCGGCGGGGCAGCGGTAGGCGCGGAGCACCCTGCCCTCGCGCTGCGAAATGAAGGCGACGCCCCGGGGGGACGCCGTGCGGATAACGGTCATGTCGTGGCCTCCAATGAAAAAGCCGCCCCCACGGTCGTGGGCTGGCGGCTTGCGAGATGTTGGTACGTTTCGAGAACCGATCAGTCAGGAACGATGACTGACCGTCGCTGGATATATACGTAAGGTTGTATTACGCTACAGAAGCTACCTGATCGGGGAGAAAGGCCATTGACCTGCCAGGACGACACGGAAATCCTCAATGTGCTCGAACTGATGTTGGATTTCGTCGAAGCAGGACACTACGGAATTGGCGTCGGTGCTCAGGAAGAGCGCGCCGCCTCCATCCATTTGAAACTGAAGCGATATATCGAGGACAGCGTCAGGGAGGCGATCACAGCGGCCATGGCACAACCTCGCGACGCCCACGACCCGGTGGATATGACACCCGATTTGGTCGAACGTGTTTTCGGGAAGCCTGACCGACAGACCGATGGCGATATCGCCGCCCTTCAGGCGAAACCGGCCTCTTGAACTATCCGGCCTTCTTCGCTCCACCGCTCTCCAGTAGTGCAGCCCGGGCCATTTTCAGGAACCACGCAGCAAGAACTTCGCCGGTGCGGTCCGCCTCCTGCGCCAGGTATTCGATCATCGAGATCATGGCCGCCCTGCTCGTGATCTCCCGGATTTTACCTTTCGGCATTGCCCCCTCCTCACGCGCCCTTGTTGAATGCACGTGAAGATTGTACCTGATAACAGGATTCGCGGCATTCTCCTTTCGGCGAAGGCGGTCAGCAGAGCGGCCATCCGGATTGGCGGCACCCCCGCGAACCCGCCTTCAGGGTTTGGGGACCTGTCGCCGCATCAGATGTTCGGCGGCCGTCAGGTAGTGCGCGTGCAGCGCATCGAGCGCACTGAGATCGTCGGCCGGCATGGCTGCTTCGATGGCCTTGCGGACCGTCCGCATGCCGCGCTTCATCTTCGCGATCGCCGCGACCCGCTCCGGCCCGAGGATTTCCTCATCGGTCGGGGCCGGCTCAAGCCCGAGCCAGACCGGATCCGGCATGCCGAGTCTCTCGGCCGTCCAGCCCGACATCGAGCGCACGAAGGGCCGCAGTTCCGGCAGCTTCGACCGCCAGACGATTCGGTACAGTTCGGCGCGATCCGCCCCCCGGCCGGCCCAGGGTTCGACGCCGGTGTAATGCTGCATCTCCGGATCGATCGGAACACCCGCGAGCACGATCCGCTCGAAACCGAGTTCCCGCGCGACCTTGACAGCGTACAGGCCGACGGTGCCGCCGATCTCGGCCGTCGTCTTGTGGGCATAGCGGATCGGCTTGTGGACCCGCCGGAAGTGCACCCAGAGCTCCGGCGGCGTGTCGGGCTGCCGCTCCAGCCGCTGCGCGTACCAGGCCTCGATCTTGTCGGGATGCAGGGTGACGGCGTAGTCGATCGGCTCCGGCCAGTCGGCGATGATCGTGTTGCAGGCCATCACGGCGTCGAACTCGCACAGCGCCCGGGCGGCCGCGGCGTCGGCATGCACGCAGGCCGCGCCGCCGAGGATCAGGATCCGGCGGGGTTGCGCCGGCTTCTTTCGCTTGCCCATCAGTTCGGCCTGGCCGGCTTCGCCGCCTTGTCGTTCTTCGGCGGGATCACCTCGCCGTCCTTCGGCTGGAGGGACGCCCGCAGTTCGGCGAGTTCCTGCCGGTGCTGCTCGAGCTCCGCGCCGAGTTGGCCGATCGTCTCCTTGTGCTGCGCCTCCAGGCTCTTGTAGGAATCGATCAGGGCATAGGCGGAGGCCAGTTCGACCTCCTTGACGGCCATCCGCTCCGACATCTTCTTGACGATCGGATTGCTCAGCAGGTTCACGGGCTTGCTGTCGTCGCTCACAGGTTTCTCCTTTCGAGGGCGGCCTTGTAGGCGTCCAGTTTCTCAAGCCGCACCGGGGTCATCCGGGCGCGGGTGAAGGCGGGCTCCATGCCGTCGCGCGCCATCGACGCGGTAATGGTCTCGCGCCAGGCGTCGTCCAGCGTGGTCTCGTCTGTGACGACGCCGGCGCACGCCCGGCAGAGCTTGAGGTCGGGGATCGCCGTCTTGGTGCTGCGGGGCGCGAACTGGTGCCCCTTCGCCGGCACCTGCACGGCAATGGCGAATTCGGCCGCGTTGTTGCAGCCGTCGCGGTCACAGGTCATGGGGAACCTCAGCTATCCAGATACCACTTCGACACGCCGTCGCTGACCAGCAGCAGCGACGTGCCGGCGACCGTCAGGTCCTTCGATGTCGTTCCGTCCCAGAACGTATCGGCCCCAGAACACGCGGTTGCCACCTTCGCCGTCGACGTCGATGGCAGCAGGATGCGCTGGCGGAAGCCGTTGTAGACCGAAGAGCAGGCCGGCAGCGTGTGCGTTCGGTCGGTCGTGGTCAGTTCATAGGCGAAGCGCTTGTCGTGGTCGTCGATGTCGGCGGTGTAGTTGGCGGTCTTCACCTCGATCGGCCGGGCGAGATGCGCGGTCACCTCCTGCCACGCGCCGGACTTCTTGACGTAGAGCTTGTGCGGTGGGCCGGCGAGAATCGCGCCGTCTTCGTCGTCGCCGTCGCCCGATTCCGGCGCCGCCTCTGTGGCGACCAGCATGCCCTTGGCATCCATCCGGTTGACGAGCTCTAGCGTCGAGATAGCCAACGCAGCGTTGTCGAGCCAGTTCAGGCCCCGGACGATCATGTAGGCAAGGCCGGTGTCGGTCGAACCCTCCCAGGGGCGGTCCAGCGTGAAGCCGGCATTGCCTGCCGCCACCGCCAGGATCGAATAGGCCACCGCCGTCCCGTCGACCATGACGAGGCTGTCGCCGCGCTTGACGCTGGTCGTCGGCGAGGAGTCGTTGGCGACCACCTCTGCGGAGGCGGCTTCCACGTCGATCGTGCCCTCGGTGTAGATGAAGTTCGGCAGCGTGGTCATTTCTTCCAGCCTTGCACGATCATGTAGCCGCCCTCGACCGAGCTGGTCGGGCCGGCGATGCCTCCCTGATGGGAGACGCGAATGTCATAGTCCGGGGTAGCGCCCGGGCTTCCGTCGACGGCGCCAACCATGACGATCGTCCGTATCGAGCCCGTTCCGCCCGAGTAGACGTACTGCTCGAACGACGCGAGCACCGTGGTGCCCTTGCGAACCTGGATGGTCCAGATCGCGATCCCCGCACCGCTTGCGGCGGTGTGCAGGTCCACCATGCCGCGCACTTCCGCGAGCTGAGAATCGCCGTTGTGCGGCACGTCGTCGACGCTGGCCGCGACCTCGAACGTGAAGCCGGTCGGCACCGAGACAGGCGAGGAAATGGTGTCGCTGGCCCACGCCGCCGTGGCGAAGTCGGCCATGTTGCCGGCATTGAGGAGGCGAATGTTGACTTCGTCGAACCAGAACTGACCGCCCGAGTAATACATCGGCACGGTCGGGTTGTTCCCCGAGTTGTCGCGGAACTCCAGGCTCTCGGCCGTGATCAGGACGCCGCCGCCGACGCCCGTCTCCGTCGCCAGCGTGAACGCCGCTTCCTCGAAGCTGTCTCCGAGCCCGGCGCGGGAGACGAGCGAGATCGTCGAGTCCCAATCGTCCGGTCCGCTGCCGCTCACCTCGAAGGCGAGATAGGCCGACGCGAAGTTGCCGAATTCGTCCTGTATCAGGACGCCCTGCATTGCCGTCGCAAGCGCTGAAATCCCGTCCTTTGTCTGCCTCACCTGGGCGGAGTTGGTCTCCATCCACGAGGCCATAATTGCCGGCGTGTTGTTGCCCCACTGGACGGAGGCGACCTCGAAGTGGCCGTCGACATCGCTGGTCGGGCGGAGCTGGAGCCCGGTTATCGTGCTGCTGGTCCAGTCGGCGATGCCCGAGCAGTCGAACTCCAGCACGATGTACTTGCCGGTTTCGATGTCGGTCCCGCCGGGATCGACCGGGTTGGGAGCATCCACATAATGGCCCGCTTCGAAGCCGTGCCCGCCCCCGCCCCCCGTCGAGTAGAACAGCCGCCCGACGAAGGGCTGGTCGCCCGGGCTGCGGAATTGGCCGACGATGCGCACGGCGCGGTTCTGGCCGCCGTTGAACTCATGGTCTCCATCCAGCGTCCACCGGATGCCAGGGTTCGCCGACGAGCCATTGCCCTGCATGCGCAGGTTGTCATTGGTGCCGGCCGACAGGGTGGCTCCGTTGATGCCGGTCGCGAATTCACGGACCTGGTTGTAGCCTTCGAACCCTCCCTTCGAGAGGAACTGCGTGATTTCCGCGTTCAGCAGCTGGTCGAGGAAGGCGTTGACCTCGGTCTCGTTGTCGGTGTGTACGACGCTGCCGTCCAGCGCGGTGTAGAGCGTGAACAGGGCCGCCGTGTCGTGATCGAGCCCGGTGATCTGCCCCTGGATCGCCGTAACCGCCGAGCCAAGCACGCCGATCTCGTGCTGGTTGGCATAGACGGTGCCTTCGAGCGCCGACACGATCGACAGCGCCGCGCTCGCGTCGTGCTCGATGCCCGGCAGCGCCAGTTGAATGCCCTCGACCGACGAGGCCGTCAGCGCGAGATTGTCCTTGGTCTGGACGATCTCGGCCGAGTTGATCTCGAACCAGGTTGCGGTCAGCGCCGGCGTCTCGTTGCCCCAGGCGATCGACACCAGCTCGAAATCGGCGCTGACATCGGATGACGGAACGAATTCCAGCCCTGTGATCGTGCTGCTGGTCCAGTCGGCGATGCCCGACATGTCGAAGGTGAAGGTGATGTAGGTGTTCAGCGCCACCCCGCTGCCGCCCGGATCGACCGGGTTGGGAGCGAACTGCTGAAAGCTCGACGAATAGCCGTGGCCGCCGTCGACCGAATAGCGCAGCCGCCCGAGGAACGGCTGGTCCCCCTTCGTCCGGAACTGGCCGACGACCCGGACCGCCTTGTTCGTGTTGCCGGAGAACCGGTCGGCGACGGGAAGTGTCCACCGGACGCCGGGATTTCCAGATGATCCGTTGCCCTGGATGCGCAGGTTGCGGCCGGCCGCCGCGGTCGAAAGGGTGGCGCCGTTGAAGCCGGTCGCGTTGGCGCTCAGGACCGCATACTCGGTCCATGCAGCGTTCGGGATGAACTGCGACAGCGTCGCGTTGAGGATCCTCGCCATCATGGCGGAGATCTCGAGCGCGTCCTCGTTCTGGCTGACCCGCGCCTCGATAAGGTCGACGGCATCGGCCAGCGCCGATGTCCCCGTCTCCAGGTCCTCGATCTCCGCGCCGATGCTGACAAGCGCCGTGAAGATCGCGTCGATGTCGTGTTCGGTGATCTCGACCCGGCCGATCAGCGCCGCGAGCCCGCTGGTATTTGCATCGACGAGGCCTTCCAGGTCGGTGAGCGACGCGTCGACCTGCGTGATCTGGGCAGCCAGCGCCAGGTTCGCCTCGGCGATGACGACCTGCAGCGTGCTGACGCTGGCGCGGGCGCTCTTGTTCGACTTGTCGAGGTAGCCGAGGACCTTCGCTTCCGAGTTCTTGGTCAGCGCCAGCGCCTCGGCGACGGCCGCCGCGATCCGGTCCTGCACCTCGCTCAGCTGCTGGATCTTGTCGGCCAGGAACGCCTGCGCGTCCGCCTTGAGCTGCAGTTGCAGTTTCCGAAGATCGGCGTCGAGATGCTCGATGTCGATCGAGCCCGGCGGCGGCTCGACCGGCGGCACGTTCTCCGGTCCGATCGTGAAGTATGCCGGTGGACCGCGGAACTTGCCGATCGCCCGGACGCGCAGCTTCAGCGCCTGCGCCTTGACGACGGTCGAGAAGCGGTTGTCGTCGCCGCTATAGACCCGCTCCCAGGTCACCTCGCCATCGAACGAGACATGCGCCACATAGCGCTTCGCTCCCGGCGCGGGCTGCCAGCCGGCATGCAGCATGATGCTGAAATCGGTGCGTTCGAGATGCGCGGTCAGTCCCAGCACGACCGGCCGATCCGGCACCTTGGGCGGCCTCGGCTTCGGCAGGTAGGGCGGGATCGTCTCCGTGCCGTCTGCGGTATAGACCTCCGGCGCGTCGCGCACGGCCAGGACCTCGACCCGGTTCTTGCCCGCGGGACGAGCAGCGATGACGAGGCCATCGAACGGCGGTGCCCCGTCCTGAAGCAGAATCAGATGAGCAGGCTCTTCCCGATCGTCGGGGAGTTGGTCTCCAAGAGCACCGTGAACTCCCTCAGTCGCCGAGAAATCGGCTGCATCGAGTTCGATGGTGAAATCGTCGGGGATGGCGGCGACCAGGCACGGCCCCCACTCCTGGCCGGTCTTCGAGCGAAGGTAGACCGAGTCCTCAAGGCCCCAGACAATGCGGGTTCGGACCTGCTGCACGCGCACCTGTGCGCCACCGGCTCCGGCATTCACGTTGATGCCGAACCGCAGCGCTTTGGCGGCGGACTCCCACGCCGAGATACCCGTGTCCGCAGCGGCCGCGAAATAGAATTTCGAGGTGATGACGCCGTCGCTCGAGTCGTGCAGGTCAGTATAGTCTCCCGCAGTCGAACCGATCTGCCCGTAGTTGCCGTCGAGCGAGATACAGCGCGCCCGGATGCGCCCCTCCCCCGACCCGGAGACGCGCCAGCGGACCTGCAACTCGACAATTTCGCCATCCTGCGGCGCGTCGATCAGGTTCTTGAGCCGGATTGCATTGGTACCCGTGCCCGACTTGAGGAGCGCAAGGCCACCCAGTTCCGGGTCGTCTACGACCGCGCCCGAGAGGGTGCCAACCGTCCCGGCGCTGCCGGCGTTGGAAGATGTCCAGTCGATCAGGTTCTGCGTGAAGTATTGTGGGGTTGGCGACTGCACGACATCGCTATCGAGCAGAAGAACCCCCTCATCCTCCTCGACAAGCGCCGCACCGGCGACGCCCATCAAGGGGTGCGCCACGTTGACAGGATCGAGGCGAGCGAGGTCTAGTCCCTCGGCCTCCGTCATGAAGCCGATCACCTCGCGCCTATAGGCGTTCTCGGCCGCCTTGCGGATTCCCCAGCGCCAGGCATGGTCGCGGTCGGTGATCCCGAAGGCGTTCTGGTCCACAGGCGCTTGCGAGCCGTAGGACGCGATTGCCGCCTTCACCTCGTCGGGTTGCCAGGTGGCTTCATTGATGAACTGGACCCAGAGGCAGTCCGGGCTCTCATCGTCGGCGAAGATGAATTCGTGCCAGAATGTGCCCTTGACGATGTTCCGCGGCGTGAACGTGGCCCTACGCAGGTCTCGAGCCTCGTCTCGCACGAAGCCGAGCTTGCCACCCAGCCGAACGGTTTGGGCATTCCCGGTGTCGAGGATCGCATTCACCGCGTCGCCGAGGATCCAGGCGCGATCGAAGACACCGTTGAAGGTGTCCCCCCGGCCTTCCCAGAACGGGGCATAGGCGGCAAGCCAGTCGAGATCGAAGACGGTGTCGGCGAGTCCCGCGCCATAGTCTGTATTGCGCAACAGGTCGGCAGCCGCCCACGCGATCGAACGTGTCGCCGTCGGTTCCGACCAGGTCTGCGTCTCCGGGTCGTAGATCGGCAGCATCCGCGTGCCGGTCACGAAGATCTCGTTGGCCGAAAGCTGGCTGAAATCCTCGTTGGCGCGGATCTTCACCGCGATCAGGCTTACGCCGTCCGGCGTGGTGAAGTCGGCGAGATAGCCCTTCAGGCCCGACCATATCGTCTTGTTGTGGCCATTCTCGCCCGGAGGCTGGAAGGGAAAGGTGGCGTAGAGCTTGACCTCGTAGCGTCCCTTGGGGACCGCCACCTTCTCCGTGACACGCTGCGGTTCCTTGGTGGCGTTCTGATAGACCTTCCCACCATTTATGCCGTTGATCGTTTCATCGCCGATCAGGACTTTCCAAGATCCAACTGGATCCCCGTCATCGTCGATCTCACGGTATTCCGCCTTGATGGCTGCGCCGAACTGCGTGATCGAGCCGTCGTCACCCTCGAAGTACAAACCCTCCGGGAACAACAGGTCGACGGCGATCTTGTCGATGCGGTTGTCTTCGCCCGCTGCATTGACCACGAACGGCCCGAGCTCGTCGGGCGGGTCCTGGACATCCAGTCCCGAACCGATCTCCGACGCAGTCACGACGCCGGCCGGGAACAGCGTGATCTGGCCGCCCGGTTCGATGAACTCGAACTCGATCCCGTCGATGTTGCCGGTGTAGCCGTCGTCGGCATTCCAGACTTCGGTGTCGCCGAACTCGATCTTCTCGCGTTCCAGCTTGCCGCACGTCGTCAGCAACACTTGGTAGAGGAGCTGGTCGTTGCCCTCGAACTCTGCGTAGGACCTCGTCGCGAAGGGCGGGGGCAGCCGGTTTCGGCCATACCAGACGGGGATGACGCCGAGCGGCGAGATGCGATTGTTCGCCGCGGCGGCCGTATAGACCTGGAAGTCTTCGGTCGGCGGGGTTTCCGGCTTCGGGGCGAGGAGGCTCAGCAGCGCCCCGCCGCCGACGGTCAGGGCAGATGCTGCGAGGCGGCCGGCAAAGGTGAGGGTCGCGGCCGTCGTGCCCAAGGCGCTGAAGCCGAGCCCCGCGATGAGATACGGGGCGGCGATCGTGAGCGCGAGCAGGGCCACCACGCTGATGACCTGCTTGCCGGCCTGCGACTTGCTGCCGCCGCCGCGCGGCATCGCCACGAGGGCCAGCGTTTCGCCCTCGCCCACCGTGCGCGTGTGCCAGGTCGACTGCCGAACGTAGCCGATGTCGCCGTCATCCATGCAGCCGATGACGGCGGTCGGCACCCGGAACCGCTTGCCCTGCGGGAAGACCGGCAGCGGCTTTTCGGGATCCTGCTCCGTGAAGAACTGAGGATAGTCGCGCGCGACCTGCGCCAGCGCCTCATGGACCGTCATGCCCGGGCGATCGAGCACGATCTCCCGCTCCGCTTCCTCGTAGAAGCGGTCGATCACCACGGCGCGGCACATATGTTCAGTCTCTCGGGATGTAGTATTTGAAGGCCGTCCAGCACTTGGGCGGCACTTTCATGCGGAACACGTTGTCGACAACGACGCCCATCGAAGTGTCTGGCTTGTCGCCCGCCTCCCCGCCGCCGACCGTATGCAGGATCACGCCCCCGTCCTCGCGCAACCAAGTCCCCACGTGATGGCCGATGTTCTGCTTGAACATGGAGACGATCGCGCCATCGACCGGCTTGGAGACGGGGCGCCAATTGCGCCGCTCTGGGTGAACCTGCAGGAACCCGGCGATCGCCTGCAGGCCGATGTGCTCGGGCGCCTGGAACAACGGCATATCTCGGCCGAACAAGTTCCGCTGCACGTACCGGGTCAGCCCGTAGCAGTCGAACTCGTCTGGTCCCTGCCCCCCCAGCCTGTACGGCTTTCCTACCACCGACTTGATGAAGGCAGCGCGATCCGGGCGGTCGCGCATCAGAACAGCCCCGGAAAACCGTCCCGCGTGAAGATGCGCCGGGGGACTGAAGTGTTCAGGATGTCGACGAAGCGCGCCGTGGAAGTGAGCCGGAGAGTCGTGCCGCGAACCCTCTTGATGGAAAGCTGGTCAATTTTCTCGACGGGGCCGTCGGTGCTCGCCAGGGTGTAGTCTCCGGTGTCGGTATCGTGATGCAGGATATACTTGCGGCAGATGACGCTGGCGGGGCTCCGCACGGTCACCGCTCTCCGAAGTCGGTTCATGTACTGCTGGGGCACGTTGTCGATTGCAATTTCCATCTCGCCGAGCGAGCCCTCCTCCTGCGCGGGCATCGTCACGTCGAGCGCCAGCGCCTCAAAGGTCTTCGTCTGCCCCCCGAACAGCGGAGCATTGTCCTCGATGGGGAGGTCCCAATCCTGGTCGTCGAGGGCGATCCTGATCGAATCGGGGCCTCCGCCCGGCGCCTCGAATGTCGCGTGGATGAGTTCCAGCGTGATCAGTTCGTATTCGTCGACTGGCGCCGAGGCGTAAATCTCCCGCAGATCCTCGTCGGTGAACTGCGGCACGGTTCAATAATCCTCAACGTCGAGGGTCAGCGAGACGATGTGATCGAATCCGTCACGCGGGTTGTCCTGCGGATCCTCGGCGAACTTGCAGGTTCGCGTCGCGTAGGCAGCTCCGGTCCAGATGGGCATGGTGAACGGCAGGGTGCCGTCGACGAGCGTTCGCCATACGAAGGCGTCGAAAACCAGGAACTCCGCATTCGACAGCTTCAGGTCGAACTTGATCGTCGAAATGCGCTTGGTCGCGCTGCGCCGACCTCGGACGTTGCCGGCTTCCATGTCCGTCCGGTTCGGGGTTCGGAACGGCTTCGCGCGCGTCATCGAACCCGAAACCGGCCTATACGAAAGACCGTTCGGCCAGGTTTCCGTCATGCGGACCTCCGGCGGCGAATACCGCGAACCCGGCTGCCCCCGGGATAGGTGCTTTCAAGCGCCCGCCCCGCCGCGCCCCTGTTGTGGATCGACTCCGCGACCGTGTCGTCGACCATGCGCCTCATGTTGATGATGACGGATCCGTCGTCACCCTCGCTGACCTCCGCCTTGTCACCGCCCGGGGCCTCGTTGATGACGACCATCGTCCCTTTCTGCCCGCCGAACGCAGCCGCCATCTGCGCGGGCCAACCGATCACCTCGCCTTTCTTGGCGATCACCGGGACCTCGTCGCCGGCGATGCCGCCGCCGTGCATCCTGGGTGCATTCGCGAAGACCGCAGGATGGACGATCTTCGACGGCGTCGCCGACTGCCCGACGATGGCGCCTTGATGTGCGATCTTCGTCGCGAAGCCGGGTCCCGGGGTGATGTTCAACGGGGTGCCGGTGGCAGCGCTGAGTACACCGCTCGCGCTCTGGAGCAGGATGAACTGCTTGATCAGTTCGACAACGATAGGGATCAGGCGCGTCGCCGCCGCCTCCCATGTCGTCGTTCTGTCGAGCAACCCCGCCAGCGCGTCGATGCCGGCGCTTCCAAGGTTCTCGACGGCCGACTCGAGGCCCTGCTGTGCCGCCGCAGCAGCGCTGGCGGCTTCGCGCTGGTCATAGAGCCGTCCGGCCAGATCGGAGATGGACTGACCGTAAGCAGTGTTCCTCTCTACCCCGGCCTCCTTGAGGGCGTTGTAGATCTCCTGCTCGCGAGATGTACGGCCAAGCTGGTCGAGTTCGAATTGCAGCGAAGCGATAACGTCGTCGACTGCAGCCTTCGCTTTGGTCGCCGCTTCGTCCATCACCTCGAAAGGCGTGACGACGATCGGAGCCACTGAAGCAGCCGCGCTGCCGAGTAGTCCGAGCGAGGCCTCCAGATCGGCAATCCGCTGGCGCTGCAGATCGACATTCTCGCTGAACAGGGAGAGCGAAGTCCCCAACTGCTTGTCGATGATGCCCTGGGCGACCTCGGGGTCCCGAACGCGGCCGCGGATCTGGCCTTCTACGATCGCCCGCGCCTTCTCCCGCTCGGCCTCGGCGACCTCAAGCGCGATCTTCGCCTTGGCGATGTCGACGCGGATCGAGCGCTCCAGTTCGGCGCGTGCTTCGGCCGATGCGCCAGTGACGGCGGAGATGCGCTGCTGGAGCGTCGCCATGGCCGTTGCGTGGGCCTGGGCCGCTTCCTGCGCCTGCGTCTGCCGCGTGGCGAGCGTGTAGATCCCGTAGGCGGCGATCAGGGCGATCCCGACCGGCCCACCGAGGAGCGCCATCGCGCCACCGAGCGCCCGGGTAGCAACGGTCGCAGCGGTCGCGGTCGCCGTCGTGCGGGCGAGCGCGGCATCGGCCGCCGTCATGGCGGTACGTGCTGCGAGCAGTTCGCGGCTCACCGCCGCATAGCTCGCGCCCAGCGCGGCGTTCGCGCGCGCGGCGGCGAAGGCAGCCTCGGCATGGCGCAGACGGCTGGCAGCCGCTGCCTGCTCGGCAATCGCCGCCTCGCGGGCGCCCTTGGCCGCCGAGACGACGCCGGCAACGTAGGTAGCGGTGGCCCTCGAGACGGTGGCGAGCGATCGGCCGAGAAGCGCGAGCCCGCCGACCGAAGCGAGCGTCGTGATCGAATTGGCCAGAAGCGCCGTCGCCTGCTCGGCTTCGCCGAGGGTATCGCCGTAGCCGGCCCAATAGCGGACCAGGTTGGTGGCGGTCTGGATGCCAATCCGGGCGACCCCGCTTTCCGCGCGGCCGATCCCCACGAGCGCCGCCTGGACGGCGCTGCTCAGCCCGTCCAGGTCGCCTTGAAGGGTATCGAGTTGCTTGCTGGCGGTCTGCGCGGCCTGTCCAGTCGACTGGATGTCGCCTTCCATCTGGCGCAACGCGCCAGAGCCTTGCTTGAGGAGCGCCGCAAGCGCCGGTCCGGCCTCGGCGCCGAACAGACGGACGGCCGCGGCGCCGTCGATGCCGCGCTCCTCCATCTGCTCGATGATGTCGACGAGCGGCTGCAACTGACCGCTGGCGTTGTAGATCGAGACGCCGAGGTCGGAAGCCCGCTGCGGCAATTCGTTGAACAGCGCCCGAAGCCCCGTGCCGGCCCGCTCGCCGTTGCCGAACGCGGAGGTCAACAGGCCGACGGCTGCGGTCGTACCTTCGAGCGTCTGGTTGAGCGCGGCAGCGGTCGGCCCCACGTTTCGGAAGGCGACCTGGAGCCTGTTCACGTTCAGTGCCGATGCACCGATCGACGCGACGAAGACGTCGGCAACGCGCGTCGACTCGCCGGCCGACAGCCCGAACTGATTGAGCGTCGACGTCAGCAGTTCCGTGCTCTGCGCAAGGTCGGCCTGCCCCGCCTCCGCGAGGTTCAGGACGTTCGGCAGCGTGGCGATCTGCTCGTTGGCCGCCTGCCCGGACGAGGCAAGGGCGTACAGCGCCTCGGTCGTCTGGCCCGGATCGAAACGGGTCGAGGCGGCAGCGCTCAGAGCCGCATTGTCGAGCCTTCGCAGTTCCTCGGCCGTCGCGCCCGAGACGGCGCCGACGTTCTTCATCCCCTGTTCGAACGCGGCGAACTCCCGCAGCCCTCGGGTCGCGAGATCCCCGATCAGGATGCCGGTCGCCGCGCCGGCGGCGGCCGCCATCGCCCGCAGCGCCAAGGTCGTGGCGCCGAACTGGCGCTGCATGCGGCCAGTTGCGGTTTCCGCACCGACAGCGGTACGTTCGAACGACCTCAAATCGCCGGACGCAGTGCGAACCGAACGGGAGTCGACGACAATGCCGAGCCGCGCCAGATCGGTTGTCATACCGGTCGTGCTCCTGATAGCCGTCTTGGCGATTTCGGGGGAAGGAAAGGCAAACGATCTGACGCCGCAGGCGGCGGCCTGCGAGTACCTCGCCGGCAAGCTCGCCGAGCAACCGGCAACTTGCGAGCGCGTCGACGTGATCGACTTCACTGAAGTCGGAAAGCCGCGCGTGACGCTGAAGTACAGTACCGACGACATCGGCATCGGCCGATCTGGCAAGACGATGGACTGCTACTTCGCGGCCCTCGACGATCTGCGGCTCGTCCGTCTCGATCGGTTGGGCTACGAGATGCCGGAGGACGTCATCGAGGAGGCAAACGACATCCTGACGATCGGGGAGTTCATTCCCCGTCGTTGACTTGCCACTGCTTCATCCGCTCGGCATCCATCCGAAACAGGCAAACAACCTCCCAAGGCTGAATGTCCCGCTGCATCAGGTCCGACCAGGTCTTGACATCACCGAGCGACAGCGGCCCCGGCCCCTTGACCCCGAGCAACTCCCAGAACCAGACCCAGATGTGCTGCCCCGCCGGCGGAATGTCGGGCTCCAGAAGCTCGCCCGGCTTGTCGCCCGTCTGCCGCCAGTAGGAGACCAGGTGATCGCGCAGCGTGGTTCCGTCATCACGGGGTCGGTCGAGCCTGATCCGCGCCTCCAAGGCGGCGCAAAGTATCCGGATCAGGCCTTCATGAAATTTGCGCGCCGCCCGGCGAAGTGATCGACCTGCTCCCGGATGAAGGGAAAGCGCAGGTAGAGGCTCTTCGCCGCCTCGGTAGAGAAGCCGATCTTCTGCCCGTCGATCACGACGTTGCGCCAGGTGACGGTCATCCTGGCGAGCATCTCCGCGCTCTCCTCGTCAAGTTCCTTGTCCGTCATCGGCCGGTTGAGGCCGCGGTCCGACCGGCTGTCGACGACCCAGCGACGAGCCTGCTTCTGCAACTCGGAGTCCGGACCGGCCATCCGGATGTGGACGTCGAGCTTGTTGCCCGTGGCCGGGTGCCGGATCTCGATCTCCTCGCCCGCCTCCTGGTTGGACGCGAGTATGTCGAACGTTGAGAGGTCGGGCGGCGCTTTCGGCGGCGCTTTCGGCGGCGCCTCCACTGGCGCAGCCGGCTTCTTGGTCTTCTGCGTCATCAGGCAGGGGTCCTCGTGATCTTGAAGTTGGTGGATTCCGACTCGTCCCTCAGCCCCTGCCACGGCAGGGTCAGGGTCAGCGACTGCTCGGTGTCGTGGGGAATTTCGCCGCCCGTGTACTTGATGCGGGGAATGTCGAACTGGAGCTGGTTGCCCGCAGGGTCCTGCAGCGCGAAGGAAAGTTCCGACTCCGTCTCGTCCAGGAACTTGTCGAGGAGATCGAAGTTCGGGAACCGCGCCGTCACGTTGCCGGTGAGGTTGGATCGACCGGCGTCGATCGTCGGCGCCGTGGCCGAGCCGATGACGAAGTCCGGCGCCAGGTTGTTGTTCAGGTTGAGGTCGACGCCGGTGACGATCGCGCTCGGCGAGCCGCCCTCGCTGATCGCGCCGGAGATCGCGTCGAACGGCGCGTTGGTCGCGACGTCGGAAGGCGTGCCGAGCGATGCCAGCCCCTTCGCCACGTCCGCGGCGAGCACGTCGAACGACCCGGTGATCATGCCGTTGGGCCGGGCCTGCAGGCTAAAAGTGTTCACCATCACACCGGCGAAGACGAGGTACTTGTTGATGTCGGTGAAACGGCGCTCGACGGAGAACGATTTCGGCGTGGTCCCGACCTTGAGAACGTTCGTCGACCATGCGCCGAACAGCGCGCCCTCGAGCCAGTCATCGAAGGCGCCGTAGCTGAGCTCGAAGGCCATATTCCCGGCCGGTCGCTTTGCGCCGTGGCGGGCATCGACGATCTGCCGATCCTCGCGGACCTCCTGGGACACGAAGCTGTCCTTGGCCGCGTTCAGCGTCGTGCCCGTGTAGCGGAAGCGCAGCATCGAGGGCGCGGGCGACGGGCCGGGCGTCGTGCCGAACACGGACTCGGCGACATAGGAGAGCCCATGCCGGGCTCCGGTGGCGTTGGTCATGACGGGTCTCCTAGGACGGGTTTGGAATGTCCGCGAAGTAGCGGATGCGCACCGGCACCCCGTACCAAGGGGGCTGCTTGTAACCGGTGAGCACGGATGGCGGGGTGACGACGCGCACGGTCACTCCGTCAGAGGTGAAGTCCGATCCGCGCTTGAACGCGCGGGCGATCGCGCCGGCGTATTCCGTCGGCACGATGTGTCCGATTTCGAGAGGAACGAAGACATCGACCTGAAAGAGGCCGCTGTGCCGGTTCTCTCCCCCTTCCCCCAGCGTCGCCGGCGCGGTCTCGGCCGGCAGCCAGGTGGCGCGCAACCAAGTTGCTTCGCTCGGCGGATCGAAGTCGACGTTCGGCCACGCGATCGGCAGCGCTGGCGAGAACGAAACGGTCTTGAGCCAGGCGACAAGCGCCCTCAGCACCTTCGTCTCGTCGTAGGTCGCCATTACCGCCGCTCGCGCTGGGCCTCGTTTGCCGCCTTCTCGACGACCTGCTGAAACTCGACGAGCGTGACGCCGACCATACCCGCCGGCGCCTGCCGCGAGTGACCTCGCTCCAGGGCCGGGCCGTAAGGCAGGTTGTTCACGAAGAACACTTCCTCGCCGGCGCGAACACCGATAGCCTCTGCCGTCGTCCGCGAGATCGTCGCGCTGCCGGATGGATCGGTGAGATCCAGGACGCCGTCGGGTACATCACCGATGGAGATCTGCCAGTTTCCGCGGAACCGGCCGGTGTCGACCGGGCTGCGAAGGATGACGCGCGTGAACAGGTCGAGGCAGATCTTGCGGACGACGAGGTCCATCCTTGCTTCGGTCCCGTCGACCCAGCGGGAGACGTCGAGGGAAAAGGAACCGGCCATCATGCACCCTCTATCAGCGCCCGGGTGTAGCGCGCCTGCAGGATCGAGATGCCGGCAGCAAGCGGATCGCGCGTTCCAGCCACCCCCGACCAGCCTGTCGCCTTTGTTCCGTCGAGGTGGATCGCCGCATAGGCAAAACCGGTGAGGCTTCCCCGGCGGGCCTGCGCCAACAGGCGCTCCAGATCTTCGATGACGTCGGCATCCGGCTCACCGGGGACGGTGCCGCCGTGGATGGTGGAGATGTCGGCCATCCTACTTCCTGAGCCGCAGGATCCAGACGACGTTGGTGCCGGCCGGACTGATCGTCTCGGCACTCTCGACGCGCCAGGTCTCACCGGCACGATCGACCTGCTGCCCCTTCGCCGGCGCCCACGCCAGCCCGCCCGCCTTGACGAGCGCCCACATGTCGCCGGCAAGGATCACCGTGCCGTCGATGTCCTGCGATCGATAGTCGAAGACGGCCGCCGTGATGGTCTGGATCTCGGGCGTCCGGACGGGATTGTCGGACTCGCCCGATGTCACATAGCGCCGCAGGGAGAGCGGGGCGCCGAACCGGGTGATGAGTCGGTCCGCCGTAGCCCGCACCGAGGCATAGTCGAAGGCCATCGCGTTTCCTTTGATTCACATGAATCAGTCAGGCGCGCTGCAGGAAGATAGCGCCGCCTCCGGTGCCGGACGTGAGAAGCCCGGACAGCTTCTGTTCGATCCTGGTAACCACCGGCTTCGTCGGCGCCCCGCTGGAGTAGCTGCGGCTCTCCTCGATGGGCCCAACCTTGACCTCCTCCTGCGTCGCGAAGTTTTCGCGGGTAAGGGTCGGCGACAGGTCTGTGCCGGAGAGGATCAGCAGAGCAGCTTCGCACGTCGCGGCAACGACGGCGTTGGGCACCGTAGTGGAGCTGACGGAGTATCCGTCTTCGTCGACGACCCGGGCGCGCGGCCAGGCCAAGGCCTGCGCCTTCGAGCCTCGGACGCCCTTCCACCGGCCCCGATAGCGTCCGTCGAGGTATTCGGCTGCCTTTCGGAGCGCCTCCTCCTTCTCGTCTTCCGAGCCGATCCAGGCCGAATTGCCTCGGGCCGAGTGATAGGTGTCGGCGTCGGATGCGCTGACATAGCTTTCGGCGCCCGCGAGACCGGTGCCATCCTCGACCGTGAGCGCCATGACTGTCTTCCCTTACCCATCGGAACGCGGATGGTCGCGATAGTCGTTTCGGGTCGCGATCCGACCGTCGCGGCCGTGGAGATACGCGGGCACTCGCCGCCCGCGGGCTCGACGCCGGGCCTCTCGCCAGGCCTCGGCCTCAGTCAGCCCGGTCACGGTCGCCCGCGAGTTGCCGGCCCGATGGACCTTCCAGCCGTTCCGGGCCGGCAGGGCGTGGTATCCGCTCAATTCGCGCCGTCGGTCGTTGCCGAGGCCTCACGGCGAGCGAGCTCCGCCTTGATCGCCTTCTCGACGTCGTCGGCGTTGTGGATGGCGGCGGCACTCACGCTGGCGGCGAGCTTGAGGCGCTTCGGCCACGGGAGCGTTGCCCAATCGGAGGGGATCTCGATCTTGGCGCGCTCTGCCAGCTTCTCGGCTTCGGGATCTGCGCCGCCGGCGCCCGGATCGACCGCGTTGGGGTCCGTCTCGGGCGGTACGGTCTTGGCATTGCCTTCGCCCCCGGCGTCCGGCTTTCCCGACCCGCCGTGTCCAGTTCCGGCACCGCCTGCCGCTGTGCTGTCGGACTGCGGCGTGCCACTTCCACCCGACGGCTCGCTCTGCTGGACCTCGCCCTCGACACGACCGTTGGCGATCTCCGCCGCACGGTCGGCCGGACAACCCTGCGCGAGCAGGTCATAGTAGCGCTTGCGGGTCGCCGAAACGCGATCACGCGCCGCAACCTGCTCCTGAGTGATGCGAGCCATGTAGACCTCCGTTGGTGGAACTGGCTTTGGTAGGGAGAATGCGGGGCGGCGACCGCCGCCCCGCCGAGAGATCGGCTATCAGCCGAGCTTGTGGCGCATCCGCACGATGCGGATGTTCTTCGTCTGGTAGGCCCGGGTCCAGTTGCCCGCGATCTCCAGCTCGGCGTCGGTCGGGGTGAGCTTCGCCGGGTCGCCGGACTGAGGCGTCCAGCGAATGCCGCGCGGATGCAGAACGAAATGGCGGCGGCTGACGATGTAGTCCTGACCGCCACCGATCAGCGGGTCGCGACCTTCCTCGAAGGGGACCTTCGGTGCGCCGTCGTCGTAACCGATGGCGCCGGGACCGAACAGGTAGGTCTCGTAGATACCATTCGACGGGGCCAGAGCGTCGTCGACGATGACCCGCTTCTGCTGGAAGGTGTTGTAGAGCCACACCCCGTCGCTGTCGCGGACTTCGGCGATGAGGTCGTTCTTCTGCAGGTAGGCCTCGGTGGCGGAGTGCATGGCGCAAGCCACGATCCTCGACTTGGCGTCCCCCATCGTCTGGCCGGCGTCGATGAACGCCTCGCCGTCGATGTAGGCTGCCGCTCCGGAGAGTCCGGAGATGTCGAGGGTGTTGGCGGCCGGGGATTCCGCGGCCAGCGCGTTCATGGCGCCCTTGATCGTCGAGATCAGCACCATGTTGAACTCGTAGGACCAGTTCTCGCCGACGCCGTTGGCGATTGCGAGCATGGGGTCCCTGCTGTTGAGCGCGGACGACAGATCCGAAGCGCCGTAGACGAGCGCCCGAGCGTGCAGCACTGCGGTGTCCTGGCCCATCTCGATCTTCTTGATCTCGAGATCCTGGGTGTCGTCCAGGAGCTGAGCGCGCTCGCCGAGCGCCTTGAAGAAGGGCATCTCGACCAGCTTGCCGCCCTGGTCCGGGAAGGTCAGGTCATCGACCGTCTGCACCACGCCGGACTGGAAGAACGCGTTCGAGCGGGTGGTGGCTTCCTGCATCGCAGGGAGGTAGATCTCGGGAACGATGATATCCGAGACCTTGGTGGGGGTATCAACCATAGCTGTCTCTCCAAGTGACTAGCTGTTTGACGAAAACAGCCGGCCATTGGCCCGGCTGGGCTGAGACGCTCGTTGAGCGCAAAACGTTCTAGCGGGTGGGGACCAGTTCCTTACCCGCCTCGCGGGCGAGACGGTCGGCTTTCTGCCGGTCTTCCTTGATGATCCGGCCCTGCTCAGTGAGGTTCCACTGGTCGTCTTTCCAGGGGTTCTTGGCGCTGCCGCCGCCCCGGCGGTCGTTGCCATTGGCACCGCCGCCGACGGGCTTCCCGACGTAGATCTTGCCTTCATCCGAATCCCCCCACTCGGCCACATACGCGGCGAGGGGCTGCTCCGGATCGAGGTCGGTTTCGACGACCGCGAAGGGGTCTCCATCCTTGTCGATCACCTTCACCTGGTCGCGCAGGATCGCACGCACTGCCTTGCGGAACTTCGGGTCGATGTTCGCCTGCTCCATCGCCTCGTTGAGACTGGTGCTGATCGTCGAATTCCGAAGCTGCTCGCGCAGCGCGGCGTTCTCCTCGTCCTTCTGCCGGTCGGACTCCTCCCTGTCGCGTTTCGCGCGTTCGAGCTTCTGCTCGTACTTCTCGCGAACGCGGTTGACGGCCTCCTCCTTGTCCCTGTCCTTGTCCTTGCCGTCGTTGTCGTCCGCTTCGAGCTCCTCGATGCGCTGCTTGAGTTGGTCGTACTCCTGCGGATCGAAATCGTCCGGCAGCCCTTCGACCTTCCGCTCCAGGTCGGCGATCTTCGCCTTGAGATCCCGGTTCTCGGTTTTCTGGCGCTCGAACGCGTTCTGCAGAGCCGCGACCGACGGATGCTCGCGGATGTCGTTTTCGAGTTTGAGGACGAACTTGCCGTCTTTCTCCTCGTACAAGTCCTGATACTCGGCCGGGACGTCGTCGAGGTTCTCGACGATTGCCTTGAGTTTCATTGGTTACCTCTCAGTTGGCCCGGTTCGGGCGAGTTGAGCCAGGCGCGGTCCGGCTGGCCTAGCAGGCCGGCCGTCCAGCCGGACATGGAGCGTGTGTGTGCAGAGATTTCCGGCGCCCGTTCGATCCAGGCGGCCTGAAAGTGGCTCGCAGCCGACCACGGATTGTGGTCGAAGAAGTGCCCCGCCGCCGGCAGCATTGGGACGCCGGCAAGTACGATGCGCTCGAAGCCCTCGAGTATCCCGACCTTTACGGCGAACAACCCGGACGAACCGGCCCAATCGCTTGTGACGCGGTCCGGTCGTCTACCGACCCGCCCGTTCGGCCCCTGGGTGGAGTGCGCCCAGACTTGCGGCAGGGCCGACTGCATCCGCTCGCGGGCAACCATCCACCGGTGCAGATGCTCGGGATGGAGCGTCACCGCATAGTCAATCAGATCGGGCCACACCCCGATCATGTCGTTGACGGCCATCACCGCGTCGAAGTCGCAGAGCTGCATCGCCGCGGCGGCATCGCGGAACACCGTGTTCGCGCCACCGAGCACCAGGAGCCGGGGCATTAGGGCGCGGTGATCTTTCGGAAAGCCTCGCGGAGCCGGTCCTTGAGCCAGGTCATCCGATCGGCAGTTTCGAAACCGTCGGCGTCGTAGGCAACGCCAACTGTACCTGACCGCGTGATGACGATCTCCACGGTGATGTCCTGCTCCGGATCCGGATCGAGATGAGCCGCCTGGTCCCGAAGCATGCGCGCGGCACTTTCGAGATCCGTCGCCATGCCCCGTACCGCAGCCGCCGTGTCGGCCTTCGGATAGGTGGCGAACAGGAGCCTTCCCTCAGCGTCGCAGTGCAGTCCGATCTCGTAGCTGTGCGCGACGTCGGAGTAGCTTCTGGCCCGGTTGTCATTTGCCGAGGGCCGGAGACTGACGACGTTGTCGGCGTTACCCATGCCAGACACCCCTGTCGACCGCCGCCTCCACCGAGGCGGACTTGAACTCGAGGCCGCAGTGTTCCGCCACCGGCCGGAAGGCCTCTGGATCGCGGATGTAATCGGCGGGCCAGGTCTCAATCAGGTCTAGGCCGGTCGCCTTCATGCGATCGAAGCGACGTTCATGCTCGAAGACCCATCGCGCCCAGGCTCGCCTGTCGCTGCCATGCGCGGCCATGAACGGCGTTCGGACGCACGAGTCGATGATCTTCTCCGCCACCCGGCGAACGAGAACCCATTTCGCTTCCGGGTATGCGAATGCGAAGGCCTGCCAGACCAGCGCGATCTTGGCGTCCTTGTAGGCGTGCGGTTCGGGCTTTCCGGCGAACACCTCGGCAATCGCTTCCTGAAAGCCGGGCTTCAAGGGCAGAAGGTCGGTGTCGGGCAAGACGCCCTGCCCCAGCGGATCGGCTCCAACCCATCGCAGATAGGGCTTGAGGATGCCGTCACGGACGACGACGTTCTCGTAGAGCACGTTGACTTCGGCGGGCTCGCCGAGCCAGCAGCCGTGGGCTCGCAGGATCTTCGCCGTCAACGAAGTCCCCGACCGGGCGCACCCCGTGATGAAGATCATTCAGCCGCCGGCACCGCGCCGGTGATCTCGACCAGGTGCATGTGGGTAAATTTGCCCGCCTGGCTGTTGTAGAACCGCCGATCCTCCTCGGTCACCGGGCGACGGCGTTTCGCCTCATCCCATGATTTCAGAACCTGAAACGACCGATCGCCGACCGCAAGAACATGGTCCTTAGGCACTGTTCCGATTCCGGTGCAAACCGCTTGGTGGGTTGCAGGATGGTGCAAGGCGCGCGCGGAGTTGCCCATCGCCTTAACGACGATCCAGCCCGCTCGGTCACCGACGCGAATGGGGTGCCGACTCATAGCCGCTTGATCCTGAGCATGATCGATCGGTTGTGGATGCGCGGGTACTCGGTCACGATCCGGTGCTGGAGCCGGAACAGCGTTCCTTCGCCATCGAACAGTTCGCTCTCCCGGTCTGCCTCATTAACCTGAAGCACGACCACACCAACGCTGGTCTCCGCATCGCCGTACTGATCGACGATCTCCAGTCCCGCCACCTCTGCATCGGCCGGCAGGATGAACTCCTGCGACTTCATCACGTCGTCGCCCTCTGACGCCAGCACTGAGGCGTAGCTGTGCACGAACTCTTTGAGCTCATGGGGGTCCAGAGCCCATTCCCAGATCTCTGGAATCGGCATCGCTTTATTCCTGATCCGCCAGTTCGGGATCGCTGACGACGGTTCGGTTTTCGGGATCTGCCACGATCGTTCGGCCCGACGGGGTCGTCGGCGAAGTCCCGCTTCGGTCGATGTCGTTGACGAAGTCGAGATAGAGCCACTGGATCATCAGACGGCCCTCACCGGTTCAACGACCGTCTCGCCGAGCACGGCGAGCGGATTTGCCACGTCCCAGTCGATCACGATCGCCCCCGGCATCCCGGCCAATGCGGCATTCGCCTCGCGGCAGAAGATCGAGATCCGGTAACCGGCCAGGACCTCGCGCTGCTCCGGGTCCTCATCGGTCGCCGGCGACAGGACCTTATACGCTCGGACATCCGGGATGCAGTCCGGCAGCCAGTTGCCGTCTTCATCCAGCCAGTCGGGAAGCGCTCCGACGGCGTCCGCCTCGGAGTCGAAGGTCAGCAGATAGTCGATCATGTCAGGCCCCCGCCGATACGGTCAGCACGCCACTGTCCGCCCAGATCTGTCCGGCGACGCCAGGGTCCGACGTCGGGATGTCCCGGGGGATCACCGGCGCCGTCAGGTCGAGCATGTCGATCAGGCCAGCGATGCACGCGACGCCGACGGAGGACGGGTGGCTGAATGCATTGCCTCCCGTAGGTCCGTCTTCCGCGTCTTCGCCATACCACTGCGCTTCGGTCACCCCCGGCAGCGCCGCGCTGACGTCGCGCGCGACCCCCTGGTAGAACAGGTCCACGCTCATCGTCGGGGTGGACGAGAAGGTCGTTCCGACGACCTTGACGTATGGCTCGAAACTCGATGCGTACCGCGCCTTCTTGGTCTTCAGTTTCGTCTCGCCGTTGATGTCGACGCGCACGTTCTCGTTCCGGCAGGCAATCCGGAGCACCACGTCGCCCGCGGCGGGAACCACCTTGGTGCCCGTTACCCTGTCACTGCTCGTGTTGGACTGCGCGGCCGGTGTCCAGCCGCCGTCATCGCTCAGTTCGATCCGGACGTAATTGCCTTCGCCCTGAACATACCCGCCAATCAGCGCGACGATCTCGCGCGCGCCGAGCGCGTACAGGGCGCCATTCCCGGCGTCGTCGAAGGTCAGTTCCTCCATGAAGTCGCCGTCTTCGGGGGACGGCAGGAGATACGGTGCGTCGTCCGCCATCTCGATCCCGGTGGGACCGGCCGAATTCGGTCCGTAGACCTCGAGGTAGCTCTGGAGCGCCAGGTCCTTGCCGCGCGTCAGCGCGTGGAACCAGCGGCCGACGTCGATCAGGCCGATGTGCGGGATGTTGGGCCATGCCGTGAAGCCGTTGCCGTTGGACCGGCACAGCGTCCGGAGATAGGCGATCATCCCCTTGAAGTATTCGTAGGCGCTTGCGCTGGTGATCGGCGGCGCCGGCGTGACGAACACGACAGGCGACGGCTTCGGCCAGCTGCTGACCTCCGTCAGCACCGCCGTGATGTCGTCGATCTGGCTGTAGACAGGGTTCGACAGACCGAGGCCGATCACCAGCAGGTCTGGCTCGTCGGCTTCGATATAGGAAGCCCATGTGTTGCCCGCAGTGGCGAACCACGACGGCAGCGCGAACGTGCCGGCCGCGAGAATCTGCGTCCCCGTCTTCAGGAACGAATCCCAAAGCGCGCCGCCGATCGAGCGGTTGATGTGATCGAAGCCGCGACCCGGATTTGCCTCGTCGATGGCATCGCTCAACTGCGGCTGGAACATCTGGCTCGCGTCGACGCCGTTGGTGGAACTCCCCGTCCCGCTCATCTGGCTTTCGCCGACATAGACGATCTTGCGGCTGCCCGTCCCTGCCAGCGATGCCAGGTGCAGCGACGGCACCAGGTCGCGGCGCGAGAACCCGGCCAGCGGCTTGACGCCGGCCTCGACCAGTTCCGTGACAGCCGCGATTGCGGCCGCGTGGGCCTCCGTCAGAGCCAGCCATTCCGCGCCCAAGCGGGGAATGGCTCCGCCGGCCGCCGTGAACGGCAGCGCCCCGAGCTTCTGCCCGAGCAGCGTCGCATAGGCGGGATCGCTGATGTCGACCGTCGCCATCAGACGCCGCTCATCATGAGGTAGCTGTCACCAAGCTTCAGGGCGAGGTCGCCCATGGTGAGGATTCCGAGCGCCACGCCGGCCGCCAGCGACGCCCCGGACCATGCGACCAGCTCGGCGTCGGAAAGGCGCCGCGACCGGTATCCGATATTCCGCAACGAGGCGTTCAGTACGCTGAGCGTCGTGCTACTACCACCGATCCGGCACCGATCAATGCCGGTGGGGACCGCCGCGGATGTGTCCAGTATCGACAATGTGCCGTTCACAGCGGCACGCATGTTGTTTTCGGCGAAAGCCAACGCGATTCGACAGGTATCGCCAGCCGCCAACGCAGGCCCTGCCAGGAGGGAAGCCTGCCCGAGTGCTCCGTCCACCACGAAGCCCCAGCCCTGACCCGTTGCGCCCCAAATCCCCACCTGGATACGGTTGTTGGTCGTCCCATCGTTGAAGTAAACCGCGGTCAAATTCTCGCTCGGATCGCCCACCACGAACTCGGCGAAGATCGTGCCGGGCTGCCCGTCCTTGAAGAAGGCGAGATCCGACAGGGTGATGTCGTCCGCCGCCCGGGTTGCCGCCGTTCCCGTCGTGCGGATCGGGGACGAAGCCTTCGCTCCGAGCTCCTCCTGCGGCGCGGCAATCCAGAGCGTCACGTCGATCTCGACGCCAGAGGAGTAAGCCAGGACAACGCGCGGAATCGCGAACGTCGTGGACGCCGGCATAGTCCGGGTGGCGATTCTCCGCGACAGCGTCGTGTCTGGGGTAAAGACGGTTTGCGTCGATCCCGCCCCGCCCGCCTGCGAAAGTTCATGACGGACGGCCGAGATATTCGAAAGCGAGCCGCCCCCCAATTCATAGAAGGTTGCGTGCGTTCGCACCTGGCCTTCTGACGCTGCAATTGCGCTGGCGGTTTCGAACGAAATGAGCGCGAAGGTGCTGCCAGTTGTTCCCGACAACCTGATTGCGATCGCGTCGAGGCCTTTTCTGACTGCTATTTCGACAACCTCGACAGTCAGCCCCGTTCCGCCCGCAATTCCCCAATTGGTCGGCAGCGCACCGCCCGACCCGATGACACCGACCGCGGCGCCCTGCATCGAGCTGTTGCGGATCGAGTTCGTCCGCGCCGCCTCGATCAGCAGGCCGTCGTCGGTGAACGCCGGCGTGTCGATCGGGAACGACGTCCAGACGCCCGAAACCAGGCCCCGCTTCACCGAGGCGCGGGTGACGCTGAGATAGTCCGCGACGGCCATCGTTTGCCTAGATCCAGTGGGTCTCGAGCCAGGGCTCCGCTATCTGGTGCGGTTTCTCCTGGCCATGGAAGAAGACGATCCGAGCATCGCCGAGCCCGTTTGCCTTGACGTGCCCTTTGTAGGAGACGACGTGGCCGGGCCAGATTTCGTCGAGCACGACGTGCGGCTGCAGGCGCATCCAGTCCATGTCGTTTTGACCGCGCCAGTCGTCGTAGACACGGCGATGGCCGGCAGGCACGAGCGCGACTCCGTTGCAGACCGTGTCCGGCACGTACACTGCCTTGGGCAACGCGATAGCGCCGCCGACGAGGCAGTGCCCGGCCAGATGGTCGATGTTGCCGGTGATCACCGTGTCGAGCCCGACCAGGATCATCGGCACGTCCAGCCGATACGGCTCGATGCATGCGCCATAGCCGATCGGACGGGACTCGATCCGCTCCTGCTCGATAGGCGCGTGGAACCACCTGTCCCGCTCGGTGAAGCAGACGAACCTGAACGGCACCGTCAGGTTGCGCGCGAAGCCCCGGTAGAGCTTCTCGACCCAGGTTTCATCGTAGCATCGCGAGAAGCTGAGGGACGCATCGTTGGCATCCCAGAGCAGCGTCACGACGTGAAGCATCAGGCCCCGGCCAACCTCATCCGCTCGCACCGCTCTGACATCGGAATGTCGAGGAGTTCGCCGGTGCGCAGCAGCACCTTCTCATCGGGCACGTTCCTGCTCGCCACTGCGCCGGCGCCGACCAGCGCGTTGCGGCCGATCACGACACCCGGCAGCACCACGGCGTTCGCTCCGATGGATGCCCCGTCGCGCAGAACAACGGCGTAGCCGCCGGCGCGCAGCGCCTCCATGTCGAACCCGTCCTTGTCGACACGCGGCCACCGGTCATTGCACAGGACGACATTCGGCCCGATGAAGCAGTCGTTGCCGATCAGGAAGCCCGGGCCGATGTGGACGCCGGGGCAGATGATGCAGCGGTCGCCGAAGATCGGACCATCCAAGGTGGCGCAGCTCGCCACGTTGCAGTCGGCACCGAGCTCCGTTCCGCGGATGACCGTAGCAAACTGCCAGATCCGGGTGCGCTTCCCGACCGAGCACTCGGGATCGACATGAGCCTTCGAATGGACGAAGGCGCTCGGATCAATCACGCGAGCGCCTCGCCCAGCGTATCGAAGCGCCAGGCACCGAGAATGCGGCCGCTGCCGGGCGGATCCTGGATCACGCGCTCGGGCTCCGGGAACGAAAACGGGGACTCGAGCAGGTTGAGCCGCCGGAAGTCTCCCGGTCGGTCGATGTCGGTGTTCTCCCCCACCTCGTGAGAGGTGGCGATCAGCCAGGTGACGTCGTGGCTGGCGAAGTTCCTCAGCACCGCCAGGACCGTCTCCGCCGGCAGATGCTGGAGGAAATCGCGGCACAGGACGGCATCGGCCGACGGCACCGGCTCCGACACGAGATCGACGAGAGCGAACTCGTAGAGCTTCGGCGAGAACTCCTCCGGCTCGAACTCGCGATTGGCGCCGTGCTCCAGCATCTCCTCGGAGACGTCGATGCCAACGTACTCCTCGAGTCCGGACAGGTCGGTGCGCGTGATCCAGTTCAGATCTCCGCACGGCGCATCCAGCAGCCGTTTGATCTCGAGATCCTGGAGTAGCTTCGGCAGCTCCGCGCGCAGATGCTCGGTGACTTCGAGCGTGGAGCCGCGCCCGCAGCGCGTCTCCGGCAGTCCGCTGACAAAGCGCATTGGGGTCTCCGCTTGTGCGACGATCGATGAAAGTTCTGACGAATGCCGGGCGCGACCCCGGTTCTGCCGGTCGGCTCTTGCTGTCTGCCTCCGGTTACTCGGGAATTCGTTTATCCGGACCGAAGCCCGAACCCCGCCAGTGACCGCAAGCCGGTATGCCCGTGGCTAGCCTGGGGCATGTCCCTGGTGCGCGATTTCGGGCCATCGACCTGCCCCAGCCCGGTTCGCAATCTCGCGCCATTCGTCAGAGGGCAATCGACGCGGCCCGGGCGCTTCCCCGGGGAGCGGGCTGGCGTGCCGGCGTCTTCACTCACCGGCGGCTGGCCCACACGGCGGGGCGCTACTCGCTCGCCACCGCGTCGAAACTGATACGCCGGCAGCGCGGTCGGCGGCCACGCGGCGCCTGGGATGGAGGGGTAAGACCGGCGGGCTTCGCCGATCCGCGCTGCCTACACCGCGAGCGGCTGGGGGTGCTCGCGATGATTTCGAATACGTTAGCGACACGGGCTCCTTTGGCCTCGTTGTCCCGTGCCGCCGTCAGGGGCCTCCCGAATGCTCCCCGGTACTGGCCCCTGGGCCCCTTCCGGATCATCGCGCTGGTGATGGTTGCGGGGGGCGGATTGGAACCGCCGACCTCGTGGTTATGAGCCACGCGAGCTACCAGGCTGCTCTACCCCGACTGAAAGTAAATCGACGCCGAGCCCGCATCCGGACTCGAACCGGAAAGCCCCGGCGGTGGGGCAGTCGGTCCGCTCGCGATCTGCGGCGGGCGCGAGCGGATCGGCCGCGTCTGCCAATTCCGCCATGCGGGAACGACGTCGAACTGTGAAACTGGCGGAGGGTGGAGGGCTCTAACCCCGCACCTTGCGGTGCCCCCGGTTTTCAGGACCGGTTGCCGGCCTCCCCAGCAGCACCCTCCAATAATCAGACGCAGGCGCCGGTGTAGGTCGCCTGGTAGACCTGACCGGTGAGGCTCCCGTGCGTGGCTACGAAGGTCCGATCAAGGATCTCATAGCCGCCTGGGCACATGGAGTTCTGGACCAGCCATTCGTTGAGCCAGCGCTCGCGACCGATCGGAACTTCCTCGGGGCGCTTGCCGGCTGGCACCGTGAGATCGGTGGTGTAGACGAAACGCCCGTCGGGCAGCACGTCGAAATCGGTGATGTCGACACGGTCCTGGGCGTCGACTGTCGCGCACCCGGCGCACAGGCTCAGAGCGATCAACGAAGCAGCAAGTCGCATGGCGTTCCCCCATCCGCGAAGGCGCTCGCCAGCATAATGAGCGGACGAAAGAACGCGAGTCTGACTCTTGGGAGTTGCTTCGGACGCGAGAGGCCGAATCATAGCTTCCGAAGGTCTGCGATTTGCGCGAGATGCGCAAGAGCGATTTGACGGGACAGCCGCATTTGTCTGGCCATACTTGACATTTGTAAGGCTACGCTTTACATTATCCCTACCGACAACCAATTGATCTTACGGGGAATTCGGTGATTAGAAACTTCAAGCACAAGGGCCTGAAAGAGCTGCGCTCTAAGGGCCGCACCGCGAAGATCGGAGCGAAATTCCACGGCAGGGTCATAGAGATCCTCGACGCTCTCGATCAGGTCGAGGTCCTCGCGGACCTCGAAATCCCCGGTCTCGACCTCCACCGCCACAAGGGCAAGCGGTCGACGACCTGGGCAGTGTCGGTAAACGGGCCGTGGCGTATCACCTTCGAATTCGACGCATCCACGAAGGAGGTATTCGACGTCGATTTCGAGCAGTATCATTGATTGCTGGTCGGGGTGCGGTGGTGCTCCGACCATATTGACCGACGCACAGCACCAAAGGGCTCAAACCATGCACGTCAACAACATCACGCAGCAGCGGCCGCCGACGCATCCCGGCGCCCTGCTCAAGAGCACGGTTCTGCCGGCGCTCGACATGACCATCGCTGATGCCGCAAAGGCGATGAAGGTATCGCGTCAGCAGTTGAACGCGGTCATCAACGGATCTGCCGCCATGACGCCGGCGATGGCGCTTCGCGTCGGCAAGTTCTGCGGCAATGGCCCGGGGCTGTGGCTGCGCATGCAGCAGGCCCTGGACCTGTGGAAGGCCGAGCAGGCCCTCGCCACGGAGATCAACGAAATCCCGACGGTGAAGGCGGCATAAGGGCGTCGAAGCACTGAAGTTCGAAGGGCGCGGAGTCGAAGCCGCGCCCTTTTTTCATTTGGGATCCTTGAACGATTTGCTTTGAGCGCCGACAAGGCGAAAGATTACAAGTACTAGTTGCGAGAAAAGCTGCGCAACCAAATCCGATGATATCCGAGCTTTGTCAACCGGGCATGAATTCGAGGCAACGATGGACTTCCTACTGAATCCTTTGGCTGGGGTGATTTTAGCATTAGTCCTTGGCGCTATCGGCTCCAGTGGCCGGACTAGTACCGTGATCTCGCGAATTCTGTTCGCGGTAGCGTGGCTTGCGGGGTTTGTGCCCATCGCTCAGGAAAGCCTACTGGCGGCCCTGGTATTTACCCTCGCCATTGGCGGCCTCGCTCTTTGGGCAAGGCCAGAAATCGTCCCGAGGTACTTCGGAAAGATCACGCCCCGGAGGCGCCTGCTATTTTCGAGAGCGGTGCAGCCCATCATCGAAATCGGTGACTCGGGGACGAAAATAGCCTGGAATGGTCCCCAAGGAGAATCGATGATGACGCTTGTAGATCGTTCTGAATTGACGATCGAGACGATCAAGGGCCGGGTGATGGTGTCGACAGAAATATTTGACACCGATGGCAAACTCGTTGCCGAGATTGAGCGAAACGAATGGCGTGCCCCCCCACCTCGCGCATGGGATCGGAACTATTCTGTCGATGCGTTCGAAGTGAAGAACGACGAAGGACAAATCGTGCTGCAGGCTAAAGCGCTGCACGATCGCATCCAAATCCAAGGCGAGTGGTGGAATGAAGCCGGGCAGGGTGTGCGGCTTGTCAGTCGCGGACCGGGCGCCGGCGCCGAGATAGTAATGTTCCGAGTGAAAGAGACACCCCCTCAACCACCCTTCATCAGGCCAATGTTCAGGTACCCAAGTGAAACTCACCTGGGCGAATTGGCGCCGTAGCAGCGCCTCTACGCGAGTTCGACGACCTCGCCATCCGTAGCCAGGCAGATCGCGCAGGCCCAGATCTTCCTGCCGCCGACTTTCTTGCCCGCCGGGCTGCGGCGCGGGCCGAGCGTCACAGGGACGACCGCGCTCGACGCCACGCCCCTCACTTTTTCGCAGCGCGCACAGGTGATCTGCTCGGTCTCGTCTAGTGCGCGTCGGCGCCACGGCTTCGGGCCAGTTCCGTCGCCGTGGAGCAGGTTCAACGAGGCGCCCCGACGCGGAGCGTCGCTCAAGTTGCCGCGCCTGGTGTCTCGCAATATTTCTTCTCTACTGGCTCCTCGATACCTTCGAGGCGATAACCCCATACGGGACGGGCACCGCTAAGTTCCTCCCGCCCGACGTGGATAACCTCGAGCACTCGCGCGGTTCGATCCAGATGGGGCACGAATACAGATTCGCCGACGTTGAAAGCCTTCATCATTACCTCCAAGCGAAGGCAAGCCTACGCCGCGATCCCCGCTTTCGCAAAGGCATTTGCCTCCCGCCGGCGCAGTTCGTCGAGCGTGTACGCATGCCCGGTTGGGTCCACGAAACGGTCGATCGGCAGCTTGCCGTCCAGAAACAACTTGGCCTTGGTGGGACCGAGCGCCTCCTCGACGACTTCCCGGGGCTGGTTCCGCAGCCAGGCGGGATAGGTCGTCTGCTGGGCGACCTGGCCGTTCATGCTGGCGCGCGTCCCTGGCGGCACCTCGTCGATATCGATCCCCAGCTCGCGAAACGACTTCGTGACCGGGACGATGGTCGACCTGCAGTTGATGTGCGCCGGCGGCCGCGGCCCGCTGCCCAGCTTGTAGACCTTCCCGTCCCTCGCCATGCAGATCTCAGTCGTGCGGCTGTCGAGCGTCGAGACCCACTGCACGCCCTTGATCAGGTCGCTGTTCTGCTCGAACAACTCGTTGCGCGCGGCCGTCGCTGTGTGGTTGACGGCGGTCCGCACCATCGCCTCGCCGCTGCGGCGGCTGATGTCGAGCACACCGTCCCGGTACTTCGCCGCTCGCGTCCCTCGGATCCTGCGCACGATCTGATCGATCGACTCGCCCTCGGTGAAGCCGATCCGGATTGCATCGCGCAGGCGGATGTAGCGCCCGGTTTCCATCTCCGAGACCCACTCCCTCAGCAGCTTGCCCTGGAAAGGCCGCGCCGTGACGGCCGCCTTGAGCTGCTCGGCCGACGGCTGGACGATATCCCACTTGAAGCCCAGGCTCGAGCCGATCAGCCGGCCTTGGAACGCAGCCTCGTACTTCGCGAGATCGGTGAGGTCGCCGGTAAGGCGCCTCTGCAGGAGCCTGTAGGCCTCGCGGTTGGTCTCGCGAATGGCCTCGAGCATCCTCTCCAGCCGCTTCCGCGACCAGGCGCCGGAGACCTCCGTGAAGTCGTACTTCCGGATGCGATCGACCATATCGGCGTCGATGGTGTTGAGGAGCGCGATGATGTCGCGGACCGTCGCGGTACCGAGCCGCCACAGGCCGACCTGGTGCCGGATCTCCAGGTCGTAGATCGTCTCGTTGACTCTAGCCATCTCAATACCGGCTCTGCAGCTTTTCCCAGACCATGTCGACGCTGCCGGCCGCGTGAGCGTCCGGGCACTTCGTTACCTTGCCCTCGGCAATCGCCTGGTCGATCAGCGCGCGGGTTTCGGCGTCGACCTTCTTGCTTGTCGGCGCCGCGCGCCGGCGGCTTCGGGACGCTGCGAAATCCGAGTTCCCCCAGCGCGGTTTCGGCTTGGGCTCAGGCCTGATTTCCTCCGGCGGCTGAACCGGTGTCTTCGCCTTGGCGGTGCTGGGCTTCGAGGTGAGTCCCTCTGCGGGCTTCCTCGCGCGCGCGGGTGCGGGTGCGCGAGAAGGACGGGCAGCTTTCGGCTCCGGTTCGGGCTTGTCGGCCTCGCGCGGATTTTCCGGCATATTCTGCGCCTGTTTTGGCGCGGCGATCGCCTCGATCACCTGCCGGAGCTCGACCTCGGAGAACCATTTCGAGCGTTGGCGAATGAGCAGGTTGGAGTTGCTGGCATACCCCTTGCCGGAGCGAGCCGCCCCCAGACAGCGCGCCAGCACCTCGCGCCGGGCGTCCGGGAATGTGTCCTTCAACGCTTGGAACGCATAGTGGCGGGTGCGGGTCGCCGCGGCCGGGTCGCCGATGTTGAGCGGATCTTCCCCCGTAAGTCGGGAGGCCGCGACGACCGCGCGGCCAATCTGCTCGGCCGACGGAAACATCACGCCGCCTGGTCCCCGGTCTCGTCCTCCTCGCCCCCGCCGGTCGCGTCGTCGATTTCGTCGTCGTCCTCCTCGCCCCCGGGCGGCGGTACGGACAGGTCCGGGGCTTCCTGGCTGATCAGTTCCTCCTCGTCGGCGAACGTGCGTTCTTCGGGGATGATCCCGCCGGTCTGGAGGTTTTCGAACAGGGTGAGCTTGGAGTAGCCGCCGTCGAGCCAGCCCTTGACGAGCTTCGTGACGTCGTCCGGCGTGAGCTTCGCTTCGACGAAGTCGGTATTCGGTGTCACGACGGCCTGCTTGCCGTCGCCGCCGGTCATCATCTCCGCGTAGCGGAGCACCCGCTCCAGCGCCTCCCCCGATTCGACGCCACCCTGGCGGTCCGTGACGATCAGGCGCGCGCCGGCGGCGACCGCCCGCTCGAAGTCGTCATCGATCGCCTGCTTGATCGCGGCGACGCCGTTGCCGGAGAACTCCAGCATCTTCGCATCACCGCCCTGCGGCAGGTTCCAGACGACGGACGAGCCGAAGTACTTCGGGACCTTGTCCTCGTCGTCGACGCCGATGCAGACCGGAGTCGGCTGGCTGGTCAGGTACAGGGAGTGCCGACGGTCGGCATCGAGCCGGAAGATGGAGAGCTGCGCCTTGGCGACGCCCTCGAGAGGGGCTTCATCGGGGTCGATGCCGATCTCGTTGGCGCCGACGCAGACGAACGGGATCTCGGAAAGCGCCGCGCCCTTGCTGTCCGCCGGCGTGATAGGGGCATCGACGGTAATAGGTTCGCTTGCGCCCTGCGCCTGCTCGTAGATCGTCTGGGTGTAGATCCCTTCGATCAGCTCCAGCACTCGCCAGCGCCCCACGTCCTCCCATTCGCCCTTCTCCGGATTGCGCCGCTGCGCTGACTCGTCGAGGACCAGATAGTTCAGGTTGCCGTCTTCGTCCTCATCCCAGTCGATGATCGATTCCGCGGTGTAGTTGGTCAGGTAGACCTCGCCGCCATCTTTCGGGGCGTCGGCGAGGATGCCGACGCGGCCGACCTTGAAGACCTCTCGGGTAATTCGAGCGTGGAAGCCGGCTAGTGTCTGCCGATCCTTCGTTGCCTTCTCCTCGAGCCCCTTGATGCCGCTGGGCAGCTTGTACTGGCTCGGCTTGCGGTGGATGACGCCGGTCATCCCCCGAACCGCGGGCTCCATCAGCTCGGGGATCTGGGCGCGCGTCTGATAGGCCAGGTAGAACCGGTCGGGATCGGGCGCCGCCATCATCCCCGACGGCATCGGCAGATAGTCGGTCTTCTTCTCGCGAATGGCGTCGTCGCCATCGTAGCAGTCCCGCATCTTCTGCCATGTCGGCAACCACTTCACGTAGGTCGGGTGCCGGGAATCCGGTTTAAAGGTGATGGGCATCAGTAGCCGCCTCTGATTGGAGTTGTGCCCCCCGAAACGGGAGCGTCGAGCAACACCGTGAACGCGCCGGACAGCGCGTCGACCTGGTCGTCATGGGCGCCGAACGGAAAGTTGGAGATTTCGTCGAGGAAGGCCTCGATCCAGCGATCGCCTTCCTTGTCCTGGATGAGCTTGATGTTGCCGGCCTCTGCTTGCGAGGCGACCGGCTCGGCGCGCCGCACTTTCGAGCCGCTCTCGCGCAACGCCGATACGATGTAGCCGCGAAGCTGGCGGACAATGTATTTGGCCTGCCCCTTGCCCGCCTGCCCGGGATCCTGCGGCAGCCCGATGCGAACTCGCTTGCCGTCCTGGCTGGCGGTAGACTTCATCGCCTTCTCGACTTCGGGCGCTTCCTCGCGGAGCCGGCGGACGTGCTCGATGTAGTAGAAGCCGTCTTCGTCGAGCGACAGGCGGAGACCTGCGGTCCAGTCCGGGTCGGTCCCCTGCTTGTCGACGGTCCCGGCGAGATCCCAATACCTGACGCGCTTCGCCTTCGCCGGCGCTGCCGGCAGCACCTCGAACCAGTGGCGCTTGAACATGCCGCCTTCGCGCGGCGTCGGGCGCTGCTGGAGTTGGCCGGCGGTCGCGTAGGTCCCCAGGCTGAGCGACAGCTTGTCGAACTCGGCCTGGCCAAAGCGCTCCGGCCAGAGCAACTCGCCGTCCTTGCGCGGATCCTTGAAGCCGATCGACGAGATCACCGGCGTCGGGTGGTCGCTCTCGAAGCGCGCCGGCAGGCAGAGATGGTCCCAGCCGAGTTCCTTGGCGAGGATGTAACCGGTCAGGTCGCGCTCGTGGACGCGCTGCATGACGACGATGAAGACACCCGTCTTCTGGTCGTTAAGGCGGGTCGGCAGGCTCTCCGACCACCACTCTAGAACGTCCTCGCGAACGGCCTCGGAATCGGCGTCACGGACATTGATCGGGTCGTCGATGATGATGATGTCGCCGCCCTCGCCGGTCACGCCGGCCTTGGACGACGTGGCGAACCGGGCGCCGCCTTGCCGGTTCTCGTAGTAGGACTTCGTGTTCTGGTCGGCCGCGAAGGTCACCCGCTCCGGCCAGTTCTTCTTGAACCATGGCGACTCGAGCACGCGGCGGCATTTGACGTTGTCGCGGGTCGCCAGCCGGATGTCGTAGGAGGCGGACAGGAACCTGACGCCGGGCCCCATCCAGGTCCCCGGTCGAACGTTGCGGCCGTGTCCCTCGTTGAGGGGGTCGGGGTCCTGCGCCCAGATCCACGCCGGCATCATCACGTTGATGCCGATCGACTTCATGTGCCTGGGCGGGATGTTGACGATCAGGCGCAGTATCTGCCGGCGGACGACCGCCTCGAGGTGCTCGCCGATCGCGTCGACATGCCAGCCGTCGACATAGACCGCCGGGTCGACGTACTTCCAGCCCTGCCGCGTGAACTCGGACAGCTTGCGCTCAGCGAGCTCGCGGAGTCGGTGATCGCGTTGCAGTTCGATCTGGGCTCGCAGGGCGGCACGGTCGGCGGCCGCGCCACGTCCGAGACCAGGAATTGCCATCAATCAACCGCCGGTTGGTATCCGCCCCGGGAATTGCCGCACTCGAAGGGAGGCGACACAACCGAGGGTGGGCTCATGCGTCGGCGAGCGCCTCGGCGGCCCGGGTCAACTCCTCCACCTGCTTGCGCAGCTCGTCGGTGGTCGCCGAGGAGAGGTCGGGCAGGTTCGTGTGTTCGTGCTGCTGAGGTCCGCCGTCCGGACCGGTATTCTCGACGCGCTGCACGTAGCCGCGATGCTTTCCCCTCGTTTTCAGGAAGAAGATGATCGCGGTGAGGTTCTGGCTCTTGATCTCGTTGAGCAGCCCCAATTCTGCCAGATCTAACGTCTCCTCCCCGATATCCGGCAACCGTTCGGCGATCTCGGGATATCGGTGCAGGTAGTCGGTAACGGTTGATCGGCTGCACTTGAGCAGCTGTGCGGCGCCAGCCTGAATACCTCCCGACTGCCGCAAGGCCTCAACCACCTGTTCCGGGGTGAAGCGTTCCTTGCGGCCGCCACCGTTATTGCCGCGACTTCCCGCCTGGGCTTCGGCCTTTTGATTGGCCGTTCGGTTTGTTCGGCTCTGACGCGGTTTCCGCGCCTTCCGGCTCGTCCGCTTTGCGGTCGTCGCCTTCTTCGTCGTCTTGCTCATCTTCCCACTGGTCCAAGCGCTCCGAGGCGAGTTCCGCCATCACGAGGACAGAGAGCGCAGAGTTGTCGATATCGAGTTTGAGATAATTCTGGACGCGGTGACGCGTATTGGAGACGCGTCCGCCAATTTGGATTCCAGCTTGGGCAGGCTGGAGCGAATTCAACCCGCAGCCGGGACTATGCCAGCGGCGGGGCGAGATCTTCGCATCATGCTCAGCAAATATGCGCAAATCGCGCGATTCACGCAATCAGGTCATTTGGGAAAACATCCGGGTATCTCCCTAACAACCCGCGCGCGATCGCCGCAGTTTGCAGTTCTCGCCGATCGTAAACCGTCCGCTTGGAGCAATGGGAGATCCGCGCCACCGATCCGGCGGGCGTTCCGTTAGCCGACATGCACAGTATCCGCCAATCCCGGCGCCGGTACTTGCTCACGACATACGCGTTCCAGCCGAAGACTAGTTCCATGCGAGAGACAGCCTTCGGCGAAACGGGCGGTCGGCGGGGGGCCAGCGCCTCGACCGGGAGTTCCCCGATCTTCACCCGTTCGAGCATTGTTGCGTAAGCTTCGACCTTGTCTTCGTGGTCATGAGCGAACTCAGGCCACAGCGAGCGCTGGCAATACAACCATCCCGCTTCACGGTCCGGCAGGCGACGAAGCGTCTCCATCGCCTCGCGCAACGCGTACCAGACGGCATCAGAGCGGCGTACGCCGAGCATACCTTTGTCGGCCCGCGCCACTTCAGCTGCCAACTCGATCGCCTCAATCGTGCGTTCATGGTCGGCGTCAAACATAATCGGATCGGCAAAGATTGACGCTGCAGATCTCATTCGACGTCGCTCCCTTCCAGCACCGTGCATCCGACTACAATGCGCCTGCTGCCCCGGCGAATGGTGTTCTGCGTCCGCATCATCGCCGGCTCGGAAGTGTGTATTTTTTTGCGCAGCAACGATTGACGGCCTCATCCTTTGTGTGTATATTTATACACAACAACGGGACAGGGACATGCCGACGTTCGAGACCAACAAAGCCAAGATTTCCCGGAAGCTGGAGCGGGAAGGCTGGATCAACCGGGGCGGCGGCAACCATGATGTCTATACCCACCCGGACCGGCCGGGCCGCATCGTCCTCCCCCGGCACAAAACTGTGTCGGTCGGCGTCGCCCGGCAAATCGCCAAAGTCGCCGGCTGGCTCTGACCAGCCGGTGTGAACAGGAGCAAAGTGATGAGATACGTGGTCGTTGTTGACGGAGATCCGGGCAGCTTCGGCGTCTGGGTTCCGGATATGCCCGGCTGCACGAGCGGCGGCGATACTCCGGAGGAGGCGCTCGCCAACGCGCAGGAGGCGTTGCGCCTTTGGGCGGAAACCGCGGAAGCCGACGGGGAAACCGTTCCCCTGCCCCGCAGCATCGACAAGGTGCGGGCGGACCAGGAGGTGCGCGAGGCGCTGGCGGAGGGCGCTTTCCTGGCGAGCGTTCCGCTGGTCCGTTCGACCGGGCGGCCGACCCGGATCAATGTATCGCTGGACAGCGGCGTGGTCGACGCGATCGACGCGGCAGCGCGCATTGCCGGCACCACCAGGTCCGGCTATCTCGCCACCGCAGCCCGGGAGAAGATCGCGCGGGAGGGATAGGCAGATCGTCCAAACGCCCGTCACGCCGCCTGCTCCAACTTCGCCTGCAGCACGTCGTTCCAGTCGCCCGGTTGCGGCGGTATCGCCACCGATACTCTCCACCCCTTCGCCGCCAGCCGGTGCCCAAGCGCATATGCCGCTGACTGGCCCGCGTAGCTCTCGTCATTGTCCCCGAACACGATGACCTCCTTCACTTCCTCCGGCGGCTCCCATGCCATCAGCATGCCGGCGTTGATCGCGGCCCAGACCGGGATGCTCCACATCTGCGCCGCCGACAGTGCCGTCTCGATTCCCTCGGCAACGCCGAGCACGTCGCCCGCCGGCCCCAACCGGATCGCGCATCCTTTCACGATCTTGCCGGGCATCAGCCGCCGCGGCGCCTCGACGGCCGCCTTCTTGCCGTTCATGTCGAGATAGGTTCGATGGAGGGTGACCGGCTTGCCGTCCGGCGCCAGCACCTTCGCGATCATCGCCGGGTGCCAGGTCGGCGGCTCCTCCTGGTACCGGCATCTCTCCACGAAGCGCAGCGCCGGCGGAAAGCTGCTGAGGTCGAGGCCACGGCACTCGAGATAGAACGCCACGGGATCGCCACGCTCGATCGGCTTGCCGTTTGACCAGAGGCGGTTCATCGCGTCCCGCAGAGATCGCTCGTCCCGGGTTCGCCTGGTCTGCGTCGTCTCGGCCTTGCCGACGATGGCTTCGATCTCGCGGGCGCATTCCGCGAAGTCCCAGCCCTTTATGCGCATGAGCAGCGCGAAGCCGTCGCCTGCCCCACAGACCGAGCAGATCCAGCTGCCGACGCCGTCCTTGTCGTCGAACCGGAACCGGTCCCTGCCGCCCTCGCAGATCGGACAGGGCCCGTGCCGACCATTTAAGAAGCGCCGGTCAATCCCCAGCATTCCGAGAAGGGATGGCCACCGGCCCTTGGCGAGGTCGCGAAGCGCCGTCACGCCGCCCTACCCCGTGCCTTGGCGTACCGGATATCCTTCGCCCGAATCCAGCTCCGCACCACTTCGCCGACCCCTGCGGCCGGTTCCGCGTCCTTCAGGCGCCGATCGTTCGGCCAGCACCCGTAATATTCCCGGTAGGCATGGGCAACCCAGCCCGGGGACCGACCCTTGTCCTGCGCATACCGTTTGAGCTGCTGGATGAAGCTCACCTTGACCGACCAGTCATCGGTCCGGTTCCGACGCTCCGCAGCGCTCAGCTTCGAGCCGCGCTTGCCGATCTCCACCAGCTCACCGTCGCCGGTCGCGACCTCCGTTCGCCTCTCCGGCGCAAAGCCGCACGAGGGGCACGTATGGAGCCCGGGCGGCTTGAGGAACGTGCAGGACGGGCATTCCTTCGGCAACGGCACGGACCGCTCGCGCTCGCATTTGGACGATCCCTTGCGGCCTTCGTTGAGCCTGTCGTGTTGAATGTCCGTGGGCAGCCCGAGCCTCAGCGCGGTGTCCGAATGATCCAGTACGATCAGATCGGCCTTGCCTGGCGCCGTGCGAAGTCCCCTGCCGATCGCCTGGACCCACAGCATTTCGGACTTCGTCGGCCGGGCGAAGACGATGCAGCGCACGTCCCAGTCGACGCCGAAGATCATCGTCGCGATGTTCACGACAACCTGGACGTCGCCGGCGTGGAACCGCCTGCGGATCGTCTCGCGTTCCTCGCTATCGGTGAACGCATCGACGTAGGCCGTGGCCACGCCCGTTTCCGAGAACCGCTCCGCAAGGTGGCGGGCATGCGCCCTGTCCACGGCGAAGACCAGCGTCGGCCTGTCCTCCCCGAGCTTGCGCCAGGTCTCGACGATGTCCGCCGTCAAGTCCGGCTTGTCGATCGCGTCGGACAGGTCGCCTTCGTGGTAGTCTCCGGCCACGGTGCGAACACCGGTCAGATCCGGATGCGCCGGGGCGAAGACGCGGAACGGCGAGAGATACCCGGCGTCGATGAGTTTCGCGGTGGTCGCCGCCACGATCAGATCATCGAAATACCGCCCCAGACCCTTCGTCCACGGCGTCGCCGAAAGCCCGACGAACGGCACGGCAGACCACTCCGGCCGGGCCATCCAGTCGGCATAGAACTGGTACCACCGGTGCGCCTCGTCGATCACCACCACGTCGGCTTCGGGCAGTTCCCGGCGCTGAAGGGTCTGCACGCTCGCGACCTGAACAGGCCGGCTCGCGTTGGTCATCTCGTGGTTCGCCTGGATCACGCCGACGTCGCGGATTCCTTCGGCCCAGAACGACTGCACGGTCTGGTCGATCAGCGAAAGCGCCGGCACCACGAACGTAACCCGGTTCCCCTTGCGAAGCGCGCCGTCTACGATCGCCGCGGCGAGGATCGTCTTTCCGAAGCCGGTCGGCGCCTGGATCATCGGCCGACGCCTTCCCCCGACCAGGGATTGACGGAGGCGGCTCATTGCCTCGATCTGGTGAGGGCGGAGCTCGCTGTTCACGACGCCCCTCCCCGGCTGAGCGGGACGCCGGCCTGCCCTACGTCCCTCTCCCCCTCAGCAGGAGTTTCATCAACCTGGATAGGAGTTCTTGGTGTAGGTGATGGTGTAGGTGCATTCGATTGCTTTGCGCTTGCCGTGCGATTGCTACTGCGTTTGCTATAGCGAGCGGATGCGCCTGCCCTTCCGGCCGCACTGCGTTTAGCCATGGTTTCGCATGCGGTTGCCAATTCGCCTGCAATGCGCTTGTGCTGCCAATCGCATTCGAAAAGGTCAGCAAGCGTTTCCCGTATTTCGGACCATTCCTTCACCGGCATGCGGCAGATTCGAGCGAGCTTCCGGTCGTCGTCCGGCAGCCCGCCGTTCTGCCAATAGTGCATGATCAGCAGCAGGTACGCGCCGTGTTCGACGGTGCTCAGATGTCCTGTGTCGGCGAGATAGTCGGCGACGTAGAGTGGCATCCATGGAGGGGCTGACACCTAGGCACCCCCCTTCCTGTAGTGCGCCCATTCGGCCAGCTCAGCGGCCTTCTCAAGCGACCCAATGATCCTCTCCTCGGTCGGATCGGCGCGGCGGTGGCCCGCGGCAACGAGGATCTCGTAGGTGGCGCGGCGGTGCTGCATGACGCTCATCACGTCCTGCATCACGGTGAAGTAATCCGTGCGCTCGCGCGGCTGGGCTGTGGCGGTCGTGGCGGTCATTCAGCGGCTTCCGCCACGAACAGATCCGATTGCCGGTCCTCCGCATCGAGGTACCGACAGGCCTGGCGCCAGTAGGATTCCTTCAGCTCGACGCCGATGAACTTCCGGCCGAGCCTCAGCGCGACGTAGCCTTCTGATCCGATCCCCATAAAGGGAGACAGCACGACGTCGCCGGGGTTGCTCCACAGCGAGACCACCCGCTCGGTGATATCGAGCGGCATCGGACAGATGTGCTTTTCGTCGCCGGGTGCTTTGGCTGCCTTTGCGTTGAGGACGTCCGTTTCGCGGGTGTTCATCCAGACTGGCGAGGCATATTCCTGCCACTGCTGCAGCGGGAACGTCTCCGGGGTGTGGGTGATCGGACGCGGCTCGTCGCCGTCCTTCGCCCATTTGCGGAAGACGACGAAGTACTCGGGGAGACCCTGCCTGGAGAACGAACTATCCGCGCGAAGCTGCTTGTACAGAAGGCCGTGAGCCTTGGTCTTCGTCATCTCGCGGACCGGGCACCGCCAAATCGTGACCCGAGAATGGAAGTCGAAGCCGGCGGCGGTGTGCGCTCGAATGAGGTCGCCGGGAAAATCGCGCAACCCGGCGGTTCCTCGCTGAGTCTTGTAGTAGACGAGGTCCTTGCAGTGCACCGCGACCAGGCGCCCCGGGATGGTCACCCGGTAGAGCTGATCGATCAGGAACCGGTAGTGCTGGATGAACTCCCCATCATCCGCACAGTTGCCCATGTCGGCTTCAGAGTCGTTGTAGATGTAGAGGCCTGCGAAGGGCGGCGAATACACCGACAACCCGATGCTGTTGTCCGGCAGCTGCGCTACTACATCGACGCAGTCGCCGAGATATGCAGAGAAATTCGCGCCGTCGTGCGCGTTCAGGCAACGGACTTCAGCCATGCCGGCACTCCTGCGATGTGAGAGGGGTCATAGGCGACGCGGAGATTTGCGGAACGCGCCATGGATCGGCGCATTGCTTCGCGCATGGCGCGCTTCATATCCGCGTGGCCGTCGGCCTTCCGGTCGATCACGCGGCCGATGGCGTCCTCGCCTTCCGCGACGATCAGATCGACGATGAGAGTTCTCGTTTGCCCGAAGCGCCAGCACCTGCGGACAGCCTGGTACCAAGCCTCGTAGGAGTAGGAGCGACCGACGAACGCCATTCGCGCGCAATGCGACCAGTCCAGGCCGAAGCCGCACATCGACGGCTTGGCAATCAGCCATTTGATGTCGCCGGACGCGAACGCCTCGAGGATGTCTTCCTTCTGGTCGATCGACATCGATCCGCGGACCTCCTGTGCGTCCGGCAGCGCGGCCTTCAGCGCATCGGCCTCGTAGTTTGTATCGACCCAGATCAGCCGCGTTTCGTCCGGCTCGGCATGCACGATCTCGGCTGCCTTTTCGGCACGCGCGTTGCTCGTCTGGCGCTTGACGTCATGCATCGATGTCGCTGACATCGTTGGCGAACCGAACAACTCTGCGAAGTCGCGATCGATGCGGCTGTCGGCGGCGCGGTGCGATCGGACCTCGAAGGGAGGCAATTCGTACCCGGCATCGCTATCACCGAGATCGGACGGCTTTTCTGCCATGCGCGCCCAGGAGGCCATCCAGTCCCAAAAGGACCGGTAGGCGTGGCCCTTGAGCCGGTAACGGCCCATCTCGGTCTGGTCGGCCGTGAACCAACGCATCAGCATCTCGTTCGACGGCATGATGCCGAGGAACTCGCAGTACTGGCCGAGCTCCATATGGTCGTTCGGCGCCGGCGTGGCGGTCGCCGCGAGCTTGAACCGGAAGTCGCGAAATGCCTCGATAAGCGCCCGCGTCGTCTTGCCCGTGAAGCTCTTGAGAATGGAGGCTTCGTCCAGGGACACGACACCGAACGCACCCGGGTCCAGCTTCTCGAGCCGATCGTAGTTGCAGATGTTGATGCCCTGCCCTGCCTCCGATTGGTCGCGGATGACGCGGGCCTCGTAACCCCACCGATCGGCGCGCCGCTTCGTCTGTCCGGCCACGGCCAACGGCGTCAGGATGAGCGCGGATGCATTCGTGGCTTCGATCGCCCGCTGGCAGAACTCAAGCTGCACCTCGGTCTTTCCCAGTCCCGTGTCGAGGAAGCAGCCGGCGGCCCCGGCTCGAAGGTGATGCTCGACGCAGGCGCGCTGAAACGGAAACAGATGCCCAGCCAGATCGGGGATCCTGGTCAAGCCGCGCTGCGGAGCTGACACCGCCTTTCCGGCAAGGAACTCGCGATAGTTCATGCCGCCGCCCTCTCCGCTTCCAAGGCCCTGACCCTGGCGCGGTGCTCAGGCGAGATTCGGTAGCCCTCGCCCCTAATCGTTTCGATCTCAATGCCGTGGGGGCGAAGTTTCTTGCGGACCTTGCAGATGAAAACGTGAGGCAACTTCGGGTTTTCCGGGATCTTGTCCGGATATCCGTAGCAATGGTGGTTCAGCCGTTCGTGAGTGAGCTCGCCGTGATCCACCAGGAGCCGCAGAACGCCCCCCTCGGATGGTGTCAGGCCCAGGACGTGCCGCGGTGGCCAATCCCTCACCGCCGGCAGTTCCTCGTAGTACCGCAGGCACTCGCGGAGATATTCGGTCTCCGCCAGCAGGTCCTCTCGGGTGCGCGTGTCGGCCACCTGTCAGGCTCCCTTGCGCTGCAAGAGCCGGCGCCGCTCGCCGTCGTCCCAGCAGAAGGGAGGAAGGTCGACGACGAGGATCTTCCGCTTGCCCTCGGCCTCGACCGTCCATCGGACCTCCATCGGCGAGAACGGGACATCCGGGAACCGCTCGACGACCGGCATGTTGATGGAGAACGTTCCGCCGCCCTTCGACTTGCCGAGCTCCTGGAGCTCGAAGCGGCCCTGCTCGTCGGGGATGATCGCGATCTGGTGCTGCCGCGCCCCCTTGCCGAGGCGGACGTTCACGCGCCATGTCTTCATCCCAAGCTGGGAGACGACGTCGCGCAGGATCAGGACGCGACCGCGGGACCGGGCTTTGCGCATCTTCATCAGGCCGAACCGGACCGGTGCCTTCGGTGCGCCCGCCGGCTTCCGGTCCGGCTCGAGCTCGGTCCATTCGCTCATGAGCCCATCCCCGTCACGTAAAGGCAGATCGTGCCGTCCGTGGCCCCCGGCGCGGCGAAGGCATGAGAGCAGCGATGGAACTGGCTGTCCGGGCTCCGGCGCTCCTTGTGGGAGCCGTAGGGGATCACCTCACCGGTGGCGCGGACCAGCCAACCGTCGGCGGTCATCCTGATCGCGTCATCGGCGACCAGCCGGCAGTCGCGCGTCGAGCAGCAATCGGCCTCGTATGCCCAGCCCAAAGGGGCGTCGTGCGCCCGGGCCGGGCGAGTGGCAATCGCGACCATGCCGGCGATCGCCAGCAGTGCAATGAATGCTAGGCAGCCCAGGATGCGCCAGTCTTCCCGCGAGAGCATCTTCATCGCGTCACTCCGCAGCAGCTTGTGAGAAGAGCGAAGGCCCGCGCCCGGTCAGGATGCCGACCGGCAACCGGCCAGTCTGGGCAGCGAGCCAGATCGCGACGCCGAGGCTGTCGGCCGCGTCGTGGTTCGGGACGTCGAAGCCGTAGCGCAGCGCCAGGGAGGCCGCGCGCTTCTGCATTTCCCGCTTGAACCAGCGGCTGTCTTCGCCGCGCGGCGCCCTGCCGACACCGAGGACCGTCTTGCGCCAGGTCGCCGAAGCCACCGAAACCGGATGCGCGTTGAAGGCCAGCAGGATCGCGCGGGCGGCGGCGTACATGCGGTTCTGCATGACCAGCGTCGCCGGGTTGCCGTCGAGGACGCTCCGCTTCCGGCCGAACTTGTCGATGATGGTCTTCGTCGGGACAGTCTCCATCGGTCGCTCGATCGCCGAGGCTTTGACCGACCTGCCCCGCCGCCGGCAGTCCCGGAGGAACTCGGTCAGGTGCCGGGACAGCTTGTCGGCCTTCTCGTCCGCGTCGCGGCCGTCGAACGACCAGGACCCGCACTCAATCTCGGGCGGATCCTGGGTGCCATCGTGGGTGAACAGCGTCCACCCGGCGCGCGTAGCGAGGTCGAGGCCCAAGAGCGACATCGGTCAGTGCACCGCCTCATCGGCGTCCTGGCCGCGCTTGAAGCGAGGCCGCAGGTCGTTGGTGTCTTCTTCTTCGTCGAACGGATCGGTCTCGACGGCCTCTTCCTCGTCCGCCTGCATGTCGGCGGCCTTGATGAGCTTGGCCTCGTCTTGCTTCGCCTTGCGAGCGTTGTTCTTCTCGAGCGCCGCCTGCAGGTCGTCGCGCATGGTCTTTTGGCCGCGATCCCAGCCGCGCTCGTAGACCTCCGCTTCGGTCGAACCCTTCGCGTAGTCGTGGCTGTCGACGTTCCTGCCCGCGAGGCCGGCGGCCTCGCCTTCCTTTTCGATGCGGTCATGTGCATCGGAGAAGCCGGTGAACAGGTCTGCCTGGTACTGGACCGGCAGCGCGAACCACGCCGCGATCTCGGTCCGGCGCCGCAGCTCGTCGGTGACGATGGAGTCGTCCTGGATCTCGGCGCACTTGAGCATGAAGTCGACGTCGGCGAGGATCAGCCCATCCGCCTTCGCTTCCTTGCGCAGCGTCTTGTATTCCTCGCGGATCGCGTCGAGCTCGTCCTTCTTCGCTGCGATCCTGCGGTAGTGATGGAAATGGAGGCTCTTGCGCTCTTCTGCGGTCAGTTCGGTCGGCCGATTGTCGCCGGCGTCCGCGGGCGCCGCCGTCGTCTCGTCGGCCGCGGCCTTCTTCGCTTTAGCCATCATGGCCTCCTGTGGTTGCCGCGCCCCTGCGCCCCGTCGGGTCCCGCTCCGGCTCACGGCCGTATCCGTCCGTCGTCCGTCGATCGGCGCGTTCGGCACGGGCCTTCCAGCGCTTGAACAGTGTCCAGTGCCGCTCGGCGCGGTCGGCGCAGAAGTCGAACCACCATGCCCAGATCAGCCAGCGCATCCGGACAGCTCCCGTATCTCGCGTTCGATCTCCGCCTGCTTCGCCCCGAGGTCGGCGAGCCGTTCGCGGCGCACTGCGTCGTCCAGCCAGTCGGGGGCGTTCGGAAAGATCGCCTTCATCACCGAGGGCCCGTAGATCGCGACCAGCGGTCCGAAGTGGCGCAGCTGCGGCAGCGCCTTTTCCGCCAGCCACTTCTCGACCGTCGCGGGGTTCACGCCGGTCCTGCTGCACACCCAGTAGACCGTGTCGCGCGGGTGCTTGTTTCGGAGGAACGCCGAAAAACTTGCGGCGCACGGCGTAACTTTTTCCGGTCGGTCCCGGAAAAACTTCCGGTTGGTTTCAGAAGACATTCTTTCCCTCGCGTCAGATACTTCGACACGGTGGAAAGAACCGGAGAGGACTTGAACATGACTTGTCACGGCGAAACCCCGAATGCTTGGCGGCTGGCCGGGGACGTCGAGGAGAAGGGGGTGTGGACCGACCGGAAGCGGCGCACGATCGGCCCCCGTGCCACCGCAATCGCAAGCGAGGCGGCGGATCTGAAAAGGGACAAAGACGCGGACGCCGAAGCGCCCGCGCAAGTTACGCACCAGCGGAGGGAGGTCCTCCCGGCGCCGCAAACGGAAGGCGACGCCGGAAGTTCGGACCGGCAGAACGCCGGAAACAATTGAGCGGAGGGAGAAGCATCCCCCTCCGCGCTCGCAATCGGGTCAGGCTCATGGTGCCGACTGCGAGATTTGGTAGCGGGGGGCGGAATTGAACCGCCGACCTCCTGGTTATGAGCCAGGCGAGCTGCCGCTGCTCTACCCCGCAAAAATTGATGAGAGTGGCCCTGCATCGCGCCTACTCCGCCGCCTCGACGGTTGGGGCGGGCTCAGCGGAGGGCAGATAGTCATTCGGAGTGACGAGCCCGCCGGTACCCTCTCGGATGCGCAACATCAACGCGAGGGTCGGCGATCTAGTGCCATTGAGGATCCTAGTGATCGTCGACGCAGGAACACCAATCTCGGCAGCGAAAGCCGAGGGCTTCTTTTCGTGCGCAGTGAGATACTCCTGGAGCGTCATGCCGGATTGTTGCCATGTGGCAATATATTTGTCAATCGGCAATTTGCCAGCTGGCGGTGGTGAAAATTTGCCAATTGGCGAATAACACCCAAATGGCGAACCGCATCCGAGAAAGACGGAAGGCGAAAGGGATCACGCTCGAGGAATTGGCCGATCGAAGCGGCCTCTCCACGAGCTACCTCTCCCGCATCGAAACGAATAATCGCGAGCTTAGCCTTGAGTCACTAATCCGCATCGCGCGCGGGCTTGGCGAGGACCCAGAGGATCTCTCCGACGAGTTCGGAATCGACGATATTGAGTACGCGAAACGCCTGCCTGTCGGCGAGCAGCCCCAAAAGGGCGACGTCGGCAACCTGCTGATTCGGGCCGGCCTTGGGCTCGGCAGCCCGGAAGGGGTGGTGCCTAGCGACGAAGGCGCCCTGTACGCTGATCAGGTCAACGGCTACTGGTCCTTTCCCGAAGCCGTGAAGGCAGGATGGCGCAATCTCTCGCAGATCTACGCCCTGCCAGTGGTCGGCGACAGCATGGAGCCTACGCTAAAGTCCGGATCGTATGTGTTTGTCGACATGACGCACACCGTGCCGCAGCCCGAAGACATCTATGCGTGTGACTATGGCGACGGACTCTCCATCAAGCGGCTGCAACTCATTCCCCGAACAGCAAAAATCAAGGTGATCTCGGACAACGATCGCTATGAGGATCACGTTCTGCGGCGCGATGAGGTGCGCGTCTATGGCCGCGTAGTGGCATGGTTCCAGTGGCGCGGCTGAGCGTCGCTTGTGGCTCATTGATTCTGCCCTCCCCTTGGGTAAACTTGACGCGGGCATAGGTGCCGCGATGAAACCGCGAGTTGGGAGGGGTGAATGCATCGGGTGCCCGGCCACCGCTTCGGCGGAACGCACACCGACGAGAAACTTGCCATCCTCTCGAACTATATGCGGGCGTACACCACCGCTTTGAAAAACCAGGGCTTCGCTCTCGCTTACGTAGACGCCTTCGCCGGCTCCGGGGACAGGGTGGAAACGAAGCCAGCTCTCCCGCTGTTCGATGGAGATGACGAACCGAAGATAATTACCGTCCCGGGCTCGGCGCGACTGGCGCTCGCCACGCAACCCCCATTCGAAGTCCTAGTGCTGGTAGAGACCGACGCGACGCGACGCAAAGAGCTCGATCGCTTGAAAACCGAATGGCCCGACCGCAAGATCGTCGTTCATCCACAGGACGCAAACGCCACTGTCCGCCAGCTTTGCACCGGGCTTCCCTGGCGAGGGTCTTCGACGCTTCCAGGGGGGATGCGGTGCCTGATGTTCCTCGACCCCTATGGAATGGAAGTGGATTGGCCGACGGTACAAGCGATCGCCGACACAGATGCAATCGATCTTTGGTATTTCTTTCCGCTGATGGGCCTGTATCGACAAGCTTCACTCGAAATGCCTCGAATCGATGCAGTGAAGCAGCGGCGCCTGGATGCCGTATTGGGCACGAACGACTGGCGAAACCAGTGGTATGGCACTCCTTATGGGCCAACCACCTTATTTGCGGATCCGGCGACCTCGGTGAGGACGGCCGACGTCAACGCGATCGAGAAATACGTCGGCGATCGCCTCAGGAGCACCTTTAAGGGCCCTGTGTTGCCGCCGAGGCGCATTCACAATGCGCGAGGTTCGCCGCTCGCTTCGTTGTTTTTCGCCGTGGCAAACCCGAACCCGAAAGCGGGTGCCCTCGCCAAGCGGATGGCTGGTCACATCCTCAATTCCGGAAGTTCGTCCCATACTCTTTCGCGGTAGGTTCTGCCCGCGCGCTTCTTCTGCACACCACCCCACTGCTTGAAAAAGAACGCGGCTCCGCTGCGGCGGCACATCGCTTCGATTTCATCGACCCAATCCACGTGCATCGGCCGCGCCTTTGGACCACTTTCGCCGCCGACGATGGCCCAATGAACATCGGTCAGATCCGCATCACGGACACTACCAATCAGAGGCTCGAAGGAAACGAAGCGCACTACGGCCGGGACCCGGCGAATCTCGTCGATCCGACCAAGTACACGATGATCTTCGACACTCGTTCCCAACCAGACATTCGGAAGTTTCGGCAGACGCGGTAGGATCTCAAGCATCCGATCCGGCCGTTTGGTGAGTATCTGGTACGTGTGTCGCGGCGTGTCCGCCATCACCCGCCACACCTCGGCGATGAATTCTGCCGGGACGTTGGTGTGAAACAGATCCGACATCGAATTCACGAAGACACGCCGGGGCTTTGACCACGTCGCCGGAACGCCGAGCGACTTTCGATCAAGGTAGATTTTCCCCGTCCATTTCGCCCGGCCGCCCGATTTTCGTGTCAGACCCTGATACTTCTCGGTCCCCATGGACTCGAGACGCGCAGCCATTCTCATCGCGTAACAATTGGTGCACCCCGCCGTGAGGATGGTGCACCCCGCCACTGGGTTCCAGGTCGCATCCGTCCATTCGATCGTTGTGTCGGCCATTGAAAATCCTCCGTCGAGGGAAAGTGGTGCCATTTCCGGCGAAAGGAAAGTCCCCGCACCACGCGGGAGGACGGATGTAGCAGTTAATTTGCCATTTGGCATTTTTCTAGTTGTCAATTTATTTGCCATATGGCAATATCTCTCCATCAACCGACGCATCGCCGAAAGATGGAGATGGAAGTGACCCCTCACCCGAACCCCGCGCTGGAAGCGGCCTTCCGAGCGATGGAGGCCCGCGCCACCGAGATCAGCGTGGAGACGGTCAAGCGGGCTCCGGCCATGGAAGCGTGGCGGCTCGCGTACCTGATCGGCTGGTCCGATGACAGAATTGCCGCCGCCGGTCGCGCGGACCTGATCGCCCGCATTCGCACGCTCAAGGAGAGCGAGCGCAAGCGCTGCCGCGCCGGTCACTGGTCCGCCGACCTCAACCGCCTGACTGCGCTCAAGCAGGCCTACGTCCAGGTTCGCCTCGAGGCGCTTCGGGCGCGCCCCCGGAGGGCCGCGGCGTGATCGAACCGACCCCCACCCTTCGCTCCCTCGACGCGGCGCTTATGCGCGCCTGCATCCTGATCGATCTCGCCGTGATCCGGCTCAACCTCGCGTCGCTGCTTGATCAGCTGGACGCCAAGGCCGAGGAACTGAGGAGCCTTTCCCAATGATCAGCGTGACCCTCCATGACGTGACCAGCGTCGAACTGTGCCGGGAGTTCGTGACCAATCGCGGTTCGCGGACGTTGCGGATCACCTGCGCCGACGGCGCCACGTTGGAGATCCACTGCTTCGGCGAGACCGTCGACCTGACCGCCCTCCGCCGCAGCGCGGATTTCCGAGACATCGGGACGGCGCGCCACGGTGCGGACGAGGCGGCGTGATGACCGCTGCGTCGCCGATCACGGACCAGACCGAGGCCGAGACCTTCGCCGACTATCAGGTCGCCCGCGAGCGATTCCTGAAAGCGCCGACCGACGCCAACCGCACGAAGGTTCTGATCGCCCTTCGCCGGTACCTGTTCACGACGGGAATGCCAGCCACCGACGTCTCCAATGATGCATCGCGGGCCGATGCCGACATGCGCGCGTTCTTGGCCGGCGGTGATCGCCCGAGCCTCGCGATCGGTCAGAGGGTCGCGGACCTGGAGAACGAACATACCCGGACCGCCGTCGGCGCGCTCGGCGACCGTATCGCGAAGTTGGGGGACAGATCGTGAACCGCATCCTCCGCATTCTCGCGGAGATCGCGGTGCTGTTCGTGATCATGCCGGCCCTCGTCATCGCCATCAGCGCAGCAATCAACCCGTAGGAGCACGATATGGCCGACGCCTATGAATGGTGGCGCAACGCCCTCGCCGGCAAGCCCGGGCCGATCCACGACGGAGACCCTCAGCTCGGATTCTATCGCAAGCGGAAGTTCAAGGGCGGACCGTTCGTCGGGGCAGCGATATTCCCCGACCCCGAGACCGGGGAGATCATCGCCACCGTCGACGGCAAGGCAACCGATCCGGACACGCTTTGGACCTGGGTTGCGAGCAACCCGGTCACCGAGGAAGCCTATCGGGCATGGGAGAGCACCGGCCGCTGGCCGGACGCAGATCCGTCGATCGGCGACAACATGCCGCCCGCCGATGATGACATCGAGGCGCTGCGCGACCAGATCGAAAGCGCAAAGGCAGGCGCCGGCGCATATGCCGAGATCAAGGACGACGAGACGGCAAAGAAGGCTCAATCCCTTCGGTCTCGGCTGAACGAACTGGCGCGCGCGGCGGACAAGAAACGGGCCGCGCTGAAGCAACCCCACCTCGATGCCGGCAAGTCGATCGACGGCGAATGGATGCCGCTGGTCAAGGCGGCGAAGACCGCCGCCGACGTTATCGCCGGCGCCCTCAGCGCCCACGAGACACGCAAGGCCCGCGCGGCCGACGAAGCCCGTCGCAAGGCTGAAGAGGAACTGCGGAAGCGCGAGGAGGAAGCCGCCAAGGCCACGGCGGAAGGTCAGCCGGCCCCCGCACCGGCGCCCACACCGGAACCGGAGCCGGCACCGACCACGCAGATTCGTGGCGGCTACGGCAAGGCCGCATCGGTGCGGGTCGTGAAAGTGGCGACCGTGACCGACCAGGATGCCGCCTACCGCTTCCTCAAGTCCCACAAAGAACTGGTGGAGCTCATCGGCAAGCTCGCCCAGCGCGCCGTCGATGCCGGCTACGAGGTGCCCGGCGTCTCCGTGGAAGAACAGCGAAAGGTCGCCTGACATGACAGATGCATCGCCCAGGGTTGCCGCCGTCAAGTTCAAGTGGAGCGACAAGACCTACGACTACTTCGCACCCTTTCCGGTTGAAGTCGGTCAGAAGGTCATCGTCGAGACCAGACGCGGCGAGACCACCGTTGAGATCGTCGAGATCAAGAACGGGTCCGATCGCGCCGAAAAATTCCTGCTGCGCATCGCCGAACCGGAGCCGAGCGAGGAAACGTGATGGCAGCGCGCATCGTCATCCTCATCGTCGCGCCAATTGCCATTGCCTGGACGATTGTTGCTCGCGTGTGGCGCGAAGTGAAGCGCATCCCCCTCTACGTCCACTGCGACATCCTCGAGGAATTGGAACAGATCCGCCGCGCATGGCGCGCGAAGTCGATCCATCCGGAGCATTGGTAATGAACCAAGCCGCCACCATCGAGAAGCCGACCAAGTTGGAAGCCTTCCGCATGGAAGTCCTCCCGCCGGAGCGGGCGCGGGATCTCTACACGTCGCTGCCCGTGCACGTCCGGCCGGAGGTATTCGAGCGCAATCTCGTCAATGCGCTCATGGCCAATCCGGAACTGATGGACCTGGATCCGCGCCTCGTCTTTCGGGAGGTCTCCAAGGCTGCGGCGCTGGGCCTCTACCTCGATCCGCAGCTTGGCGAGGCGTACCTGATAGCGGGCTGGAACGGCAAGGCCAGGCGCAAGGAGCCGCAACTCCGTATCGGCTATCGCGGGCTGGTAAAGCTCGGCCGCCAGTCAGGCGAGATCAAGATGATCTACGCCCACGAGGTCTACGACGGCGACCGTTTCCGCTGCGTCCTCGGCGACCACAAGGCGCTGGAGCACGAGCCGGACATCTTCGGCCAGCGCGGATCGATCGTCGGCTACTACGCCGTGGTCAAGTACACGGACGGTGAAACGGACTTCGAACCGATGACGGTCGTGCAGGTGCACGGCATCCGCGACCGCTCGGACGGCTGGAAGGCGTTTCAAGCCGGAAAGATCAAGTCGACGCCATGGGGCACCGACGAGGTCGAAATGGCGAAGAAGACTGTCATTCGTCGCCTCTGCAAGCGCGTACCGCAATCGCCTGAACTGGCCGAAGCAATCCGGATCGAGGACGCGGCTGAGCACAGCGAATTGCGCGCGATCGCTACCGCGCCGACGGGCCGACTATCGCCACCGTCGCCCCCTTCCCCACCGAGCCCGCCCCCGGTGGATGCAAAGCAACAGGATCCGGCCCCGACCGGCGAGGCGGCCGGCCAGGCGGCGGAACCAGAGGACGAGGCGCCGCCCCCCAGCGCTCCCGCCACGTCCGAAAGTTCCGCCGCCGACCAACCCGACGCCGGGGATCGGGAGCCGGTCAACCCGGACCAGTTCTACGAGGATGTCGAGGCCCAATACCTGGCGCAGACCGACAGGGACGGCGTCAACGAGGTCTGGGCCTGCACGGTCGAGCCCGCGATCGAGAGCGGTGAAATCTACTTCCCGGCCGACAAGGACAGGCTGAACAAGCAATACAAAAATCACCTGCAGCGGGTAGAATAGTGACAAAAGCTGCATTCATAAAACATGGCGGCACCCTAATCCCCCGCGACGACGACGGCCGCGATATTTTGTCGGCGTTGCAGGACGGCAAACAGGTGATGGTGCACGTTCACGCCGCGCGGAACGTTCGCCATCACCGCATGCTGTTCGTCCTCTACAAGAAGCTCGCCGAGGCGGGCGTCTGGGAAGGCGACGTCGACAGCTTCCTGACCTGGGCAAAGCTCGGGACCGGCCACGTCGACCAGGTCGTCGGACCGAACGGGCGCGTCTACTACGTGCCCCGGTCGATCAACTTCGAATCCATGCCTCAGGACGCATTCGCCCGCTGGTGGGACCGCGTCATCTATCTCGTTTTCGACCGACTGATCGACGGCGACGAGTTGCAGCTGCGCAACGAGATTGCCGCGCTTGTCGACGGGGATCTCGGTCAGCGCGCGCGCGAGCATGCGGACCGCTTCGGAGCGGCGGCATGACAGAAGTCCGCGACATCAACCACGGTCACCTGTTCTGCGGCCTCGGCGGCGGGGCGAAGGGCTTCAACAAAGGCGAAGCCCGGGTCGGCTCGATGGTCGCCCGCTTCGTCTGCAAAGGCGGGATCGACAATGATTCCGCCGCCTGCCGGGATTTCGAACGCGCGGCCCGGGCGCCGGCGGCATGCCTGGACCTGTTCTCGCGTGAGCAGTACGTGGCCTTCCACGGGAAAGAGCCGCCGGCGGGCTGGCGCGAGCAGACGCCGGACGACATCCGCGCGTTCTTCGCCGATCACCTCCACATCCTGTTTCTGTCCGCGCCGTGCAAGGGCTTCTCCGGTCTCTTGCCCGAGGCGCAGTCGAGGACGTCGAAGTACGCGGCCCTGAACGGGCTCACGCTGCGCGGCATCTGGCTGGCGCTCGAAGCGTTCAAGGACGACCCGATCGAGCTCGTCATCTTCGAGAACGTCCCGCGCATCATGTCGCGCGGCCGGCACTTGCTCGACCAGATCGTCGCCCTGCTGCGCCACTACGGCTACGCGGTGGCGGAGACCAAGCACGACTGCGGCGAGATCGGCGGGCTCGGGCAGAGCCGCAAGCGGTTCCTCCTGGTCGCCCGCCACGAGGAGCGCATCCCGCCCTTCCTGCACGAGCCCGAGAAGCGCTCGATGAAGGGCGTCGGCGACGTCATCGGCAAGCTCCCGGTGCCCGGACCGGAGCCGATCCTGCCCATGCACAGGATGCCGAGCCTACAGTGGAAGACCTGGGTGCGGCTCGCCTTCGTCGAAGCCGGGTCGGACTGGCGGTCTCTCAATCGGCTCGCGGTCGAGGACGGTTTCCTGAGCGACTTCGGCATCGTGCCAGACGCATCCCCGCACAACGGCGGATATGGCGTCCGACGCTGGGAGGACGTGGCCGGCACGGTCACCAGCAACGGTTGGCCCGCTTCCGGCGCATTCTCCGTCGCCGATCCCCGCGCACCCGAAGCCTCGGGCGACCGCGGCGGGTGCGGAGTGACGGGTTGGCCGCAGACCGCGCCCACGATCACATCGCAGCGCTCGCCAGGACAGGGACGGTTCGCGGTCGCGGATCCCCGTGTCGACGGGCACGCGAAATCGGTCCAGATCGGCGTCCGGTCTTGGGACCGGCCTTCCGGCGTGGTGACGGGCAAGATGTTCGTCGGCGGCGGGCCCAATGCCGTGGCCGACCCTCGAGTCGCCGGCGCCCGCTTCAACAACCTGTTTCGGATCGTCCGGTTCGGCGAGACCTCGCCGGCGATTGCCGGGCCGGGCGGGTCCGGCGGCGGGTTGGCGGTGAGCGATCCCCGCCCGGCCCCGCGCGAAGACTACAAGCAGAACAAGTACCGCATCACCAGGTTCGACGAGCCGGCCGGAACGGTCATTGCTGCTTCGACCACCGGCAACGGCGCCTTCGCGCTCGCCGATCCGCGCACCGGCTATCCCGCCAGCGCGCACCGGAACCTTCTGGCGGTGACTGATTGGCGCCGGCACACGAAGACGGCGACCGGCGCGCGCCATGTCGCCGGCGGCGCCCTCAGCATTGCAGATCCCCGCCCCTTCGGCGCGGTAGCTGAGCGCGAGCACTACAAGACCGGTGGTCACTACGGCGTCCTGTCGTGGCAGGAGACCGCCGGCGCGGTGCCTGCCTATGCGAAGTACGATCGCGGCCGCTGGTCGGTCGCCGATCCGCGGTTCCCTGAAACCTCCGCAGAAACTCAATCTGACCCGGATGCTTGTCAGCTCCCGGCGCCGGCGGATCGCCTCCTTGCGGTCATCCGCGCGCTGGACGGGACCTGGCATCGCCCCTTCACGACGCTGGAGCTGGCCGCACTGCAAGGCCTCGTCGATGCCGACGAGACGCTGGAGCTCGAAGGCCAATCCGATTCCGCGTGGCGCGAGCGCATCGGCAACGCCGTGCCGCCGCCGGCAGCGCAGGCGATCGCCGGCGTCATGGGACGCACGCTCCTGCAGGCGTGGGCGGGCGAGACGTTCATGCTCTCCAGCACCCCGATCTGGGTTAGGGATGTCGCGGTGGCCCTGTCGGTTGATCAGGCGGGTGCGGCATGACCAGGAACAGCGCTCGCCGGCTTCGCCGCGCGGCCGAGGTCCAGGCGAACATTGCCTGCCGCCGGCACACCAAGCCGTGGGTTCATTTCCAGGTCGAGGTCTTCTTCCGATTCCGGGCGGGGATGGACACCCCGGACATCGCGCTCGAGCTCGGCGAACACGAGGCAGTCGTCGCGGCCGCGCTGGCCGATGCCCGTGAAGTCGTTCGGGCGATCGAGGGAGCTGCGGCGTGATGGCTGAAGTCTCGAGCATCGAGTGGACCGACGCGACCTGGAACCCGGTGACGGGGTGCTCGGTCGTCTCGCCGGGCTGCAAGAAGTGCTACGCGATGACGCTAGCCGGGACGCGGCTGCGGGAGCACCCGAGCCGGGCCGGCCTGACGCGCCCCTCGAAGGCGGGGCCGGTGTGGACCGGCGAGGTGCGGCTCAACGAGGAATGGCTGACGCAGCCGCTGCGCTGGCGCCGGCCGCGCATGATCTTCGTCTGCGCGCATGGCGATCTGTTCCACGAAGCCGTGCCCGACGAGTGGATCGATCGGATCTTCGCCGTCATGACCATGACGCCGCAGCATACCTACCAGGTGCTGACGAAGCGCTCGGCCAGGATGCGCTCCTACTTCACCTTTGACGATGGCTTCGGCCGCTGGGGACATATCGAGCATCGCGCAAAGCAGATGTTTGACATCCCCGCGGGAAAGACGCTGGCCAACTACGGAGGATCGAACCTCCCCAACGTCTGGCTCGGCGTGTCTGTCGAGGACCAGCAGCGGGCCGGCGAGCGGATCCCGGACCTGCTCGCCACGCCGGCAACGGTCCGCTTCGTCAGCGCCGAGCCGCTGCTCGGGCCGGTGGATCTGACGCGCTACCTAAGTCCAATCGGCGCGGCGGGGAGGTGCATCTCGATCGACGGCGATTGGTGGCACAAACCCGGGGAATGCGGGGCATGCAGGCCTAGCGTCGACTGGGTGATCGTCGGCGGCGAGTCCGGTCGCGGCGCGCGGCCGATGCATCCGGACTGGGCGCGGTCTCTGCGGGACCAGTGTGTCGCCGCACAGGTGCCGTTCTTCTTCAAGCAGTGGGGGGAGTGGTGCACCGCAAAAGGCCAGCCCGGCCATCTCCCAATAAGTCACGTCTTTGCCGACGGATACCAGATGATCCGCCTCGGCAAGAAGGCCGCCGGCGCGCTGCTGGACGGGCGGGACTGGCGGGAGATGCCGTCGTGACCCGCATCGTCCCCATCGAGCGCACCGCGCCTCAGAAGCGACCGCGGATCAAGCAGGAGCCCTATCTCGACTTCATCCGGTCCCTGCCCTCGCTCGTCCCCGGCCGGCGCCCCGTAGAGGCCGCCCACGTCCGCTATGCGGCGCTCCATCTCGGCAAGCGCGAGACGGGCATGGGCGAGAAGCCGCACGACCGTTGGACGGTCCCACTCGCTGGTGACGTCCACCAGGACCAGCACCGGCACAACGAGCGCGAATGGTGGGAGCGACGCGGCATCGACCCGCTGCTGGTCTGCCTGGCTCTGTTCGGCGCCTACCACGACGGCGACCGGGTCGCTGCCGAGTTCATCGTTCGAACCGCAGGAAGGGTATGGTGATGACCGAAGCATATCCGCTGCAATGGCCCGTAGGATGGCCGCGCACACCAGCGCATCAGCGCCAGGCGTCGCGCTTCGATCCGGGAGGCCTTGCCCGAGAGAGCAGACTCATCGTTGAGGAACTGCGCCGCCTTGGTGCCCGCCATGCGGTGGTATCGACCAACGTCGAGTTGCGCCTGGACGGCCTCCCCTACAGCAATCGCCGTGCGCCCGATGACCCTGGCGTCGCGGTGTACTTCGAACTCGAGGGTCGGCCGCAGTGCATCCCCTGCGATCGGTGGGCGAAGGTCGAGGAGAACGCGCGAGCGATTTGGAAGAGCATCGAGTCCCTTCGTGGTCTTGAACGCTGGGGCGCGAAGTCATTCGTAGACGCAGCCTTCCGCGGCTTCGAGGCGCTGCCGGCGCCGTCGGCGGACAACGCGGCGCATTGGACGACTGTTCTCGGCGTGGGACGCGCTGCTGACGCCGACGAGATCAACGCCGCCTATCGGAAAAAGGCACGCGAAGCGCATCCGGACGCTGGGGGAACGGTCGAAGCCATGTCCGCCCTCAATGCTGCCCGGACTGCCGCGCTGGCGGAGCGAGGTGCAACATGACCACGACCGAGGATGCGCGCGCCAAGATCATAGCCAACATCACGGACCTTCGCGGCAAGAACCTCGCCTGCTGGTGCCCGCTCGATCAGCCCTGCCACGCGGACGTCCTGCTGGAACTGGCGAACGAGGATCCCCGGTGACTATCGCAGCCAGACCGCCGGCCTATCTCAGCCGCTCGTCCCTGGCGAGCGAGCTGGATATGGCCGAAAGCACCGTCGACGAGATGGTTCGGCGCGGAGTTCTCCCCAGGCCGCGCAAGTTATCCAACGGTTGCGTGCGGTGGAGATGGCAGGAAGTCGATGACGCGCTTGCATCGCTCGGCGACGGGCCGAATGATGCCTCGTCAGATCCGATAATGGCGGGGGTGCGCGATGCGATCAAAGCGCAGAAGGAGCGGCGTCGTGGCGCTGCCTAGCGGCGTCCATCGGGTGGTGTCCCGCGGCCGCGAGTACTTCTACTGGCACCCCGGAAGGAACACAGCCGCCGCCGGCAAGCGGATCAGGCTGCCCAACGATCCGACCACGCCGGAGTTCTGGATCGCCCTCAGGGAAGCGCAGGGCAATGACGAGCGCGTCACGACGTTCGGCGACGTGGCCGATCTTTACGAGACTTCGCCGCACTTCATGTCGCTCCGGAAGGGCACGCGAGACCAATATCGCCGCGGCCTCCGGCTCGCGGCCGAGGTGCTCGGCAACGTTCCGGCCGACGGAATCCGGCCAGCACATGTCAGGGAGCTGATGGAGGGATTGTCCGACGTGCCCGGGACGGCTAACACCGTTTTGGGAACAGTGCGCGCGCTGTCCTCCTGGGGACGGGCGCGCGACCACTTCCTTTCCTCGATCACGGAAGGTGTGAAGCCGTATCCGAAGACTGGAGGGCACAAGCCGTGGACCGCGGCGCAGCTCACAGCGGCCGAGAAACACCTCACCGGCATGGTGCGCCGCGGGTTCTTCCTGCTGCGCTACACCGGGCAGCGCGGGTCAGACGTAGTGCGTCTCGGGGAGACGTTCATCGACGAAGGGGGATTCCGGCTCAGCCAGGAAAAGACCGGTCGGGAGATATGGTGCCCGATCGACGATGCATTGGCATCGGAAATGGCGAGTTGGGAACGGGCGCCGGGGCCGTATCTGAGGCAGGGGAGCGGGAAGCCCTACTCTCGCAAGCGGCTGGACGTGCACTTCGCAGAGCAGCGCGACGCGATACCGGAGCTGAAGGGCGCGACCTTGCACGGACTCCGGGCAACACGCGTGATCGAACTGCGCATGGCGGGGCTTACCACGGCGCAGATTCAGGACCAGATCGGAATGTCGCTGGGCATGATTGAGAGGTACTGCAGGTTCGCCGACAAGAAGGCGAGCGGCAAGGCGGCGGTCATTGCGTTGGCGGAACGCCGCAAGAACGCGAATTGAAAAACCGTTGACAAACGGGGGCGCTGGAACGCCCGGTTTTCCTCAATACGGCCGAAATCGCACATCTCGTCCTCCAGCTCCGGCAGCGTCCCGACATGGCGGACGCGGCCCTGCTCGTAGAGGGCGGCGACCGGTTCGGCGCGCAGCCATTTTCCCCGCCGCGCGTGCACCAGCTTGACCGGCACCCCGGCGTCGACCTCGCCAATCACGGCGGCCACCATGTCGCCGCCCTGGTTGGCCTCGGCGATCAGCCGGTCCGCCGCCAGCCGGTGATACAGCGCGACGGCGCGGTGCGCCCAGCCGGCAGGCTTGGCGCCGGACACGGTGGAATCCGCCAGCACGTAGAGCGTCCCCGACGCTGTCCCCGACGCTGCCCCTGGGGCAGGGCCCGTCCCCACGGCGACGATGCCGCAGGCCGCCCCGCCTCCCGAGCCCCCGGCTCTCGATCCGCCGGCTTTCGATCCCGCCGGCGGATCGACCGCCACCACGATGCGCTGAAGCTCCGGCGCCGCCGCAACACGACCGTGTTCGATCATGTCGCGGCGGAACAGCGCGTCGGGCCGGTCGGCGATCAGCTCGGCGTCCAGTTCCTGGCGGCCGAGCCTTGTGCCGCGATAGCGCCCGACGATCGCCTCCAGGAAGGACGGCGCCAGGTTGGCGCGGTTCTCCCCGGTCCGGATCCGCGTCACCACGGTGCCGGGCGTGCCCGGCGTCAGCAGCCGCTTGACCAGCGGGATCGGCCGCGGCGTCGTTGTGACCAGCTGGCGCGGCCGCTCGCCCAGCCTGAGGCCGAACTGCAGCATGTCCCAGGTCGCGTCGGGATAGCGCCACTTGGCCAGTTCGTCTGCCCAGGCGGCGGCGAACTGCGGGCCGCGCAGGCTGTCGGGGTCCTCGGCGGAGAACACCTGCGCCACCGCCCCGTTGGGCCATTCCAGCCGGCGCCGCGACGGCGACCAGTCGGGCCTGTCGATCGATTTCCTGCCGTGCCGGTGCACCGACAGGATGCCCGACACGCCCTCAACCATCACCTCGCGGGCGTCCTGGAAGGTCTCGCCGACCAGCGCGATCGGGCTGACCGGCGCGGCCGCGAACGGCGTCTCGCCGAGCGCCAGCCCGCGCACCCATTCCGCGCCCGCCCGGGTCTTGCCGGCGCCGCGGCCGCCGAGCAGCAGCCAGACCGCCCAGTCGTCGCCGCCAGGCCCCCCAGCTTCCGCCACCCCAGCTTCGGGCCCCCCAGCTTCGGCCACCCCGGCTTCGGGCCCGCCACCCCCGGATCTCGTATCGTCCGGCGGCAGCTGCGCGTCGTGCGCCCAGGCGGCGAAGTCAGCGTCCAGCGCGATCAGGTCATCCGGCGCCATCAGGTGCAGCAGCGCCTGCCGCCGCGCCGTCGTCGTCCCCGGCAATCTCGCAAAGCGCCTCAAGCCGGCGCGCAATCCGGGCACGGACCTCATCGATATCCTCCCGCGGTTCGTCGCGTGCCGCGCTCGCCGCCGCGCCGCGCTCCAGCTCCGTCAGCTTCTCGATGGTGCGGGTGACCGTCATCAGGGCGGTGGCCGACTGTCCGCCGGCGCGCGCCCGGCCCGCGCCCGGGCCAGTGTCTGCTGCCGTGTCGCCTGCCCCGCCCCCTGCCGGATCCGCGGCCGCCGCCCCCTTCAGGTCGACCACCTGCTGCGCCACCGCCCGCCACAGCGCGTCGATCAGCGCCGCGCGGCTCTGGCGCTGGGCCGGGGGCGGGCCCGAGGACGGGCCCGAGGACGGGGCCGATGGCACTCCAGACGGCGCAACCGATGGCCCAACCGGCGGCGCGATCTCCGCCGCCGCATCCGTCTGCGGCGCGTCGGCGCCGCGCCGCGCCTTCGCCCAGCGGCCCTCGCGGGCCAGCCGGTTGACCGAGCTCGCCGAGATCCCGACGGCCGCGGCGATCGCCGCGATCGTCATGTCCGCATTGCCCTCGTAGGCGTCCCGCACCAGGGCGCGCTGCAGGGACGTGATCAGCCGTCGCTCGCCCATCCGCGGCTCCGTGTGTTGGATCTAACTGTCAGTGATGGCGGTCCAGGCCGGAGGGCCTGTGGACCGGAAGCGTGTGCCTCAGGGAGGCTGTGCCGGAAAATGTCGTGGACGCGAAATCGGCATGGCCCGGAAGGCCCGGGTCCGAAGACTTGGGCCCAAAGGCCCTGCTACTGTATGCCCCGCCGCAGCCTTCCGGTCCCGCTCCGTCCGCCCGCCCTAAGACTTACCGGGCGGCACCGCCGCCCCGGCCGTCTCGGGCGCAATTGTCGAGCATGGCCAAACCATACAGGACCAGCGTCACGCTGTCAAGGACTATTTTCCTAATTGTACATGTAAGAAGGCGTGGCCGCTTCGAGACTGGGGCCGGGACTGGCCGGCGGTCATAGCGTACTGGGGTATTGGAACTTACGTTGCGCAACTTGTAGTGTTGCTACATGCCAACTGTTAGCCGTGCAGCAAGCGTTGCCGAGGTGGACGCCTTCTTTAAGGACCAGAAGCGGCTCATCGGGCCGCCTCCAATTTGGATTCCTTCCTCACGGGACGGCGAATTCCAAGCAATATGGAATATCGAGGACAGCTTGGGTATTTCCAATGCCCATCTGCGATTTCGGTTCGTGCCGAATGCTCGGGCCTACCCAAGCGTCTCGGTAATCTTCCGCAGGCAGAAGGTATGGCGCGCGGATCTGGCTCCACCAACCTTGTGCAAGAGCAATCCGTTGGGGGCCGCCAGTCTCGGATTGCCGGCCACAGTGTGCGGGTCACATGTCCATGCGTGGCCAGACAATCGGTGCCACATTCTCGCTCAGGATTTATGGGACATACCTTACCGGCGGCCGATCCAGGCACAGATACGCAGATTGCCGCAGGCTCTTGCGGCTCTGGCGGATGAAATTAATCTCTCGTTGGAGACTGATCAGCGACTGTTTGATGTACCACCGCAGGGATCGCTTTTTGAAGGTGCTGAATAATGTCGTGCGAAGACGTTCAGGCAGCATTTGGACCGGGCCACCAATGCGTGGAAACGGGCGATGGGGCTCGCGTCACGACGCATTGCTTGTATCCATCCTTTGATCCGGTGGATGTCTTTGTTGTTCGCAATGGCAACGGATTTCGTGTGCATGACGGTGGTGGCGCCGAACGTTCGGCCTGGGCCCATGGCAGGGACGAGAAAATGATTCGCCGCATGCTCAATCGGCATGCGGCTCGCCACCACATCAAGGTGGTAAACGACGTTCTCGTCGCAGATGCTCCGAGTATTGATTGGCTAAGAGCTGCTATACTGGCGGTAGCCAATGCTTCTGCGAATGCGGCGACGGCGGTTGTCGAACGCGTCGTCGCCGCGGCCGAGCACGACTTGTCGGATCGTGTTTTTCGGGTTCTTAGTCGCGCATTTATGCCTGCAACCATCGGCCGTGCCAGTATCTTCATCGGTATGAGCGGGAAGCAGCATGAGTTTGATTTTGTTGTTCGCCCCTCGAAAGACAAGACCTTACTTATCGATACTGTTGCGCCGCATCACGTGTCCATCGCATCAAAGTATGTAGCTTTCGCAGACACGCGGTTTGAAGACGGCAGTGGCATTGATCGCTTTGCGGTTTACGATCGTCCGCTTGAATCTAGCGATGTTTCGTTGCTCCAGCAGGTAGCTGACCTGGTTCCGTATACCTCGCTAGAGGCGGGGCTTAAGCGAGCGCTGATTTAGAATTCGAATACGGCCACGTAGCGGAACAGGTTCGGTTCCCCGCAGTTCAGGGGGAGGCCGCGCATGCCACGCCTTCAGGCTGAAAATACATTCTCGATGATTTTAGTGTGGACGATGCCGCGAACGTATTCGCCAGCCACCCCGTAGCCCGGATGAAGCACAGCGCAATCCGGGGCAGACCCTGCCCCCTTAAGTCCCCGCCTTGTACTCCGCGAGCCCCCGCCTCAGCCTCTCCTTCACTTCCACATCGCCGCACTCTATCGCCTCGTTGGCCTGCCGCACGGCTTCGGCCTCGCGCGCCTGGTCGGCGTCGAGCTTGCCGGTCCGGCACAGCCAGCGCGCGACGGTCGACCAGTCCCAGAGCGGGCTGTCCGAGGTGACCTTCGCCTTCGGCGGCGGAAAGCCCTTGCCGCGCTGGCCCTTCGAGAACTGGGTCATCGCCGCCCGGCTCATGCCGGTGCGCGCGGCCATGTCGGCCGGGCTGACGAGCGGGTCGGGCTCGACCCGGTCGACCGTCGCGCCAGCCGCGATGACGTTGTCGATCGCCGACGAGATTGCGTTCTCGACCGACGCCGCCTCCCTCGCGAAATCCACGATGACGTGCCCCTTCTGGAACGAGATCGTCGCGTCGTCGCAGCCGGCGTCGTAGAATCGGGTCTCGAAGTCGTCGGCGCCGGGATCGAGCCCCGAGGCGACGATGCTGAATTCAAACGTCTTCATCGCCGGATACCTCTTCGCGATGCGGACACCTGTCGACGGCCCGGACGATCTGCCGTGCATGGTTTCCGGCGTTCCGGGGCGTTTCCGAGCGTTCTGGTCACGCCGATCTGGCATCCGTCGCGGTCGGCGCGGGCGCAGAACAGGCGGCCCCAATGGCCCATCTTCCGCCAGCTCCAGCCAAGCGCCTCCGCCTACCGGACGGCCGCTTCCACATCCTTGTCGGGATGCCGCGGCCGGCTCATCGGCCAGTCCCGAAGATGGGCGCTATGTTAACATATGTCAACACGAAAGGCTCCAACCGGTTCCGATCCGACCTGCCGACCGGTCCCGAGCGAAAAAATTTTGCAGCTTTCGCGTGTGGAGTCGAGCACCCCCTACTCTGGCCCCCGGCCGGATCCCCCTTCCCCCGGCGGCATTCGCCGGTTGTCATGGCCTCCCTGCCGCGGCTAACCTGACGTCGCGTCCGGCGGGCCGATTGTCGCCGGGTACCTGAACATTCACCGTCCGGCCACTGCCGCATTTGACCGACCCGATTTCCATCCCGACGCATCCGGAGCGCCCATGACCATACGACCCGTTCTCCTCGCAGCCGCCACGATCGCCCTCATGGCCGCCGCCGCGCCGGCGCAGGCGTTTTCCATCGCCTTCGACTGGTCCGGCCTGAAGTCGTGCACCAGCGGCCGGCCCAACACCGTCGACAGCCCGCCGTTCAGGATCAGCGGCCTGCCGGCCGGCACCAAGTCGGTGGTCTTCAAGCTCGTCGACGTCAACGTGCCGACCTACAACCACGGCGGCGGCACGGTGGCGGTGAGCCAGTCGGGCCAGCTGCCGCGCGGCGCGTTCAAATACAAGAGCCCCTGCCCGCCGAACGGCCGCCACACCTACGAGTGGACGGCGACCGCCAAGGACGGGGCCCGCGGCTCCGGCAAGACGCTCGGCGTCGCCAAGGCGAGGCTTGCCTATCCGTAGGGCCCGGCGCTAGCGGTTGATCTCGACCAGCAGCACCCAGGCGTCGAGCACCGCCTTGCAGAAGGACAGGACGATCGCCGCGGCGACGAGGTAGAGGCCGGCCATGCTGCCGCCGGCCAGCACCGCGCCGCCGGCCAGGTAAGGCAGGACGGCGAGCGCATAGAGCGCGGCGTTGGCCAGGTGGCGGCGCCGCGACCGGGCGCGGCCGGCGGCGCCCGTCCCCTCGGCTGCCGGGTCGGCTGCCCGGTCGGTTGCCCGGTCGGCTGCCGGGCCCGCTTGCGTGTCCGCAGACCGGTCGAGGGCCGTCCCGCCGGCCGGACCGGACGCCGGCGCCGCGGTCCAGCCGGCGCGGATGCCGCGTTCCAGCCTGAGGCCGAGGCCGGCCAGCAACAGGCCGGCGGCCAGCGCCTCGGCGCCGATCAGCCGCAGCGGCTGGCCCGGCACCAGCATCAGCGAGGAGACGACGAGGATGCCGAGCAGCAGCGCCAGCGCCGCCAGCGCGCGCTCGGGCAGGCCGGGATACTGCAGGATGCGCGGCAGGTTGAGCGAGGCAGCGACGAACAGGAGCCCGCCCAGCGCCGCCGAGGCGCCGACCTGGCCGAGGAAGAAGTTCGCCCACTGATCCATCGCACCCGCCCCGCCGCCTGCGCCCGCGCCATTGGCGCATGCCGTGGCCCGGCGTTCAAGGCCCGGCACGTCGAGGGTCGGGAACGTACAGGGCGCCATCCGGCCATGCTCCCGGCGGCGCAACGCGGTTCTTACTTTTTTTAGTGAACCGACGTAGTTTAACGGGGCCCCCGGCAGCACCCTGCCGCATGGTCACGACGTCAAAGAAAGGAAAGGGACGGAAAATGTCCAGACTGTCTGCGATCATCGCCACCCTGTGCGTCAGCATCGCCTTCGCGGCGCCCCTGCAGGCCAAGGAAGTGTTCAAGGCCAGACTCAGCGGCGCCAGAGAGGTGCCGCCGGTGCAGACCCCGACATCGGGCCGGGCCTGGCTGCAGGTCGACAGGAAGGAGACGAAGGTCGCGATCAGGCTGCGCGTCAAACGCGGCAAGGACATCGTCGCCGCCCACGTCCATTGCGCGCCGGAGGGCATGGAGGGACCGGTCGTCGTGTTCCTCGCCGGGCCCGTCCCGACCGGGCTCGACGTCAACGGCGGCTGGATCGACAAGGCCAGCTTCGACGAAGGCGATATCGTCGATCCCGCCTGCGGCGCCACGATCGCCGACCTGGCCGACGCGATCCGCGACGGCGACGCCTACGTCAACGTCCATTCCGTCGGGAACCCCGGCGGCGTGATTCGCGGCCAGCTGAAGTAGGGCCACCCGCATGGGAGGGCGCAGCCGCTGCGTTGCCGCCCTCCGCGATCCGGATACGGAGGTGCGGGACCGGAGTCCCGCGCCCGAGCAGACGCATCGATGGGGAGTTGCGGTGAACAAGGCTGAACGACTGAGACGGATTGTGAGCGACATCGAGGACTTGCGCAGCGAAGCGGAGGAACTGGGCGAGCATCTGCTGGCCCACCTGCTCAAGACGGCCCTCGCCATCGCGAAGAGGGCAACGGGACCCTCTCTGGTCACGCGCTCCCGCCACTGTCGCTGAGTGATCGTCGGGGCACGGACTTTCGTGCCGGTCATGCGAACTGCAAGGGTCCTGCCCGGAATGGTTCGGCCCGGAAGGGTTGGGCCCGGAAGGGTTGGGCCCGGAAGGGTTGGGCCCGCCGCGCCGGTCACGCCCGGTTCGCGGGGCGCGGGTGCTCGGAGTCTCGAAGCCTGAGCCCCGCGCCTGCGCGGCGGACACCGGCACCCGGGTCAGCCGCAAGGACCGCCGCCTCAGGCGGTCCCGACCATCGCCACGATCGCGGCGTAGTGGCAGCCGGCGGCGGCCAGCACGAAGCCGTGCCAGATGGCGTTCTGGAAGCTCAGCGAGGTCCACAGGTGGAAAACGACGCCGGCGGTGTAGAGCACGCCGCCGACGGCCAGCAGCACCACCGCCGCCGGCGGCAGCGCCGCCAGGATCGCGCCGCCGGCAAGCAGGCCGATCCAGCCCATGGTCAGGTAGAGGACCAGCGACAGCGCCCGGAAGCGCCGCGGCCACACCAGCTTCAGCACGATGCCGACCAGCGCCACCAGCCAGACCAGCGCCAAGAGCCAGTGCAGCAGCGCCACGCCGAACAGCCGGCCGCCATGGCCGTCGAGGCCGATCAGCGTGAACGGCGTGTAGGTGCCGGCGATCATCAGGTAGATCGCCGCGTGGTCGAGCCGGCGCAGCACCATCGTCGCGCGCTCGCCGCCGAGGCCGTTGTCGCCGACGATGTTGTAGGCGGCCGAGAGGGAGAAGGTCGCCAGCATGCCGGCGCCGTAGATCGCGGTCGCCGCGATCAGCCGGGTCTCGCCGGTCGGCAGCGCCATCACCAGAAGCACCGCCACGGCGACCAGCGAGGCGGTGACGCCGAGCCCGTGGATCACGCCGTCGGCGACCCGCTCGGCCCGGCTGTAGCGGCGCAGTTCGAAGCGCGCCGCCCGCATCCGCTCGCGCAGGCCCCGGCCCGGCGGCGCGGTCGGCTCGGTTGAGTGTTCGTCGGCATCCATCGTCTCGTCTCCGGCGGCAAGCGCGGCAAGGCAGGGCCGCTAGGCGGCCGGGCGGCATCGTCGGTCCTGACAGCGCCCCCCTTCACAACGCAGCTAGGGGCCCCACGTTCGCTGCCAAGGGGCGGCGCCCGATGCCGGGCGCGGTCACGCTTGACGGAATCATAACCCTTGGGTTATCGATACGGCCTCTGTTCCACGGCTGATCGATATGACCCCCGAGCCGCACCACCTCCTGTTCGCCGCCCTCGCCGATCCGACCCGGCGGGCGATCTTCGAGCGGCTGTGCCGCGACGGCGACCTCACCGTCGGCTCGCTGACCGCCGGCGCCGGGGTGTCGCAGCCGGCCGTCTCCAAGCACCTCGCCGTGCTGAAGCGCGCTGGCCTGGTCGGCGACCGACCCGACGGCCGCCGCACCCATTACAGCGCCCGGGTCGAGGCGCTGGCGCCGCTCGCCGACTGGACGGAGCGGATGTCCGGCTTCTGGCGCGACCGGTTCGACGCCCTGGAGGACGTGCTGCGGAGGATGGACCAGTGAACGAAACCGACGCCGATACCCGCACCGTCGTCGTCGAGCGCGACCTGCCGCATCCCCCCGACCGGGTGTGGCGGGCGCTGACCCGGCCGGAGCTGATCGCCGACTGGCTGGGCAAGACCGATTTCGCCCCGGTCGCCGGCCACCGCTTCGCGCTCGGCTTCGACTGGGGCGCCGTCGACTGCGAGGTGGTCGCCGTCGAGACCGGCCGCAGGCTCACCTATACCTGGCGCTCCGGCGACCTCGACAGCACCGTCACCTGGACCCTGACGCCGATCGCCCCGCAGACCGACACGCCGGCCGGCGCGGCGCCGGGCGCCACCCGCCTGCGCATGGAGCAGGCCGGCTTCCCGCCCGGCCAGCCGCGCTACTACGGCGGCGCCCGCGCCGGCTGGCCTCGCTTCTTCGCGGCGCTCGAAGGCGTCCTGGCGCGCACCGCTTGACTTCCGCCCCATCGCCCCGCCGCGCCATCCACGCAACGCGTACCGAAAGGAGATTTCCCGTGACCCGGCCCGACACCTGGCCCAACACCTGGAGCACATGGATCCGCCAGATTCACCGCTGGCTGTCGATCGCCTTCACGCTGGTCGTCGCCGCCCTGTTCGCACTCCAGGGCGTCGGCCATGAACCCGCCCAGTGGGTCTACTTCGTGCCGCTGCTGCCGCTCGCGCTGCTGCTCGCGAGCGGCCTCTACCTGTTCGCACTGCCCTACGCGGCCGGGCGGCGCTCATGAGACCCGAGGATGACGGCCCGATGGCCGACGCCGCGCCTGCGGCCCTGGTCGACGCCCGCATCGCCGGCCTGGACGACTGGCGCGGCGCAACGCTTGCCGCGATGCGCGCGCTGATCCGCGAGGCCCTGCCCAGCGTCGTCGAGGCGGTGAAGTGGCGCAAGCCCTCCAACCCGTTCGGCGTCCCGGTCTGGGAGCACGACGGCATCGTCTGCACCGGCGAGACCTACCGCGACAAGGTCAAGCTGACCTTCGCACGCGGCGCCGCCCTCGACGACCCCGCCGGCCTGTTCAACGCCAGCCTCGCCGGCAACGTCCGCCGCGCCATCGACCTCGCCGAGGCCGACACCGTCGATGCGGACGCCTTCAAGACACTGGTCCGCGCCGCCGCGGAACTCAACGCCTCCGAAGCCGCCAGGCGCCGCAGCCGGCGCTAGGCCCCACCCGATCCACGACGCCGCGCCAGGCCGCGGATCAGATCCTGGTCGCAGGCGCTGTCGTGGGTGTACAGGTCCTGCCAATTCCCCTGACTACATCCCGGCCCCCGCGCCGGGATCCAGCGCAACGCCCCGGCGCAGCCGCCGCTTCCGGGCGCCCGGCGCCCGTCCAACGATCCCCGCAGCCGCCGCGCTGGGCCCCGGATCGGGGTCCGGGGCGTAAGCAACGTAGTGAGATGAGGTGGTGCCAATTGCCCCGAATACATCCCGGACTTGACGCGCAATCCGGGCCGGCGCCTGCTGTCCCCATGGGCAGCGGCTACTGGGTCTACATCCTGGCGAGCAAGCGCAACGGCACGCTGTATGTCGGCATGACCGACAATCTCGGCCGCCGGCTCTGGCAGCACCGGGAGGGGACGGCGCAAGCCTTCACCCGGCGCCACGGCGTCAAGCGGCTGGTACACGCGGAGCGCTTCGAGCAGCTTGATGATGCGCGGCTGCGCGAACGCCAACTGAAGCGCTGGCGCCGCGCCTGGAAGCTCGAACTGATCGAGGCGACGAACCCCGGTTGGGACGACCTGTCCGACCGGCTCAACGCCTGACACCGCCGCAGCCGCCGCGCTGGGCCCCGGATCGGGGTCCGGGGCGTATAACTGTCGTATGGCAAAGCCCCCACCAAAACCCGCAGCCTACATCCCGGCCCCCGCGCCGGGATCCAGCGCAAAGACCCGGCGCAGCCGCCGCTTCCGGGCGCCCGGCGCCCGTCCAACGATCCCCGCAGCCGCCGCGCTGGGCCCCGGATCGGGGTCCGGGGCGTAAGCTTCCCGTATGGCAAAGCTCCCGCCCCCAGCACAGAGTACATCCCGGCCCCCGCGCCGGGATCCAGCGCAAAGACCCGGCGCAGCCGCCGCTTTCGCGCGCCCGCGCCCGCCCCGCCCGCGGCCTCCCCCGTTGTCCCCCGCCGCAAAGCCATCTAGCCTGACCGCGTGGCGCGGACGGTCCAGGCCGCTCGCTGCGCGCCATCGGTGCAAACCCGGAACCGGAGGATTGTCATGGCCCGGCCTGCCTGCCTGCTTGCGGTGCTCACGCTGCTGCTGCCTGCCGCCGCCGCGGCCCAGACTCCGCCGGGCGACACCGGCGACGACGCGGGCTACTGGGAGGACATCACCACCATCCAGTGCTGGCTGCCGGACGCGACCGACGGCACCGCCCTGGTCCTCGACATGACCTCGTCGACGCGCCGGCCGCGGCAGCTGTTCAAGCCCGACGATCCCGACGTGGTGGAGCGGCCGGTGTTCATCTACGACGACGCCAATCTCGGCATCACCACGGAGTTGCGCGTCTACTCGATCAGCGTCGGCCGCGGCAACTCGATCGACATCGTCTGCACGGTCGGCCTGCCGCGCTGAGGGCCGCCCCCCGGCAGCCACCTCGCAATCGGGGGCCCCGCAACCAGGCGCCCCCCAACCAGGCGCCCCGACCAGAACACCCAGAGACCAGAGCACCCGGGACCGTAGCACCCGGGACGAGAGCACACCGCGACCCCCAGCGATCGGAACGATGATGGCCAATATCTTCAGGATGGAAGACGGTGTCTTCGTCGGCTCCCAGCTCACCGAAGCCGACATCGACGCCCTGCCCGCAAAGGGATTCCGCACCCTCGTCGTCAACCGCCCCGACGGCGAGGCCGACGACCAGATGTCCCACGATGCCGCCCGCGCCGCCGCGCAGCGCAACGGACTGGCGTTCCACTACCAGCCGGTCGAGAGCGTCGACGCCACCGAGGACTGGGCGGTCGCCGGGTTCCGGGACCTTCTCGACAGCGTCGAGCGGCCGGCTCTGTTCTGCTGCCGGACCGGAAACCGCTCGACGCTGATGTGGGCCCAGGCCGCCGTCTCCCGCCTGGGGGTCGACGCGGTGATCGACGCCGCCGCGAAGGCCGGCTGCGACTTCGAGCCGATCCGCGACATCTTCGAGGACCTCGCCAGGGACGGCGGGAAGTAGCAGCGCCGCGTGTCGGCGCGGCCCCGCGCACCGGTCCTGGTCGTCCGCCGACGCGCCGCCGATGGCCGGCCGAGGCCACATGCGACGGCGACCTGCGCCGGCGACCTGGGGCGGCGACCGAAGCGGTGACCGGCGACGTGGAATCCCTTAGACTGACCGCCGGTCCTCGACACCGTCGCGAGCGCTGTGACGTGAGCCCCCTCTACGATACGATCGGCCTCGACTACGCCAATCTCCGGCGGGCCGACCCGCGCATCGCGGCTGCGATCGCAAGCGCGCTGGGCGCGGCGGGAACGGTCCTGAACGTCGGTGCGGGAAGCGGATCCTACGAGCCGGCCGGCCGGCAGGTCGCAGCCGTGGAGCCGTCCGCCGAAATGATCCGCCAGCGCCCCGCCTCCGGTGCCCTGGTCGTCCGCGGCATCGCCGAATCGCTGCCCTTCGAAGACGCATCGTTCGATGCCTCGATGGCCGTCCTGACCATCCACCACTGGTCGGACCCGGCAGCCGGCGCGGCCGAGATGCGCCGCGTCACGCGCGGCCGCGTCGTCTTCCTGACGTTCGACCCGTCGTTCCGCGACTTCTGGCTGTTCGACTACTTTCCGGGACTGGTGGCCCTGGACGAGGAAAAGATGCCGCCGCTGGAGCGTTACGGGCAGTGGCTCGGCCCCGTGGAGATTTCGCCGGTGCGAATCCCGCACGACTGCACGGACGGGTTTCTGGCCGCCTACTGGCGGCGCCCCGCCGCCTATCTGGACGACCGGGTGCGCGCCGCCATGTCCTCCTTCTGGGCGCTGGGCGACGTGTCGGACGGGCTGCAACGGCTCGCAGCCGACCTCGACAGCGGCGCCTGGGCCGACCGTCACGCCCGCCTGCTCGGGCTCGACAGCTGCGATTGCGGCTACCGCCTCGTCGCGACCAGGTGACGGCGGGCGCCGGAGCGACGTGCCTCGCGGGCCGCGACATGCCCGCCCGGGCCCGCTTGACTTCCCGGTCAGCTTGACTTGCAGCCGCGCCTCGCGCATATCGCCGCCATGATCGAGTTGCGCGCCCGCTTCCAGTCCTATTACCGCCGGCTTCCATAGGCGCGGCGCGATCGATCCTGTCTTTTCGAAACACGTGCCGCCGCCGGGCGGCACTTTCGTTTCCGGGCTCTTTCCGGAACGACCTCCTCCCGCGGCGGCCCGCCGGGAGGGTACCCCATGCTGCAACGACCTGAACCTGATTCCGACACCGAAGCCTCTTCAGGGGAAGACCGCACGGCCGCTCCGCCGGCGGCGCGAAGGCCGGGCCTCGGCCTGATCGGCGCCGGCGCCTTCGGAACCTTCTGCGTTCCGCATCTGCGCGACCGCTTCGAGATCCGGCTCGCCGATCCGCGCCCGGACCTCGGCGATGTCGCCGCCCGCCTCGGCGTCGCGGCCGCCGATACCGAAGCCGCGGCCGCGCAGGACATCGTGGTGCTCGCCGTGCCGTGGCGGTCGCTGGCGCCGCTCGCCAGCCGGATCGGGCCGCTGCTGAAGCCCGGGACGCTGGTCGTCGAGGTCTGCTCGATCAAGATGAAGCCGCTTGCGGTTCTCGCCGGCTGTCTGCCCGGCAGCGTCGATATCGTCGGCACCCATCCGCTGTTCGGGCCGCAGAGCGGGCGCCACGGCATCGCCGGCCTGAACGTCGTGGTGTGCACCCCGCCGGGCCGCCCGGGTCCGCGCGCCGAGCGCGCCGCGCGGCGGGTGGCCGGCCTGCTGCGGTCGCTCGGCCTGTCGGTGATCCGCACCGGCGCCGACGAGCACGACCGGCAGATGGCGTATGTCCAGGGCCTGACCCACGCGATCGCCCGCGCCATTGCCGCCCTCGAGGTGCCGCCGTTGGACATGACCACGGCGACCTGGCGGCACCTGATGCGGATGGCCGACATGGTCGGCGGCGATTCCGACGACCTGTTCCGCACCATCACCCGGGACAATCCCCACGCGGCGGCCGTCCGCGAGCGGTTTGCCGCGGCGCTGGCCGGACGATGCGCGCCCGGCGGCGGCCTGCACGCCGCCTCCGGCCGATCCGCCGCCGCCGAGCGGCAGCCGCCGCCGGCGGCGACGGCCGGGAAGGAGACCGCGGCAGACGCGGCGGGCGGGCGTCACCCGGCGCAGTAGACCAGCAGGTTGAACAGGTAGGGAAGCTGGTTCCCGTTCTCGTCCCGGATCTGCACCAGCACACCGTTTTCCGTTCCCGCACGGGGGGCGGCGGTCGCTATATGCGTTTCGCCGAGGCTGACGGACGGGGTGACGGAATAGAAACAGTGGTGCACCGGCCGGTTGAACAGCACCTCGTAGGACGCCTCGCCGAGCGCCGGCACGTTGGCGGAGGAGACGGCGCCCGCTCCCCTTTCGAGCGGGCCGCCTGCGGAGACGGTCGCCGCCAGGATCGCCATGCCGTAGGTCTTGTCGGCGGCCTCGGGATTTGGCGCCGGGCGGGCTTTGCCGGCGGCGGCGGGGACGACGGGAGTTGCCGCGGCGACGGCGGCGGCGAGCGCAAATGCGAGCAAGTGCTTGGTGTGCACGGGTGGACTCCTCTTGGCGTGGCCGGTTTGCGAACGGCTCACATCGCACGATCTGGTTGGGTGGGTACGGCGCCGCGGCGCGGACGCCTCAAATGGCAGGACGAGGCGGAAGACGATGCCAGGATCTCTTGCCTCAGACGCAGCTTGCCAGCAGCGAGAAGCTTCGGTCCGCCTTCACGCCTGACTTGTTGAAGGTGGTGACGGCGACCTGCTTGCCGTTGTCGGCAACAGGGGCGACCGAGATCTGGCCGGCCGCGGTGCCGCGCACGGTGGCGAAGGGCGTGCAGGCCTTCACGCTGCGCATGAAGGTGACGATGTATTCGCCGGTGCCGGCACGGGTCGATTTCTTCACGCCCGAGCCGCGCGTCGTGGTGCCGTTACCGGTGACGGTGGCGGTGAAGGTGGCGAAGCCGAAGCCTTCGGCACTGGCGGGGCTGGGGCCGGTCAGGGATGCCACAGCCAGGCAGCACGCGATCGCATAGCCGGCGAGCCGGCGGGCCCGGCCACTGGATTGACTGGACAATTTAGGTCTCCGTTGGGTTGGATCAGTCGACGCGAGATCTGATGCTCCCGTTCCATTTCTGCTGCATTTCGGCCCCAAGAAACGTGTGTTTCAAAAATTATCTGACGGCTGCGCGGCCGCCCCGCCCTGTCCGGAGCGTCTTCCGGACGCGGGGGCCGCCGCGCTGGCAGGGCGATGCGCGCCGGCGGCGGTCCGGGGTTGAAGATTCTGTTGCAATGCACAAGAGCCGGTGCCACGCTTCGGCAACCGGGGGACAAACATGGCCGGACACATCCTTACACTGGCCCAGCAGAAGGGCGGTTCGGGCAAGACGACCCTCGCTGCCCATCTTGCCGTCGCGTTTCTGCAGGGACGCAAGTCGGTCGCCGTCCTCGACGTCGATCCGCAGGGCAGCCTCGGCGAGTGGTTCGAGGCGCGCGAGCAGTTTCTCGGCGAGGACGATGTCGGGCTGAGCTTCCGCACCGCGTCGGGCTGGGGCGCCCGGCGCGAGGCGCGCAGCCTCGCCCGCGACTACGATTACGTGGTCGTCGACACGCCGCCGAAGTCCGACCTCGAATCGCGGCCGGCGATCGAGAGCGCCGACCTGGTGCTGGTGCCGATCCAGCCGACCCCGGTCGACCTGTGGGCGACGGAGCCGACGCTGGAACTGGTGGCCAAGGAGAAGGCGGCGGCGATCCTCGTCGTCAACCGCGCCGTCCAGCGGGCGACCCTGACCGGCGAGATGCGCGCGGCCATCGGCCAGCTGGGCTGCCGGGTCGCCGAGTCATCGCTGGGCAGCCGCGTCGCGTTCGCCGCGGCGATGGGCCAGGGACGCACCGTCACCGAGACGGCGCCGTCCGGTCCGGCGGCCAGGGAGGTCGCCGACCTCGCCGCCGAAATCCGCAAGCACCTGAAGTCGCTCGGCGGCTAGAACCGGATCGCCGCCGGTCGGACCTCAGCGGCGCGCCACGTCCTCGGAAGGGTCGCCGGACACGGTCAGGAGGAATCCGCCGAAGAAGATCGCCAGGGCGACGAGCCCGAATACGCACAGGAACACGACACCCACGACACCACCCCAGCAACGGCGCTCGTCCGTCCCCCCGGGACCCGCCGCGGGAGCCGGTCGGACGATCCTCTCGGGGCAGGATCGCCCGATTGGGTTAACCGGCGATTACCGGCACGGCGTCGGCAGTGCGATGGCACGACGTCGGCACAGCGAAGACACACCGACGGCAGACCGGCGGCATGGCGATGCCGCGGGTCTGTCATACGGTCGTCCCTCAGCGGGCGGGCGTGTCGATATCGATGTGGTAGGAATATCCGGGATAGGCGGCGCTGCGATAGACCGCGTTGCCGGCGGCTTCGCCGACCGGTTCGATCGCCAGCTCGCCGGCCTCGTCGTCGAGGCTGCCGATCCGGAAGACCTCCGAGCGGGCATTGACCTTCCGCGCCAGCGCCGAGGGCCAGCTGTCGGCTGCGCCGGACCTGCGGTCGACCGTGATGGTATGGGTCTCGACGTCGCCGCCGCTCTTGTCGAAGACGCGGAAACTGACCGTCGACCCGGTTTCCAGCGCGTTGTGCGCGATCACGTCGCCTTCCTCGGACCAGCTGGCCGCCGCGACGGGCGACGCCCCCGATGACGCCGGCACGACCTTCACGTCGGAGCACGAATAGAAGGCCTCCCGGCTATCCGAGCGCTGCCAGATCGCATAGACGACATGCCGCCCCTGCGTCCCGCTCGGCAGCTTGAAGCGCATGGTGTAGCGGTTGTTTTTCGCCGTCTGGTTCCGCTTGGTCGCGACCCTGCGGATGTTCGACCATGACAGCCGGTCGCCCCGCTTCCAGCTGTCCCTGGTGATGTAGAACTTGAAGTACCTCGTGGCGTGCGGCGTCGAGGCGTGGAACACGAACGTGTACTTGCCCTTCGAATTCGGGGTGATGGTGCTCTTGCGCCAGTCCTTCCTGGGCAGGTCGAGCCCGACATATTTCTCCCGGCCGCCGGCGCACAGGGTGCCGTCGGGAACGATGGATTTGTGGGCCCCGTTGGCCTCGAACTGATTGACTTCCATCCAGTCGTAGAGCGGCTGGGTGCCGCCCGCATCGACCAGCGCCTGGCAGGCGTCGGTCTTCGGCGCTTCCGGCCCCTCCAGGAAGCAGCGGTAGATGCGGCTGATGGGTTTCTCCATCGAGCCGTGGGCCAGGCTTTCGGTGGCGGCAACGCCCACGCCGCAACCGACAGCCAGGCAGGCAAGCGCGAATCTTGTCGTGATGTCCACAGAGACACTCCCCTCGTTCGACACGGTTCGGCCCCGCGCAGAACGAGTCTGCGTCCCCTCGATTCGTGATCATGAGGTCAAATGGGGCGTGAAAGTGACGAAACGGAAGCAGGGACGTCTCGCCCCGGCGGAGACGTGATCGCCGGGGGTCCGTCACGGGCGACTGACCGCCGCCCCCGAAAACAGTTCGGCCCGCGCGAGGCGGGCCGAACGGACAGCTTGGTTCTGGGCGCAACCGGTGTCAGGCGGCGCGGTCGTATTCGGCGGCAACCCGGGTCGCGTCGGTGTCCCTGGCAGGCGCCTTCGCCTGCAGGACGACCACCTCACCGGCGGTTTCGTCGGCACGGGAATAGGTGCCAGCGGCAACGGCATAGATGTCGCTGCGGGAAACGCCGATATCGGCGAGGTCCCGGTCGCTCATCCGCGCAAGCTCGGAGTAGATCCGGTCGGTTTCGCGGCGACGCGCCAGCGCATCGGAGACGCGCCTGACGACGCGCGTGGCCGGTGAAACCGCACGGCCGACGAGCCGTCCGAGTTCGATGACCGAGTCGACGATCGCCTCGGCGCGGCGCATCCGTGCGTCCATCTCGAGGCGGCGGGCTTCCCCGAATACGTCGTGATTGCGGGGTTCGTAAGTCTGCATGTGTATCTCCTGCTGCTGCAATGCAGCATCTCTAATATTCAATTCGCAGGAGGTATTTAGCGATTGACGCGCCATGCACCAGTCGCCGTTGTGCAACGCAGCAATGCGCGCCTGGCAGAGCTCGCGGGGACCTGCCGAAAGGTCATTTCCGGCGCTTCAGCGTAACGGCGAAGGGCGTGGCAGCGGCGGTCCGACGGCCTCGGGAACAGGCGGCGGAGGAGTGAAATTCTCGCACACGGTGGCCGCCATGGCGGCCTCCACGCGGGGCCGCTCGCTGGGAGCCGAGACCAGGCCGCGCATCAGTGCGAAGCCGACATCCGACGGCGCCTCGATGGTCAGTATCTCCTCGTCCGGATCGGGATACTCGAGACGGAACTGACGCATCTGCCGGGCATTGCGGATCTCGATGTCGAACCGGTCCGACGTGGCCGCCTCGTCGTTCACCGCGTAAAAAATGGCGCCTCCCCGTGTGTGAAACGCGATCGACCAGTAGTCGCCGGGCATCGCCGCCACGATCGCGAACGGCGCTTCCGACAGGTCATAGGTGCACACGCCGTAGACCACCGCCGGATCGAGTCCCGGCAACACCTCATCGCCGGGCACCGCGCGCGGCAGCAGGGTGACGCCGACCGGCTGGGCGAGTTCGGTAATTCGCGACCACGCGTCGCGGGTGGCGAAATGCGGAATCGCCAGGATGGTCGCAATGTGCACGATCGCCGACAGGACGACGACGAGAACCGCAAGCAGCACCAGTCTGGCGAAACCGATATCGCCGAACAGGCGGCGCCGGCGCGTGCGCAACTCCCCGGTCAGGCTCGGCTCGGACCGGCGCAGGCCCCGAAACGGCATCCTCAGCGCGTCCCTCATCTGCAGCGCCCACGCTCGATCACCGGCATCTCGATATCCGCGACACTGCCGCCGGTCGCAATCGGCGTATCGTAGAGCCGGAAAACCAGCCGCAATTTGCCTGCGTGCTCGTCGCTCGGCAGCCAGTTGCCCGGCCGGGCCCTCGGGCTGATCACGATCTCGAAGCTGCCGTCGGGCTTGCGCAGGATCCCAGTGGAGTTGAAGCCGTTGCGCCGGCTCGGATTGGAGATCAGCGACAGATCCTCGTCACGATACAGCGTCATCGTCCACCACTGGGCCGCCGGCGTGCGGCCGCGCACCAGATAGTCGCAGTTTCCAACCAGCTCGGCGCCCAGCGAATCCGTCCTGGCCTCGAAGGTGGTGCCCTCCGCAGCCGAAATCGGTAGTTCGCCGCTGCGGGCGAAGCGCGCGCGAACATAGGGGTCCGAGCCGTCGGCAGCGGCCGTCGGCCAGGCGGTCCATGCCCCCGCACGGATCGATTCGAAACCGACCCCGTTGACGACCGCCAGCCACGCCGATCCAACGCCGAGAATGGCTGAAATCAGGATTACGGCAACGGTCTGGATGGGCGGCATGGAAAATCGCCAGCGATCGGCGGGAACATGATGGACCTACTCTACTGCGAGCTTATAGCCGGGAATGCGAGTATCCGCCAATTGGCGATCCGCAGCACAGATCCAAGTTGGGAGCTCAGGTCTCTCCCACCCCACGCAGCCGTGATTGGTCGGCATTTGCCCGCCGCCCTAGTGTTCCGGTTCCGACAACGGACCGGACGATGGACGGTCCAGCAGGGAGGCCTTCGAACATGAAACGAGTAGCGACGATATTCGGCTGCACGATTCTTGCCGCAGCGTTGGCGACCGGCGCATCCGCCCAGGACACGTCGATGAGCTTCTTCATTACAAGTACCGGCCCGGGCAACGGCGCCGACCTTGGCGGGCTCGAAGGAGCGGATGCGTACTGCCTGCAACTTGCGGAAGCGGCCGGTGCGGGCGCAAAGACCTGGCGGGCCTACCTGTCGACGAGCGATACGGACGCGCGCGACCGGATCGGATCCGGTCCGTGGTACAACGCCAAGGGCGACCTGATCGCAGAAGACGGCGCCAGTCTCCATGCCAACCCCAACATCACCAAGCAGACGGCGCTGACGGAAACGGGAGAGCCGGTGAACGGGCGCGGTGATACTCCGAACAGGCACGACATCCTGACCGGAAGCAGCGCCGACGGCACCAGGACGGAACAGACCTGCGAGAACTGGACGAGCAGCAGCGACGGCAGCGCGATCGTCGGCCATCACGACCGCATGGGGCTGCGCGACGACGCCCCGTCAAAGTCGTGGAATTCCTCGCATCCCACGCGCGGATGCAGCCAGGAAGCGCTGCAGGGCACCGGCGGAGACGGATTGTTCTACTGCTTTGCAGCAAACTGAGTGAATCCGCGCGAGATTGCGGTCAGCTTCCGAGGTCGGCGGCGCGATTTCTTCGGGCTCTGCAGCCGCGGAGATTGATTTTTGTGTCGAAATGGCCCACATGAGGGCCATTCGAGTTTTCGCTCTGCCTTGCTGCGCCACTCGTTTGGCGCCGCCCAAGCCGTCGTGACATTCGGATCGGGGTTCGCGGACAGGTGCTTTTCCGCGACAGGCAGGTATTCGAACCAACGTCGAGAGGAGAAGTCCCCTGCAAGTTCTCGTGCGCGACAACAATGTCGATCAGGCCCTGAGGGCCCTCAAGAAGAAACTCCAGCGCGAAGGCCTGTTTCGCGAGATGAAGCGCCGGCGCTCGTACGAAAAGCCGTCGGAAAAGCGCGCCCGCGAAAAAGGCGAGGCGATCCGCCGCGCCCGCAAGGCGGCCCGCAAGCTGGCCCAACGCGAAGGCCTGGCGCCGAAGCCGAAGAAGCGCGTCGCCGCCGCCGGCGCCCGCCGCTGAGGCATCGCTTCAGAAGTCCGCCTCGATACCGTAGGGCGGACTTTTCCGCCTTGGTGGTGACATCCGGTTCCAGCCCACCGGAGTGATCGATGTCCGGCAGAGGACAGAAGGCGGGACCGTTTCATCTTCGAGCCCATGGGTTCGACCGACGAACAGCACGTTCGGCGGCATTTGCGCTTGCCGCGCTCGCGGCCTGCCTTCTGCAGCCACCCTCGTCGGCCAGTGCGGCGACACTCGACGCTCGAGCCTGGATCTCCGAACATTTCCGGACTCATCCGCTCGCGGGCACGGTCTGGCGCGGTGACGGAACACGCTCCGATCTCGACACGCTCCTGACGGCCGCCCGCGCCGCCGACCACGTGCTGGTCGGCGAGACCCACCCCAATCCCGACCACCACCGCATTCAGGCGGACATCATCCGCGACCTGACCGACAGCGGGCGGAAGCCGGCCGTGGTTCTGGAAATGGTGCCTGCCTCCTATCAGGACAGGCTCGACGCCTTCTCGCGTGCTAAATCCGCCGACGCGTCCGATCTCGGCGCGATGCTGGACTGGGAGGATCGCGGCTGGCCAGCCTGGACGATCTACCAGCCGATCGCCGAATCCGCCCTCGCATCGGGATTGTCCCTCAGGGCCGGGGATCTGGACCGTGAGCAGATGATGCAGATCGGATCGTCGGGAGCGGCTGCCTTGAGCGCGGACCGCGTCCGCGCGCTCGGACTCGACCTGCCGCTGGACGACGACCTGGAGGCGGGCCTTCTCGAAGTACTGAAAGCCGCCCACTGCAACCTGCTGCCGGAAGCGGCGCTGGCGCCGATGGTGACCGTTCAGCGTGCCCGCGACGGCGCTCTGGCGGCCGCCATGTTGGAGGCGGGGACGGCGGACGGTGCCGTGCTTGTCGCCGGCGCGGGTCACGCGCGAAACGACTGGGCCGTGCCGCACGTGTTGCGGCAACTCGCGCCCGAAGCAACCGTCATGTCCGTCGGTCTGATAGAAGTAACCGATTCACTGCCGGATTTTTCCGACTATGCCGAGGGCGGCACGGCCATGCCCTATGACTTCGTCATCTTCACGCCGAAGTCGGAGATCAAGGATCACTGCGCGGAACTTGGTGAACGGTTTGCTAACCCGGCCAGGTCAGACTGACCGACAGAGCCGGGGAATCGCGGGCGCGAACAGCCGTTCACGGCACTGCCGCCGCCCCGGAAACCGACATTCGCCAAGAGGATTCGCCCCATGTCATTGTCATCCTGGAAATCGCGGACATTTCTGCCGCTTCTCGTCCTCGCCGCACCTGCGCTGTGGGCCGGATCGGTAAACGCGCAGGGATTCGCGTCCTGCGTCGCCAACCTGAAGGCCGCGGCGGTGCGGGCCGGCGTCAGCCAGGCCGTTGCGAACCAGGCGCTGAACTTCACGCAGCCCGACGAGAAGGTGCTGCGCCTGTCGCAGGTGCAGCCCGAGTTCAAGACGCCGATCTGGGACTATCTCGGCTTTCTCGTCGACGAACAGCGGGTGCGAGACGGCCAGGCGATGATGCGCAAGTATGACGGCGTGCTTCGCGCCGCCGAGCAGAAGTTTGGCGTCAATCGCTATGTCATCGCCGCCGTCTGGGGCGTGGAAACCGATTTCGGCCGGGAAACCGGCGACAGCTTCCTGCCGCACGCGCTGGCCACCCTGACCTGTCAGGGGGGCAGGCGCGAGGATTTCTGGCGGGGCGAACTGATCGCCGCACTGAAGCTCGTCACGACCGGAGATCTTCAGCTCAACGAACTCTACGGCTCCTGGGCCGGCGCCTTCGGTCAGACCCAGTTCATTCCCTCGACCTACCAGAGCCTCGCCGTGGATTTCGACGGCGACGGACGCCGCGATCTGGTCAAGTCGGTGGCAGACGCGCTCGGCTCGACGGCCAACTACCTGCGCCGCGGCGGGTGGCAGCCGGGGCAGTCCTGGATGATCGAAGTGCGCGCTCCCGCCGGCTACAACGGTCCGACGGGCCGCACGAACCGGGCGTCGCTCTCGAGTTGGGCGCAACGCGGCGTGGTGCGCGCCGACGGCACCGCCCTGTCGGGGGGCGCACAGGCCGGACTGCTGCTGCCGGCCGGGCCGAACGGACCGGGCTTCCTGGTGTTCCCGAACTTCGACGCGATCTATTCCTACAATCGGGCCGAATCCTACGCGCTGGCGATTTCCTATCTCGCCGACCGCATGGCCGGCCATCCGCCGCTGCGCACCCCGTGGCCGACCGACGATCCCGGCCTGTCGCGCGCGGAGCGGCTGCACCTGCAGAAGCTGCTGCTGGCCAACGGCTACGACATCGGCGAGGCCGACGGGAAGATCGGGCCGGTAACACGGGCAGCGATCGCGGATGCCGAAAAGCGGTTCGGGATGCCCGAGACGGGACGGGCCGGCCAAAAGATCTACCGGGCGCTGGGTGGCAGCCCTTCCGGTGCGCCAATCACGACCGGCAGCACCGGCGCCGGCGAGACGACCGGCAGCGTGCCGACGCCGCAGCAACGGCCGCTGCGATAGGCTCGGCCGCGGGCAGCAAAGGGGCAGCCGATACGGCGGCGGCAAGGCGTGTTATGCTTCTCGGAAGCCCTCCGGGCAACCCGAGACGAGGCACGCGGGAGTGGTTCGACCCTCAGCCATCGAGACCCCGGCCGCCGGCGACGCCGATGCCAGCCTCTTTCCGCTGAGCGTGGAAGAGGCGGAGCGTGACGCCGAGCGCATCGCGTCGGCGGCGCGCGGTGCCGCCGGGCTCATCATCGCGACCGGCCTCATTGCCGCGCTGGCCTTCGTCACGGACACCAATGCACAGACGGTCGTGCCGCGCGTCCTGACGGCGCTTGCGATCATGGCCGGCTTCGTCGCCCTCGCCGTCATATCGTTCGCGGCCAGCCGCGCATCGACCTTCCGGCCGCAGGTCGCATACCTGTTCGTCCTCGGCGACGCGCTGCTCATCCTGATAGCGCTGCACGAGGGCATGTATTTCTCCAGCCATCCGGGTGTGCTGGTCTTCGCCCAGCCGCCGGCGTGGCTCATACCGATCGCCATCGCCATCCAGTCGGTCCGGTTCCGCACCGGACCCCTCATACTGGCGGCGGCGCTGTACATCATCCTGCTCGCCGCGCTCGTCGCATTCGCCGGGACGCTCACCTATGCGGCCCTGCCGGCAGCCGACATGGGAACGCTCTACTCGGTGCCGGCGGACGCCATCCGCGGCCTGATGATCGCCATTACCGCGACGGTCCTCGTGGTGTCGGTGCGCAGCAAGCGCGACATCCTGATCCGGGGTCTGCAGACGGCCCGGCGCGAAGCGGAACTGAAGCTGTTCCTGCCGGAACCGGTGTCGCGCCGGGTCAGCGCGGCAGCCGGCAAGCCGCTCGCCGAGCAGATGACCCTCGCCATCCTGTTCATCGACCTGCAGGGCTTCACCCGGGAGAGCGAAAAGGTGGTGCCCGCCGAGATCGCCGGATGGCTCGCCGAATTTCGCGATCGGGTCAACGCGCTGGTGCTGGCAAGCGGCGGCTTCGTCGACAAGTTCATCGGCGACGGCATCATGGCGATCTTCGGATACGAGAGCGACCCCGACGCGGCGGCCCGTCAGGTGTTCGTGGTGCTGGACGGCCTGCCCGCCGCGATGCGCGACTGGCAGGCGGCCAATCCCGCCGCCCCCAGGTTCAACATTGCGGTCGGCGGTGCGCTGGGGCCGGTCTTCGTCGGCGTGGTGGGATCGGGCGACAGGCGCGAGTTTACGGTCATCGGCGACACAGTTAACGTCGCCGCGCGGCTCGAGGCCTTCGCCAAGGAACGCAGCACGCTGGCCGCGATCACCTTCGAGACCGCCCGGCACGCCGGCGTCGCCGACAGGTTCGAGGCGGACGCCGAACAGTTGGAAGTGCGCGGCCGCCGGGAGCCGCTCCTGGTCTGCCTCGTGCCGCGACCCTGAGGCTGCCGGCGCCTTCGCGGCGTCCCGTTCCGGGAGGAGAACCTCGACCTAACTCTTGTTGCCGCGAATGGTGATCTCGATTACCTCCTCGGGCTCGGGCTCCTGCACGGCAGCCGATACGTCGGCGGGTGCAGGCATTTCCGAGGCAGGTGCCGGAACGCTCTGCCACGCGTCCATGCCGCTTTCCCGGGCCCGCAACATGGCCGAGGGCCCCTGCGATACTGCCGGCTGCAGCGCCGGGGCCTGACGCATCAGGCGTTCGATCTCGTAGAGCAGGTTCTCGGACTGTTTGGACAGGATCAGCGATTCTGCAGGCACCGTCGCGCCCTCACCGGCGGCCCTGGCGGCTGCCTCCGCATCCGCCACCAGGACGGGCTCGTCGGGAACGCCGCCCACGCCCGGGATCGGCTTGATCTCGATTCCATTGTGAGCGTAGCTCATCAGCTTGTTCCAGGTCATCGCCGGCAGGCTGCCGCCCGTCATCCGCCGGGTCGACGTAAAGTCGTCATTCCCCACCCAGATCGCGGCGACGTAGTTCCCGGTAAAACCGCAGAACCAGCCGTCGCGATATGCGTTCGTGGTCCCTGTCTTGCCGGCGATCGGCGCGGTCGGGAACAGGGCGCGGCGACCGGTTCCATTGTTCGCGGCCTGGTAGAGCATCGCATTGAGTTCTGCGACCTTTTCCGGCGGCACGGCCATCGGGCGCGGCGGCTCGTCGGTCGAATGGCGGTAGATCACATTGCCTTCGCCGTCGCGAATGTCGACGATCCCGTAAGGTGTCATCTTGAGTCCGCCGGAGGCCAGGGTCCCGAATCCGGCAAGCTGGTCCATGACGGTGACTTCGGAGGCGCCCAGCGGCAGCGACTTGGAGATCACGAGCGGTGTGTTGACACCCATGTTCTTCGCGGTCTCGACGATCTTGTCCCGTCCGACCGCCTGCGCGAGCCGGACGGCGACGGTGTTGACGGAATACTGCAGCGCCGTCGTCAGGGTGATGTTGCCGCGGAAGCGGCGGCCGTAATTCTGCGGCGACCATCCGCCTATGGTGATCGGGGCGTCGGCGACGATCGACTGGGGCGAATAGCCGTTGGCCAGCGCCGTCATGTAGACGTAGGGCTTGAAGGACGAGCCGGGCTGCCGGAGTGCCGAGGTCGCGCGGTTGAACTGGCTTTCGCCGTAGTCGCGCCCTCCGACCATCGCGCGCACCGCGCCGTCGAGATCCGCCATCGCCATTGCCGCCTGGCTGGCGCCGTACTGCTTGCCATACTGGCGCAGGTTGGATTCCACCGCCTCTTCGGCGACCTGCTGCAGCGTCATGTCGACCGTCGTCTTCGCGGTCAGCACGAAGGCTTTGCCGCCGGTGATCCGCCGCACCTCCTCAAAGGCCCAGTCGAGGAAGTAGTCGGGTGCGGTGTGGCCGGAGCGGTCGACCGGCGTGGCAGGGCTGCGGCGGGCGGCGAAGACCTGACCTTCAGTCATGAAGCCGGCCTCGACCATGTTCTGCAACACCGTGTTGGCCCGGCCGCGGGCCGCCGGAAGGTCGATATGCGGCGCATAGCGGCCCGGCGCCTTGAACAGGCCGGCGATCATCGCCGCTTCCGCAAGGTTGATGTCCCTAACGGACTTGCCGAAGTAGAACTCCGCCGCCGCATCGACGCCGAAGGTGCCGCCGCCGAGATAGGCGCGGTCGAGATAGAGCTTGAGGATTTCGTTCTTGGTCAGATGCGTCTCGAGCCAAAGCGCCAGGAAGGCTTCCTTGATCTTTCGCTCGATCGTGCGCTCGTTGGTTAGAAACAGGTTCTTTGCGAGCTGCTGGGTGAGCGACGAGCCGCCCTGCACCACCGTCTTGTGGCGCATGTTCTCGATCAGCGCCCGGAACGTGCCCATCACGTCGATGCCGAAGTGCTCGTAGAAACGCCGGTCCTCGGTGGCCAGCGTCGCCTTGATCATGTGGTCGGGGATCTCGTCGAGCGGCACCGAGTCGTTGTGCAGGATGCCGCGCTTGCCGATCTCGTTGCCGTAGCGGTCGAGGAACACGACCGAATACTGCGCCTGGCCCCTCCAGTCGTCGTGGGTCTCGTCGAAAGCGGGGATCGCCAGGGCCAGCATCAGCACGGCGCCACCGGCACCCATGGTCAGGCCGTCGGAGAAGAGCTCCACCAGTACCCGGCGCCAGCCCTTGACGTTGAACCGTTCAAGCCGGGCGGAATAGCCTTCCAGTCCCCTCTTGACCCCGTCGAGAAGCGAATAGAAGAAGGCGTCGATGAAGGAGTCGGCTTCCAGCATCCGGCGGCGGATGCGCGTCCAGATCCCGGTCCTCGGACCACTGGCAAACGGGTCGCTCACTTGACCTCAACTCCGTGCGAACTCAACTACCACCGATGCGCTCGCGCCCCGCTTTTGTAATGACCAAGTCTGACAGGAAAATGCAAGTGGTTCGCCGCTGCTCACGCGAGCGTGAAATTGCCGGGCGGCCGGGCAGCCGCACAGGCCCGGAGGAAACGCACGCGCGCGACCGGGCATCGGGGACAGGGCGGCGAACGGACGTCAGGATCGCATCATGACCGAAACTTCCGGCGGCGCGCCGGACAGGCCCTTCTGGAGGACCAAGTCGCTCGGCGAGATGACGCCGGCCGAATGGGAATCGCTGTGCGACGGATGCGGCCGATGCTGCCTGATCAAGCTGGAAGACGAAGACACCGGCGAAATCTGGTTCACAGACGTCGCCTGCACATTGCTCGACCGTGACGCCTGCCGCTGCTCGGACTATCGGAACAGGGGCCAACGGATTCCCGACTGCGTGGCGTTGACGCCGGAGCGGATCGGCGAACTCGCATGGCTGCCGCCGACATGCGCCTACCGGCTCATCGACGAAGGTGCGGACCTCTACTGGTGGCATCCACTGGTATCAGGGGATGAGGATACGGTGCACAGCGCTGGAATATCCGTGCGCGGACGCACCGTCGCCGAAAGCGACGTGCCGCAAGACGAACTGGAAGACCGGATCATCGACTGGCCGATGGAGACGCCCTAGCTTCGTCCGGCGCCGCAGCGCACGGCTCAGGTCTCCAGCCGATAACGGCTCAGTTTTCGACAGGTCGGACAGGCCCGCCTTCGCTGGCGTAGCGCATGAGCCGGTGCGAAGGGTCCGGATCCTTCCGCTCCCGGCGCACTCCGGGAAAAATGATCACCTGGCCCATCGGTTCGCCATCGCCGGACGATCCGTCGACGCCGGACTTCCTGACGGTCCGACGCACGTCGCTCTGGAATTGCAGCACAGCTGCCATTGGTCGTCTCCTCGATCGGAGATGCGGCACGGCACCAGCCCTTGCGGCACCGTTCGGCCGAACACCAGCATTAACCATTCATCAGGGTTAACAGTCCGCTAACGCTCGATCCGATAACGAGCCTGTGATTTCCGCTTCGCAAGTCGCCTCGCCGGCCAATCCACGGCGGATTTTCCAGGCTACTCGACCACCTGCTCAAGCAGATGGCGGCCGTGCCGCTCCTCGACTTCCACGACCCACAGATCGGGATCGAATCCGAACTGGCGCGAGAGAAATTCTTCGGCCTTTTCGTCCGTGACGGGTCCGGTCCCCGTTGCCCTTATCCACTGCCGTTCTACCGGACGCTCGTCGTCGAAAGACGTCTGGGGGGCGGGCCCGTATACGTCGGACGTGCCGTCCAGCCGGTTGATGCGGATGAAGATTGCGCCCGCCTCCTCGGCCCCGCGGCGCACGATCGCCACGGGAATGCCCTCCATCGACAGACGCCGAAGATAGGCCGATATCCAGATCGCGGACTTCAGGCGCAATCTGCGCACTCCTCCTGCCGGTATAACAGATAACTTGTCAGCCGAGCGGCACGCCGCTGACGGCGGAGAGTTCTTCGAGCAGTCGCTTAGAGATCCTGCCAGTCATGGGCAGGCCGCGATCGACCTCGAAATCCTCGATTGCGCGCTTGGTGGAGGGCCCGATCTGGCCGTCGATGGAGCCCGGAGCATAACCGAGGTCCGCCAGGATGGTCTGGACCGCTTCTATCGTGGGATCGGGTGCGTCGGCCGCGGTGACCGGAACGCTCGTCGAGGGCTCCGGCGCGGTGGCCGACGGCTGAACCGGCGGAAGCGGCACGATTGCAGCGGGATCTTCGCCGGCGAGCAGGGCGGCCACCGGATCGTCGTTGTCGCTCCGCTGCGGACTGGGCGACGGCACTGGTGGCGCATTCAGTGTCGACAGCCTGACATGGGCAAGCAGTGCCTCGGTCGGCCGACCGGTCTGGGCAAGGCCGGCGGCGGCTTCGTAGGACAATATGGCCGACTCGGTCTGCGGTCCGAACTGGCCATCCAGCGGTCCATTGTAGAAGTTGCGGCGGCCGAGTTCCGACTGCAGATCGCGGGTCAGTGCCTCCTGACGCTCTGCGGCGCGTTGCTGGTCGGCATCCAGCGCTTGGGTGGGCGCGATCTCGACGCGGCGCCCGGGTTTCGGCTGGGGCTGGACGGATGGAATTCCGGAAAGTCCGTCCCGGCCGAGAAACGGCGCGGGATGGGGGCCGTCCTGCATCCACAGCGCGTTCACCGAGATCGCCCCCCAGGCGGAGAATACCACGCCGGCGGCGAGCACGCCGAGCGGGTTTCGAACGACGATACCGAGCAGTCTGCCTATCATTGTCTCGTCGCCCGTACGGTCACGCGATCAGCTTGTAGGGCATCTCGGTCACGCCCGGCCGGTCCGCCACCGTTGCGGTGGCCGCGATTTCCGGCAGCCGGATCAATATGCGCGTGCCCACGCCGAGTTCGCTGTCTATCTCCATCGTTCCGCCATGCAGCGCAACCAGCCCCTTCACGACGGAAAGGCCCAGTCCGGTGCCCTGGTGGCGCCGCTCGTAGCCGCTATCGAGCTGGCAGAAGGGTTCTCCGAGCCGCGGGACATCGCAGCGTGCAATACCGACCCCCTCGTCCGCCACATACAGGACGACAGACCGGTCTTCCCGGTAGGCGCCGACCACGATTCGCCCGCCGCGCCTGGAGAACTTCACCGCATTGGTGAGCAGGTTGAGCACGATCTGCTTGCTTGCTCGCGGATCCGCGCTGATCTTCGAAACCGAGTGCGGCAGGTCGGTCTCGATCCGTAGCCCCGCCTGCGCGACCTGATCGGCGACCATGCGGCGGCAGGTCTCGACCAGTTCGACGACGTCGAGCGACTCCGGAAAAATCTCGAAGTGGCCGCTGTCGATCTTCGACATGTCGAGGATGTCGTTGACGACCTCGAGCAGATGAACTCCGCTTTCGTGGATCAGGCTTGCATACTCCCGACGCTTTTCGTCGTCGAGCACGGGAATGGCCGGCCCAGACACTCCATCGGTGCCCCGCCCCTCGTCCGCACCGGTGCGCAGGATATCGGAGAACCCGAGAATCGCGTTCAGCGGCGTCCGCAGTTCATGGCTCATGCTGGCAAGGAACCGCCCCTTCGCCAGATTCGCACGCTCGGCCTCCTCCTGGGCCAGCCTCAGTTCGCCTTCAGCCTGCTTGCGGCTCCCGATCCTGCTGATCACCGCAACGATGTCCGGGGAGCCGCCCTCCCCGACCACCAATGGCCGGCATCGCATTTCGACCCACACGTAGTCGGCGGCGACACCGGACGGTGCCGCGTCTATCCGCAACTCGGTCGATGCAGCACCTCCCGCTGCGGCGACGTCCAACGTCGTCAGATAGCCGGGCCGATCCGCGACATGGACGCGTGCGAACAGCCCGTCACCGCACAGTGCAGCCCCGGGGACGGAGAAGATGGCCTCCGCGGCATCGGTGGCGAAGGTCACATTGCCGTTGCGACGCAACGTGAGGATCGCGTCGCTTGCGGCATTGGCTATCCGACGCAGCCGGTCGTGGCCGGCACGCTCGACGGCCGCGGCTCTGCGCGCCAGGGACCACGCGCGACCGGTCATCAGACCGACGAAGGCCAGTATCGGCAGGACGCCGATCAATCCCAGGGCCGAGGTCGCGCCGGGATCCGCCGTCGCCGCCGGGATCGCCCCCACAGCTTCGGCGGCCGTCATGCCAATCAGCGCACCTCCCGAGACTGCGATGGACAGGAGGACGATCATGCCGGACCCGGACAAGGCGGCTTCCGCAGGAACGGCGGCCAGCCAGGGCAGGAACGGCGACGCCATGCCGCCCGTCCACGTGGCCAGGACCAGGATCAGCAGCGCCATCGAGGCTGCGGACATAACGTGCGCAACCCAGAGCCTTCCGGTGCGAGACAGGTAGAAGGCCACCGCCATCGGTGCGGCAAGCCATGCAAAGCAGATTGCCGCCAGCGCGTCCGGTGCACCCCAGACCGCCAGATAGACTGGGAGGGATATCGCGGCGACAGCCACGGCGATCAGCCGCGTGGCGATGAAGGTCGCGTGCAATGCCGCCTGAAGCGGGTCGCGGCGGGCGCACGGATGCACCATCGCCTGGACGACCCTCGAAAACGGCAGGAAATACCTGGTTACGCGCACACGACACTCCGGCAATCGGTACGGGCAGCGTCCCGATTGCGTAGGATCACCTGGCCTGACCGAACAGGCAGCGATCATTCCAAACGGCCATTAAGGGAACGCTAAATCGACCTGCCTCGGCAGCTTCGGCACCGCGGCGATCTGATCAGGGTTAACAGCGGCATAACCGGCGGGAATCCTGAAAGATTGCGACCGTTCTCAACTCCTTGGGCAGGTAACTGACGGGGTGAACGGAAACGATCAAATTTTCACTTTCCGGAAAATCCGGTAGCAAGTCTTGCGAGGTATCGTTTGCCGCAAATGGACGCGAAAAGCGTTTGAGGCAGAGGGCAGAGCCATGTTTCTCATTCGAACCGCATTCTGGCTGTTCCTGGTCGTCATGCTGATCCCTACCGGGCAGTCCGGGCAAGACGGAGAACCGGCCGAGACGGACCTGTCGCCCATGGAGGCGCTGTCCGCCGCACAGCACACGGTCTCCGACCTGGCCGGTTTCTGCGACCGCAATCCGGCCACCTGCGAAACCGGCACGGCAGTCGCGAAGACGTTCGGCCAGAAGGCGCAAGCCGGTGCCAAGATGCTGTACGACTACCTCTCGAAGACGGACTTCGGCAGCGGCGCGGGCACTGCGGCGACGGCCGGCTCCGATGGGGCCGATACCCTGAGCACGACCGACCGGGACATCCCCTGGCAAGGTCCCGACGCGCAGGGTTAGGCGACCTGCGATTTGGCAGCGCGGCCCGCCAACGCTATATCCCGGGCATGACCGATAAATCGCAGACCAGTTCGATCGACACGATCGTCGATGATTTCTCCTTCCTGGACGAGTGGGAAGATCGCTACCGCTACGTGATCGAACTCGGCCGGACCCTCGAACCCCTCACCGAGGCAGAACACTGTCCCGCGAACAAGGTGGAGGGATGTGCCAGCCAGGTGTGGCTCGTCACCAGTTCCTCCGGCGGCGAGGATCCGGTGCTGACCTTTCGCGGCGACAGCGACGCCCATATCGTTCGCGGGCTGATCGCCATTCTCCTGGCGCTTTATTCCGGCCGGAAGGCGAGCGAGATCGTATCCACCGATCCCGCCGACACCTTCGATCGGCTTGGCCTGCGCGAGCACCTCACCCGGCAGCGTTCGAACGGACTCACGGCAATGGTCGAACGGGTCCGGCAGGAGGCAGCGTCGGCGAAAGGAAGCCAACCCGCCCTCAACTGACGGCATCGTCGTCGGCTGGAAGATCGCCGGCGGTGGGTCGGTAATCGTCGGCGCCCCAGTGCAATACCCGGCGCGGCCGGTCGAAGCCTTTCGCCACGTCCGAATATCCATAGTGGTCGGCGAGCCGGTCCAGCGCGATCCGCAACACCACCTTGGCCGAGCGCCGCGGCCAGCCCCGGCACCGCTCGGCATCCTCCAGTCCGGTGAGGAAGCAGCACACATCCAGAAGCAGCGAACCCAGTTCCGGACCGAGTGCGGCAAGGGCGGTCTCGACGCGCCGGCGGGCCGAGATCGTGCTGTCGAGGAGTTCGCCGACACTGCCGGCGGATGCCCGGCGGCCGCGCCCGGACGCAGGCCGGGTCCAGTCCGCGGTGACACGGGGTCCGAGACGTCCCCTCTCGAAATCTGCACGAAGCCGCTCGCCGGCCCTGTACTGCGCGTCGCTCACCAGCGGCTCTCCGTCACTCCCCTTTCTGCGCCGCAACCACGTCAGCGGACTTTCGTTGACGACGATTTCCGCCGCAGCCCTTCGACCGTCTTCTGTTTCGACGTCCGCGGCGACACGGGCGAGATGCTGCCCTCGCCAACGGTCGGTGCCAGCGCGCCGGCGGCGGAGCCACGCAAGGCCTGCCTCGGATACGACGATCTCACCGCCGCCGGCATGCCTCAGCAGATCGTGAGCCAGCATGAGTTCGACCAGGCCGGCGGATAAGACACGACCGGCGCCGCCGCCGGGGTGCTGCAGGCAAAAGGTGTCGGGGCCTGCCGCCAGGAGCCGGAAGTCCTCGACGACCATGGCTGCAACGACGCGCTCCGCCTCGAGCGCCTCGGCAGAATCGACTGGAGCCGCCATCACGCGTCTTCCAACTCGGCCAGCGAGCGTTCGAGCCGGGCAATCCTGGCGTCGAACGCGCGGTCGTCGCGACGGTCCTCGATCCGGGCACAGGCGTAAAGCACGCTGGTGCGGTGGCGACTGAACAGCGCCGCCACGTCGGCATAGGTCCGGCGGAGGACCACGTGCATGAGATACATCGCCGTGTGACGCGCCAGCGACTCCTGGGCGGAGGTTCGCGCGTCGGCGAACAACGCCGCTTCGCGAACCCGAAAGGCGCGGGCGACCCGCCGTACCAGTTGCGCCTCCGTGCTGTCGAGGTGCCGGGGTGCACCGCCACCCTTTCGGTATTGCAAATCCGGCTTCCGGGGGTCCCCGCACCTTTCCATCGCTCGACTCCACCACGCGTGAGAAATAGGAAAATTGTCTTCTTTCCTACCTCGGGATGGCGAAGCGTGAATAGATTTTCGACGTGATTGCCGTTTTATAACGTGTTTTCAATATCTTAGAATTCTGCTGAATAGGATTTTTTTCACATTTCCGGGCCAGGCAATACCATTCGAGCCTCGAGGCCCGAATGGAGGATGCCGTGCGATCATCGCGAAAGGACCGGAATCGATCAGCGGAGCGGTCGGGAAAGCGGCCGCGCGCGCGTGACCGCGGGCCGCTGACAGAAACGATACGTGCCGGTGCCGACCTCTACGACCGGCAAAGGCACCTGCCCTGGCTTGCGCGGGCGACGCCGGCGGAACTGTCCTCGGAAAATCCGGAGACGATACTGGAGATCGTCGAGCGGCTCAGCCGTGCCCTGGCTGCCGAACGCCGGCGAGGCCGCGCGAACCACTGGTCCTATGACATGAACCGCCACATCGCCTTGCTTCAGGCGCTCGCGGCGGAACGGCAACGCCTCGACCGCGGAACGCGGCCGAGGCGGCACGACTTGCGAACATGCGCTTAGGTCGAACCGCCGGCCGAAAGCCCGGAAACGGCTCGGCAGGGAACCTACTTGCGCTTGCGGCGCTGTCCCAGGCCCATCTTCTTCGCCAGCGCCGAGCGCGCGGCGGCATAGTTCGGGGCCACCATCGGATAGTCCGGCGCCAAACCCCATTTTTCGCGGTATTCCTCCGGCGACAGGTCGTAGTGGGTGCGCAGATGCCGCTTCAGCGACTTGAACTTCTTGCCATCTTCGAGGCAGACGATGTAGTCGGGAGTGACCGACCTGCGAACCGGGACGGCCGGCTTCAGTTCTTCCTTCACCGGCTCCATCGCGCCAGTTGCCGCCTTCACCAGAGCCTGGTGCACGTCGCCGATCAGTGCGGCTAGGTCACTCGTGGGGACAGTATTATTGCTGACATAGGCGGATACGATATCGGCCGCCAGATCGATAAGCTCGGTTTTTGGGGTGGATTGGTCCATAACGTTCTAAACTCTTTTCGACTGGAGTGTGTATACCGGTCGGGACTATCTGGCCCCTTGAATTTCACGCTTCGTGAAATCGACCGGCCGGGTGCCGGAACCTGTTTCGAATCGTCGCCAGGCTCACCAGACGCGCGAATACATAATATAGGCAGAATTACAATTCAACCAGATTTAAGGATAATATTCTGAAAACTCGAAACTGAACTTGCCAATAGCTGGTCGACACCGAATACCCTTATGTCACCTCATATTCCGCTACGGCAAATGCACCGAATATTCGCAACAAAGGCAGCTTGCTACTGTACGTAGTAGATCACCAGCCAGGCCGCCAGCAACAGTGTCGTCCACAATGCCATCAGCCCCGTAGGCCAGGTTCGGGCGAGGATGCCGTCAGGTCCGTGATGGCGGTAGATGCCGGTCAGGAAGGCGCTCAGCGGCTTGAACATCGCGCCGAGCGCCCACCGCCTCAGAGCAACAGCGATGTCCCAACCTGCCAGAGCCACCGTTGGCGCGGCGCGGCGATAGACCCATTCGAAATCTAGGTTCATGGACTTCAGTGACACGGGATAGAGCCCGCGGCGCAGCAGAACGGCGAAGGCAAGCGCCGAGAACATCAGAAGCTGCAGCTGGGTGACAACGTGCTCGAGCGTATAGGGAGCATAGTCGCCGGGATACGGCAGGAGTTCGTAGAACGTCATCGGCAGCACCCCGATCCCTATACACAGGACCGATGCCAGTCCCATTGCCGCCAGCATGTTGGGCGGCGCCTCCTCGCAGCGGATACCGGAATCCCGCCCGAAGAACGCGGTGTAAGGAACCTTGAGGCCGATCTGAAGGAAGGCGCCGGCGCTGGCGAACAGCAGGACCAGCCACGTCCAGAAATAGTCCTCCCCAAGCGCCGCCGAAATGATCATGGCCTTGCTGACGAACCCGCTGAACAGCGGGAAGGCCGAGATCGAGGCCGCCCCGACGATGCCGAACCCTGCCGTCAGCGGCATCGACCTGACCAGTCCTCCCAGATCCGACGCCTTGGCGGTGCCGGTGCGGTACAGCACGGCTCCCATCGACATGAACAGGAGGACTGTATAGAGGACGCTGCAAAAGGCGTGCGCCACCGCCCCGTTGAGCGCAAGCTCGGTGCCTATGCCTATGCCGACCACCATGAAGCCGAGCTGGCCCACCAGGCCGTAGGCCAGCACCCGCCTCAGGTCGTTCTCGATGACCGCGTAGAATAGCGGAAATACAGCCATGGCCGCGCCGATGGGTATCAGCAAGTCCGTCCCGGCGTAGCCGCGCGCCAACGCGTAGATGGCAAGCTTGGTTGTGAACGCCGACATGATCACCGCACCGGTGACCGTCGACGTCGGATAGGCTTCCGGCACCCAACCGTGCACGAACGGGAATGCCGCCTTGATGCCGAACGCGGCGAGTATGAGAGCGCCTGCCGTCGTGCCGAGGCCGATATGCTCGAATGCGATCGATCCGGTCGCTTGATAGTGGATCGCAGCGCCGGCGAGGAGCAGAACGCCGGATCCGACATGGATGACAAGATAGCGGATGCCGGTCTTGATGGCGTTCTCGTTTCGGCTGGCCCAGATCAGGAAGACCGAGGCCATCGCGGTCAGTTCCCAGAAGACGAACAGCGTTACCAGATCGCCGGCAAAGATCGCCGCGACCGCCGCGCCCGGGTAAAACAGCCCGGCAACGTGCTGGACGGTGTCCTTCAGGTGCAAGGCGAAGACAACGCCGAGAAATGCCGCGATCAGGAACACGTAGCCGAACATCCGGCTCAGCCCGTCCACCCGGATCGTCGTGAGATCGAGGTCGAATATCGACAGGCCGCCGTACGCCCCGTTCGGGAGCCAGAGCAGATAGAGGAAGGCCACGACCGGGAGCGCCAGCATGAAGACCGAGCGGGCGATGCCGCGCAACAGCGGCACGACGAGCGCACCGAGTATCAGGATCAGTCCGGGCGACACCTCAACGGTCATAGTAGTTCTCCGGCCGCATCAGGATGCGGCGCATCGCCTTTGCGACGAGAACGAGACCGATGCTCACCACGAACCCGTAGATGCCGTAGAAGCCGATCCAGTGCTCGATGGCGAACGGCCCGTGCTTGTGGACCAGGGGATCGATCAGGAGCAGTCCTGCGCAAACCGCGTAGAGCGCCCAGACCAGATAGCGGGCGGTCCGCGGGTCGGCGAGCCGGTCCCGCCTCTCGTCTGTGGAGCCAGGTGCAGATGTCATTGCTGCAACTCCTGCAGTTCCGCCGCACCGCCGTCCGTCTCCCCTGCCAAAGCTGCCTGGGAATCCACAATCATCTCCTCAAGCAGCGCCTGAATCGGGCCGGCCTGGAAGAACAGGAAAATGCACAGGAAAGCGGTGATGCAAAGCGGGATCAGACAGGCGAGCGGCGCTTCCTTGATGCGGGTCTCGCCGTCAGCCTCGCTGCCCCGCGGCGGCATGAAGAAGCCCCGCGCCACGATCGGCAGCAGATAGGCGATGTTGAGCAGAGAGCTGACGAACAGCACCCCGATGACGAAGAGATCGCCCGATTCCACCGCACCGAGGCTGAGATACCACTTTGTCCACGCGCCACCGAGCGGCGGCAGGCCGATGATCGACACCGCGCCTATGAGGAACGCGATCATCGTCACCGGCATGGCTCGGCCGATGCCGGCCATGTCGGAAATTTCCGTCTTGTGAGCCGCGGTGTAGATGGCGCCGGCGCAGAAGAACAGCGTGATCTTTCCGACCGCATGCATGGCGATCTGCATGCCGGCGGCGACGATGCTCGCCGGCGCGACCATGGCTGCGCCGAGGACGACGTAGGAGAGCTGGCTGACCGTCGAGTAGGCGAGCCGCGCCTTGAGATTGTCCTTGGAGAGGGCAACGACCGACGCCACCACCAGCGTGAATGAAGCGACGAAGACCAGCCATTGGCTCGCACCGGTCTCCGCGAGGAAATCGATCCCGAACACATAGACGACAACCTTCGTCACCGAAAACACGCCCGCCTTGACCACGGCCACCGCATGCAACAGCGCGCTCACCGGCGTCGGCGCGACCATGGCGGCCGGGAGCCAGTAGTGGATGGGCATCAGTGCGGCCTTGCCGATACCGAACGCGAAGAGCCCCAGCAGAACCCCCGTCAGCGCGGGCGACGCCTTGCCGGCGAGGATGCCGCCCGGCACGAAGTCGAGCGTTCCCGCCAGCGCGCCGGTCCAGATGATTGCCGGCAACAGCAGGGTCATCGAGGTGCCGATCAGCAGGAGCAGGTAGATGCGACCCGCCCGCATCGCGGCCTCGGTCCCCTTGTGGGTGACCAGGGGATAGGTCGAGAGCGTCAGGATCTCGTAAAACAGGAACAACGTGAACAGGTTGGCGGCGAAGGCGATGCCCATGGTGGCCGCCAGCGCGACCGCGAAGCAGACGTAGAACGACGTCTGGCGCGGCTCGTTGTTTCCGCGCATGTAGCCGATCGAGTAGATCGAGTTCAGGATCCACAGCGTCGAGGCGACGCAGGCGAAGATCATGCCGAGAGGCTCGACCAGGAAGCCGATCTCGAGGTTCGGCACGACCTCGAGTGTGCCGGCAGCAGGCCGTTCACCAGCCAACACAGCGCCAAGTATGAGACAGACCGTGGCGAACAATGCGCCTGCCGCGACCAGCGTGATCGCCTCGCGCAGGTTTGGCCGGCGGTGCGCCAGCGGGATCAGCAGCGCCGCCGCGAAGGGGATAGCCAGTGCCAGGAGAACGAGAGCGCCGGAGGTCATCTGAGCAGCCCCGCGAACAGGACATCGGCGGCGCGCGCGGCCAGTCCGGCGGTCATGTCGGCATCAAGTCCGAATACCACGCAGGCGGCGGCAAGAATCCAGGTGGTGACGAGCATCGCCAGCGGCGGCTCGGTCGCCTCGACGACCGCGCCGGTCGGCGTGCGGAACCAGGCAAGTTCGACGACCTTGCCGACATAGATCACCGCCAGCAGCGACGAGGCGACGATCAGGAAGGCGAGCCACCACCAGCCCTGCTCGATGGCGCCGAGCGCCAGATACCATTTCGAGATGAAGCCGACGGTGCCGGGGACGCCGATCAGCGACAGGCCGGCGACAACGAAGGCGGCCATGGTGAGCGGCATCCGCCGGCCAATACCGGCCATGTTGTCGAGCTTGCAGTTGCCGATGCGGTAGGCGACGCAGCCAAGCGCCAGAAACAGTGCCCCCTTCATCAGCGCGTGGTTGAACAGATGGACGATGCCGCCGGTCAGACCGACCGGCGTCGCCAGGGCGATGCCGAGCGTGATGTAGCCCATCTGCGCCACCGAGGAATAGGCGAGCATTCGCTTGACGTTGGTCTGGAAGATCGCGACGAACGAACCGGCAAACATCCCCGCCAGCGACATCACCATCAGGATCGGCGTCACCGGCAGGTCGTCGAAGACGAAGACGACGCCGAAGATGGAGAAATAGTAGCGCAGCAGCAGGTAGACGGCGACCTTGGTGGCGGTCGAGGCGATGAACGCCGTCGCCACCGTCGGCGCTCCCGTATAGGCATTCGGCAGCCAGACATGCAGCGGAAACAGCGCCAGCTTCAGGCACATGCCGACGGTGATGAAGGCAAGTGCGGCGAGGACCGGCCGCGTGTTCTCGACCTCGACGATCCGCTCGGCCATCTCGACGAAGTTCAAGGTGCCGGTCATCGCCAGCAGCAGGCCGACGCCGATGACGTAGAAGGTCGCGCCGATCGTGCCCAGGATCAGGTACTGGTAGGCGGCAACCAGGGCCCGGCGATCGCTGCCCAGTGCGATCAGCACGTACATCGCCAGCGAGGAGATCTCCATGAACACGAAGGCGTTGAAGGCATCGCCCGTGGCCGCCATGCCGAGCAGGCCGGCAAGGCAGAGGAGATAGACACAGTAGAACCAGGCCTGCTTGTTCTCGGGGATCTCGGCGGCGACGCTGAGCCGTGCGTAAGGCATGACGATCGCACCCATCACGGAGACGAGGACGAGCAGGAAGCCGTTCACCACGTCGATGTGATACTCGATCCCGTAGGGTGGTTCCCAGCCGCCGAAGGCGTAGGAGATCGGACCCGAGGTGAGGACCTGGATCACCATCAGCACCGCGATGACCGGCATCGCGAAGCAGACGATGGCGGCGATCGCCCAGGCGATGTGGCGCCGGTCGATCAGGGCGCAGAGCGCGGCACCGGCGAGCGGCAGCGCAACCTGCAGCGCCGGCAGGTGATCGAAGATCATCCGCGATCACCCTTCTCGAAGATCTCCTCCTCCTCGACGGTCCCGAACGCCTCGTTGATGCGGACCACAAGGCCCAGCCCGAGCGCCAGGGTGGCGACGCCGACAACGATGGCCGTCAGGATAAGGACGTGCGGAAGCGGATTGGAATAGACGGTGAAATCCTCGGACAGGATCGGGGGCGTGGCGCCGAGGATCTTCCCGGGCGAGATGTAGAGCAGGTAGACCGAGGTCTGGAACACCGACAGGCCGACCAGCTTCTTGATCATGTTGCCCCGCGCCACGACCACATAGAGGCCGGCGACCATCAGGAAGATCGTGACCCACTGGGTGTAGTGATCGATGACGGAGGTGAAATAATCGCTCATCGGCCCCGCCCCGCGAATGCGTAGAAGATCGCTATCATGGTGCCGGCGACGGTTATGAGAACGCCGAGTTCGATCAGGGTTATCCCGAGATGCTGGCCGTGCACCGGGTCGTGCTCGAGCACCGAGTAGTTGAGGAACTCGCCGCCCATGACCATGCCGGCGAAGCCGGTGCCCAGATACAGAAGCACGCCCAGCGAAATCATCTTCTCCACCGCGGTGACCGAAAGGACCCGCATGGCGTTCTCGAGGCCGAACATGATGGCGTAGAGAATGACGCAGGCGCCGATGATGACGCCGGCCTGGAATCCGCCGCCCGGGCCAAGCTCGCCGTGGAACTGGACGTAGAAGCCGAACACGATGATGAACGGCAGCAGCAGCTTCGTGACGACGCGGAGGACGACATCAAGGCGCATGTCTCACTCCTTCGCCTTGCCGCGGCGGTTGCGGCGCAAGAGCAGCAGGACACCGATGCCGGCGGTGAACACCACGACGGTCTCGCCAAGCGTGTCGTAGCCTCTGTAGCTGGCCAGCACGGCCGAGACGACGTTCGGGACGCCGGTTTCCGGGATCGACCGCTCGAGATATCCGATGCCCTCGTTTGTATTCAGCGGAGAGTCGGCGGCGCCGAACGGCGGCATGTCCATCGAGCCGTAGACCAGTGCCGCGCCGATCACGACAGCAACGAACATCGGCAGTATCGGCGAGTGGCGAGGCGCGGCTTCCTCGGTCTTGGTCAGGTACAGGGCCGCCAGCATCAGCACGGTGGAGACACCCGCGCCGACGGCGGCCTCGGTCATCGCCACGTCGACGGCGTCGAGGACGATCAGGACGCTTGCCATCAGGAACGAGTAGATGCTCGACAGGATGACGACGGCGAACAGGTTGCGCAACCGGACGATGCCGACCACGACCGCCGCCATCATCGTCAGCAAGACCATGTTGATCAGCGCTTCGATGACCGGCCTCCCTTGCCGCGGCCCGATCCGGCGCCGGTACTCGACTTCCTTGAAGTCGAACGCTTGCGGCTGGTCGACTTTTTCGCCGACGTCTTCTTCACCGGCGCCGCGGGATGGGCAGGCCTCGGCTCCCGGTCCTGGCCGACGATGAACTCACCGATCAGCCCGAGTTCCTTGCGCCTGCGGCGACCGCTGCGGTCGAACAGCATCGGTTCCAGTCCGACGGCAAGCGCACCGCGCGCCAGCGCGTGAGTCGAAATCGGCCCGGCGAAGAACAGGATGGCGAGAATGATCAGGAGCTTCACGGTAACGAGCGTGAACCCCGCCTGGACGATCATCCCGAGAACCAGCAGGCCGGCGCCGAGCGTGTCGCTCACAGAGGCGGCATGCATGCGCGTGAACACATCCGGCATGCGGATCAGCCCGACTGCGCCGATGACCAGGAAGATGCTGCCGGCGACGAGAAGTATCGCGCTGACGATGTCGGCGGCGAGTTCCAGGCTCATGGCGTCGGCTCCTCGCCGCCACGATGGCCCAGGTCCCCGAAACGGAAGTACTTCAGCACCGCCAGCGTGCCGACGATATTGAGCAGCGCGTAGAGGATGCCGAGATCGAGGAATTCGGGGCGGCCGGTCATGAAGCCGAACACCGCCAGCAAGAGGATGGCGCCGTTGCCGATGGAATTTGCCGCGACCAGACGGTCGAAGACGGTCGGGCCCGCCAGGGCGCGGGCAACCGCCAGCGCCAAGGCGATCAGTACGGCGACGGCGGCGACGAAGAACATCAGCTTTCGCCCTCACTTTCGCCCTCAAAGGCAGAGACGCGCCGATCCATCTCCCCGTCTTCCAGTGCTTCGACGCCCTCGTCGGTGAGGGCGTGCACCAGGATCTCGTACCGGCGCTCCAGCACCACCGCCGAGATCGTGCCGGGCGTCAGCGTGATGGAGTTGGCATATGTGGTGATGCCGACCGGACCCTTCTGGTGCGAGGTGACACGTACGAGGTTCGGGGATATCGGCAGCTTCGGATCCAGGATGATCTTAGATACGTCAATCGCCGACTTGAATATCTCGACGATCAGCCACGGCCAGTAGGTGATGCCCCCGACCGTGTTTGAGATGGGAAAGCTCTCCGCATCCACCACGTCCATGCGGCGCACGAAGAAAACCGCGACGGCGACGGACGCCAATCCATAGGCGATCAGCAACGCCTCGTAGTGTCCGGACAGCAAGAGCCAGAAGGCGAAAAGAACCGCCGCCAGAATAAAGAGCCGCATTGTTCGGCCTAACCCCTCCCCGGTCTGCCGTGCGCAACATCCAGCAGGCGAAAGCCACGCGCCCCCCGAAAACCCGCGAATCGCCGCCAGACGAACATACGAAGGCACCGACCTAGGTCAATCAAAACCGGCCAGATATGCCGAATTGTCACGGGCGGCCTTGGCATCTCTTGCCGACGAACGATATCTGTTGCGTCAACATCCTGGAGTGCCGGCAAAGTGAGCGCGAAAATGGCCGATCAGACATCCGAAATCAAGGTCACCAAGTCCGACGCGGAGTGGCGTGAACAACTGACGCCGGAGCAGTATCATGTCACCCGCAAGCACGGCACCGAGCGCGCCTTCACCGGTCCGTACTGGGACGACAAGTCGCCCGGTATCTACACTTGCGTCTGCTGCGGCGCGCCGTTGTTCGACGCGGAAACGAAGTATGACTCCGGCACCGGCTGGCCGAGCTTCTACGCACCGATCGACGGCGACGCGGTGAGCGAACACGATGACCGGTCCCTGTTTGCCCGCCGTACGGAAGTGCGGTGCGCGAATTGCGACGCCCATCTGGGCCATGTCTTCCCCGACGGTCCGCAGCCGACCGGCCAGCGCTACTGCATGAACGGCAATGCGCTGAACAAGGTGGCAGACGACGAAAGCAGCGCCTGATCTTGCTGCTCGGGCTCCGGCGGGCTACAGCCTCGGGGCCATCCCCCCACTGCCCGAGTATGCTCCATGCCTGCACCCATCGCCGAACGCCGTCCCGAGCGCACCACCCACCACGGGCGGGAGCGGGTTGACGAGTATGCCTGGCTGAAGGCGCCGAACTGGCAGGAGGTCATGCACGAGCCAGGCGCGCTCGATGCCGATATCCGCGCCTACCTCGACGCCGAGAACGCCTGGACCGATGAGGTCCTGGAGGACACCAGGCCGCTTCAGGAGCACCTGTTCGCCGAATTGCGCGGGCGCATCAAGGAAGACGATTCCAGCGTTCCCTCGCCGGACGGGCCTTTCGCCTATTCGATGCGCTACGAGGCCGGTGCCCAGCATCCGCAGATCATCCGCCAGCCACGCGAGGCCGCGGAACGCCCCGGCGCTGATGCCGGCGGGACCGAAACCGTCCTTCTCGACGGCGACTTCATGGCTGCGGAGAAGGCCTATTTCCGCCTCGGCGGCGCCGAACACAGCCCCAACCACGAACTGCTGTACTACGCGACCGACGAGGTGGGCTCCGAGTTCTACACGATCCACGTTCGCAACCTGTCGACCGGCGAGGATTTCGAGGATTCCATCCCGCGTACCACGGGCGGGGCCGTCTGGTCCGCCGACAGCCGCTACCTCTTCTACACCTGGCTCGACGACAACCACCGCCCCAAGAAGGTTATGCGCCACAAGGTGGGGACTGCGTCCGACGACGACGTGGAGATATACGACGAGGCGGATCCGGGGTTCTTCGTCAGCGTCGGCAAGACCCAGTCCGGCCGCTACATCACCATCAATGCGCACGACCACGAGACCTGGGAGGTCCGCCTGATCGACGCGCGCGAACCGGAATCCGACCCGGTTCTGATTGCGGCGCGGCGGCCCGGCGTCGACTACCGTGTCGAGCACCGGATTGCCGGGGCGCAGGACGACGGGCTTGTGATCCTCACCAACGACGGCGGCGCCGAGGACTTCAAGATCGTCACCGCACCCGCAGATGCACATGGCCCCGACAACTGGCGCGACCTTGTCGGCCACCGCGCCGGCCGGCTGATCCTCGACTGCGTGTGCTACCGCAATCACCTGGTGCGGCTGGAGCGGGAGGACGGCCTGCCGCGCATCGTCGTGCACCGGTTTTCCGACGGGCTCGAGTACGCGATAGCCTTTCAGGAGGAAGCCTACTCGCTCGGCCTGTCGCACGGATACGAGTTCGACACAACGTCGATCCGGTTCAACTATTCCTCGATGCGCACGCCCGCAGAGGTCTTCGACTACGACATGGAGACGCACAAGCGCGTGCTGCGCAAGGAGCAGGAGGTGCCGAGCGGCCACGACCCGGAACACTACGAGACGCGCCGCCTGCACGCGACAGGCCACGACGGAGAGACAATTCCGGTCTCTCTGCTCTACAGGAAGGGGCTGCCGCTCGACGGATCGGCACCGTGCCTGCTGTACGGCTACGGCTCGTACGGCATCTCGATCCCCGCCTCGTTCAACACCAACTGCCTGTCACTGGTCGATCGCGGCTTCGTCTACGCCATCGCGCATATCCGCGGCGGCAAGGACAAAGGCTTCCACTGGTACACGGACGGAAAGGCCCGAAGGAAGACCAACACCTTCCACGACTTCATCGCCGTCGGAGAATACCTGGCGGATGCGGGCTACACCTCCCGCGGCCGCATCGTCGGCCACGGCGGATCGGCAGGTGGCATGCTGATGGGGGCGGTCGCCAACATGGCCCCGGACCTGTTCCTGGCCATCGTCGCGGAGGTTCCGTTCGTCGACGTGCTTGCGACCATGCTGGACGACACCCTGCCGCTGACGCCGCCGGAATGGCCCGAATGGGGCAACCCGATCGCCAGCGCCGACGACTATGACGCCATCGCGGCCTACAGCCCCTATGACAATGTCCGCCGGCAGGCCTATCCGAACATTCTCGCGCTGTGCGGACTGACCGATCCGAGGGTCACCTACTGGGAGCCGGCGAAGTGGATCGCCAGGCTGCGCGCCAACACGACGGGCGATCCGACGATCCTACTGCGGACCAACATGGATGCTGGCCACGCGGGCGCCTCGGGGCGATTCGACCGGCTCAAGGAAGTGGCCCTGGTCTACGCGTTTGCGTTGAAAATGGCTGGAATTCCCCACCCTGACGAGTACACATCCTGAGAAGCAGCGACTCTTGCAACAATTGAAACGGTTTTTCAGACATTCCATTCCGCGAATGAAACAGTTGCCGGCGTAGGTTCCGGTTCTCACCTGAAGTCAACCGAGGGAGAACTCCGGAAATGTCTGCATTTGCAAACAAATTTCATTGCGGTATCCGCGCGGCGGCCGTTGTGCTTGCCGTCGCGGCAACTGCGCTTGTGGCAGCACCCGCTGCGAAGGCGGATTTCGGCTTCGCTACATTTTCCGTTTACGTGAAGGCGTCCGGCGGTGCGGCAAACGCAACGGGCGTCAAGGGCGCGAAGCGTTCGGGCACTGGAAAGTATTACGTCCAGTTCATGCGTGATGTCCGCAATTGCGTGTACGTCGCCTCTGTCCGCGGCAAGAGCGGCGGCCAGGTTTCCATCAAGCCGACGCCGGGCAATCCGAGCCGTTTGCAGTTCTTCACGTTTTCGAAGACAGGCAGCGCGAAGAACCAGCCCTTCGAGGTCATCGTCAGCTGCAACTACTGACGCCGACCGTCGAGCCCGTCACCGACCCAGTCGACTGACGGCTCGCAGCGGCCCGACCGAATAGCTTTCACGAAAAGTCATCGATCCGCCTTGAGCTCAATTGCCACGCAGCTGCGGAGCGCGCCGAGCCAAGGGCCCTCATGGAGTGAAGAATGCGCAATAAAGTACTACTTTCGCTGGCAGTTGCCGCAACGCTCGCGGCGTCGCCCGCCGCCGCCAAGATGGAAGAAGGTGAACCCGGGTACGTCGCTCCGCCGGCTCCGGAGGCCGCCGACAAAACCCTGGGGATGGCGCTGATGTCGGCGTCCGTCATTGCCGGCTGCGACCAATCCCGGGGCGCCGGGCTCGAAGGCATTGAAGATATCTCGGCCGGTGTCTGCAACGTGACGTTCAACCGTAACGTCCGCGACTGCACGATCGTCACCGGCGTGGGCGCCTTTTCCGGGACCGTTGTCGATGGACACGCCCAATTCAACTACATTTCAGGTGCCGAGAACGACAATATCATTCAGGTGGAGACGAGAAACAACGCCAACAATCCGGCCGACATCTCGTTCCACGTCATCGTGTTCTGCGCGAGATAGCAATTACCGACGCGATCAAATCCGGCGCGGCGGAGCCTCCGCCGCGCCTTTTTCTTTGCGTCATCGCAGGCGGGTCCCCGATCGGGCGGGGCGATGAAACACGCCCGAAACTACTTTAAACCTAAAATAATTCCGCTACCGTCTCGCCAAGGCTGCCGCCTTGCGCTAGATGTCCGCCCAGTCGAACAACGATGAACCGAGGGATGTCGCCCATGTCCGTCGCTGCCGCCAGCGCCAAGCCGTCCGCCACCGCCTATGCCAAGTTCGTGTGGGAGGATCCGTTCCTCTTCGAGGACCAGCTCACCGAAGACGAGCGGATGATCCGCGACACGGCGCAGGGCTATGCGCAGGACAAGCTGATGCCGCGCATCCTCGAAGCCTACCGCCATGAGCAGACGGACCGGTCGATCTTCAACGAGATGGGCGAGCTGGGCCTGCTCGGCGTGACGATTCCGGAGGAGTATGGCGGTGTCGGCGCCGGCTACGTGTCCTACGGGCTGGTCGCCCGCGAGGTCGAGCGGGTCGATTCGGGCTATCGCTCGATGATGAGCGTGCAGTCGTCGCTGGTGATGTACCCGATCTACGCGTACGGCGACGAGGCGCAGCGCAAGAAGTACCTGCCCAAGCTCGCGTCCGGCGAATGGGTCGGCTGCTTTGGCCTGACCGAGCCCGACCACGGCTCCGATCCCGGCGGCATGGTGACGCGCGCCGAGAAGACGTCGTCCGGCTACAAGCTGACCGGAGCCAAGATGTGGATCTCAAACTCGCCGATCGCCGACGTAATGGTGGTGTGGGCGAAGTCATCGGCGCATGACGACCAGATCCGCGGCTTCATCCTGGAAAAGGGCATGAAGGGCCTGTCCTGCCCGAAAATCGAGGGCAAGCTGTCCCTGCGCGCCTCGATCACGGGCGAAATCGTCATGGACGGCGTGGAGGTGCCCGAGGAGAACCTGCTGCCGAACGTATCGGGCCTGAAAGGTCCGTTCGGCTGCCTCAACCGGGCCCGCTACGGAATCTCTTGGGGCGCCATGGGCGCTGCCGAGTTCTGCTGGCACGCCGCGCGCCAGTACACGCTCGACCGCAAGCAGTTCGGCAAGCCCCTGGCCGCCACGCAACTCATCCAGAAGAAGCTCGCCGACATGCAGACGGAGATCGCGCTCGGCCTGCAGGGCTCGCTCCGGGTCGGCCGCCTGATGGACGAGGGCCGCGTCGCGCCGGAGATGATCTCGCTGGTCAAGCGCAACAATTGCGGCAAGGCGCTGGATATCGCGCGGATGGCCCGCGACATGCACGGCGGCAACGGCATCGCAGACGAATTCCACGTCATGCGGCATTCGTCCAACCTGGAAACGGTCAACACCTACGAGGGCACGCACGACGTGCACGCCCTGATCCTCGGCCGTGCCCAGACCGGCATTCAGGCGTTCTTCTGAGGTCCTTCGGGAACCTCGAACCTGTCGACGGAGATGCCCGGGTCAAGCCCTGACGGGTGCCCGCCATAGGCGGCACCTGTTCCGCATCATTGTGGGGCGTGGCCCGACAATCTCCTGTTGCGCACCGTTACCGCCGTCACCGCAATCGCCGTCTCCATCGCCAGAGCCAGCGCGGACCAGCCGGGCCGCTCGTGCGGTGCCCGGCGTGCCCTGACCTCCGCCGGCCAGGGCAGGTGCACGAAGCCCGCGATGGTTCCCTCCCTGGCAAGGCCAAGCGAAAGATACGTGGCGTAGTTGCACAAATAGCCGCCGGCATCGTGCGATAGCCTTGCCGGAATGCCCTCGGCACGGAGCGCTGCATTCAGGCGCGCCGCCGGCAACGTGGCGCGGCGATGGAGCGGGCCGTCCGGCTCGATCGCAACGCGGTCGGGATGTCGCCGCGCGGCGTCGGGGAACGGCCGCATGTAGTTGGCGCCGCGCGTCTCGACGCGCACCTGCCCTGCCCGACCGTGCAGGCCGAAGTGAATCGCTGCGTCCGGCCGCACCTGCGCCCACAGCCGCGGCAGCATCTGCGCCACAGCCGCGTACTCCGTCGGCAGCACGGTCGCCGCGAGTTCGATGTCGAGACGGGTCGCCAGACGCCGCACGTCGAGCGCCCCGACCAGCGTTTCGGTAGGATTTCTCGGTGCGCCGGGAAAGGCGGAGAAACCGGTCACCAGGATGCGGGGGCGAGTCATGATCCCGTTATAGCGCGAGTCGCTCTGCAGCGGCTCGGTCCGCCGCCGGACCTGCGGCCCCGACGCAGCCGCCGCTTTGACTGGCCGAACCGGAGCCCGATCGTCCCGAGCTCACGCGCCGAATTTCGGCGCGATCTCCTCGACCGCCGCGGTGGGCGCGAGTGTACCGGCGTGGACCTGGGCCTCGATCTCATCGATGCGGGCGGAGATTTCCGGGTCGGCACGCAGCAGCCCGAGCAGTCGCTCCTCCAGCATCGCCCACATCCATCTGACCTGCTGGTCGGCACGGCGTTCGTCGAACTCGTGCGAGGACTTCATCGCGTCGCGATGTGCGGCGATCTTCTCCCAGAGATCGTCGAGGCCGACATTATCCCTGCCGGAGACCGCCAGCACCGGCGGCGACCAGTGGCGGCTCTGCGGCGTCAGTATGTGCAACGCCGCGCGGCACTCGGCTGCTGCCCGCCTGGCACGGTCGGCGTTGTCGCCGTCGGCCTTGTTGACGGCGATGATATCGGCGATCTCCAGGACGCCCTTCTTGATGCCCTGCAGTTCGTCGCCCGCCCCTGGCAATGCAAGCACGACGAAGACATCGACCATCTCGGACACCGCCGTTTCCGACTGTCCGGTTCCCACCGTCTCGACGATCACCACGTCGAAGCCGGCCGCCTCGCAGACCAGCATGGTCTCCCGGGTTCGCGCGGCGACGCCGCCGAGCGTGCCTGAGGCGGGCGAGGGTCGGATAAAGGCGCTCGGATCGACGGCGAGCCTGGCCATGCGCGTCTTGTCGCCGAGTATCGAGCCGCCGGTGCGCTGCGACGACGGGTCGACGGCGAGCACCGCGACCCGATGGCCCCCGGCAGTCAGGTTGACGCCGAGCTGGTCGATCGTCGTCGACTTGCCGACGCCGGGAACTCCGGTGATGCCCACGCGCCAGGCTTCGCCTGTATACGGCAGGATCGCCTGCAGCAACGCCGCCGCGACACGGCGATGATCGGGCCGACGGGATTCGACCAGCGTAATGCAGCGGGCCAGCATCGCCCGATCGCCGTCGCGCAGGCGCGACACCGCCCCCTCCAGGGAGGTTCCATCGGGAAGCGTCACGGAATCGCGCGGATCGTCCGGCATCGTTGCGGAATAGCGCAGCGCGGGGTCTGCGTCACCCGTCTTCCCGCCCGCATTCGTCAACCGCAGGCCGCATCATCCGCTGCGGGTCGGTATCCAGACGATTCGCTGCAGTTCCCCCTCAGCCAGGCTCGAGGCGGGTGCCAGTTCGTTGGGAGAACCGTTCCAGCCGCCGTTGTCGAAGACCAGCCGGACGTTCGGCGCGCCGCGGGCGGTGCAAACCGCCATGCCGAGCCACGGGCCATGGCCGACCGAACAGCTGTCCCGACTGATGCCGGCCTGACGAAACGTCATTCCCAGCCGCTCGCCGTTCGGTCCGGCAACCGCCAGGCCGGAACCGTGCACCGCCTTGATGCCGCCGCCCGACCTCTCGGGAATGATCATCATCACCTGCAGACCGTCGGAGAACACCGTCAGTGCACTGACCACACCGTCCTCATCGGCGGTGGAAATCACGTCGATGCGTTCGTTGGGAAACAGCTGGCGGAAGGTGGCGGCGGAATAGCCGGTCTCCGGGGTAATGGGGCCGGCCGACTCCGCGGTGATCGTATAGGAAATCGGTATCACAGAGGTCGCCGTCGGCTGGTCGTCGCCCGCACACGCGGCAAGGACGGGCAGAACGGCGAAAAACGTTAGAAACCGTCGCAACATGGCTTGTTCACACATCTCCGCACAATCGACTGGACCCGACCGGTACACAAACGACCGGGCCGCAGCAAGCTACCGTTTGTCACATCATGGACCGCCTACTCTCAGTCGAATTCCACATAGATCGGCACACGCTCGACGGGCCCGGCCTCACCGTCGGACGGGTCGTCTTCGGAGATCACCACAATTCCCGTCTGGCCGGTTGGTTCGGCAAACTCGACCGTGCCGGAATACGCGACCATTCCCGCCGCGATGCCGCTGGTCGGCACGGCAGTGTCCCAGGTGACGTAGCCGGTGCCGAGACTGGTGCCATTCTCGTCGAGCACCTCGACACCCGCGACACCTTCGAAGAACCAGTGCGACGGCGCCTCGCCGGACAGCGCCAGCGGCGACGAGACCGCTTCGCCGTTGCGCGGGCTGGCGCTCAGCAGCAGTGCGCCGGGAAATTCCCAGTTCGTCACGGACTCGAGTCCGACCGGCTCGCCGCCGAACAGCGAGGCGTATTCGGGTGTGAGGTAGGGGGCGAATACCTCCGCGGGAATGAAAACCTCGTAGCTTCCTTCCGCGTATGCGCCGACCGCGTAAGGCGGGAAATGGACGGTGATGCCCGCGGCGCCGGCGGCATCCCTTGCCGGCGTCAGGGTGAACAGGCGGAAGGTATCCGCAGTGGGCGTCACGACATCCAGGGATTCGTCGCCTTCGCCCACCGTCTCGCCGAACCGCTCGGACTTCTGGGCGGCGAGGTCGCGCCGGGTGAACTCGGTCATCGCGGCAAGGACGGGCGCCCCGTCCGACAGGTCGCCGAACAGCTCGAACAGCCCGAACTCCCGTCCGCTGCGGACATCGAAATTGATCACGTCGAAATCGGTATTGGGGTGGGCGCCGCCGGTGTAGGTGAACTTCGATTCGAGCAGGCTGAAGACAGGCTCCCGGGCATAGCGCTCTTCGAAGACGATATCGTAGGACCACGGCCGCCACGGATAGTCCGGATCGTCGCCGAACTCGGCATATTCCGCTTCAGCGTCACGCCCGAAAGCCGCCATTTCCGACTTGGCGCGCGACAGCGTCAGCCGGAACAGCGCGGGCACGGTTTCCGAAGTGCGGGCAAGCGCGACCCGGATGTCGGCCGCTTCGCTGGAGTCCTGCAGAACCAGCGGAGGGCCGATGAGGTCAGGCCATCCGCCCGGCCCGTCCGACCCGCGCGCCGGCAGGCCGGCACACGCAGCAATCAGCCCCGTCACGATCAAAATGTATCCGGCTTTCATCATGCCTCCCCGAAACCGATTTCGTCGTCTAGAAATATCCCTTCTCTACTAATAGCCAGATGGCCATACCGCCATCCGAACTCTCAAAGAGGTTTAATTCATGACATCCCGCATTGGACTGATCGGATTGCTGACCGTTCTTTTCACCAGTTCTCCGGCGCTCGCCGAGGTGCCTTACCCGACAGTGGATTTCCAGGGCGAGTGGGTGCTCAGCGACGACAACGGCAACATCGCCCACGCCGAGATGCACTATTCGGCGGACCAGAAGAAGATGCGCATCAAAATGCAGCAGCAGGGAATGGAGATGAGCAGCGTGCGCGACATGACCTCCGGCGAGATGCTGATGTGGTCGAACCAGATGCCGGGGATGGCAATGCGCCTGCCGACCCCGGCGGGCGACGAGTTTGACGCAGAACCGACCGACGAGGTGAAGACGATCGGATCGGAAACCTGCACGATCTGGAAGATGAAGGAGGTCGAGGCCTGCCTGACCGAAGAAAACATCCCGGTGCAGACCTCCGGCATGGGCTTCGGCGCCTCGCTGGAGAACATCGAGCGCATTACGCAGGACGCTGGGCTGTTCAGCGTGCCGGAGGGCGTCACCATCCGCGACATGCCGATGACCATGCCAGGCGCCGCCGGCATAGGAAAGGGGCTGCCGTTCTGAGGGGTCAGAGCGAGGTGACGCCGGAAAGTTTGTCGAAACGGCGGTCGAACGTCACCGTTTCGGCGCAGCCGGCAGCGACATTGCGGCTGGCAATGACGAGATCGGAGAAGCCGACGGACCCCTTCCGGTAGGGATCTAGTAGCGGCCAGATCGATTCGGCGTCCTCGACACGCAACTCCGCGGTCGTCAGGAGCGCATCCAGCAATCCCGTGATCTGGCCACGCGAATAGCCGTAGGCCCGTTCCAGGACCCAGACCAGTTCGACCAGGACGACGATGCCAATGTAGCCGGGAACTTCCGGGGACAGGTTGTCCTCGATGAAGCGGGCCGCCCGCTTCGCCTGGTCGGCGTCGTCGGCGACGATGTAGCGAACCAGCACGTTGGTATCGAGACCGATCACGCCCCCGTCACGCCTTGCTCGCGCCCTCGCCGACCGCTTCCTCCATCTCCTCCAGAGATCGCGCCCGGTCGGGCTTCGGCAATGCCTCCTTCAGAGAACCGATCGGTCGATTGGCGGGCCTCATCACGACCTCGCCGTCCTGCACGACGTAGAGAATCCGGTCACCAGCCTTCAATCCGAGCCGCTGGCGGATCGCCTTCGGGATGGTCGTCTGGCCCTTAGAGGTCAGGGTCCCTGTATCCATCAAGGTCTCCTTACTTCCGATAAGATGTAAGGATAGGCAGACGAAGGCCGAAGTTCAAGGAACACCCACTTTGCGAAAGGAGGCTGTGCCTACTCCGCCGCTTCCGCCGGCTCGTGGCCGAGGCGCTTGTTTAGGTCGGCGATCAGCGATACCGCGGCATCGGCGATCACCGTGCCGGGCGGGAAGATCGCGGCGGCGCCGGCCTCCTTCAGCGCGGCGAAATCCTGCGGCGGGATGACGCCGCCGACGACGATCATGATATCGCCGCGGCCCATTTCATCGAGAGCCGCCTTCAGCTCCGGCACCAGCGTCAGGTGGCCGGCGGCGAGCGAGGAGACCCCGATGATGTGGACGTCGTTCTCGACCGCCTGTCTGGCCGCCTCGTCCGGGGTTGCGAAGAGCGGGCCGATGTCGACATCGAAGCCCAGATCGGCAAAGGCGGAGGCAATCACCTTCTGGCCTCGGTCGTGGCCGTCCTGGCCCATCTTGGCGACGAGAATTCGCGGGCGCCGCCCCTCGTTCCGCTCGAAGGCGTCGACCATGCGCTGCACGCGCCTGACGTTTTCGTCCATCTGCCCGACCTCCTGCCGGTAGACGCCCGAGATCGACTGGATCTCGGCCTGATGGCGGCCCCAGACCTTCTCGAGCGCGCCGGAAATCTCACCGACCGTGGCCTTGGCCCGGGCAGCGTCCACGGCGAGCGCCAGCAGGTTGCCCTGCCCGGCGTCGGCGCTGGCGGTCAGCGCCGCAAGCGCTGCATCCACGGCCGCCTGGTCGCGCTCGGCGCGCAGTCGCCGCAGCTTGTCGATCTGCTGGCGGCGCACCTCTGAATTGTCGACCTTGAGGATCTCGAGTTCGTCCTCCTCCGTAGGCTTCCAGCGGTTCACCCCGACGACGACCTGGCGGCCGGAATCGATGCGCGCCTGGGTGCGGGCGGCGGCTTCCTCGATCCTGAGCTTCGGCAGCCCGGCCTCGATCGCCTTGGCCATGCCGCCCATCTCCTCGACCTCCTGGATATGCCCCCAGGCTTTTTCGGCGAGATCATGGGTCAGCCGCTCGACGTAGTAGGAGCCGCCCCACGGGTCGATGACCCGGCAGGTCCCGGCCTCCTGTGCCAGCATGATCTGGGTGTTGCGGGCGATGCGGGCGGAGAAGTCGGTCGGCAGCGCCAGCGCCTCGTCGAGCGCGTTGGTATGCAGCGATTGCGTGTGGCCCTGGGTCGCGGCCATCGCCTCGATCCCCGTGCGGGTGACGTTGTTGAACACGTCCTGGGCGGTGAGGCTCCAGCCGGAGGTCTGGCAATGGGTCCTGAGCGCCAGCGACTTCTGATCCTGCGGACCGAACGGCATCACGAGGTTCGCCCACAGGAGCCGGGCGGCGCGCAGCTTGGCGATCTCCATGAAATAGTTCATGCCGATCGCGAAGAAGAAGGACAGCCGGGGGGCGAAACGGTCGACGTTCAGGCCCGCCTCGATGCCGGCGCGCATGTACTCGACGCCGTCGGCAAGCGTGTAGGCGAGTTCCAGGTCGGCCGTCGCGCCGGCCTCCTGCATGTGGTAGCCGGAGATCGAGATGGAGTTGAACTTCGGCATGAGCTGAGAGGTATAGCCGAAGATGTCGGAAACCACCCGCATCGACGCCTTGGGGGGGTAGATGTAGGTGTTGCGGACCATGAACTCCTTGAGCACGTCGTTCTGGATCGTGCCCGTCAGCTTCTCCGGCGCAACGCCCTGCTCTTCGGCCACCACGATGTACAGCGCCATGATCGGCAGCACCGCGCCGTTCATGGTCATCGACACGCTCATCTTGTCGAGCGGAATGTGGTCGAACAGGATCCGCATGTCGTAGATCGAGTCGATCGCCACGCCGGCCATGCCGACGTCCCCGGTGACGCGCGGATTGTCGGAGTCGTAGCCGCGATGAGTTGCCAGATCGAAGGCGATCGACAGGCCCTTCTGGCCGGCGGCGAGATTGCGCCGGTAGAAGGCATTGGAGTCCTCGGCCGTAGAGAATCCGGCGTACTGCCGGATCGTCCAGGGCCTCGTCGTGTACATCGTCGGATAGGGGCCGCGCAGGAAGGGCGCAATGCCCGGCCATGACTTCAGGAACTCAAGCCCGTCGCGATCGGACGCGTCGTAGGCGGGCTTCACCTCGATCCCTTCGGGCGTAACCCAGGCAGATCCGACCGGCGCAGCCGCCGCGGACTCCGGTATCGCGAAGGGAACCTGGGTGAAATCGGGAATGCCGCTCATCGCACATCCTCTCCAGCCATATTGGCAGCGTCGGTCTTGATGCCAAGGCGCCGGTAGGCTGAATCCAGAAACGACAGGATATCACATCCTGCGAAGAGATACTCGTCGACGCCGGCCTCCGCCCAGTCGCGTTCGCGCTCGCCGGGGCGGCCGGCCAGGTAGATGCCGGCCGCCTCGTTGGCCTTCAGCACCCTGGCGTAGTCGGCTGCGTGCTCTTCATAGCCGGCGTCGGTGCCGCAGATGCAGGCAATGCGGGCGCCGCTGCGGGCGAAGGCCAACGCCATCGCATCCTGGTCGGCATAGACGTCCGCGCCGAGCGCCACCAGGCCGCCCGCCTCGAAAGCATTCCTGGCGAAACCGGCGCGCACGGTGAAGTCGGCCATCGTCCCTATGGTGGCAAGGAATACAGCCGGACGCTTGCCGGACTGATCGCGCACCCGGTCGCTGGCGTCGCGCAACCGCTCGAACGGCTCGGCGAGCCGGTAGCGCGGCACGGCCATGCAGCGGATCCAGTCGAGGCCCGCCGTCGCGACGATGTCGGAGATGGAGGCGCCCCGTTCGACCGCCGCGACAAGCGCCGAATAGCGCGCGCCCCTGGCCGGCTGGGGAATGTCGATCTCTTCTCCCGACAGTTCGACATCGTCCGTCTCCGGGCGCAACGTGCGAACCGGCAACTCGGCAAGATACGGAAACTCGGAAACACCGGTAAGGGGCACCTTTCGGTGCGCCACATCGGCAATGCGCGCATCCTGAACGGCCTTGATCCGACGTTGCAGCAGGCCCGAGACGGCCGATTCGATGATGCCCCCTTCCGCCTCTATTCGCTGAAATTCCGCCCAGGCGGCTTCGCACATCCTGCCGGTCAGTGCCTCCACGTAGCCCGAGCCGGCGGCCGGATCGCCGACCCTGCCGATGGCCGCCTCCTCTATCAGGACGAGTTGCGTGTTGCGGGCAAGGCGCCGGGCAAATCCGTCGGGGAGACCGAGGGCGGTAGTGAACGGCAGGACGGTCAGGGAATCGGCTCCGCCGATCCCGGCGGCGGCGGTCGCGACCGTCGTGCGCAACAGGTTCACCCACGGATCGCGGCGCGACATCATCCGCCAGGATGTCTCCGCATGGATCCGCGCGGGCTCCGGCGTCAGCCTGCAGGCCTCCTGGACACGATCCCAGAGAATGCGGATTGCTCTGAACTTCGCGATCGTAGCGAACTGATCGGCATCGGCGGCCAGCGAGAAGGTCACGAGACGCCGCGCCGCGTCCGCCGGCAGGCCGCCCTTCTCCAGAACGCGCATGTGCTCGACGGCGACGGACAGGCAATACGCAAGTTCCTGAGCCTCCGAACCGCCACCGCCATGGACCGTGCGCCCGTCGGCGACGAACGGCGCGACGTTCCAGCCCGTTTCGACGAGATAGTAGGCAAGATCCACCGACCACGCGCTGACCCGGTCATAGGACGCAAGAAGCCGGCCCAGTCCGACGAGCCCGTTGGCGGGGTCCGACTGGCCGACGATATCCACGGAACCCGGCTCCAGGCCCCACGTGCGGGCCAGCGCGATCGCAAGGACCATGGCTGGGCGGCTCTGATAGCCGCCGTCGATCCGCAATTTGACGCCGGTCAGGTCGACGCCGTCGAGAACGGTGGTCAGGTCGGCTACGGTGTTCACGCCAACGCCGTAGCCATTGGCACCTATAGCGCCGGGGAAGACGAGTTCGAGACCGTCGGCACCGCCATCGAGGTCGGCCCGGACGAGCCGGTTGGCGGCAGCCGCATGGGGATGATCGACGCGCTGGAAGACGGTCCACCGGCCCGACCGCCCCCCGGTGGCCGGGCCACTATCCTGCTGGCCGTACAGGGGTTCGATCTCGATCGCGTCACGCGTCTTGGTGACCAGCGAGCGTCTGAAATCGCGCCCCGCCAGGACCTTCTCGACCAGGCCGAGCCACTGCTCCTCTTCGGCCGCCGGGAAAGCGGCGGCCAAGTCCAAATCACTCATTCGGTCGCCTCGCCCCGCAATCCTGTTCGCCGACCGTCAATCCGACCGTCGCTAACTGCCACACCGCGCGAGCGATCGCCACCGTCCAAAGGTGGTGACTTGGCGGCGGATCAATACTTCATCACGGGCGACAGCCCCTTGGCCTGCGCGACCCAGTCCCGGACCTTGCTCTCGCCCGGAAGCGCGCGGACCAGTTTCTTGACGTCATTTACCTCCACCATCCTGGCGTAGAGGTTCTCCGGCCTGCGGTTGCGCAATTCCTTGATGGTGTCGACACCGGCCACCTCAAGGAGCTCGGAGTATTCCTCGCCGACCCCCTTTATGCGCATCAGGTCGGACATGTTCGCCCATTTCAGGATGTAGGTCTCGTCGATCCCGGATTCGGCTGCCAGCTGTTTGCGGCCCTTGGGGTCCCTGGCGCGATCGTGCAGCTTGCCGGTGGTCCGGACGCCTGCCTTGTCCAGCATTTTCGCGTACTTCTTGCCAATACCTTCGATCTTGAGCACCGGATAGGACATGAAACGTCTCCTCTCGCCTGGACGCTTTTCCGGGGTTCCCTTCAGGCGAACTGGTTGAGACCGGGAACCGAAGCGACCACATCGTTTACCAGTTCGTCGCCCGCGTGCAGCTTGGCATAGGCGATCAGTTCCCTCGCCACGCCCTGGATCTGCCCCATGTCGAGCCCGGCGGAGGTGAGGGAATTATAGGCCGCCATCGCGCCGATCATGCCGCCCATTCCGCCGCGCGGCGTCTGCACGCTCTCGGCCCCGGGCAGCCTCTCCACGAGCTCCGCTACCTTGTCGGGCGGGCCCGCCTGCTTGAGGAAACCGAGCATGTTGGAGAGCGCCAGTTCGGCCTGCTCCCTGCTGATCCCGACCGTCGTCACGAGCCGGTCGACGAGCTCATCCATGAATGTCTCCTCATCCGCCGACAGGATCGGCGCCCCGTTTATGGGCATATTGTGCAATGGCGTCCGGACAGTGACAACCGCGCATTGCGCCCGTCCGGAGCGGTTCCTATAAGATCTGCCGGCGAGGTCCGCGCAACGCGGACGGCTTCGTCGCACACGGTTTGCAAGGGGCCGACATGTCGGACAGCGACGGCAGGATCTTCATCGGCGCCAGCGTCAAGCCGGAGCACATCCACCTGCGCTACGCCAACCGGCACGGCCTCGTCACGGGCGCCACCGGCACGGGCAAGACGGTGACCCTGCAGATTCTCGCCGAGGGGTTCGCCAGTGCCGGAGTGCCGGTGTTCTGCGCCGACGTGAAGGGCGATCTTTCCGGCATCGCGGCGCCGGGAGAGCCGAAGGACTTCCTTCTCAAGCGGGCCGAGGCGATCGGGCTTGCCGACTACGCCTTCGCCGCGACGCCGACGATCTTCTGGGACCTGTTCGGCGAGCAGGGCCATCCGGTCCGCACCACCATCACCGAGATGGGCCCGCTGATACTGTCGCGCCTTCTTGAGCTCACCGAGGCGCAGGAAGGGGCCCTGAACATCGCCTTCCGGATTGCCGACGACCAGAATCTGCTGATCCTCGACATGAAGGATCTCCGGGCGCTGCTTCAGCATCTCGGCGAGATGGGCGGCACGGTGACCACGACCTACGGCAACGTCACCAAGCAGACGATCGGCGCGATCCAGCGCCGCCTGCTGGTCCTGGAGAACCAGGGTGCCGAGCACTTCTTCGGCGAGCCGGCGCTGTCGATCGACGATCTGATGCGCGTCGACGGCGACGGACGCGGCTATGTCAACGTGCTCGCTGCCGACCGACTGATCTCCTCGCCCCGGCTTTACGCCACCTTCCTGCTCTGGCTCCTCTCCGAACTGTTCGAGGAATTGCCGGAGGTCGGCGATCCGGACAAGCCCAAGCTGGTATTCTTTTTCGACGAGGCGCACCTGCTGTTCGACGACGCGCCTGACGCGTTGATCGACAAGATCGAGCAGGTGGTGCGGCTGATCCGTTCCAAGGGCGTCGGCGTGTTTTTCGTTACGCAGAACCCCCTCGACGTACCAGACAAGGTGCTGGCGCAACTGGGCAACCGCGTGCAGCACGCACTGCGTGCCTACACCCCTCGCGAGCAGAAGGCGGTGAAAACCGCTGCCGACACGTTCCGCCCCAATCCCGACTTCGATACGGCACGCGCAATCACCGAACTTGGTGTCGGAGAGGCGCTGGTCTCGACGCTGGAAGACAAGGGGGTCCCCTCGGTCGTCCAGCGCACGCTGGTGCGGCCTCCGTGCTCGCGGATGGGCCCGATAGGCGCGGCCGAACGGACGACGCTTATGTCCGAGAGCCCGGTTGCGGGCATCTACGACACTGCGGAGGACCGGGAATCGGCTTACGAGATCCTGGCGGATCGCGCCGCCAATAAGGTGGAATCGGCTGCGAACCCTGACCGCGCTCCGAAGGCACCCCCGGACACCTTCACGGGCCTGCCGAAGGAACTCGAGGACGCCGGGATCCAGATCCTGAAGTCCTACGGACGGTCGCTTGCCTCCTCGCTTGGCCGCAACATGGGCGATGGCGGAGCAAAGATCGTTCGCGGCATCTTCGGTTCGCTGCTGCGCTGAAGTCTTCGCCGGCAGCCGGCGCAGTCGGACTTGCCGCCGGGCGCCAGTTCGACTAGCCGTTGCTTCAAAAGCCCCACGGCACCCCCATCATGAGGAGTTCTAGATGACCGCCACGGAAGACGCGACCGGACGGGCGCTCGCCGCGATCGATGCCGGCCTCGCCGGCAGCCTGGACCGCCTGTTCGAGCTGATCCGTATTCCCTCGATCTCCACCGACCCGGCCCACAACGGGGACTGCCGCAAGGCCGCGGACTGGGTGGTAGCGCAGCTTCGCGACATCGGCTTCGACTCCTCGGCACGGGAGACCGGCGGCCAGCCTATGGTGGTCGGCCATTACGGAACGCCGGGAGACGGCGTGCCTCACGTGCTGTTCTACGGCCACTACGACGTCCAGCCGGCCGACCCGATTGCCCTTTGGGAGGCGCCGCCCTTCGAGCCCCGCCTGGTCGACGGCCCGCACGGCAAGCAGATCGTCGCTCGCGGCGCGTCCGACGACAAGGGCCAGTTCATGACTTTCATTGAGGCCTGTCGCGGCTGGGTGGCCGGCACCGGCAGCCTGCCGATCGCGATCACGGTGTTGATCGAGGGCGAGGAGGAATCGGGCAGCAACAGCCTCGGGCCGTTCCTCGACAGCCACAAGGACGAGCTGACCACCGACTTCGCGCTGGTCTGCGATACCGGAATGTGGGACGCGAAGACCCCGGCGATCACGACGATGCTGCGTGGCCTGCTTTTCGAGGAATTCGTCGTCACCGCGGCCAACCGCGACCTGCACTCGGGCATGTACGGCGGAGCCGCCCGCAACCCGATCAGTGTGGTGGCGCGCATCGTTGCGGCGCTGCACGACGACAACGGCCGCATTCAGGTGCCGCACTTCTACGACGGCGTGGAAGAGATACCCGCCGACATCAAGGCGCAGTGGGACGGCCTCGGTTTCAGCGCCGAGACCTTCCTGGGCGAGGTCGGCCTGGCCCAGCCTGCCGGGGAAACCGGTCGCAGCGTGCTCGAGCAGATCTGGTCGCGCCCGACCTGCGACGTCAACGGCATCATCGGCGGCTATACCGGCGAGGGCTCGAAGACGGTGATCGCCTCGAAGGCGTCTGCCAAGGTCTCGTTCCGGCTCGTCGGCGAACAGGACCCGCTGAAGATCCGCGAGAACTTCCGCGCCTTCGTGAAGGAACGGGTGCCGGCCGACTGCAAGGTCCAGTTCATCGGCCACGCCGCCTCCCCGGCGCTGAAGGTCGACACCTCGAGCCCGCAGGTGGCCAAGGCCGCCGCCGCGCTCGAGGCGGAGTTCGAGCGTCCGACCGTGATGATGGGCTGCGGCGGCTCGATTCCGATCGTCGGCGATTTCAAGCGGACGCTCGGCCTTGATTCCGTGCTGATCGGCTTCGGCCTGGACGACGACAAGATCCATTCACCCAACGAAAAATACAACCTGTCGAGCTTCCACCACGGCGCCCGCGCCTGGGCCCGGGTGATCGGGGCGCTCGCCGAGGCCTGAGCGGCCGCTGTCGGCCGCGGGGCTGTTCGCTCGTTGTCCCGGAAGCCGCGTGAGATGTTATCCGGGATCGTCGCAACCGGCTGCGCTCCGGCCCCTGGCGATCCCGGCTCTTCGGCCGGGATGACGTCTGGTGGAAGGGGCGGAGGCTGGCAAAAGGACAAGGGAGGACGGGCCGAGTCTCGAGCGTCCACCCTGTCCACCGGCCTCGCCCTCTACGTCATCTCGGTCCACCAGCCTCCCCCTCCACGTCATCCCGGAAGCCGCAATGCGGCTATCCGGGATCGCCACGGACGCAGGCGCTGCGGCCTCAGGCGATCCCGGCTCTGCGGCCGGGATGACGTGGGGTGGAAGGGGTTGCCGCGCCGGCGGCACATGGCCGCGGGTCAGCGGGGCTGGCAGCGCGCTGAGGCGCGGACCGCACCTGTCTTACTCCTGCGTCGTCCCGGAAGCCGCAGCCCTGCGGCTCCGGGCGATCCCGGCTCTGCGGCCGGGATGACGTGAGTTGGAAGTAGAGGGAACTGACAACGGCCAGCGGGTAACGCGTCACTACTGGAGCGCTTGTCCAGTCCACCAGCCTCCCCATCCACGTCATCCCGGAAGCCGCAGTGCGGCTATCCGGGATCGCCACGAACGCAGACGCTGCGGTCTCTGGCGATCCCGGCTCTGCGGCCGGGATAACGTGGGATGGTGGACGCGAGGACCATGCGATCTTCATCCGATCGCGACAGGCCGGCCTACGTGTCGCCGGCCGGCGAGGCGCCGCGGCGGCGCAGTCTGACGATGAAGGGCGAGACCCAGATCAGGATCGTGACGGCGCCGAGTACCGCCGACAGGGGCCGCTCGAAGAAGGCGAGCATCGAACCGTTCGACTTGATCATCGAGGTCATAAAACTGTCCTCGAGCAGGCCGCCGAGGACCAGGCCCAGGATCGCCGGCGCGATCGGGAAGCCGTTCTCCTCCATCAGGTAGGCGAGCAGGCCGAGCGCCAGCATGATGCCGATGCCGAAGACGGTGTTGTTGATGGCGAATGTGCCGACGATGCAGAACATCAGGATGATCGGCATCAGGACGTTGCGCGGGACGCGCAGCAGCTGCTTCGACGACTTGATCGCCGCATAGCCGAGCGGCAGCAGCAGGATGTTGGCGACGAAAAAGGATACGAAGACCGCGTAGATCAGCTCCGGCTGGTCGAGGAACACGGTCGGACCCGGGTTCATGCCCTTCACGTAGAGCACACCGATCACGATCGCCGTGATCGAATCGCCCGGTATGCCGAAAACGAGCGCGGGCACCCAGGTGCCGCCTAGACCGGCATTGTTGGAGGCGCCGGAGTCGACGATTCCCTCGACGTGGCCGGTGCCGAACTTCTCGGGTTCCTTTGAGAACTTCTTGGCGACCGCGTAGGATATCCATGCGGCGATATCGGATCCGGCGCCGGGAAGCGCGCCGACCAGCACGCCGATGACGCTGCCGCGGAACAGGTTCTTCCTGTAGCGCAACAGCACCGGCCCCAGACCTGCAAATATGTTGCCGATCGTCGATTGCTCCACCTTTGGTGGCGGTCTCACCGCGGTCACCGTGCGCAGCACCTCGGCAAGCGCGAACATGCCGATCATCGCGGGAATGAAGTTGACGCCGCCCATCAGCTCGACGCTGCCGAAGGTGAACCGCGGCTGGCCGGACATCGGGTCGAGGCCGACGGTGGCGATCAGCAGGCCGATCAGCAGGGAGAGGCCCCCTTTCCCTGGACTGTCGCTGGAGATGAAGGCAGCGCAGGTCAGGCCGAGACAGGCAAGCCAGAAATACTCGAATGAGGAGAACTTCAGGGCGAACTTCGCCAGGAACGGGGCCGTGAAGGTCAGCACGACGGCCCCGAAAAGACCACCGATGACTGCGGCGACGAGACCGGTGCCGAGCACCAGTTCCGCCTTGCCCTTCCGCGTCATCGCAAAGGCTTCGTCGGTATAGGCGGCCGATGCCGGGGTCCCGGGGATGCGCAGGAGCGCGCCGGGCAGGTCGCCCGCGAATATCGCCATGGCGGTGGCCGTAACCACGGCGGCGAGCGCGGGCACCGGCGGCATGAAGAACGTGACGGGAACGAGCAGCGCGGTCGCCATGGTTGCCGACAGGCCGGGTATCGCGCCCATGAACAGGCCGAACATGCCCGACAGCAGGATCACCGTCAGGACGTATGGATCGAAGACCAGCGGGATCGCTTCCAGGAAGATTTCCATCAGCGCACCGTCACCAGGCGTAGGCTTCGAGCACGCCCCATGGCAGGGGCACGCGCAGGAACTGGCCGAAGAACTGCTGCAGGACGATCACCGAGACGACTGATATCGCCAGCGAGGACAGCCAGAAGCGCCGGCCCCGCAGCCAGAACAGCAGCGCGTAGAGCGTGATGAAGGCGGTGATGACGAAACCCAGTCGGTCCGACACGGCGATGTAGAAAATCAAGGCGCCGACCACGAGCAGGAAATTGGCGACAAGCCCCGGCGAGCGCATCCACTCGAACGGCTCAGCCACTGGCCCAGCCTCCCGTTCGCGGATGCCGCGGATCATGAGCAACGCACCGAGAATCGCCATGAACGTCGCGATGGTTCGCGGAAAGAACGCGGCGCCGTAGTCCTGTCCCGGCATGATGGGAAAATTGCGGGTGACATAGTAGATGGCGCCGGCGAGCAGGACGAACAGCAGCCCGGATATGGCGTCGTTGACTTTCAAGAGAGACGTCCCGATTTCCCGGACGGCTGTTTCCGGATGCACCCGAAGTCGTCTACTGCTCGCCCCAATCTCTCCGCCGTCATCCCGGAAATCGCGAATGCGATTATCCGGGATCGGAGAGCCACTGAGGCCGCGGTGGCTCTCCGATCCCGGCTCTCGCTTTCGCTCGGCCGGGATGACGACAGAGAGGAACGTAGCACCGGTCTGCTCTCCCCTGTCGGGGGCGAGCCTGCATCTGCCATCCGGATCTTGCTTCTGTGCACGCCTGCCCGCTCCCGGCACTCGACTCGCGTCTCGGGCGTTCGACCGCTCAAAACGCGACGCGTATCGTCCGCTGACGCGGACCGCGTCTCACCCCGGCGGGCCTGGCAGCCCGCCGGGGAGGAGGAACTCGTCGCCTATTTCGTCAGGCCGGCCTTCTTCATGACCTCGCCGAAATCCGTGTCGGATTTCTGCATGAAGGCCTTTGCCTCGTCGGCCGGACGCCAGACCATGCCGAAGCCGCGGCCGTCCATGAACTCCTTGTATTCGGGGCTGTTATAGGCCTTCTCGAGCGCCGGAATCAGGACCGACGTGACCTCCTCCGGCAGACCTTTCGGCCCGACCACCATCCGCCAAGCACCGACCACCCAGTCGGATCCGGTCGCTTCCTTGAGCGTCGGCACGTCGGGGAAAATCGCCAGGCGCTCCTCGCCCATGTTGGCGAGCGGCACCACCTCGCCCGCATCGATGAGCGCCCGCCCCTCGGCGAGCGACGACGTCACGAAATCGGTGCCGCCGGCGACCATGTCCTTCAGCGCGGGAGCGGAGCCCTGGCTCGGGATCCACGGCGCCACGGCCGGGTCGACGCCTTCGCTCAGCATCCAGCCGGCAAAGCCGAGATGCCAGATGCCTCCCTGTCCGGTGCCGGAGCCCTTGAAGGTGCCCTCAGGCTCCTTCTTGATGGCGGCGAGCAGATCGGCGGCGGTCTGGTAGGGGGACCCCTTGGCCACCATGAGCCCGCCCGGGTCGAGATTGACCTGGCCGAGCACGGTGTAGTCCTCATAGGTCAGTTCGGTGAGACCGGCCCAGTGCATCATGGCGATCTCGACGGTGGCGATGCCGATCGTGTAGCCGTCCGGCTTGGCGGTGGCGATCGCCGAATGGCCAACGACGCCGCTGCCGCCGGTGCGGTTTACGACGTTGACGGGCACGCCGAGTTCCTTCTCGAGGAGGCTGGCGAAGATGCGGCCGACCGCGTCCGTACCGCCACCGGCGCCCCAGGGCACGATCATCGTGATGGGGCGATCCGGATATGCCGCCTGAGCGGCGCCGGCGCCGAGCATGCCAAACGCGGCGGCCATCGCGAGGCTGGCACCCTTAAGGAAGTTTCTCCGTTTCATCGACGTTTTCTCCCAAGTGTCTATTATGGCGTTTGCCGGCGTCGCGCAGATGCACTCGGCCGCGGAACGGGCTATTGTCTTCAGCAACATGCCAGCCCGACGAGGTATACGCTACTTGTCGGATGACCTGTTTACCAGATGTCGGCGGCGGTTGTGTACCGCAAAGGCATGTTTGCAGACGCGAGGATACGTCCGCCAGCGAGAGCGCCGAAGAAACTGCTTTGCCGAAAGCTTCAATGCGACGCGCCGCAGTCCTGGAGGCATTTGCTGTCGACGCTGACTGCGGAACTTGGCTAGCGGGCGTCGGGCAGGCTCTTCAGATAGGCGGCAATCGCATCGCGGTCATCGGCGGTGAGCTGCGACGTGTTGCGGACTACGCGCGCCATGCTGCCGCCTAGCGAATCGAAGTCCGGCGTGAAGCCGCTTTCCAGGGCATATGCGATGTCGGAGGCTGACCAGTTCGCAAGACCGGCCGCGGTGATGTCGGGAACGGTGCCCTCCCCTTCCGGGTTCGGCGCGCCTTCGAGCCACCTGTCGCGCTCCAGGCCGCCCAGGACGTTGCGCGGGGTGTGGCATTCGCCGCAGTGGCCGGGTCCCGTGACGAGATAGGCGCCCCGGTTGATCTGGTCGGTGGCGTCCGGATCCGGCGTGAATGGTTCGCCGTCCAGGAACAGAAGCTGCCAAAGGCCGAGACCGCGCCGGATGTTGAACGGGAACGGCAGTTCATGTCCGGGCACGTCCGAGGCCACCGCCGGCACGGTATCGAGGAATGCCTTCAGGTCGATGATGTCTTCCACCTTAATGCGCTGGTACGACGTGTAGGGGAAGGACGGATAGAGGTGGGTGCCGCCCGGCGCGATGCCTCGGGTCATGGCGTTGACCAGGTCGATCGCCGACCAGCCGCCGATCCCGCTGTCGGGATCCGGCGAAATGTTGGGCACCCGGAAGGTTCCGAAAGGCGAGGGAAGCGCCAGGCCGCCGCCCAGCTGCAATGGATCGTCCTGGTCCGGCGTCGCGTGGCAGGACGCACAGCCGCCGGCGTAGAACATGTACTCGCCATTGGCGACGTCGGGCTCGTGATCCGGCAGATCCGTCGCCGCAAGGGGCGTCGGCATCGTCAAGAGCCAGAAGGCGCCCGCCCCGATCAGGGCGAGCACGACCAGGCCGGATATGATTCGGATCAGCATGCGGGGAGTATGCCCCGACGCGTCAGCCGTTGTTCTTCTGGCGGTAGGTTTCGTGGCAGCCCTGGCAGGTCTGCCCGATCGTGCCGAGCGCCGCCTTGACGCCGTCGAGATCGGAAATCGGGTTGGCGATTATACCGGCGGCCGCCTCGGCGAGGGCGTCGTCCTTGGCCTGGAAGCCGGCCATGTCTTCCCAGATCTTCGGACTGGCCTCCGTGTCGCCGCCGGTCTGCGTTCCCTCGGGAAACAGGCTCGTGAAGCCGGCAGAGCCGTTGTAGAGCACGCGCACCGCCAGATTCGCGGCACCGGCGTCAAACGGCATTTCGCCCTTCGCCATCTTTGCCAGCGTGCCGACCGCGGCGCCGTTGTTCTTCATCACCATCTGACGTTTGGCGATCGGGTCCATCGCCGCCCAGGCGACCGCTCCTGTGGCGAGCACCGCCACTGTGGTTCCGACGAACAGCAAGCGTTTCATACCTTCTCCTCCACGATTCATCACGTCCCTTCGGGGGTGCTCCGACCATCGGAAAACGATCGGGAGGGCACAAGTCACAGCCATGTGATGCTGTCTCCCCGGCCTCTCATGAATACCGGCGCATCCTGCGGTAATCCCCGCTATGTACCGATGACGCGAACGGTCTGTTGCGCCGATGAGGACAATGAAGCGGCGTGACTTGCGCGACGCCTCCTCGACGCCATTGTTGACGCAGCATTGACGATTGCGCACGAAGGGACTTCGATAGCGGCGCTCGAGCGGGAGGGACGGCATGGCGGGGTGGTCGAAGACATGGTCGTACATCGACGGTGATTGGGTCGATGGCAATCCCCCGCTGGTCGGTCCGCGCAGCCATGCACTCTGGCTCGGCTCATGCGTCTTCGACGGCGCTCGTGCGTTCGAGGGCGTGGCGCCCGACCTCGACATGCACTGTGTCCGCGTCAATGAATCGGCGCGCGCGCTCGGCCTGGAACCGGTGCTGCGAAGCGAGGAAATCGTCGAACTGACCCGGGACGGCCTCGCACGCTTCGACAGGGACGCCGCTCTCTACATCCGACCGATGTACTGGGCCGAAGAGGGCGGATATGTCGGCGTTCCGCCGCTGCCGGAATCAACGCGCTTCTGCCTGTCCATCTACGAGGTTCCCATGCCGGAACCGGCAGGCTTCCCGGTCTGCCTGTCGTCCTTCCGGCGGCCGTCACTGGAGCAGGCCCCCGTCAATGCCAAGGCGGCGTGCCTCTATCCGAATTCCGGAAGGGCGATCATCGAGGCGCAGAAGAAGGGTTTCGAGAACGCGGTCGTGCTGGATTCCATGGGCAACGTCGCCGAACTCGCCACTGCCAACCTGATGATGGTCAAGGACGGGGTCGTCCACACGCCCTATCCGAACGGCACCTTCCTGAACGGCGTCACCCGGCAACGGGTGATCGCCCTGCTGCGGGCGGCCGGCTACGCGGTCCACGAGCGCGTCATCAAGTACGCCGAACTGCTCGATGCCGACGAACTGTTTTCCACAGGCAACTACGCCAAGGTTCTGCCCATCAACCGGATCGATGACCGCAACCTGCAGCCGGGCCCGGTCTACCAGCGCGCGCGCGACCTCTACTGGGAGTGGGCGCACGCCTGATCGCCGAAGCCGGAACCGAAGCCGGAACCGGAACGCCGCAGGCTGTCGGGACGGGTGTGCAATGGGCTAACCTGCCGATCAGTGTTCCGGGCGCCTCGCGTCCCGGGACCGCAAGGGCAACAACGCAGCGGTGCCATCGGTATGGGGGCGGTGAAGTATCTGACTGGAACCAAGTGCGCTTCGTGGGCACTCCTGCTCGCGTTCCTTCTCGCGGGCCGTGGCCCATCCACCGCCGAACCCGGACCGTGGAGCCAGTCGAGCATCACGCTGGAGGTGCTCTGGGACGATTTTCTCAGGGTCACATCCAGCCGGCCGCCGAAGAGGAACGCGCCACCGGAAAGCCCGACCTGGGGCTGGCTGTCGGGGGACTGGCAGGCCCAGCGCATCACCGGCAACTGGAACGGTGCGCGCGACCGGCTGGAAAGCGAGGGCATCTCCTTCACGCTGGATTATCTGGGTCAGTTCGCCGCCAACCCTGTCGGCGGCGTCATCGAAGGCGGAGCAAGCTGGACGGGTGACTGGTCGCTCGGCCTGCGGATGGATCTGGACAGGCAGTTCGCACTGCCCTTCCCGGTCTACGTCACCACATCGGTCGGCATTCTCGACGGCTCGGACGCGCTGAGCGACACCCATATCGGCAACGTCATGGACGTTCAGGTCTCCGACCTCGACGGGCGATGGTTCCAGCCGAAGGTCGTGTACCTGGCGGTCGGAGCGCAGCTGTTCGATCAGACGACGGAAGTGCTTGCCGGCCGGATCGTCACGTTCGACGACTTCGCCACATTCGCGAAGGCCTGTACGTCGATGAACGGTTCGATCTGCGGCAATCCGGTCGCCGGCCAGTTCGACATCACCTTCCCAACCGATCCCGATGCGGTCTGGGGCGCGCGCGTCAAGGTGAAGCCGGGCGACCGCTGGTATGCCCAGGCCGGCGCCTACCTCGTATACCCCGGCCTGGGCGACCCGGACCACTATGGGCTCGAGTTTGGCGCGCCGGCCGGATCGGGCATTCTGGCTATCGGCGAGGCTGGACTCCATGTCGGGCACAGCGCCAACCGGCCCGGCCTGCCGGGAACATACAAGGCCGGCTACTACTATGACACCGAAGAGCTCACGAACCTTTCGACCAACACGTCGGAGCGCAATTCCTGGGGCATCTACGGGATGGCCGAGCAGATGCTCTACAGCGAGACGGACGATTATTCGCAGGGGCTGTGGGGCTGGTTCGCCCTGAGCTACGCGCCGCCGCTGAAGAGCGACGTCAAGGCCATGGCCGCGCTCGGCCTGAGCTACACCGGCCTGTTGCCCCACCGGCCCGACGACACCCTGGCCTTCGTCGCTGCGGCGAGCGTATTCTCCGAGTACCTACCCGGCCAGAGCTCGGAAATGCTGCTGGAACTGAACTACCAGGCGCAGCTTCTGCCGGCACTATCGGTCCAGCCGGGCATCCAGTACATCATGAATCCGAGCGGCTACTCGACCATCGAAGACGCCTTCGTCGTCGGGCTGAATGTGAGCGCGACCTTCTGACAGGTGAGACATGGGCCAGTCCCTGCTGATCAGGAATGCCGATATCCTGGTGACGATGGATCCGGAGCGCCGGGAGATCCGAGGAGGCGGCCTGTACGCAGAGGACGGCGTCATCAGACGGGTCGGCCCGAGCGACACCCTTCCGCACTCGGCCGAGACGATCATCGACGCAGCGGGCCACATCGTCCTGCCCGGCTTCATAAACACGCACCATCACCTGAACCAGACGCTGACCCGCAACCTTCCCGCCGCACAGGACAACAACCTGTTCCCGTGGCTTGCGGCGCACTACCGGATCTGGGCGCGGACGACCCCGGAAGCCTCGCGCGCCAGCACCTTGGTGGGCCTCGCTGAGCTCGCCCTTTCCGGCTGCACCACGGCCTTCGACCATTCCTACGTATTCAAGAGCGGCAACAAGGTCGACTACCAGATCGAGGCGGCGCGGGACCTCGGCATGCGCTTCCATGCCAGCCGCGGATCGATGTCGCTGGGAGAATCCCGTGGCGGGCTGCCGCCTGACGACTGCGTGGAAGACGAGGACTTCATCCTGGAAGATTCGATCCGAGTGATCGACCGATATCACGATGCAGGTCACGGTGCGATGACCCGCGTCGTCCTGGCGCCCTGCTCCCCATTCTCGGTATCGGAAGACCTGCTTCGGGAAAGCGCCCGGCTGGCCCGCGACAAGGGCGTAATGCTGCACACCCACCTCTGCGAAACGCTCGACGAGGAGCGTTACACCCTGGAGCGGTTCGGCAAGCGGCCGGTAGAGTGGATGGGCACGCTGGACTGGCTCGGACCGGACGTGTGGTTTGCCCACGCCGTCCACGTCGACGACGAGGAGATAGCGACTTTCGCCCAGACGCAGTGCGGCGCCGCCCACTGTCCTTGCTCCAACATGCGGCTCGCTTCGGGTATTGCACCGATCAAGAAGTACATGGCGGCCGGCATCCGCGTCGGCCTCGGAGTCGACGGCTCGGCGTCCAACGATTCCTCCAACATGCTGCTGGAGGCGCGGCAGGCGATGTTGCTGGCGCGTCTCAGGCTGGGCCTGCTGCCGCCCGAGGGGCCACGCAAGCACTTCCTGATGTCACCGTCTCATCCCATGCGGCAGGCCGAATGGATGACCGCCCGCGAAGCGCTGGAACTCGCGACGCTGGGGGGCGCGCGCGTGCTTGGCCGTGACGATATCGGCTCGCTCGAACCCGGCAAGTGTGCGGACTTCTTCACCCTAGACCTCAACACGCTGGCCTTTGCGGGCGGACTGCACGACCCGGTGGCCGCGGTGGTGTTCTGCGCCCCTCACGCGGCCCGCACGGTCGTCGTCGGCGGCCAGATCATTGTCAGCGACGGCGCGATCGCCCGCATGGACATGAGACCGGTCATCGAGGAGCACAATCGCTGGAGCATGCGACTGATCCGGGGTGACTGAGATGGACGTCGCGATACGGCAGTGGGTGCCCGCATCCCGCTTTCTCGCCTGGGGCGCCGCCGAACTGTTTTTCGTCCTCGGCGTCGTGGTGGCGATCCTATTTGCCATCCAGGCCCCGAGCGTATCCGGAGAACTAGATCTCAGCCAAAGCCAGCTTGCCACGCTGAGCGGTGCATTCTTTCTCACCTACTCGATCGGGCAGCTCGCACTCGGCGCACTGCTGGGCCGCCTCGCTCCCCGTTTGCTCCTCGCGTCGGCGGCCATAATTGCCGCGATCGGATGCATCCTGTTTGCAAGAAGCACCTCTCTGCCGCTCGCCATGATCGCGCGCGTGCTGCTGGGCTGCGGATTGTCCGTGAGCTTCGTCGGCGTCGTGTACGTCATCGGACGCGACTATCCGCAGCGCTTCTCGTTTATGGCGTCGTTGAGCCAGAGCATCGCCAACCTGGCAGGCGCCGCCGTGGCGCTGGCGGCAAGCTTCACCACCGCGCTTGCGACGTTCCGGGCGCCGTTCATGGTAGTCGGCGCGATGGCGTTGATTGCTGCAATTGGGCTTCTCATGTTCGTCGGGGACCGGTCGAAACAAGCGCTGCCCGCACGTCCTGCCGACACGGCCCCTCTGGCCAGGGTGCTCATGGTCTGCTTCACATCGCTGCAGTTCTGGATGGGGCTGATCTACTATTCCTGCCTGTTTGGCACTGTGCTGGCCTACGGAGACTTGTGGAACATCCAGTTCCAGACGAACTATTTCCACCACTCCACGCAGCTTGGCGCCGTTTTCAACGCGGCGATTCCGCTAGGGGTTACGGTCGGCAGCCTCGTTGCGGGCACGTGGGCCCAGATCCGCGGCGACTTCGTGCTACCCGCACGCGTATTCGGCCTGATCGGACTGCTGGTATTCGCGCTGATGTTCGTTCAGGACCTCGACGTACCGCTGGCGATTTGGTCGAATTTCCTGATCGGCTTCGCCCTGGCGGGCTCGATACTCGGCCTCACTGCCGTTCAAAAGCACCTGCCCGGCTTCGCGCGGTCCACGGCGACCGCGATTGTCGCCACCGCGGCATTCGTACTTGGCGGCGCGATCCAGCCGCTGGTCGGAATGATGGTCGAGGTGCCGGCCAGTTCATCCGCGCTGTTCGGCGCGGTGTTGCGGGGCAATCCGGAGATGGCGGGCAACGTCGTCCGGGACACCGATTTCGCGACCTATCAGAACGGGCTCGCGCTGCTGATCGGCTACGTGCTGGTCGGCTTCGTGGCGAGCCTCTTCTTCAAACGGCCCGGGACCGAGCAGGCTAAAGCCAGCCCTTGCGCTTGAAATAAAGGAAAGGCGCCAGCGCGGAGAGTACCATCAGGACGAGCACGGCGGGATAACCCCATTTCTCGTGCAGCTCCGGCATGAACGAGAAGTTCATGCCGTATATCGAGGCGATGAGGGTCGGCGGCATCATTGCGGCCGCGGCGACCGAGAAGATCTTGATGATGTTGGTCTGCTCGATGTTGATCAGCCCCATGGTCGCGTCGAGCAGGAAGACGGTCTTGTTGGCCAGGTAGCTGGCGTGGTCGGAGAGTTGGTTGGCGTCACGCAGCGCCGTCTTGATGTGCGTCTTGACGTCCTTCGACAGCCGGATTTCGCCGGCCCCGGATGTCAGGTAGACGAGGACCCGGGAAATCGTCACGAGGCTTTCCCGCGCTTTCGACGTCAGGTCGCCGGCAAGGCCGATGCGTCCGACGACAACCTTGAAGTCCTCGGTCGTCATCGGTTTCTTGCGGGTTTCCGACCGTTCGAAGGTTTCCACGGCGATCTGTTCGGTGTCGAGACCGGCGTGCTCGAGCACATCCGCGATGCGGTCGATGAAGGCCTCGATCAGGCCGAGCAGCACGAATTCGCCATTCCGGCACGCCGGGCCCAGTTTTGGCGCCCGTTGCAGAAAGAGCGAAAACGGCCGGGGATCGGCGTGGCGAACCGTGATCAGGTACCTGTCCTTCAGGATGAAGGTCACGTCGGTCGTGCCGGCATATTTCTGGTCGGCATTGTAGAGGGCCAGCACCGTCATGAAGAGCGCGCCGTCCTCCTCGTACAGGCGGCTGGAGATCTCGATCTCGCGCATCTCCTCACGGCTCGGCACGTCAATGCCGAGCCAGGCCTCGACCTGTGCCTCCTCTTCTGGCGAGGGGTGGTAGAGGTCAAGCCAGACGGCATTGTCGGGTAGCGATGAAAGCGATTCGGCATCCGGGATCGGGTGCAGACCTGATTCGGCGGCGGCGTGGATCGTAAGCATGACGCCTCTTTCGATTGCCCGAGTAACGGCCGGGGTATGTCCGCCGCGGCCGACCAGCCAGACGACGCAGCTCGATGGACAGGTATTTCAGATGATTTCTGCAGGCGCGTGAATGGCCGCAAACGAAAAACGGGGCACACGGCCCCGTTTTCCAATCTCGTTTCGCCCGCCGTCGCTCAGGAGGCGGCCTCGAACAGTTCCTCGACGTATTCCCAGTTGATCAGGTGATCGACCCAGGCGGCGAGGTAGTCCGGGCGCCGGTTGCGATAGTCGATGTAGTAGGAGTGCTCCCAGACGTCGCAGCCGAGGATCGGCGTGGCGCCGTGCACCAGCGGGTTCTCGCCGTTCGGCGTCTTCATCACCTCGAGCTTGCCGTCCTTGACGGCGAGCCAGCACCAGCCCGAGCCGAACTGCGTCACACCGGCGTTGACGAAGGCCTCGCGAAGCTTGTCGTAGCCGCCGATGTCCGATTCGATCGCCGCCGACAGCTTGCCGGGAAGCTTGTTGCCGCCGCCATTCGGCTTCATCCATTTCCAGAAGTGGATGTGGTTGTAGTGCTGGCCGGCATTGTTGAAGAGGCCGGCGTTCTTGCCGAAGGAGCCCTTGACGATCTCCTCGAGGCTCTGCCCCTCCCATTCGCTGCCCTTGAGCAGGTTGTTGCCGTTGTTGACGTAAGCCAGATGATGCTTGTCGTGGTGGAATTCGAGCGTCTCCGCCGACATGTACGGCGCAAGGGCGTCGTAGGCATAGGGCAGATCGGGAAGTTCAAAAGCCATGGTGTGTCCCTCCTCGTGCGGTGAACCGGATCAGGGGAATTGATACAACGAGCCTGTTCACGGCCGCCCCCTACCGCCGGCAATAGATAGGCCTTGGAGGGCGCGCGGGCAACACGGCAAGCGTTGCGCACGTCGAAGCTCCGGGACAACGCGAACAATTGGCGCTGCGTTCCATCGTGGTAGACGAGGGGGCGGGCCGTAACCGCTGGAGTTTCGACATGAGCAAGCCCGGGAGGATTTCGCGACGTAGCCTCCTCTCCGGGGCAACCGCAATGGTGGCTTGCGTTGCGGGCGCCCGCAGCGCGTGCGCCCAGGTCGATGGCATGGACGCGGCGCAATACGGTGTCCAACCAGACACTTCGACCGACCAGACCGCGGCGATACAACATGCCATCGACGAAACGCGCATCAGCGGCACGCCACTGTTTCTGCGGCCGGGGCGCTATCACGCCGCGACCCTGCATCTGAACGCAGGAGCAAGGCTCGTCGGAATACCCGGCGCCACGCGGATCGTCTCCACGGGCGGCGGGCCGCTGATCTCGGCCCGGGGGGCGGCGAGGGCCGGCCTTGCCGGTCTCGTGCTGGACGGAATGGCGCGGGACCTTGGCGATGCCCAGGCGCTGGTGGAGATGGTCGAGGTCGACGACGTCGACGTGACAGACTGCGCGGTCGAGAACAGCTGGGCGGACGGCCTCTATCTGCGCGCCTGCGGCGGTCGTGTCGCCGGCTCGCGGATCGCGGGCGCCCTGGGCGCGGCGCTATTCTCGCTGGACGGCAGAAACCTCGAAATATCCGACAATCGCGTTCGCGACTGCGGGGACAACGGCATCATGGTCTGGCAGTCGGAGGCAAGGAGCGACGGGGCGCGGATAACGGGCAATCATGTCGAACGCATCGACAACCGCTCCGGCGGCGACGGCCCCTATGGCAATGGCATCGTCGTTTTCCGCGGCGGCGGCGTGACCGTCTCCAACAACCGTGTCACCGACTGCACGTTCTCGGCCATCCGGGTCAATGCCGGCTCCGACGCCATCGTCTCGCAGAACAACTGCGCCCGGCTCGGCGAGGTGGCGATCTTCGTGGAGTTCGAGTTCAACGGAGCGGTCATCTCCAACAATATCGTCGACCGCGCCACGCACGGCATCTCCGTCACCAATTTCGACCGCGGGGGACGGTTGGCCGTCGTGTCCGGCAATCTCGTCCGCAACATCGAGATCGGGGAATTCGCCGAACCGCGCGGCAACGGCATCTTCGTCTCGGCCGATACCACCCTGACCGGCAACGTGGTGGAGAATGCCGTAAATGCCGGATATGCGCTGGGCTACGGCCCTTACCTCCGCGACGTCGCCGCAACCGGAAACATCGTGCGCAACGCCGCGGTGGGATTCGAGATATCGGTGGTCGACGGCGTCAAGAACGTGCTGGTCGCCGATAACCTGATATCGCACGTTTCAAGGGCGGCGATTCTCGGCATGGAGTGGGAAGCCGCCGTGACCGGCGACCTCGCAGTGGAGGGAGCCGAGGATTTTCCGGAGCTGACACTCAGCGGGAACCGGGTCGGATAGTCCTCCCCGGATCCCGTGTTCGCCGAAGAACCCTACTTGATCCGTTCCAGGATCGAGACGTAGTTGGCAACGGCTGCGCCGCCCATGTTGAAGATGCCGCCGAGATCTGCGCCCTCGATCTGCATGCCCTCCGGCGCAGTGCCGGTGAGTTGCATGGCGGTCAGGGCATGCATCGACACGCCGGTGGCCCCGATCGGGTGGCCCTTGGCCTTGAGGCCGCCGGAGGGGTTGACCGGCAGGCGTCCGCCGATCTCGGTCTGGCCTTCGATCGCCACGCTTGCGCCCTGCCCTTCCGGCGCAAGGCCCATCGCCTCGTATTCGATCAGTTCGGCGATGGTGAAACAGTCGTGGGTCTCGACGAAGGACAGATCGTCGATGGCGACACCGGCTTCCGCCAGCGCCCGCTTCCACGCCTCGGCACCGCCCTCGAACTTGAGGATGTCGCGCTTCGACATCGGCAGGAAATCCTGCACGTGCTGGGCGGCCCGGAATGCGACGGCCCGGTCCATCTTCAGGGCGGTCTGCGTATCGGCGAGCACGATCGCGGCGGCGCCGTCCGACACCAGCGAACAGTCGGTGCGCTTCAGGGGACCGGCGACGTAGGGGTTCTTCTCGCTCTCGGCGCGGCAGAAGTCGTAACCAAGATCCTTGCGCATCTGCGCGTAGGGATTGGCGACGCCGTTCCTGTGGTTCTTGGCGGCGATCCGGGCCAGCGCGTCGGACTGGTCGCCCCAGCGCTGGAAGTAGTTGTGAGCGATCTTGCCGAACACGCCCGCAAAACCGGCCGGCGTCTCGCCGTCCTCAGGCAGGTAGGACGCCTTGAGCAGGATGTTGCCGATTTCCGGACCGGGGGTGGAGGTCATCTTCTCCACGCCCACGACGAGGACGACCCTGGCGGCTCCGGCGCGGATCGTCTTGATACCCTGGTGGACCGCAGCGGATCCCGTCGCGCAGGCATTCTCGACGCGGGTCGCAGGCTTGAAACGCAGGTCGTCACTGGACTGCAGGACCAGCGACGCTGTGAAGTCCTGGGGCGAGAAGCCGCCGTTGAAATGACCGAGGACGATCTCATCGACCTCGTCCGGGCCGATACCCGCATGCGCAAGAGCTTCGCCGGCGACGCCGACGATCAGGTTCTCGACGGTCTCACCCTCGAGCTTGCCAAAGGGCGAATGCGCCCAACCAACGATGCAAGCGGTCATCTCGGCTCTCCAGTTGCATATACAATCATCTATATTATAGGGCAAAATCGGGCCGGTTCCAGCCCACCTTACTCAGACCGGACCTGTGCCCTCCCGCCTGGGCGGGTCTTATAGGGGAGCGCTCCCGTTGCGCCAACCGGCGCGTCACCGGACCGCGTCCGCCAGCGCATCGCTGATCCCTTCGGCAACTCGTATCTCGCCGACGCGAGCACCGATCCGGTTCAGGACGGAAGGACGGGCGAGGCCCGCGATCCTGGCGGCCGCCTCGGCTGGCAATCCGGCTCCCCTCAGTATCACCTCGGCCATCAGCACCTCCGAAGCCCGGGTCGCGCCGTCGTCGATCTTCAGCGCGATGCCAAGGCCGGTCCCGGGAAATGCGGCACAGAAGACCCCCTCCGCGCCGGTCTTGACGAATGCGGCGGATCCGGCCCGCTCCATGACCAGCGTGCAGAAGCGTCCTGTGCCCGCCACCATGAAAGGATGCGCGCCGCAGGCTGCACGGATCCGCTCGAGCGCCGTCCTGCGGTTCTCGGCGAGACGACCGCCCGTAGCGAGCAGCGCGAACGCCCTTGCCCATGCCGTGAGGGGCGCAGCCCACGTCGGCAGTGAGCAGCCGTCGATGCCGCAGAGGTCCGCTGTGAGGTCGACCCCGGCCATCTCGCTCATCGTCTGGCGCACGCGATGCTGAACCGGGTGGTCCGGCCGGGAGTAACCACGCGGGTCGACACCCATATGCCGCGCCAGCGCAAGCATCCCGGCATGCTTGCCCGAACAGTTGTTGTGTATGGGACCCGGAGACGCACCGGCCTCGGCAAGGGCGATCCGGTCCGCGTCCCTGGCCGGGTCCTGCGGGCCGCATTCGAGCCAGGATTCGTCCACGCCCGCCTTGGCGAGCATGGATCGTGCCGCCGCAACGTGTCCGGCTTCGCCGTTGTGGGACGAGCAGGTGAGCGCGATTTCAGCGTCGCTGAACCCGAAAGCGTCGGCCGCGCCGTCCTCTACCAGAGGCAGGGCCTGCAGCGCCTTGATCGCAGAGCGCGGATAGACCGGCGCCGAAACGTCTCCTGCCGAGAACACCAGGTCGTCTCCGGCGTCGAAAATGGCCAGCCTGCCGCGATGGAAGCTTTCGACCAGAGGGCCTCGCGTCACCTCCACGACGACGGGATTCGCAGCAGGATCCGGCGAAGTCCTATCGATGTCGTAGCTTGAGGACATGCGGCGCTCCGGGCACGGCCGTCGCATCAGACGTCAATTGCACGACCGCCTCCGGAGTCAGATTGGCGCAATCGCGTCCAGGACGCTCTTGGCACCGGCCTTGGCCGGTCGTGCGGTCACGATATCGCGAAGGGTGTGCTGGTCGAGCACCTCGATGAAGGCGCCGAGTGCATCGTCGAAGATCCGGTTGATCGGGGCGACCGGGCGGATCACGCATTCCGCTCCACCGCCGAAACACTCGGCCTCGATATGCGTCTCCTCCGTGACCCTCACCACGTCGCCGATGCGGATGTCAGCCGGATCGCGCGCAAGCCGGATGCCGCCGCCCCGGCCGCGGGACGTCTCCAGGAAGCCGCCTTCCACCAGGATCGGCACGATCTTGAAGACGTTATGCTCGGTTATGTGCTGAGCCTTGGCGACATCTGCAACGGTGACCGAACGGTCGCCCGCCATCGCGCAATGCAGGAGAATGCGCAGCGCATATCCGGTTTGTTTGGTCAGTCGCATTTCCTGTTTCCCGCTCGGAATGCAAGTGTAACACAACTGGCACCGGGGGACGCCTGCTATTTAAACACATTCGCCCGTCGATGGCGTGTTTTGTTTTCGCGCTGCTCCGCTCGCCAATGCAGCGGACAAAAACGCTAGGCGCCAAGGCCGGCCGCTTCGCCCTGAAGATAGTGTCTGACGCGCCATTCGGCGACTATCGCGGGCTTGCCCTCGCCCCTTATTTCGAGGACTGCGTCATAGAGCAGGTTGACGACCCCGGAGCCCTGGGCCTCGACCGCCTTCAACGTCAGAACGGTACGCACCTCCGCGCCCTCGCGCACGGGCGCCGCGAATCGAATGCGGTCAAACCCATAATTGACGGACATCTGGCCGTTTTCCAGCTTGGGCGCGATCTCGGCGGCAAGGCCTCCGAAAATCGACAGCGACAGGAATCCATGCGCGACCGTCCCGCCGAACGGAGAGGCGCGGGCGCGTACCGGATCGACATGGATGTACTGATGATCGTTTATGAGATCAGCGAAGTCGTCGATCATCGCCTGATCGATCACCCGCCAGCGCGACGGCGCCAGCGGTTGGCCGACCAATGCGTTCACGGCGTCGACCGTCAGCTTCTCGGGCGGCGTCGGGCCGGGCATCGGGGCATGTTTCCTGTCTCGCGCATGGAAGACCCTCCAATACCTGATCATGCCAGTGGAACAAACAACGCTCGTCTGGAGCATCCCCCTGAGAGCTCTGCTGGAGACGCCATTGATTCATACATGCGTTTGAAATAAGGTCCGTTCAAACACCTGTATGAATTGCTGGTACCCATTCGGACTGTGCCGGAGCGGAACGGCAAATCGGAGCGATCACGGTCGAGGAGGACGGAATGGATTTCGAGTTTTCGCCGCGCACCCGGGACCTGCGGGAGCAACTGCTGAACTTCATGGCCGAGCACGTCTATCCCAATGAGGAACGGATGTACGCGGAGATCGACCAGGGCGGCGACCGCTGGCAGACAATACCCACCCTGGAGAGGTTGAAGACCCTCGCGCGGGACCAGGGCCTGTGGAATCTGTTCCTGCCGGAATCCGAACTGGGTGCGGGACTGACCAATCTCGAATACGCGCCGCTCGCCGAGATCATGGGCCGCAGCCATTTCGCCGCCGAGATTTTCAACTGCTCGGCCCCCGACACCGGCAATATGGAGGTGTTGGTCCGCTACGGGACGCCCGAGCACAAGGAGAAGTGGCTGACACCGCTCCTGAACGGCGAGATCCGCTCCGCCTTCTCGATGACGGAGCCTGCCGTTGCATCCTCGGACGCCACGAACATCCAGACCGAGATCCGTCGCGACGGCGACGAATACGTCATCAACGGCCACAAGTGGTGGTCGTCGGGCGCAGGCGATCCGCGGTGCCGGATCCTGATCGTCATGGGCAAGTCCGACCCGGACAATCCCGACCGTCACCGGCAGCAGTCGATGGTGCTGGTTCCCCTTCCCCACCCCGGCGTCACCATCGTGCGCCATCTGCCGGTGTTCGGTTTCGACGACGCGCCGCACGGCCACATGGAGGTGCGTTTCGACAATGTCCGGGTACCGGCCTCGAACATCCTGCTCGGCGAGGGTCGTGGCTTCGAGATTGCGCAGGGACGGCTTGGACCGGGACGCATCCACCACTGCATGCGGATCATCGGGGTCGCCGAGCGCGCCCTCGAGCGCGCCTGCAGGCGTCTGGAAAGCCGCGAAGCCTTTGGCGGACCGATCGCCAACCAGTCGATATGGTCGGAGCGCATCGCGGAGTCGCGCATCGCCCTCGACCAGGCTCGCCTCCTGACCCTTCACGCGGCGTGGAAGATGGACACGGTCGGCAACAAGGAGGCGCGGATGGAAATCGCCGAGATCAAGGTCGCGGCGCCGCATGCGGCGATCAAGGTGATCGACTGGGCAATTCAGGCCTTCGGCGCCGGCGGCGTCGCCGATCACGTCATGGCCAATGCGTATGCCTACGCCCGTACCGTCAGGATTGTCGACGGTCCGGACGAGGTCCACCGCAACCAGATGGCGCGGCTGGAGCTTCGCAAGTACCGCAATGCCGACCCCGCCCGCACCGGAGGCGAAGGCAAGGTATATCTGGCGTGAGGGCTTCGGGGTAACCGGCCTCGGATCCGACGGCCCCATGACAGGAACAGCCGACCCAAGGCCGGGGTCGCCGCGCGGCGAGGAGACGCGAACGCTCATCCTCGACACCGCCGAGCGGATGTTCGTCGAGCGGGGATATTCCGGCGTCACGATGCGCGCACTGACGGCGGAGGCGGGGGTCAACCTCGCCGCCGTCAACTACCATTTCGGCACCAAGGACGCCCTGCTGCTGGAGGTGTTCCGGCGCGGCAGCCTGGCGATCAACCGGGAGCGCGCCCGCCTCCTGCGCGAGGCTGAAGCACTTGCCGCGCCCGGTACGGCGCCCGTACGCGACATCCTGCGCGCCCTGTTCGAACCGCCCTTGCGCGCGACTCTGGCAGGCGGAGAAGCCTCGGGCGGACGCTCGATCTACATGCAGTTCGTCGCCCGGGCGGCGCTCGACGGGCCGGCGGAAATGCGCACGATGCTGGAGCGGGACGTGCGGCATCTTGAACGTTTCGTCGCTGCGCTCGCGAACGCGCTGCCCGCGCTGTCGCGCCCGGAACTGCTGTGGCGGTTCCATTTTGCGATGGGCGTCCTGCACTCGATCTATCACGACTTGAAACGGCTCGACGCACTCGCGGACGGGGTCTGCGACATGTCCGACGCGGATGCGATCATCGGCCGCGTGGTGGATTTTGCAGTCGCGGGGCTCGAACAGCCCTTGCCGCTTGGCTGAACGGCGCAAATCCAGCGGACGCTGACGGGATAGACCGATTCCCGTAACCGAGGGCGGGCCGGCACTGCCGCCGTCTAAACCCGATGCTTCTCCCCGAACCCGGTCAGGAAACTGGCAAGGTTGGCGCCGAGTTCGTCACACAGATAGCCCCCCTCCTGGACGATCACCGTCGGCAAGCGCAATGCGGCAATCTTCTCGGCGATGCGGGCAAAGCCTGTGGTCGTCACGGAGAGACCGCCGAACGGATCGCCTTCGTACGCGTCGAGTCCCAGCGCAACCACAAGCGCGCCGGGGCTGTAGGCGGCAATGCGGCCGATGGCGGCATCGAGAGCCTCGAGGAATTCCGCATCGCCGGCGTGCCGCGGCAACGGCAGGTTCATGTTGTAGCCGAGACCGGGACCTTCACCGCGTTCGTCGGCATATCCCCAGAAGAACGGATAGAAGCGGGCGGGATCGCAATGCAGCGACACTGTCAGCACGTCAGGACGCCGGTAGAACATGCCCTGTGTGCCGTTGCCGTGGTGCAGGTCCACGTCGAGGATCGCGACGCGGTCGTGGTCGCCGCGCAGGCACTGCGCGGCGACCCCGGAATTGTTGAGATAGCAGAATCCCCCGGCCATGTCGGCGTAGGCGTGGTGACCAGGCGGCCGGCAAAGCGAGTAGATCGATGACTCGCCGTCGAGCACGTGCCGGGCGGCCTGCACGGCGGTGGAGGCGGACATCCGCACCGCGTCCCAGGTCTCCGCCGAGATCGGGCACGCCGTGTCGGCCATGTGGAAGCCGGCCTGGCCATCGACCGACTCCGGGTAGCCGGATGTCGACCGCACCGGGTGCACGTTCGGAATGACCTCGGCGGACGCTCCCTCACGGCGGCGCCAGCGCTCGTGGGCATGCTGCAGGAATTGCAGGTATTCCGGCGTGTGAACGGCAGAAATGCCGGCAAGCCCCTGGTCCACGGTCATCTCGTGCTCGAGCCCGATACCGACCGCAGCAGCGAACAGACGATCCGCACGCTCCGGCTGCTCCGGATTTGCGGTTATCGTTCCGCTGGCCACGAAATGCTGTGGATAATGCAGTTTCTGGGCCTCGTTGTAGACCACCTTCATTTCGCCATACCCTCTACGTTCGCCCCTTCCGCCTGGTGTCGCCGATGACCTACGACGAGTTCAACGCGTTCTGCCGCGCGCTCCCCGCCACCACCCATGTGGTGCAGTGGGGTGGCGCACAGGTGTGGAAGGTCGGCGGCAAGGTGTTTGCGATCGGCGGCTGGGCCGACGGCGCGCCGGCCTACACCTTCAAGGTGAGCCCCCTCAGCTTCGAAATCCTGAAGGAACAACCGGGTCTGCGGCCCGCACCGTATCTCGCCTCGCGCGGCATGAAATGGATCCAGCATCACGCCGCCCCCGGCCTGACCGACGAGGAATTGATGCAGTATATCGCCCAGTCGCATCGCATCGTCTCCCTCGGCCTCACCAAGAAACTGCAGCGCGAGCTTGGACTGCCGAGCAGCTAGCCGCCGCGGGCGGGGACTGGAACCAGGCAGGGCGTCTGGCGTTAACCAACCAACTCAGTGTTGGAGGGATGCCATGACAGCCCGTTCGGCTCGAATCGGAATAATGACCTTCCGATCTTGGTGCGTCGCCATCGCAGCATCGGCGGCGATAGCTGCCGCGACGACGGGTGGCGCTGCACGCACGAGCGATCCGGCGAGCCCCGCCTGCGGCGACCTGCAATACTCGCGAAGCGTGCTCGACCGGATGGTCGAGGACGGTCGAGCCGCCGTTCTCACCGATCTCGAGGGTGAAACCGCTCGCCTGTGGATTTCCATGCTCAATCAGTATCCGCCACGCACGGCCTATCCGGGAGACGCGGTGATCGCAGTTGTCTCCGACACCACGCGGGGCAACGTGATGGTGGCGATCTACAGCGAAGGCTGCGAACTTGGCGTCGGCGCGATGCCGGCCTCGGTCTACCGCACCATCAGCGAAGCCGTTGAAAAGAGGGTTCCGCAGGCCTGACACAATCGTCCGGTGCCGGGCGCCCTCGAGCCGGCACCTCTTCCTGCTTAGATTAACCATTGCCCTTGGACAGCCCGAGTTCGCCGGCCAGTGCGTCGAGGGACGCGGTCAGCTTTTCCATGATCTCCGCAACATGGTCACGGTCGGCGATCAAGGGAGGACACACCAGGAAGTGGTCGCCTGCCCGGCCGCCCCGGGTTCGCCGCGAATAGATGATCAGCCCGCGCTCGTAGGCCTGCTCGACGAGACGGACGTAGGCGTCGTATGCAACCGGCAGCGGCTCCATTGTCTCGCGGTCCGACACCAGCTCGAAGGCGAGCAGCAGCCCCTTGCCGCGCACGTCGCCGACGAACGGATACCGCGCCATCAGTCCCCGCAGCTCGGTTTTCAGCAATGCGCCGATCCGCGTCGCATTTCCCATAAGGTCGCGCTCGAGCGTCTCCTCGACGACCGCCAGCCCCGCCGCGCAGGCCAGCGGATTGCCGGCATAGGTGTAGCCGTGAATGAAGCCCCCCGCATCGAGGACCGGTTCGACAAGCCGCCGATCGGCGATCAGCGCCCCGAGCGGGGAGTATCCAGCCGCAAATCCCTTGGAAACGACGACGATGTCCGGCCGGATGCCCCAGTGCTCGGCTGCCAAGAACCTGCCCGTTCGCCCGGCTCCGCTCATGACTTCGTCGTAGATCAGCAGGATGCCGAATTCGTCGCAGATCTCCCGTATGCGGGCGTAGTATGGATCGGGCGCCACCAACGCGCCCGTCGAGGCGCCGCCGACAGGCTCCATGATGAAGCCCAGCACGGTCTCGGGCCCCTGCCTGAGGATCTCCGTCCGGAGCATCTCGGCGTAGCGCAGACCGCGTTCGTCCGGCGTCAGCTCGTCGCGGTCGAGGTAGCAGGTCGGAGCAGGAATGCGAGGCATCTCGCGCAGCATCGGCGAGAACGGCGCCGTCATCAGCGCCATTCCGGTAACCGCCAGCGCGCCCAGCGTCGAGCCGTGATAGGAGGGATAGCGCGAGATGACCTTCCAGCGACTGGCCTGGCCGGACGCCACGGCCCATTGCCGGGCGAGCTTCAGGGCGCTTTCCACGGCCTCCGAGCCGCCTGAGACGAAGAATACGCGATCGAGCCCCTTCGGCATCAGCGAGGCCACCAGGCTCGCCAGTTTCTCCGCCGGCTCGTTCTCGAAATGCAGGCGGTAGCCGAAGGTCGCCTTGTCCATCTGCTCGCGCATCGCCGCCAGCACGCGCGGGTTGGAATGGCCAATATTGGAGACCATCGCCCCTGACGAGCCGTCGAGATATCGCTTGCCGTCGCGGTCCCACAGGTAGACGCCCTCTGCCCGGTCGAGCACCGGACGGCGCGCGCGTGACTGGTAGAACAGATTGGAAGGCGGCGGGCCGGCGGGCGTATCCATGGAGGCATATTCCCGGGCCACGGACAGAAGGCAAATAGATAAAGGGAATGGCCGATATTGGCCGAACGGATGCTGGTTTCCGGATTTCGCTGGGGCTATTTGGTGCCGAACATGCGGTCCCCGGCGTCGCCCAGTCCCGGCACGATATAGCCGTGTTCGTTCAGGCGGTCGTCGATCGCCGCGGTGAAGATCGGCACGTCGGGATGACGCAGCTTGAGCGCCTCGATTCCTTCGGGCGCCGCCAGCAGGCAGAGCAGGCGCAGATTGTTGGCGCCCTTCTCCTTCAGCAGGTCTATCGCCTTGGACACGGAATTGCCGGTGGCCAGCATCGGATCGACGACGATGACCAGCCGGTCGGCGATGTCTTCGGGCGCCTTGAAATAATACTGGACCGGCTGCAGCGTATCGGGATCGCGGTAGAGACCGATATGGGCGATACGGGCGGACGGCACCAGTTCGATCAGCCCCTCGATCATGCCCTCGCCGGCGCGCAGCACCGAGGCGAAGACCATCTTCTTGCCCATCAGCGTCGGCGCGTCCATCTCGGCCAGCGGCGTCTCGATACGTTCCGTCGTCATGGGGAGGTCCCGCGTGACTTCATAGCCCAGGAACAGCGCCACCTCCTTGATCAACCGCCTGAACCCCGCGGTGGATCGGGTCTTGTCCCTGAGGCGCGACAACTTGTGCTGGACGAGCGGATGATCGACGACGGTGACGTGGGCCATTGGTCCTTCCGGGGTGAGCGGCATCGGCTGATGCCTTCTATGCCCCAAGTGGCGACGCTCTTCACCCCGCTAATCGCAGTTATGCCCGGTTTAGACAGGTGTCTCGATACATTCAACCTTGGCGATTCGCTGCGGCACGGCTTCGGCGGCTTGCGTTCGCCCGGTCCGTGAATTCGCACCCATGCGCCCGGTTGCTCCGGCGGTCTCGGCGTTCCTGTCGCCGGACCGCTGCGCGCGTGCAGGGTCCAAATGCAGCCATCATCCGGTGCGAGATCAAGAGTGGCGTGCGAGGACAACCACGGGGGCCGACGTTGAGACTCACGCGGATCGGCGGGATTGCGGGACTTGCGACCATGCTGGCGCTCGCCTGCACCGCGACGCAGGCGCAGGAGTGCTGCGACCAGGAAAGCCCGTTCCGGCCGGGCGAGGGGTGGGCGGAAACACCTGCCACCTGCGAGACGATCGGTCACTGGGCGCAGAACGCTCCGCAAACGAACGTGCGCATCAGCCTGGCGATCGACGGCAAGCTGTCCGAAGTCCATTGGGACGGCGCGCTGGCCTACCTGATCATGTGCGAACCCGAACAGGTCCAGGTGATGTGCGTGACGTATGACACCAATGGTCTGGAGCCTGGCGAGACCGTGTCCTTCGGCGGCGGATACAGTCAGATCGGACCGACCCACATCGTTCTCGATCCGTGTCTCGCGAGCCGCAGCCCGGGATGATGGCCAAACGAACGAGGGGGCCCAGGGCCCCCTCGCCGGCGTCACAGATGCGACTGAGTCACATCGATTTTGCCTTGTCGGTCACCTCGTGCGACCACGCCCCTTCGGGCTCCTTGGTGATGACCGGATCCGAACCGCCGCCGAGAAGGATCTCGACGGTGCGTTCGTAGTCGGCGGGATCGAGCGTACCGTTCGAGCCTTCGGTCAGCTTGTTGATCTCCCCCATCATCCGCTTCTGGTGCTTTTCGGTCTGCGCACCGGTGGCGTCGTTGTCGAGGACGATCTCGGCCGCCTCGTCGGGATGCTCGCGCGCATATTCCCAGCCCTTCATCGAAGCCTTGACGAAGCGCGCCATCTTGTCGACGAAGGCCGGATCATCGAGGTTCTCCTCGAGAACGTAGAGCCCGTCCTCCATCGTCGATGCACCCTGGTCCTCATACTTGAAGACCAGCAGTTCCTCCGGCTTGATGCCCGCATCGATCACCTGCCAATACTCGTTGTAGGTCATCGTGGAGATGCAGTCGGCCTGCTTCTGAAGCAACGGGTCGACGTTGAAGCCCTGCTTCAGAACGGTCACCCCGTCCGGCCCGCCCTCGGTCGGGATACCGAGATGCGACATCCAAGACAGGAACGGATATTCGTTACCGAAGAACCAGACGCCGAGCGTCCGGCCCTTGAAGTCTTCCGGCTTGGTTATGCCGGTCTCCTTGAGGCAGGTCAGCATCATGCCCGACTTCTTGAACGGCTGGGCAATGTTGACCAGCGGCACGCCCTTCTCGCGCGACGCGAGCGCGGACGGCATCCAGTCGACGATGACGTCGGCACCGCCGCCGGCGATCACCTGCGGCGGTGCGATGTCCGGGCCGCCCGGCTTGATCTCCACGTCGAGATCGACCTCGTCGTAGAAGCCCTTGTCCTTGGCAACGTAGTAGCCGGCGAACTGGGCCTGCGTCACCCATTTGAGCTGCAGCACGACCTCGTCCTTGGCGAGCGCGGGCGCGCTCGTCAGCGCCAGCGCCGTGATGGTGGCAGTCAGTAGCTTTTTCATTCCACTCCTCCGGATTGGGCTCCGACGAACCGTTTGACGTCAGCGGTACGACGGATGCCAGAACGTGAAGGTCCGCTCCACGAGCGCGACCAGGGCATAGAAGACCGAGCCGGCGAGCGCCGCGACGGCGATTTCGGCCCAGACCATGTCGATGTTCATGCGGCCGACTTCGGTCGAGATGCGGAAGCCCATGCCGACGATGGGCGTTCCGAAGAACTCCGCAACGATGGCGCCGATCAGCGCCAGCGTCGAATTGATCTTCAAGGCCGTGAAGATGAAAGGCATGGCGGCCGGCAAGCGCAGCTTGAACAGATCCTGCCAGTAGTCCGCCGCGTAGGTACGCATCAGGTCGCGCTCAAGCGCGCCTGCCGCGGCAAGCCCTGCCACCGTGTTCACGAGCATCGGGAAGAACGTCATCACCACGACGACGGCGGCCTTGGACGGCCAGTCGAAGCCGAACCACATGACCATTATCGGGGCAATGCCGACGATCGGCAGCGCCGAGACCAGATTGCCGATCGGCAGGAGGCCCTTGCGCAGGAACGGTACCCGGTCGACGAGGATCGCCACGACGAAGCCCGACCCGCAGCCGAGCACGTAGCCGATCAGAACCGCCTTCAGGAACGTCTGCCGGAAGTCCGCCCACAGCGTCGGGATGGAGGCGGCCAACCGCGCGCCGATCTGCCCGGGCGCGGGCAGCAGCACCTGCGGCACAGCGAAGCCGCGCACCACCAGTTCCCAGAGGATCAGTATCCAGATGCCGAACAGGAGCGGGACGACAACGCCGAGCAGGCGGCGCCACGCGATGTCGCGCGGCTCCAGAGCCGACAACGCGTCGACCAGCCGCCAGGCCGTCAGCCAGCCCGCGACGACAAGGCACCAGAAGCCGAGTCCCGACGACCCCGAGATGGCGGCTACCCGGGATACGAGAATCCACGCAGCGAAGTGGGCGGCGATCGCGGTGGCCGGGATGACGAAGGCCTGCCGCCACCAGCACAGCACGGCGCAGACGAGGATTGCCGCGGCCACTGCCGCCAGCTCCGGCATTTCCGCAACGCGGACCCCCTCGCCGCTCGCCGGCAGAAAGAGCGCGACGAAAGCGAGCGGCCCGGACACGGCAAGCAGCGGCGAGACGCGGCGGGCAATGTCGCTGTTCAAGAACCACCTCCCGCGCCTGGTCCCAACCTCACCGGCGTCGTCCCGCAAATTGCGAAGCAACTAACCGGGACTTGCGAGCCCCCGCGCTCTACATGGTTCTCCGATCCCGGCTCGCGCTGCGCTTGGCCGGGATGACGAAAGAGAGGTTGGCGGCGACCGGCAAGCATCATCTCGCCATCCCCATCGAGCGCAGCACCTGCCGGTTGATCAGGCCGACGATGCCGACAAGGATCGCGGCCATGATTGCCGCAGCGATCAGCGCCGACCAGATCTGCACCGTCTGGCCGTAGTAGGAGCCGGCCAGCAGCCGCGCCCCCAGCCCCGCCACTGCGCCGGTCGGCAGCTCGCCGACGATCGCACCGACCAGCGAGATGGCGATGGCGATCTTCATGGACGCGAACAGGAACGGGACCGACGACGGCCACCGCACTTTCCAGAATACCTGGGTCTTGCTGGCGTTGTAGGTGCGCATCAGGTCGAGGTGGATGGGATCCGGCGACCTCAACCCCTTCACCACGCCGACCGTGACCGGAAAGAAGCTCAGGAACGCCGAGATCAGCGCCTTTGGAAGAAGGCCGGTGATGCCGACGGCGTTCAGCACCACGATGACCATCGGCGCGACCGCCAGGATCGGGATCGTCTGCGAGGCGATGATCCATGGCATCAGCGATTTGGACATCGTCCGGCTGTGAACGATGACCACTGCCAGGACGATGCCGAGCAACGTCCCGATGGCGAAGCCGAGCAGCGTCGAGGAAAGCGTGATCCAGCCGTGGTAGATCAGGCTGCGCTTGGAAGTGGGCGGGAGCTGGAAGACCGTCTTGTTGATCTCGGCGGCAACCTGGTGCGGCGCCGGCAGAACCGGGCGCTCCTGGTTGAGCGTGGCCGAAACAAGCTGGCCGGTCGTGTAGTCCTGACCGGCCCGTCGGTAGGTGTCGCGCTGGAACGGGGCATTCAGGAAGACGGCCGCGACATACCAGACGGCGACGATCGCCAGGATGACGACCAGCACGGGCACGGCATTGCCGAGCGCAGAGTCGCCGGATGCGCGCGCCCCCTTTCCCGTCATCGTCAGCTCCGGCCCCGCATCGGAAACAGCATCAGCCCCATTGATATGACGCCAAGTGCGACGCCGGCGATCTGCACCGCGGACATGCGTTCGCCGAATATGGCGAAGGCTATGACGTTGATGAGCAGGAGCTGGACGATCGCGGACGCCGAGATGGCGAGCCCGAGGCCGCCCTCGCGCATCAGGTTGACCATCATCAGGTTGCCCGCCGTGTAGAGGGCGAGCGACAGCACCAGCACCGCCACATTGTTGCTGGTGACATAGGCGCGCGAGGCAGTGGCCGCGCTCAGGAACGCGACCATCGACGCGAGAAGCCAAAGCAGGAACACCGGTTTCATCGAGATCCAGTCCTCTTGCGAACCCTAATCCTCATAGGAGTGCCCGGCCCTGAGGCCCTCGCGGACGCGATGGGCGATCTCCAGGAATTCGGGCGTCTCTCGGATGTCGAGATCACGCCGGCGGGGCAGCGTCGACGCAATCACGTCGTGAACGCGGCCAGGCCGGGGCGACATCACCACGATGCGCGTCGACAGGAATACCGCTTCCGGGATGGAGTGGGTCACGAAGACCACGGTCTTCCGGGTCTTGTCCCACAGCTGCAGCAACTGCTCGTTCAGGTGGTCGCGGACGATCTCGTCGAGGGCGCCGAACGGCTCGTCCATCAGCAGCAGGTCGGGATCGAAGGACAGCGCCCTTGCGATCGAGGCGCGCTGCTGCATGCCGCCCGAGAGCTGCCAGGGAAACTTGCCCTCGAAACCGGTCAGGTTGACGAGTTCGAGGTTCTTGCGGATCCGCTCCTTCTGCTCGGCGCGGGGGATTCCCATGATCTCCAGCGGCAGGGCGACGTTGCGGGCGATCGAGCGCCAGGGGTAGAGCCCTGCGGCCTGGAACACGTAGCCGTAGGCGCGGCTGCGCCGGGCCTCGTCGGGGCTGACACCGTTCACCGTGATGGAGCCGCCGGTCGGCTGCTCGAGATCGGCGATGACCCGCAGCAGCGTGGTCTTGCCGCAGCCGGACGGCCCGATCAGGGAGACGAACTCGCCGCGCTCGATGTCGAGGTCGATGCCCGACAGCGCCTGGACCGGACCGTCGGCGGTCTCGAAGGTGAGGTCGAGGTTTCTGGCGGAGACGACGGTCGGTGCGCTCATCTCGCCCCCTGCGTCTCGCGCCAGGCCGCGATGACCGCCGCGGCCGTCCGGTCGCCATCTTCCAGCCGGGCGGATCCCGCCGAAACGGAGATCCGCATGATTTCGCGGCCGCGCCAGTTTCCCGCGGTCGGATAGGCGACGCCGCCGGCCTGCACGGCGGCAAGCGTGCGCCTGGTCAGGTCATCCGCCTCCGCCCCGGCCGCCTCGCCGCAGGCAACGGCAACCTGGTTCAGCACGACGTCGTTGAGCACCGCGAGGCCCGGCTCCGCGGAAAGCCTCTCGGCGATCCGGCGCGCGACCGCGCAATTGCGCTCGATCATCTCGGCGACCCCCTCGCGCCCCAGGTGCTTCAGGATCGCCCAGACCGGCAGGCCGCGCGCGCGGCGCGACAGCTCGGGAGCCAGATCGCAGGGATTGCGCCGCTCCACCTGCGGCAGATAGGCGGCCGTGCTGCCGAGCGCCCGGCGCATCGCCGCGCCGTTGCGCGAGATCGCCACGCCGCAATCGTACGGTGCCTGCAGCCACTTGTGTGCATCGGCCGCCCAGCTGTCGGCGTCGGCCATGCCCGCCGTCAGGTCCCGCAGCGACGGCGCCGCAGCCGCCCACAGGCCGAACGCGCCGTCGACATGGATCCAGGCGCCGGCCTCGCGCGCAGGACCGATCAGCTCGCCGAACGGGTCAAACGCGCCGCTGTTGACGTTGCCGGCCTGCAAGATGACGATGGTCGGACCCCCGACGCCCGCAAGCACGTCCCTCAGAGCGTCCGGTCGCATCCGGCCCTGGTCGTCGGAGGCGGCGACATGAACCCGTTGCGATCCGAAGCCCAGATAGCGCAGGGTCAGGAAGATCGATGAGTGGGCCTCGCCGCCCACGACGACGTGGACATCCGGCGCCCCGAACAGGCCCTTCGCCTCCACGTCCCATCCCGCTGCGTCGAGCACATGCGTCCGCGCGGCGGCAAGCGCCGCGAAATTCGCCATTGTCGCACCGGTCGCGAACCCGACCTGCGACCCGGCCGGCAGTGCGAGCATGTCCACGATCCAGTCGGCGGCGACCTCCTCGGCCGCACACGAGGCCGGAGCAATATCGGCGAAACTCGCGACCTGCCCCCATGCGGAAGCCAGCCAGTCCGCTGCAACGCCGACGGGATGGGAGGCCCCGATCACCCAGCCGTGGAAATTCGGACTGACCGTTCCGAGCAATCCGCCCTCGGCGCGGCGTACCAGGTCGGTGACCACCTCCGGCGCGTGCATCCCCGTTTCCGGGAACGGCTCGCGGAACTGCTCGAGGACCGCGGCATAGGTCTTCGACGCGGCGACCGGCCGATCCGGGGCGGCCCTGCGGTATTCCCCGGCGAAGCGTGCCGCGGTCTCGAGCGCGTCGGCTTCCGATTGCGATAATCCTCCCAAGACTAGACCCCGCTCGCCGGTATCCCGGCGCGCTCCACTTTGCGCGGCGCCGTGATCTCCTTCCATTGCGACAGCGCCCTGTTGACCGCCTGGAAAGGCGCGCGGGCGACGAACTCGCCGTGGCCCTCGCGGGTCTTTACCTCGCCGTCGACGATGGACACGAGGCCCCGTGTCAGAACGTAGCGCGGAAGGCCCTTCACGTGCTTGCCCTCGAAGACGTTGTAGTCGATCGCCGACTGCTGGGTCTGCGCCGTGATGGTCCTTTCCCTGGCGGGATCCCAGACGACGATATCGGCATCGGACCCGACCAGGATCGCACCTTTCCGCGGATACATGTTGAGGATCTTTGCGATGTTCGTGGACGTCACGGCGACGAACTCGTTCACGGTCAGGCGGCCGGTATTGACCCCGCAGGTCCACAGCATCGGCATCCGGTCCTCCAGCCCGCCGGTGCCGTTGGGGATCCTGGTGAAGTCGCCGACGCCGGTGCGCTTCTGCTCGGTGGTGAAGGCGCAGTGGTCGGTCGCCACCACCTGCAGGGACCCCGCCTGGAGCCCGGCCCACAGGCTGTCCTGGTGCTTCCTGTTGCGGAACGGCGGCGACATCACCCGGCGCGCGGCATGGTCCCAGTCGGGGTTGGCATACTCGCTCTCGTCCAGGGTGAGATGCTGGATCAGCGGCTCGCCGTAGCAGCGGATGCCGTTCTGGCGAGCCCGGCGGATCGCCTCGTGCGCCTGCTCGCAGCTGGTATGGACGATGTAGACGGGAACCCCCGCCATGTCGGCGATCATGATGGCGCGGTTGGTCGCCTCGCCTTCCACCTCGGCCGGCCGCGAATAGGCGTGGGCCTCCGGCCCATCGTTGCCCTCGGCCAGCAGCTTCGCCTGCAGCTGGGCGACGACGTCACCGTTCTCGGCATGGACCAGCGGCAGCGCGCCGAGCTCGGCGCAGCGCTGGAACGACGCAAACATCTCGTCGTCGTCGACCATCAGCGCGCCCTTGTAGGCCATGAAGTGCTTGAAGGTGTTGATGCCCTTATCGCGCACGACCGTCTCCATCTCGTTGAAGACCTGCTCGCCCCACCAGGTGATGGCCATGTGGTAGGAATAGTCGCAGTTCGCCCGGCCCGACTTGTTGTGCCACATGGAGAGCGCATCGAGCAGCGACTGGTTCGGCGAGGGCAGCGCGAAGTCGACCACCATGGTGGTGCCGCCGGCCAGCGCGGCGCGGGTGCCGCTCTCGAAGTCGTCGGTCGAGTAGGTGCCCATGAAGGGCATCTCCAGGTGGGTGTGCGGATCGATGCCGCCCGGCATGACGTAGCAGCCGGTGGCGTCCAGCGTCTCGCCGCCGCCGAGGTTCGGGCCGATCTCGGCGATCTTTCCGTCCTCGATCAGGATGTCGGCCTGGCAGGTCAGATCGGCCGTGACGATCGTTCCGCCCTTGATGGCTGTGGACATGGTTCACTCCCTTTCGAGACTATTCAGGGTGTCCAACTTCCCCTCCGTCATCCCGGAAACCGCGTATGCGGTTATCCGGGATCGGGGAGCCACAGAGAGTGCGGGGGCTCTCCGATCCCGGCGCTGCGCTTCGCTTGGCCGGGATGACGATGGATGGGTTTGAGTGAATTTGTTCAGAGATTCAGATCTGCGTACAGATCGCGCCACTCCGGATTGAGCTTCTCGATCAACTCGAACTTCCAAGCGCGTTTCCACCGCTTGAGCTGCTTCTCGCGGACAATGGCGTCCGGCATCGTGGCGTGCTGCTCTACATATACCAGCGTCTTCACGCCGTACTTGTCCGTGAATCCCGGCACCAATCCCTCGCGATGCTCGTAAATCCGACGCGACAAATCGCTCGTCACTCCGACGTAGAGCGTTTCGTACGGGCGGGACGCCATGATGTAGACCCACGCTGCCATGACACGCTCGCCTTTTCCCCTCCATCGTCATCCCGGAAACCGCGAATGCGGTTATCCGGGATCGGAGAGCCACCGCGCCCTCGGTGACTCTCCGATCCCGGCTCAAGGCCGGGATGACGACGGAAAGGGTTGTGCTCAACCTCACTCCACGATCTCCGCCGTCTCGACCACCGCGTGGAACAGCACGTTCGCTCCCGCCGAGGCCCACTCCCGAGAGATCTCCTCCGCCTCGTTGTGCGACAGGCCGTCGACGCAGGGGCACATGACCATGGCGGTGGGAGCGACGCGGTTGATCCAGCAGGCGTCGTGGCCGGCGCCGGAGACGATGTCGCGGTGCGAATAGCCGAGGCGTTCCGCGGCGTTGCGCACCGCCGTGACGCAGCCTTCGTCGAAGGTCACCGGATCGAAATGGCCGGCGACCTGGATGTCGACACCGAGGCCGAGTTCGTGGGCGATCTTCGGCGCCTCCGCCTCGAACCGCGCCTTCATGGCGTCGAGGATCTCCTGTTCGGGCGAGCGGAAGTCGACGGTGAAGACAACCTTGCCCGGAATGACGTTGCGCGAGTTCGGATGGAAGTCGCAATGGCCGATCGCGCCGACGGCGCTCGGCTGGTGGCTCATGGCGATCTCGTGGACGAGCTCGGTCATCCGCGCCGCGCCGAGGCCGGCGTTGCGGCGCATCGGCATCGGCGTGGAGCCGGTATGGCTGTCCTTGCCGGTCACCGTGACCTCCAGCCACCACAGGCCCTGGCCGTGGGTGACGACGCCGATGTCCTTGCCCTCCGCCTCGAGGATCGGCCCCTGCTCGATGTGGAGTTCAAAGAAGGCCTTCATCTTGTCCTTGCGCGATCCGACCGGCTCCTCGCCCAGCCAGCCGATGCGCTTCAGCTCGTCGCCGAAGGTCTTGCCCTTGGCGTCCTCGCGCGCGTAGGCCCAGTCCTGCTCGTGCATGCCGGCGAAGACCCCGGAGGCCAGCATCGCGGGGGCAAAGCGGGTGCCCTCCTCGTTCGTCCAGTTGGTGACGACGATCGGATGCTTCGTCTTCAGCCCGAGATCGTTGAGGGTGCGGGCGATCTCCAGCGCGCCGAGCACGCCGAGCACGCCGTCGTACTTGCCGCCGGTCGGCTGGGTGTCGAGGTGGCTGCCGACATAGACGGGGGCGGCGTCGGGATCGGTGCCCGGCCGCGTCATGAACATCGTGCCCATCGTGTCGACGGCCATGGTGAGGCCTGCGTCCTCGCACCAGCGCTGGAACAGCCTGCGGCCCTCGCCGTCCTCGTCGGTCAGGGTCTGGCGATTGTTGCCGCCGGCGACGCCGGGACCGATCTTCGCCATCTCCATGAGGCTGTCCCACAGCCGGTCGCCGTTGATGCGAAGGTTGTCCGCCGGTGCGCTCATGTCATGCCTTTCGTATTGCTGACGGCAATCGCGGTGCCGCAGGCCAAAAACGCTCGCCTGCGGCTCGCGCCCCCTCCCTGACCCTCCCCCGCGAGGGGGGAGGGAGCCATGCTGCATCCGTTCCCGGAGGGGCGATACGCCAGTTCCACCAGATCTATGCGGGGGGACAGGCGGCAGTTCGCGCCCCCTCCCCCCTTGTGGGGGAGGGTCGGGGTGGGGGCGCGCCGGCGAACACCGGCGCGTTGCAGCCTGTCGTCGCGATCGAGAGCCCCGGTCCGACGTTCCATCCCTCTCCCCTCAATTCATCGTCGGGAACGTGTACACGGCGCCGTCCTTGATGCCGCCGGGCCAGCGCGTGGTGACGGTCTTCAGCCGAGTGTAGAACCGTACGCCCTCCGGCCCATAGATCGAATGGTCGCCGAACAGCGAGCGCTTCCAGCCGCCGAAGGAATGGTAGGCGACCGGCACCGGGATCGGCACGTTGACGCCGACCATGCCGACCTCGATGGAGTCGGCGAAGGTGCGGGCCGCGTCGCCGTCGCGGGTGAATATCGCGGTGCCGTTGCCGTATTCGTGGGCGTTGACCAGATCGACGGCCTCGCCGAACGAGCCGGCGCGCACGACCGACAGGACCGGGCCGAAGATCTCCTCCCTGTAGATCGTCATTTCCGGCGTCACGCGGTCGAACAGCGAGCCCCCGACGAAGTAGCCGTTTTCGTAACCCTGCAGCCTGAAGCCGCGGCCGTCGACGGCGAGCTCGGCGCCCTCCGCGAGGCCGGCGTCGATGTAGCCGAGCACCTTCTTCAGGTGCTGCTCGGTGACGAGCGGGCCCATCTCGGCGTCCGGATCGGTGGACGGGCCGATCTTCAGGCCACGCACCTTCGGGATCAACGTCTCGACCAGCCTGTTTGCCGTCTCCTCGCCGACCGGAACGGCGACGGAGACCGCCATGCAGCGCTCGCCGGCCGAGCCGTATCCTGCTCCCATCAATGCGTCCGCCGCCTTGTCGATGTCGGCGTCCGGCATGACGATCATGTGGTTCTTGGCGCCACCCAGCGCCTGGACGCGCTTGCCCGCCGCCGTTCCGCGCGAGTAGACGTACTCGGCGATCGGTGTCGAGCCGACGAAACTCACCGCCTTGATGTCCGGATGATCGAGTATGGCGTCCACGGCTTCCTTGTCCCCGTGCACGATATTGAGGACGCCGTCCGGGAACCCGGCCTCTCGAAACAGGTCGTAGACGACCATCGGCGCGGACGGATCGCGCTCCGACGGCTTCAGCACGAACGTGTTGCCGCAGGCGATCGCCACCGGATACATCCACATCGGCACCATCGCCGGAAAGTTGAACGGCGTGATGCCGGCGACGACCCCGAGCGGCTGGCGATCGGAGAACGAGTCGATCTCCGGGCCGACGTTGCGGGAATACTCCCCCTTGAGAAGGTGCGGGATGCCGCAGGCGAACTCCACCACCTCGATGCCGCGGGCAACCTCGCCCATGGCGTCGTCATGGGTCTTGCCGTGCTCGCGGGAGATCGACCGGGCGATGTCGGCGGCGTGCCGGTCGAGCAGTTCCTTGAACCTGAACATCAGACGCGCCCGCTTCAGCGGCGGGGTGGCTCCCCACCCGGGGGCAGCCCGCTTCGCGGCGGCGACGGCCGCGTCGACATCGCCGGCCCCGGAAAGCGGCAGTTCGGCGATCTGCTCACCGGTGGCGGGATTGTAGACCGGCGAGACCCGTGCGCTGTGCGACGGCGCCACGGTGCCGCCTATCGCATTGGCAATCCGGTCCATATTCTCCTCCCTTCAGGTTTGGCCGGGGGACGAAAATGCACAGTGACCATGCCGACGCCGGCCGGCAATGATGCGCAGGTGGCGCATCCGCGCCGGGACCGGCGTGCATCGGCCGCAGCACCACAGTGAAAATCCGCGGCCCAAGCCGACAATGCCCCCCTGTTCCCGATCTTCCTGGACGAACCGCGACGGTTTTGTTGTCATTTCCGCCGAAATCTGCCAAAGTTGACTAGTTGGTCAAGTCAAACGCTAAGATTGCTTGACCAGATGGTCAAGACCAAAAATTAAACCGGAATTGCACTGGATGCCCAGGCAGGCGGCACAACCGAAACAGGAACCGGGAAGTATTCGGCGGGAGAACGAGACCGCGATCCTGCGGGCGGCGGAAGAGGTGTTCGCCGAATACGGCTTCAAGGGAGCGACCACGGCGATGATCGCCGAGAGGGCCGGCATTCCCAAGGCGAACCTCCACTACTACTTCCCGACGAAGCTGGCGCTCTACCGCAAGGTCGTCGACGACATCTTCAACATCTGGCTGCAGTCGGCCAACTCGTTCGACGAGAGCGACGACCCGGTCGAGGCGCTGACGCGCTACATCAACGAGAAGATGGATATTTCGCGTGCCCACCCGATGGGGTCGAAGGTGTGGGCCAACGAGATCATCCACAAGGCGCCGGTGATCCAGGACTATCTGGAGACGACGCTGCGAGACTGGACCGATACCCGGGTGGCCGTCATCCGGCGCTGGATCGACGCCGGCAAGATCGCGCCGGTCAATCCGGAATACCTGCTCTACATGATCTGGGCGACGACCCAGCACTACGCCGATTTCAGCCACCAGATCTCGACGCTGAACGACGGCAAGCCGCTGAGCGACGACCAGTTCGAGGAAGCTAAGCGCAACGTTGTCGAGATCGTGTTGCGCGGCATCGGCGCGACCGCCCAGCCGGCGAGCCGGCCGTCGATCCGCTCGCTGGCGTGACCGGCATCCGCCCGCGGGAACGTTTCATGTATAAGACAGCCGACATGAATCGGATTCGGCCGAAGCCGGATGTGCGGGAGGACGCGGCGTGACCAGGATTGCGGAGACGGGCCGGTGAGCGCGACGGCGCAGGACGCTGCCGTAACCGGAAGGCCCAGGAAACAGCGCACGAGGATACAGGCGGTCAATCGCCAGGTCATCCTGGACGCGGCGCTGGAGGTTTTCTCCAAGTACGGATATCGCGGATCGACGATCGACCAGATCGCCGGCAAGGCCGGCATGTCGAAGCCCAACCTGCTCTATTACTTCCGCCGCAAGGAAGACATCTATCGCGCCGTCCTCGAGGGGATCCTCGCCACCTGGCTCGACCCGCTGGAGAAGCTCGACGCGAGCGGCGACCCGGTCGAGGAGATCGCCGGTTACATCCGCCACAAGCTGCAGATGTCGCGCGACATGCCGGAAGCGTCGCGACTGTTCGCCAACGAGATCCTGCACGGCGCCCCGGCGATCGGCGGCTTCCTTCAGGGCCCCCTCAAGCACCTGGTCGACGCGAAGGCGACGGTGATCCGCCACTGGATCGCCGAAGGCCGCCTGGCCAAAGTCGATCCCGTCCATCTGATCTTCATGATCTGGGCGACGACGCAGCACTATGCCGACTTCGCCGTTCAGGTACGCGCCGTCCTCGGCGACAGCGGCGGAGCCGATCCTCTCGCCGGGGCCGACGCGACGATACTGACCGTATTCCTTGAGGGATTGAGGCCGCGATAGATCAGGCCGGCTTCCAGTCTGCTTCAACGGACTCGGCGCGCCTGAATGCCGGCCGGGCCGTGCAGCGGTCGATATAGCTCTCGAAGGCGGGACGCGGCTCGATCATGCCGAACATGCGGACCAGGAAGTTGAGGTCGGCGCCGATCATCACGTCGGCGGCGGAGAAGCGCTCGCCCAGCAGCCACGGCCCGTCCGCCAGCGCCTCGTCGAGAACGTCGACGACCTTCTCGTGGCTGCCCCAGCCCGCGGTCGACACCGCAACCTCTATTTTCGCCACCTTCTGGGTGACTGCCGGCTCCAGGCAGTTCCCGGCAAAGAACAGCCACTGGAAATAGCGGCCGCGCATCGGATCGTTGATGCCGGGCGCAAGGTCGGCCTCGGGATAGCGTTCGGCGAGATAGGCGCAGATGGCGCCGGATTCCGCGACGGCGGTCTCGCCGTCGACCAGCGCGGGCACCTTTTCCATCGGGTTGATGGCGTGGAAAGCCGCCGTGTTCTGCGCGCCTGCGCGGATGTCGACGAGGACGCGCTCGTATTTGGCGTTGCACTCCTCGAGCATCCACAGCGCGCGGAAGGTGCGTGACTGGGGAGCGCCGTACAGCTTCATAGAACCGCCCTTCGTTGCCGGGGAGGACGGAGCCTATAGAGTTACTGTGAACAAATCAAGAACACTATGCCGCGGCTACTCCGCCGCCTCCTTCACCGCGCCGGGATTGTTGGGATGCGTCGTCCAGTTGGCGTAGACCTCCGGGATCGGTTCGCGGGTGCGCGGATCGATGCCATGGATCTGCTTCATGGTGATGCAGTCCTCGACCGGACAGACGTTGACGCAAAGATTGCAGCCGACGCATTCCTCGTCGATCACCTCGAAATGGCGCTTGCCGTTGACCATATGGGTGATCGCCTGGTGCGAGGTGTCCTCGCAGGCGATGTGGCAGCGGCCGCACTTGATGCAGAGGTCCTGGTTGATCACCGCCTTGGTGACGTAGTTCAGGTTGAGGTACTGCCAGTCCGACATCCGCGGTACCGAGCGGCCGGCGAAGTCGTCGATCGAGGCGAACCCCTTCTCGTCCATCCAGTCCGACAGGCCGGAAATCATTTCCTGGACGACCTTGAACCCATAGGTCATCGCCGCCGTGCAGACCTGGAGGTTGGTGGCGCCGAGCGCGATGAACTCGGCGGCGTCGCGCCATGTGGTGATGCCGCCGATGGCCGAGATCGGCAGTCCCGCCGTCTCCGGATCGCGGGCGATCTCGGCGACCATGTTGAGCGCGATCGGCTTGACCGCCGGGCCGCAGTAGCCGCCATGGCTGCCCTTGCCGTCGATCTCGGGGATCGGCGCGAAGTTGTCCAGGTTGACGCCGATGATCGAGTTGAGCGTGTTGATCAGCGACACCGCATCGGCGCCGCCCTGCCTGGCGGCACGGGCGGGGTAGCGGATGTCGGTGATGTTGGGCGTCAGCTTGACGATCACCGGCATGCGGGTGTTCGCCTTGCACCAGCGCGCCACCATCTCGATGTATTCCGGCACCTGGCCGACCGCCGATCCCATCCCGCGCTCGGACATGCCGTGCGGACAGCCGAAGTTGAGCTCGACGCCGTCGGCCTCGGTGTCCTCCACGAGTTTCAGGATGTCGATCCAGTTGCGCTCCTCGCACGGCACCATCAGCGACACGACCAGGGCCCGGTCGGGCCAGTCGCGCTTGACCTTCTTGATCTCCTGAAGGTTCACGTGCAGCGGGCGGTCGGTGATCAACTCGATGTTGTTGAGCCCGAGCAGCCGCCGGTCCGGCCCGTGAACGGCGCCGTAGCGCGGTCCGTTGACGTTGACGATAGGCGGATCCTCGCCGAGCGTCTTCCAGACGACGCCACCCCATCCGGCGCGGAAGGCGCGCACGACGTTGTATTCCTTGTCGGTCGGCGGCGCGGACGCCAGCCAGAACGGATTCGGCGACTTGATGCCGAGGAATTCGCTTTGCAGGTTTGCCATCGGGTCACCCCCGGTTCGCGGATGCTTGGAAGATCATCAGGACCGGGGCGATTACGTCGGCCCGTATTCCCGCGATCATGTTGCTCATCTTGGCTCCGATCGACGGCCCCATCAGGTTGTGCAGGCCGAGCGGCGGCGGCGCGGACTCCGCCGCCTGGGCCCTGATCTTCTCGAAGAACTCAAGCGCGATCGCCTGCCGGCTCTCCTCGCTGACGAGCGTGAAGCCCGCCTCGCCGGCGAGCGCCTTGTAGACATCGGGGCCGGCGAGCGCCGAGATCTTCTGCGTATCCGCCCAGGGCACGGGAAAGGTCAGTTCGCCGTCGCCGATCCGCATCACATCGTAGACGGCGAAGACGCCGTCTGCGCGAAGGACGCGTCGGGCCTCTGCGAAGACCGCTTCCTTGTCGGGGATGTTCATTCCGACGTGCAGCATGGTGGCGAGGTCGAAGGAGGCGGCGTCGAACGGCAACGCCGTAGCGCTGGCGACCTGGAACGACGGATTTGCTCCCATGCCGCACAGTTCGGTCAGTTCGCGCGCGGTGTCGACGAAGGCCGGCGTGAGATCGATACCGGTCACCGGGCACCCGAACCTGGAGGCGATCATGCGCGCCGCCCCGCCGATGCCGGAGCCGATATCGAGCACCCGGGTTCCGGAATCGAGATCAAGCTGGCCGAGCAGGTAGTCGGTCGCCTGGGCACCGCCGATGTGGAACTCGTCGACAGGCTTTAGGACGTCGAGCGGAACCGGAGCGGAGGAGTACCCCATTTCGGCCAGTCCGGTCTTGATCCTGTCGAGGACGTCATAGGCCGAATACAGTTCGGCAACGCCACCTTCGAGCGTGCTCATCTCTGTGCTCCAAGGGTCCCGAGAGCCCGGCTTATCGATTCCGCTGCGACCTTGCCGTCTTCGACGGCCGCGACGGTGAGATCCTCGCCGCCGGCGATGCAGTCGCCGCCGGCCCAGACACCGTCGAGCGAGGTCCGTCGCTCGCCGTCGACCCGGATGCGGCCGCCCTCCAGTACGATCGCCTCGCCGGTCCCGTTCAGCGGCGCCGGCTCGAAGGTCTGGCCGATCGCCTTGAAGACCATGTCGGCGGGCAGGACATAGGTTTCGCCGGTGCCGGCGAGACTGCCGCCGTCGTCGCGGGTACGCTCGAACTCGACGGCGCGGACATGGTTGTCGTTGCCGCCGATGATCCGCACGGGTCTGGCCCAGTGGCGGATCAGCACGCTCCTTGTCTGGGCGAGCTCCTGCTCGTAGGCGCTCGCCTTCATCTGCTCCTGGCCGCGACGATAGACCAGCGTCACGTCCTCGGCGCCGAGCAGCCTGGACTGCACCGCCACGTCGATCGCCGTCATGCCGCCGCCGATCACGACGACGCTGCGGCCGACCGGCAGCGCCGCGAGGTCCTGCGCCTGGCGAAGCCGGGCGATGTAGTCGACCGCATCCACAACGCCCTCGAGGTCCTCCCCCTCGACGCCAAGGCCGTTGACGCCGCCCAGGCCCATGCCGAGAAACACCGCGTCGAAGTCTTTCCGAAGATCGGCCAACGCGAAGCCGCGCCCGAGCACCATGTCGTTCTCGATGGTGATGCCGCCGATCGACAGGACGAAATCGACCTCCCGCTGGGCGAAGCCCCCGACCGTCTTGTAGGACGCGATCCCGTACTCGTTCAGCCCTCCGGGTTTCGGACGGGCGTCGAAGATCACCACGTCATGGCCGTGCACCGCGAGGCGGTGCGCGCAGGCAAGACCGGCAGGTCCGGCGCCGACGACGGCTATGCGCTTCCCCGTCGAGGCCGCACGACGGAACGGTTGGCCAGGCTGCTCGGTCAGCCAGTGATCGGTCGCATAGCGCTGCAGTTCGCCGATCTTGACCGGCTTGCCCTCGCCCTCCATGCGCACGCAGGCTTCCTCGCAGAGCGTCTCGGTCGGACAGACCCGGGCGCACATGCCGCCGAGGATGTTCTGGGAGAAAATGGTCCTGGCGGAGCCGGTCGGGTTGCCAGTCGCGATCTCGCGGATGAAGAGCGGAATGTCTATCGAGGTCGGACATGCGACGGTGCACGGCGCGTCGTAGCAGAAGAAGCAGCGCTCGGCCTCGACGAAAGCCTCGTGCCGGGTCAGAGGCGGATGGAGATCGGAAAAGTTCCTCGTGTAGTCGTCGGCCGTCAGCCGGCCGGCGGCGACGTCGGGTGCGTCGACATGCGGGCTCGATGCCATTCGCGTCCTCCTCCTGTGCGAGCAGCCGGGAGACCTCCCACAGACCCGGACCCGGCGTGCCCGCGTTGGGGGCCGCGGCGGCACGTCTCCGGATCTTCCTGCTGCTCAATCAAAAGCTTGGCACAATTCGCCCCATCGTTCAAAATTTTTTATCAAACGGTCAAATCCTGAATGCCCTCCCCTGGGTGAGCGTGCGACCGGTTACATGCCGGCGTCGCTGGGCGCGTAATCCGCCGGATTGACGACATCCGGTCGGCCGTCCAGGGCGAGTGTGGCCACACGAGCCGGCGTCTGCGCGATCACCTTGCCGCGGCGGATCACGGCGAGGCGCGTCGCCTTCATCCGGATCGCCTCGATCGGGTCGGCCGCCTGCAACAGCACCATGTCGGCATTGCAGCCGGCTTCCAGCCCATAGCCGTCCAGATGCATCACCGACGCACCGCCCTTCGTCACGCGGTCGAAGCACCATCGCATGTCCTCGCGGCTCGTCAGTTGCGCGACGTGCAGGCCCATCGACGCGACTTCCAGCATGTCGCCGTTGCCCAGCGAGTACCAGGGGTCCATCACGCAGTCCTGCCCGAAGGCGATTTCGATTCCCTGCGCGCGCATCTCCGGCACGCGGGTCAGGCCGCGCCGCTTCGGATAGGTATCGTGCCTCCCCTGGATAACGATGTTGATGAGCGGATTTGGCGTCGCCGAGACCCCGGCCTCCGCCATCAGCGGCAACAGCTTGGAGACGTAATAGTTGTCCATCGAATGCATCGAGGTCAGATGCGATCCGTTCACCCTGCCCTGCAGGCCCAGGCGGTGGGTTTCGGAGGCCAGCGCCTCGATGTGCCGCGACATCGGATCGTCGGTCTCGTCGCAGTGCATGTCGACGAGCAGGCCACGCTTTTCCGCGATCTCGCAGAGCGCGGCGACGCTGCGCGCACCGTCGGCCATGGTGCGCTCGAAATGCGGTATGCCGCCCACCACGTCGACACCCATGTCGAGAGCGCGATCCAGGTTCGCCGCGGCGGTTGGCGACCGGTAGTAGCCGTCCTGCGGGAAGGCGACGAGTTGGAGATCGATGTAAGGTGAAACGGTCTTCTTCACGTCCAGCAGCGCCTCGACCGCCAGCAACCGGTCGTCGCAGACGTCGACATGCGTGCGGATTGCCAGCAGCCCCTGGCTGACGGCGAGGTCGCAATAGCGCAGCGCCCGCTCGATCACCGCCTCGTGGGTCAGAAGCGGCTTGAGCTCGCCCCACAGGGCGATGCCCTCCAGCAGCGTGCCGGACTGGTTGAGGCGCGGCATGCCCAGCGACAGCGTCGCATCCATGTGGAAGTGCGGGTCGACGAAGGGCGGCGACACGAGATAGCCACCGGCATCGATTTCCCGCCCGAACTCCCCGGCAATTCCCGTCTCGACGGCGACGATCTTGCCGCCCTCGCAGGCGATGTCCATGACGCTGCGCCCGTCGGGCAGGCTCGCGTTGCGGACGATCAAGTCAAAAGCCATTCCCTCACCTCTGCCCCTTGAACCACGGTACCAGGAGAGCCCTGGGATAATCCGCCTTTCGCGCCACGAGTACCAGCGCCACGATCGACAGCACATAGGGCAGCATCAGGAAGACCTGGCCCGGCAGGAAGGACCCGATCTCGGTCTGCAGGCGCACCTGAAACGCATCGAAGGCGCCGAACAGCAGCGCCCCGATCAGCGCCTTGCCCGGTCGCCAGGAGGCGAACACGGTGAGGGCGATGCAGATCCAGCCGCGGCCGTTGACCATGCCGAAGAAGAAGGCATCGAAGGCGGACATCGTCAGGAAGGCGCCACCGATCGCCATCAGCGCCGAACCGGCCACCACGGCCCCTATCCTGAGTCCGTAGACCGAGAGTCCCTGGGCGTCGACCGCGGCCGGGTTGTCGCCGACGGCCCTGAGCGCAAGGCCGAGCGGGGTGCGATAGAGCACGTAGGCCACGACGCCGACCAGAACGAAGGCGAGCCAGGTAAGGGCCGTCTGGTTGAACAGGGCCGGGCCGAGAAACGGGATATCGGAGAGGATGGGCACGTCGAGCGGCTGGAACGGCACGATGCGCGGCGGCGAGGTGACGTCCGGCAGCGCCGTGCGGTAAGTGAAGTAGGCGAGGCTGGAAGCGAGCAGCGTGACGCCGATCCCCGAGACGTGCTGGGACAGCCCGAGCGGGACGGTCAGCCCCGCGTGAAGCAGCCCGAACACGCCGCCGGTCGCCGCCGCGACGAGAACGCCGCCCCACAGCGGCAGGCCGAGCCACACCGCCATCCAGCCCGCCATCGCCCCGGCGGTGAAGATCCCCTCGATGCCGAGATTGAGCACGCCGGCCCGCTCGCAGATCAACGCGCCGAGGACGCCGAAGATCAACGGACTGGCGATGCGGACCGCCGCCGCCCAGAAGTTCGCCGTGATCAGGATCTCGAGGATTTCCATCAGGCGGCTCCGGGGGGCGCGTCGGGTTGGACGGCGTCCTCCGGTCGCCGCCGCGGAGCAAGGCGCCAATCGCGCGGCCACACTTCGGCACTGATGGAGCAGCAATCCCCTCGCAAGTGACGTTCGACGGATGGATGCGCCACCCGGCCCTCTCCCCCCTTGTGGGGGAGAGATGGAGAGGGGGGTACGCGGCCTGTCGGCTCGGCCTGTCGCTCGACCAACTTCACCATCGCTTACCCTTCTGCGCCGTGCGCATGATGCCGGCCGATCCAGCGGATGCGGTAGCGGACGACGAAGCCACCGACCAAGACGCAAAGCAGCGACAGGGCGACGACCAGATCGGCCAGATAGCTGGAGACGCCGATCGCCCGGCTCATCGAGTCGGCGCCGACGAAAACGCTGGCGACGAACAGCGCGGCGACCACCACGCCGAGCGGCGACAGCCCAGCGAGCATCGCGACGACGATGCCCGCATAGCCGAAGCCGGGCGATAGGTCAGCGGTAAGATAGCCCTTGAGGCCGGCCACCTCGCCAACGCCGGCGAGACCGGCAAGGCCGCCGGAGATCAGCGCGACGCGGACGATGGTGCCGGAGACGGGAATGCCGGCGTAGCGGGCAGCCGACGGATTCTCCCCGACCGCGCGGATCTCGTAGCCCCAGACCGCGTAGCGGATCATCACGTGCACAACGATCGCCATGACGAGACCGATCAGCAGTCCGGAATGTACCCGCATGCGTGCTATCAGCGGCGGCAGGACGGCTTCGTCGACAATCGGGGACGACTGCGGCCAGCCGAGCCCCATCGGATCCTTCAGGGGGCCTTCCAGCATCATCTGGACGAACAGCAGCATGATGAAGTTGAGCAGCAGCGTGGTCACCACCTCGTCGGCGCCGAAGCGCAGCTTCAAAAGCGCCGGGCCGAGCATCAGCAGCGCGCCGGCCGCCGCGCCGGCAGCAACCACCGTCGGGATCATCACGTAGGCCGGTCCCGAAAACGCCCCCGATCCGACTGCGACGGCGGCAAGCGCGCCGGCGTAGAGCTGACCTTCGCCGCCGATGTTCCAGAGCTTTGCCCGGAACGCAACGGCGGCGGCGAGCCCGGTCAGGATCAGCGGCGTGGTGCGCGTCAGCGTCTCGGAGAAGGCGAACAAGGAGCCGTAGGCGCCCTTCACCATCAGCCCGTAGGCCGACAGGATCGGCGCCCCGGCGAAGGCAAGCGGCACAGCCGCCAGCACCAGCGCCGCGAGCGCGGCGAGAACGGGCACGGAGACGGCGCGAAGCGGCGTGATCGCGGGCCGCGGCTCGAAGCGGATCATTGGAGATGCCTCCGGCAGAAGCCGGTCGCTCTGAACAACGCAGACCTTCTTTCGTCATCCCGGACGACCGCATGGCCGATCCGGGATCGGAGAGCCACCGGACTTCCTGTGGCACTCCGATCCCGGCTCTCCGCTCCGCTGCGGCCGGGATGACGAGCGGAGAGTTTTGCGCTGAATTCGATCATGCAGCAGCCTCGTCGTGGCCGGCCATCATCAGGCCGAGGGTGCCGCGGTCGAGCATCTCGGTCGGCAGCGCCTCGCTGAGGGCGCCGTTGTGGATCACGGCGATCCGGTCGCAGAGGATCATCAGTTCGTCGAGGTCCTCGGAAATCAGCAGGATGCCGGCGCCGCGCTGACGGGCATCGAGGAGCCTGCGGTGCACCTCGGTCTGGGCCCCGACGTCAAGGCCGCGCGTGGGCTGGTTGGCCAGCACCAGCCGAGGGTCGCGGTCGAGAACGCGAGCCAGGATCAGCTTCTGGATGTTGCCGCCCGACAGCAGGCGCGACGGCGCATCCGGACCGGGACAGCGCACGTCGTAGCTCTCGATCGCCTCCACGGCGCTGGCGCGGATCGACTCGCGCTTCAGGAAACCGGCCGTCTGGAACGCCGGCTCGCGAACCTCCTCGATGGCGATGTTCTCGGCCACGGTCATCGCGCCGACGACGCCGTCATGGTGGCGGTCTTCGGGAATGCGGGCGATGCCGGCGCGGGAAAACCGGCGCGGATCGAAACGGCCAATCTTCTCGCCGTACAGGATCATTTCGCCGGACGTCGGCGCATCCAGGCCGGCCACCACGCCGGCGAGCGCGGCCTGCCCGTTGCCGGAAACCCCGGCGATGCCGACGATCTCGCCCTCGCGGACCGTCAGGCTCACCCCGTGCAGGGACTTGCGGGCGTCGGCACCGGCAACCACCACGGCGCGCAGTTCGAGGACCGGGGCACCCGGGTCGCGCGGAGTACGGCGGCTGGCCGGGACGTCGCGGCCGACCATCAGCTCGGCGATCTTGCGGCGATCGGCCCGCGCCGTTTCCAACTCGCCGACCTTCCTGCCGCCGCGCAAAACGGCGATGCGGTCCGAAACGGCCAGCACCTCGGCAAGCTTGTGGGCGATGAAGATCACCGCGAGGCCTGCCGCCGCCAGCGACCGGATCGTCCCGAACAGGCTTTCGGCCTCCTGCGGCGTCAGCACTGCCGTCGGTTCGTCCATGACGATGATGCGGGCGTCCCGGTAGAGCGCCTTCAGTATCTCGACGCGCTGCTTCTCGCCGACGGTCAGCCTGGAGACCTGCACGTCGAGATCCACGGTCAGGCCGGATCGCTTCATCAGGTCGGCGACCTTGCGCCGCGCCGGCCCCCTGGAGAGGCCGAAATTCAGGCTGCGCTCGGTTCCCAGAACGATGTTCTCGAGACCGGTAAGATTTTCGGCCAGGGTGAAGTGCTGGTGGACCATGCCAATTCCGGCGGCGAGAGCGGCATGAGGCGAGCCCTCCTCCAGCGGCGCAAGTGTGCCGTCCTGCCCGGCGACGAGAACTTCCCCTGCGTCGGCGACGTAGTGGCCGAACAGGACGTTCATAAGGGTGGTCTTGCCGGCGCCGTTCTCGCCGAGCAGCGCAAGGATCTCCCCACGCCTCAGTTCGAGGTCGATCGCGTCGTTGGCGACGAGCGGGCCGAAGCGCTTGGTGACGCCACGCAGCGCCAGCACGACGGGCGCGCCCGGCGCGCCGGCAATCGCTGCAGTCATCGGAACGGCTCCCCCTCCTCCCGATCGGCAACCACTATCGGCCCGCTGCCGCGAGCCGCCTGTCCCCTGCCCTCCCCACGAGCGGGAGGGGAAATCGTGCAGCCCTGTGCGACCACGCCTATATGGGTCGGAACCGCGGACCACGCGGCACTCGCTCCCTCCCCCTTGTGGAGGAGGGTCGGGGTAGGGACCCGGCGCGAAGGCGCCGGGTGGGCCTCACATCGTCGACTTGGGCTCGGCGTCGTTGACGTTGACGCGGAACAGGCCATCCTTGATCTCCTGTTCCTTTTCCTTGGCTGCGGCAACCGAGTCAGCGGAGGCAAGCGACTCGTCGACAACGAACGAACCGCCGCCGTAGCCCATGTAGCTGTACTGGCCATAGTCGGCCGGCTCGAAGCTGCCATCCTGCACCGCGGCGATCGCCCTGTCGATGGTCGGCTCCATGTGCCAGAGCGCACTCGCCAGGATCGTGCCGGGATAGTCGGCGGCGGTGTCGATGACGTTGCCGATCGCCTTGACACCGCGCTCCTTGGCGGCATCCGAGACGCCGAAGCGCTCCGCGTAGAGGATGTCGGCCCCCTTGTCGATCATGGCGAAGGCGGCTTCCTTGGCCTTCGGCGGATCGTACCAGGAGTTGATGAAGGTCACGAGGAACTTGACGTCGGGATTGACGGACAGGGCGCCTTCCATGAAGGCGTTCATCAGCCGGTTGACCTCGGGGATCGCATATCCGCCGACCATGCCGATGATGTCGGATTCCGTCGCCGCTCCTGCGATCATGCCGGTCAGGTAGCTCGGCTCGTGGATGAAGTTGTCGAACACCGCAAAGTTGGGCTGCGAGGGCCCGAACGAGGATCCCATCAGGAAAGCGATGTCAGGATAGTCGGCGGCAACCTTGCGCGCCGCGCGCTCGACGCCGAAAACCTCGCCGATGACGAGGTCGCTGCCCTGCTCGGCATATTCGCGCATGACGCGCTCGTAGTCGGTGTTGGCGACGTTCTCCGAATATTCGTAGGTGATGTCGCCGCGCTCCTCGGCGGCATTGAGCGCCTTGTGGATGCGGCTGACCCACTGCTGCTCGACCGGCACGGTGTAGATGGCCGCGACCTTGATCGGATCGGCCATGGCGGATGTCCCGAACAGCGCGAAACCAGTCGCAAGCGCTGCGGCAGCCAAGACTGCGCGGCGCGTTGGATTCCAACCCGACTTCATCTGATTTTCTCCCCTCCGATTTGCAGCCCAGGAGCGGCGGCTGCCGCTCCTGGCCAAGTAAAGCCGCACACAAGAACCGTGCCAATCGAGGCGAACCGGCATTTTCTTTTATCGGCCGGTCAAAAATTTACCGGCTGCGCAATTCCTGAGCAACGGATTTCGGCCGCTGCCCAGATAGTGGCCAGCGGGCGGGCAACGAAAGGGCGTCCGTCCGTGAGCAGAGTTCTCGCGCGACGAAACGCATGGGGCTTCGGCAGGGTCTCGGAACACAAAAATGCCCCCGGGGGCGAGCCTCCCGGGGGCAGTCGGATGTGAGGAACGGGCTCGGTCTGCCCGACGCCCGTGTGCGGTTCAGCCCTTGCGGCCAACGACCTTCCAGGCGATCGGCAGGACGGCCATCGCCAGCGCGATCTTCAGCGCCTCTGCCGGCAGGAACGGCAGCAATCCGCCGGCGAGCGCCTTCTCGAAGCCGATCAGCCCCGTCAGCCACGCCAGGCCGAAGGCGAAGATGATGATGTCGCCGATCAGGAAGGCGACAAGGGCGGTGGACCAGCGCCGATCGAACCCGCGCTCGGCGAGGTGGCCGACGACGATGGCGGCAAAGAAGAAGCCGATCAGGTAGCCGCCGGTCGGTCCCATCAGGTAGGCAAGGCCCGAGCCCAGGCCAAAGACCGGGAGGCCCATTGCGCCCTGGGCAAGGTACAGCGCGACCGTCGCGCCGGCGAGGCGAGGACCGTAGGCTGCCCCGATCACCAGGACGGCGAACGTCTGCATGCTCATCTGTACCGGCCAGAACGGCACCAGCACCTTCGCCGAGATAGCCAGCAAGGCCGACCCCACCACCGCGAGCAGAACGCCGCGCGCGATGCCCATGGCCCCTTCGGCCGGCCAGAGCGCTCCCGCCAGTGTCGATCCCCGTGTCGCAGCTACACTCATGTAACAGTCTCCCGCTTCGCGTCGATGATTAACAAACCAAGTGTGTTGGTGATCCGGACCCGTCCGTCAAGGTCCATCTGCGTGGGTTGCCGCCCGTATCGCGTCCCAGACCGCCTGCGGCGTCGCCGGCATGTCGACGTGCCGCACGCCGAGATCGTTCAGGGCATTGCAGATCGCATTGATCGCCGCCGCCGGCCCGGCGATCGCGGCGGCCTCGCCGCAACCCTTGGCCCCGACCGGATTGGTCGTGCAGACGGTCTCGAAGGAATGGAATTCGATCGCCGGAACGTCGCTGGCGCGAGGCATCGCGTAGTCCGTAAACGATCCCGTCAGCAGCTGACCCGACTCCGGATCGTAGCGGCACCCCTCAAGACATGCCTGCCCGATGCCCTGCGCGGCACCGCCATGGATCTGTCCCTCGACGATCATCGGATTGACGATCCGGCCGAAGTCGTCGACGGCGAGATAGCGATCGACGCGCACCGAACCCGTATCCGGATCGATTTCGACCTCGACCATGTGGCAGCCGTACGGGAACGTGAACGCCTCCGGGTCGAAATAGGTCGTTTCCTCAAGGCCCGGTTCGAGCCGGTCGGGATACCCGGCGGGCGCATATGCCCGGCCTGCGACCTCGGCGAAGGTGAGCGTCCGGTTGCGCGGCGGCGCACTGAACACGCCGTCATGCAGTTCCACGTCTTCGGGCTCACACTCCAGCATGTGGGCCGCGATGCGTTTCATCTTGCCGACCACCTTGCGGGTGGAGCCGATCAGCGCGCTGCCGCCGACCGCAAGCGAGCGTGATCCGTACGTACCGATGCCGTAGGGCACCCTGGCCGTATCCCCGTGGACGATCTCGATGTCGGCCGGGTCGAGCCCCGTCTCCTCCGCGACGAGCTGCGCGAAGGCGGTCTCGTGGCCCTGGCCGTGCGTGTGGCTGCCCGTGAGCACGGTGATACCGCCGGTCGGACTGACCCGCACGACGGCGACCTCGTACTGGCCGCCGCCACAGCCCTGCTCGATCAGCATTTCGGAGGGCCCCATGCCGCATGCCTCCATGTAGAAGGCGACGCCGAGGCCGCGGCGCCGGCCGGCCGCCTCCGAGGACTTCCGACGCTGGGAAAAGCCTGGAAGGTCGGCAATCTCGCGCGCGGTCGACAGCGCCTTGGGCAGATCGCCGGAGTCGTATGTCCACAGGAACGGCGTGCGATACGGGATCTGCTCGGGCTGGATCAGATTCTTCGCCCGCAGCTCGAACGGATCCATGCCGAGCTTGTCGGCGGCCATGTCGACGATCCGTTCCAGGACGTAGGTCGTCTCCGGTCGCCCGGCGCCGCGATATGCATCGACCGGCGTGGTGTTGGTGAACGCCGCACGGACCCGCACGTGCACGTCCCGTAGCGCGTAGGGCCCGGGAAACGGATTGCCGTAGAAGAAGGTGGGAATCGCCGGGGCGAAGGTGGAGAGGTAGGCGCCCATGTTGGCGATGGTGTCGACCTGCAGCGCCGTGAACCTGCCATCGGCGTCGAGACCAAGGCGAACCCTGGTGGCGTGGTCGCGTGCGTAGGTATCGGCGAGGAAGGCCTCCGAACGTGTCGCGATCCAGCAGACCGGGCGACCGATGCGCCTGGCGGCGAACAGGACCAGCACTTCCTCGTTGTAGTGATAGATCTTCATTCCGAAGCCGCCGCCGACGTCCGGGGAGATGACGCGGATCCGCTCCTCCGGGATCTTCAGCGTGCTGGCCGACAGCATGACGCGGATCGGATGGGGGTTCTGGTTGGACGTAAAGAGCGTGTATTCGTCACGGCCGCGCTCGTAGAGCCCGATCGTCCCCCGGGTTTCCATGGGACTTGCATTGACCCGGTTCTGGATCAGGTCCAGCTCGACCACGTGCGCCGAACCGGCCAGCAGCGCGTCAACCTTGCCGGGATCGCCCAGCGACCAGTCGTAGCACAGGTTGGAGCCGGAGCCGGCATGGACGAGGGGCGCGTCCGCCGCGAGGCTGGTCCGGAGATCAGTCTGGCTCGCGCCGGTCTCGTAGTCGATCTCGATCAGGTCCGCTGCGGCTTCTGCATCCGCGAGGGTCTCCGCGACGACCGCGACGACCGGATCGCCGACATGGATCACACGTTCGGTCGCGAGCACCGGATGGGCAGGCGCGGCCATCGGCGTGCCGTCGCTGCTGTCGACGGGCCAGGCGCAGGGCAGCGTGCCGATGCCGGCCGCATCGAGATCGGCACCCGTGAATATGTCGAGCACGCCCGGCTGCTGGCGGGCCCGGTCGATGTCGATCGAGCGAATGGCCGCGCTTGCTTGAGGCGAGCGGACCACGTGCAGTCGGGCGGTTCCGTAGAGATGTGCAGCGACATCGGCCACATAGGTGCCGGCGCCGGTGATGAACCTCTGGTCCTCCTTGCGGCGAAGCGGCTTTCCGATCCAGTTCACAACCGAGACTCCTCACCGCGACGGAGCATCCATCGCTACAAACAGGTTACCGCTTGCGCGCACCTCTCCCCGTCCCGCGTCGAGCGGGCGAGTAGCGCCATGCTCAGGCGAGCACGTCGCGTACTTTCTGCAACGCCTCGTGCCGTTCCCGCCGGGCCGCAAGCGCAGCATCCATCTCCACGGACACGAACTTCGTTTCGGTGTGCGGCTGCATCTGGCCGATCAGATCCATGTCGGCGGAAATGACCGTCCCGAGCATGAAGTAGCCGCCCCCCGACACCGCGTCGCGGTGGAGCACGATCGGCTCGGTGCCGCCCGGCACCTGGATCGAACCGTAGGGATAGCAGGCGTCGACGATGTTGGAGGGATCAGAACCGGCACCGAAGGGCTGCTCGCGAGACACGAAGTCGAGCGGCCGACCGCCACGGAAGCGGTAGCCCATCCGGTCGCATTCCGGCGCCACCTTCCAGGTATCGTCGAAGAAGTGCTCGCCTGCTTCCTTCGTGATGCGGTGCCAGTAGAGGCCCGGCAGCATGCGCAGCTCCACCGGCCCCTTCGGCATGCGGCGCATGTCGGCGGGCACGCTGCGCCCCTCGGCCGCGCCGGCACCCGAGCCGAGCGGCAGCGTGTCGCCGGCGGCGATCGCCCTGCCCTGGTAGCCGCCGAGCGCGCCGATGGCATATGTCGATCGGCTTCCGAGCTGGACAGGAACGTCGATTCCGCCGGACACGGCGATGTAGGCGCGCGCGCCGGACTTCAGGAAATCGAAGGACAGCACCTGTCCCGACTTCACCTTGAACGAGGTCCAGGTCTCTTTGACTTCGCCGTCGACTTTCGGCGGCAGGTCCGCTCCGGTGACGGCGACGGTCGCGTCTTCCGTGAACTCGAGCTCCGGCCCCATGAACACGCATTCCAGGCAGGCCGCGCCCTCGTCGTTGCCCACCAGCAGGTTGGCGCAATGCAGCGCGAACCGGTCCATGGCGCCGCCGACCGGGATGCCGAGATGGTAGTAGCCGGGCCGTCCCAGATCCTGGATTGTCGTGGCGAGCCCCGGGTTGATGACGTTAATTCCCATAGAGGCCCTCCATCAGCTTGGCGTTGTAGCCGTCGATGTCCTTCTCGTACTCCTCGAGGTCGAAGGTGACGTCGTGGATGCGCGGGGTGAACCGGTTCGCCTCGACGTCAGCGAGCGTCGCATCGTATTCGTCACGGTCGATCGGCTTCCACTTGACGATGTCGCCAGGCCTGAAGAAGACCATGAAGTCGGAGAGGTAATTCGTCTCCTGCGTCGGATCGAATATCGTCATCGGGGTGATGCCGAACATCTGGTAGCCGCCGGCGCCGCGCACCGAATAGATGCAACCGAAGCACCCGCCGATACCAACCGTCTGCTTCGGCGTGTCGGTGCGGGGACGCAGGTACTTCGGCACCTCGATCTGCCGTTGCCGCTCGACCATCTGGTAGAGGAACGGCAAGCCCGACACGAAGCCCACCATCGAGACGAACCAGGGGGCGCCCGAATGCGCCTCGATGAAGGAGTCTACCGTGTCATAGCCGTTGATGCGGGCGGCGTATTCGATGTCGGAGGAATTCGGATCCTGATGGCGCTCCCGGAAGCGCATCAGCGTCTCGTGGGTCCAGGGATCCTGGTAGAAGACCGGAACCTCGATGATGCGCGTTTCGATGCGAGCTTCCGCCTTTTCTGCCGCTGCCTCGAGCGATTTGAGTTCGGCCATCATGTCGTCGGGCTTGATGACGTCCGGGTCGAACTTGATCTGGAAGGAGGCGTTGGCCGGGCAGATCTCGGTGACGCCCCTGATGTTCGCCTCGCGCACCGCGTTGGTGATCGACAGGGACTTGAAGAAAGCCTCGAGCGACATCTCCTCGTTCACCTCGACGAAGACGTGCTCGTCGCCGCCGAAGGAGTATCTCATGCTCATCTCGTTTGACTCCCCCTCTCGATTTCTTCTCAGGTCAGCCGGGACGCATTGTCTTCGAGCCAGCGCTCAAGCCATCGCGTGTGCACCATGCCCGACTTCACATCGGCATCCTCGGCCAGTGCCTTGAACAGCGGCGCCGTCGTCTTCACCCCGGCGATTTCGAGTTCCGCCAGCGCGCCCTTGAGCCGCTCGATCGCATGGACACGATCCTCTCCCCAGACGATCAGCTTGCCGAGCAGGGAATCGTAGAAGGGGGGGATGGCGTAGCCCGAATAGAGCATGGTGTCGAAGCGCACGCCCGGTCCGCCCGGAACGCCGAGCGTGCCGACGATGCCGGGAAAAGGCATGAAATTGTTGGCGGGATCTTCCGCGTTGAGGCGCACCTCGATCGCGTGGCCGCGAAGTGCGATGTCCTCCTGGCGGAAACGCAGCGGCTCGCCACCGGCGATTCTCAGCATCTCGCCGACAAGGTCGAGGCCGGTGACCCATTCGGTGACCGGATGCTCCACCTGGATGCGGGTGTTCATCTCGATGAAGTAGAATTCGCCCGTGGCGTCGTCGTAGAGATATTCGAGCGTGCCCGCACCGCGATAGTTGACGGATTTCGCCAGCGCCACGGCGGAAGCGCAGAGCTTGTCCCGCTCGGCCGGCCGGAGAGCGGAGGACGGCGCCTCTTCCCACACCTTCTGGCGCCGGCGCTGCAGCGAGCACTCCCGTTCGAAGCAATGCATCACATCCGAGCCGTCGCCGAGGACCTGCACCTCGATGTGCCTGGCCCGTTCGATCACCTTTTCCACGTATAGTCCGCCGTCGCCGAAGGCTGACTGCGCCTCCGTCTGCGCCATCTGGAAGAAGTGCTCGAATTCGCCTTCGTCGTGGGCGATCCGAATGCCCCGTCCGCCGCCCCCGGCGGCCGCCTTGATCATCACCGGATAGCCGATCGCCCCGGCAAGCGCCTTGGCGTCGGCGACATCGTCGATGCGCCCGTCACTGCCGGGAATCGTCGGAACGCCCGCGTTCGCCGCGGCGGTCCGCGCCTCCACCTTGTCGCCCATCATGCGGATCGTGTCGCCTCGGGGTCCGACGAAGACCATGCCGGCGGCTTCGACCGCGTCGGCGAAGCGGGAACTCTCCGCCAGGAAGCCGTAGCCGGGGTGCACCGCGTCCGCGCCGGCCGCCTTCGCGGCGTCGACGACCGCCTCGATGTTCAGGTAGGACTTGGCAGCCTGCGGCGGACCGATCTCGACGGCCTCGTCGGCGAGCCTGACGGCCAGGGACTCCGCGTCCGCCGCCGAGTGGGCCTGCACCGTGGATATGCCGAGCTCGCGCGCGGCCCGGACGATGCGCACGGCGATCTCGCCGCGATTGGCAATGAGCAGCTTTTCGATGGCCACGACGCCAGGCTCCCTGGTCTTCAGCCCTCGAGCTCGACCAGCGGCTGGCCGGCCTGGACGGGATCCTCGTTTTCGACGAGGAACTTCGCCACCTTGCCGTCGGCGTCGGCCTTCACCTCGTAGAACGTCTTCATGACCTCGACCAGCCCGACGACGTCACCGTTCGCGACGGTATCGCCCTCTTCCTTGTAGACCGGCTTGTCGGGGGAAGGCCGCCGATAGAACGTCCCGGGCAGGGGCGAAAGGATCTGCTTGCTCATGATGTGCACTCTTTTCTGATTGATCCTGTTGGCGTCGGGCGAACGTGCTGCCGTATCGTGCCCGCCTCACGCCGCGTCGAGATAGGGCTTCACGGCGTCGCGAACGGCGGTCGCGATCTCCACGGCGTTGGGCGTATCCGAGTGCACGCAGATTGAATCTGCGCGCACCGTCAGTTCCTTGCCGTTCGCGCTCGTCGTCTTGCCCTCGGTCACGGCGCGCAGGCAACGCTCGGCGGCGACTTTCGGATCGACGGCATGGTGCTCGCGGGTAATGATCGTCATGCCTTCGTCATTGTAGTCGAGGTCGGCGTAGAACTCCGAGACCAGCGTGTGGCCGCGCGCCTCGTAGACCTTCTCGTGCAGCGTCCCGACGATCCCGTAGAGCGGCACTCTGAAGACATCGGCGGCGTCGCACACGCCGTGGGCGATGTCTTCCATGCGGCCGGCCATCCCGTAGAGCGAGCCGTGCGGCTTGATGTGGTTGAGGGTCATGCCCTCGGCGTCGAGGAACCCCTTCAGCGCACCGATCTGGTAGATCAGGCAGTTGGCGAGTTCCTCGCGGGAAATCTTCATCTCGCGGCGGCCGAAGCCCTGAAGATCCGGCAGCGAGGGGTGGGCGCCGACCTTGACGCCGTTCTCCTTGGCCAGCCTCACCGTGTTGCGCATGTGGTTGAAGTCGGACGCGTGGAAGCCGCAGGCGACGTTGGCGACGTTGATCAGCGGCATCAGGCCGGCGTCGTCGCCGATCTTGTAGAGCCCGAAGCCTTCGCCCATGTCGCAGTTGATGACCGTCATCGACCTCTCCTTCCATTCGTTCCCCTGGGCGATCCGGAGATGCGCCCGAATTCTGCAGCCCTCGACCGCCGCATCACATCCGTGAGGTGCGCAGGCGATCGAGGAAGATCGCCAGGATGATCACGCAGCCCAGCACGATCATCTGGACGTAGCCATCGACCCGCGTGAGATTCATGCCGTTCGACAGCGCCGTGATGAAGAGGGCGCCGAGGATGCACGACTGAACGCCGCCCAGGCCTCCGCGCAGGCTGACGCCGCCGATCACCGCTGCGGCGATGCTCTCCAGAGTCAGGTTGCCACCGAGATTGGGCTCGCCCGATCCGGTCCGGCCGGTGAGCATCAGCGCGCCGACGACGGCAATCAGCGAGCAGAGCATGTAGGCCATCATCAGGTAGCGGCGGCTCGGCAGTCCGGCCACCGTTGCCGCGCGGGGATTGGCGCCGAGGATGTAGAGCGAGCGTCCGAAGACCGTGTAGTTGAGCAGGAAATAGATGACGACCAGCACGGCCGCAGCCAGGATGATGGGCATCTGGATGCCGAGAACCGTCCCCGAGTAGACGAGCCTGCTGAACTCGTCGGGCACGTTGAAGACCGGGCGGCCGTCCGAGGCCATGGTCGCGATCCCGAGCGCGATATTGAAGCTGCCCAGCGTCGCGACGAATGGGTTGACGCGGAGCCAGGCCACCGCGAACCCGTTGAACAGGCCGATCGCAAGCCCGACGCCGGCCCCCATCAGGACACCGAGGAAGATCGCTGTCGCGACCGACTCGCCGTTCGCCCCGGCCATGCCGGTCATCACCAGGGCGCTGGTGACGCTGACGGCCGACACGGTATTGCCGAGCGACAAGTCGAAGCCGCGCGTCAGGATCACGACCATCTGGGCGGTCGCGAAGATCACCAGATAGCTGGCCTGGATCGTGATGTTCAGCAGGTTGTCGGCCGAGATCACCCGCGGCTCGAAGATCGTGAAGCCGAGCACCATCAGGACCAGGGCGATCGGCAGCAGCGCCTGGATGAGCGTCGCTCGGGTCAGGAACGTGGTTGCTTCGGCGGGGTTGCGGGCTGCGTCAGTCACGGACCCGCCTCCGCTTGCCCAGTTCGTCCAGGGCGACGGCCGCCACAACGATGATGCCGAGCACGACGAGCTGCATCTTGCTGTCGATCCGCAACAGGTTCATCGCGTTGGTCAGGATCGACAGGAACAGGGCCCCCAGAGCGACAAGCTCCACCCGGCCGATGCCGCCGCGCAGGCTCACTCCGGCGATCACGGCCGCCGCAATCGACTGCAGCATCATGACGTTACCGCCCATCGTCGCCTGGCCCGAGCCGAGACGCGCCGTCATCAGGATGCCGGTGATCGACGCCAGCACCGAGCACATCACGTAGGTCAGGACCAGGTAGCCCGTGGCCGGGACGCCGGAGACGGTCGCCGCCTGCAGGTTGCCGCCGATGGCGTAGATGTATCGACCGAGCCTGGTCCTCTGCTGGATGAACCAGACGATGGCGATCAGGGCGACCGCCACATAGACCGTCGCCGGCAGGCCGAACCACAGCGCCCGGCCGAATTCCTTCACGAACACGTCCGGCATTCCGTAGACCGGAATGCCGTTGGTCAGGAGAAGCCCGATGCCCGTTGCGATGGACAGCGTGCCCAGCGTCACCATGAACGGTGAGATACGCAGAAACGCGACGCAGAGCCCGTTGATGAGGCCGATGAATACCCCGCATCCGAGGCCGGCAAGGACGCCCAGAATGATCACGGCAGCCGTCTGATCAGGCATCGCCGCAGACAGCAGCGCCATCGCCTTGGCCATGACGGTGCTGGTCAGCGCGATGACGGCGCCCACCGACAGGTCGAAGCCGCCGACGATCAGGACCAGCATCTGCCCGGCCGCGATGATGGCCAGAAAGGAGGTGCTGCGCAGCACGTTGAACAGGTTGTTCATGCCGAAGAACTTCTGCTCGACGACGGCCATGAACAGGACCATCAGCACGAGCAGTATCGGCAGCAGGCCGACGGTGGCCGCCACCCGGGACGCCCGTTCCAACCCCGTTTCCGGATGGGGTTGCGCTTGCAGGATGCGTACGTTCATTGCCCCCTCACGCGGATTCGACCTCTCTCTCGTCCTGGAAGAAGCTGGACAGCACGGCCTGCTCGTTGATGTCATCGCCGGTCAGCTCGGCGACCATGCGCCCGCGGTGCATCACGTAGAGACGATTCGAGAGGTTCAGGACCTCCGGCAGTTCGGATGACACGAGCACGATCGCCGCGCCAGCTTCCACGAGCTGCTTCATGAGCTCGTAGACTTCGATCTTGGCGCCGACGTCGATGCCGACCGTCGGCTCGTCGAACAGGAACAGCGTCGTCTCGCGGGTCAGGCCGCGCGCAAGCATCACCTTCTGGCGATTGCCGCCTGACAGGTTGGCAACGATGCGCTCGATGTTCGGCGGGCGCAGCCGCAGCTTGTCGACGATCTCCTGGATGGCCCGGCGCTCGCTGGCCCGTTGTAGGACGCGCAGACGGGCGAACTGGGCCAGGTCGAGCGCCGCCATCGATGCGTTCTCGCGGATCGGCCGATTGAGCGCCAGTCCCTCGACGACGCGGTCGGAAGGAAAATAGCAGATGCCCCGCTTGAGGCTGCGGGCAGGCGTGGGATGGGCATACGATGCACCGTCGATCTCGATGCGGCCGGCTTCGATGTCATCGAGCCCGTAGATCGCCCGGATCAGCTCCGACTTGCCGCAGCCGACGAGCCCGGCCACACCGGTGATCTCGCCGGCGCGGGCGTGGAAGTCGACTCCTTCGACGCTGCGATCGGCCAGCGTGAGGTCAACGACATTGAGGAGCGTCTCGCCGGGCTTGTGTTCGATGGCGGGAAACAGCACGTCGATCTTGCGGCCGGTCATCAGCTCGACCAGTTCGTTCTCGCTGACGCCGTCGGCGTCGAGCGTCTCGATCAGCCGGCCGTCGCGCAGCACGGTGATGCGGTCGGCGAGCTGCTTTATCTCCCGCATCCTGTGAGAGACGTAGATGATGCCGACATTCTCGTGCTTCAGCCGGTCGATCAGGCCGAACAGGCGCACGGTCTCGGCTTCAGTCAGCGACGCCGTCGGCTCGTCGAGAATCAGCAGGCGGACGTTGCCCATCAGCGCCTTGGCGATTTCCGTCATCTGCTGATGCGCGCGCGAGAGCTCACGGACCTTCTTCTTGGGATCGAGATGAAAGCCGAGTTCGTCGATCACTTCCCTCGCGCGCCGCATCATCGACCGCGAGTTGAGGACGCCGCCCGTGGTGATCTCCCGGCCGAGGAACAGGTTCTCCTCGATGGTCATGTCTGGGACCAGCGAGAATTCCTGGAACACCGGGCTGATGCCCATGACGCGGGCCTGATGCGGGGTCAGGCCGCGAACCTCGCGGCCCTCGAACCGGAACGCACCCGCATCGGGGGGAAATGTGCCTGCTATGACATTGATGAGCGTCGACTTTCCCGCCCCGTTCTCGCCGAACAGGACGTGCACTTCGCCGCGGCGCAGGTCGAAATCCACCGCGTCCAGGGCCTGGACTCCGGGGAACCCCTTGGAGATGCCCTGCATCTCCAGAAGCGGACTTTGGTCGCCGGACGGCGCGGCCGGGGGCCGCGCCGTCTTCGTGGCGTTCGCAACTTCGTTCATCGGCACTCCGCCGAACGCGGGATCAGGCTCACTCAGCTTCCACTGAATAAACCGGACTCCAGTCGGCCGGCGCAAGCACCAGACTCATGTCGATCTTGTCGACCGAGTCCTTGGCGATCATGTCCGGGATCGGCTTGACGAACTCCATGAGCGGCTTTTCTTCCAGCGCGCGCACGGCCATGTCGATCGCCACGCGGCCTTCGAGCACCGGATACTGCGTCGCAAATCCGAGGATGTCGCCGCGGTTGAGAGCGTCGAGCATCGCCTGGTTCTCGTAGGAAGACATGATCAGGATCTCGTCTTCGCGGCCGACTTCGGCGACGGCGGCGATCGCGGCTTCGGCGGTCGGTGCCGTTCCCCAGATCACGTTCATCTCCGGATAGGCCTGCAGGGCATCCTGGATCAGCTGCATCTGCACCGCGACACCGGAATCACCGAATTTCTCGTCGAGCAGCTCGACCTGGTCCGCGCCTTCGATGGCCCGCTTGAAGCCGTCGTTGAAGCTTTCGGCCCAGCCGGATCCTGCGGGACCGGGGAAATTCACGACCTTGGCTTCATTGTCGCCGAGGTAATCCTTGAGGTAGGTGCCGGTCTGCTCGCCCATGGTGTCGAACTCGACGAACATCTTCGCCGTGGTCTTGGCCTCGGAAACCGGATTGACGGTGCTGATGACCGGGACGCCGGCGGCGATGCCTTCTTCGAACTTCTTGGCCAGCCCGGCTTCGGAAATCGCACCGACGATGATCGCATCGGCACCGCCCGCCAGGCAGTCGTCGAACTGCGAAAGCTGCCGGGGCAGGTTCTCGTAGCCGCCCGCTTCGTAAAGCGTCATGTTGACGTTCTGCCGCTTGGCCTCCTCCACGATGCCATAAGCGACTGCCACCCAGAAGCTGTCCTACATGTGCGGGAACAGCACGCACAGATTCCAGGGCTTCGAGGCCTTTTCGACCGGCTCGTACATGGTCTCGACATTGGAGCCCGACGACGCGTCGTAAACCTTGATCGGAAACCAGTTGTCCGCCGCATTCGCGGTCGTCGCCACGCCGAGCGCCATCATGACGGCAGCTCCGGCGAGCAATGCTTTTTCGTATCTGATACCCATTTTTGTCCCACGCTCCCTGCTGGATCAGGCGCAGCACGACCGACCACGGTCGTGCCCCCCTTCTAGTCACGCATCGGGCGCCCGGCTTGTCAACGCCGAGCGCGCGCCGCGAACGATATTTGATATCACATCCGGGAAAGATTTGATATCACATCTGCATGGCGACGGCAGAGCGCCCAATGCAGACGCGGAGGATCACATGTCAGTGCAGCCGACCCACAATCTGTCCGTCGAGGAACTCGACAAGCAGAGCGTCTTCCATCCGTTCACGGCACTTGCGCAGCACATGGAAACCGGTCCCCGCATCATGGTCAGCGGAGAGGGCGTGACGCTGAAGGACCGCCAGGGCCGCGAATACATCGACGCACTCGCCGGCTTGTGGTGCGTCAACATCGGCTACGGGCGAACCGAGATCGCCGAGGCGGTGGACCGGCAGATCCGGCAGCTTCCCTATTATCACTCCTTCGCCTCGATGGGGACGGAGCCGGCCGCCTACGTTGCCGATCGCCTGAAGCGAATGCTGCCCGGCGACATGGGGCGCGTCTTCTTCGGCCTGTCGGGGTCGGACGCCAACGACACGCAGGTCAAGCTGGTCTGGTACTACAACAACCTGCGCGGCCGTCCGAACAAGAAGAAGATCATCGCCCGAAAGCGCGGCTATCACGGGGTGACCGTCGCAGCCGGCAGCCTGACCGGCTTGCCGGTCCTCCACAATGCCTTCGACCTGCCCGTCGACCGCATCCTGCATACGGCCACACCGCATTACTACTGGAATGCCGAGCCCGGGATGAGCGAGGAGGAATTCTCGCGTTCCTGTGCCGAGGAACTGGACGCGCTGATCGAACGCGAGGGGCCGGACACGGTGGCGGCCTTCATTGCCGAGCCGGTGATGGGCGCGGGCGGCGTGATCGTGCCACCGAAGGGCTATTTCGAGGAAGTGCAGAAGGTCCTCCGCAAGCACGACGTGCTGCTGATCGCCGACGAGGTGATCTGCGGTTTCGGACGGCTCGGCCGGATGTTCGGGTCTCAGGTTTTCGACATCGAGCCCGACATGGTCACCATCGCGAAGGGTATCACCAGCGGCTACGTGCCTCTTTCGGCCTCGGTGGTGTCGGAACCGATGTGGCAGGTGATCATGGAGGGGTCGAAGGAACTTGGCGTCTTCGGCCATGGATACACCTATACCGCTCATCCGGTTTCCTGCGCCGCGGCCGTCGCCAACCTCGATATCATCGAAGCCGAGAAGCTCGATCAGCGGGCGGCGGAGACGGGCCGCTACATGCAGGAACTGCTGCGCGAAACCTTCGAGGGAGAGCCGATGATCGCCGAAGTGCGCGGCGTCGGGCTGATCGCGGCGGTCGAACTCGTGCCCGATCCCGCCGTGAAGAAGCCGTTCGACCCCTCGCTGAAGGTCGCGGGCCGGATTGCCGCCAAGGCTCTAGACCACGGACTTATTACCCGCGCGCTGCCCAACGGCGATTCCCTTGCCTTCTCGCCGCCGCTCGTCATCTCCCGCGATGAAATCGCGCAGTGCGTCGAGAGACTGGCCAGGAGCATCGCCGAAATCCGGGACGAACTGACCCGCGACGGCGTCGGGCAGGCTTGATTATGGAAAGGTTGCTTTCTACTTGCGCAGCACCAGTAAGTCGCGATAAGCGCGGTCGGTGTTGCACGACAATTTCATAACAGCTGACGATGTCACGTTCGCCAGGAAGATCGACTCGGCCGTGGGCGCACGACCGTAAGGTCAACCGGCAGGTTTTACGTAGGGTGATAACAGCATGACCTTGGCCGGTACGTTGAAAGGGGTATCCCGCGACACGTTGCGCGGCAGGGTTTATACCGAATTGCGCGCCGCGATAATGAAAGGAACCTTCGAGCCGGGTCAGGCTCTGACGGTTCGTGGACTGGCCGAGGCCTTCGGCACCAGCCCGACGCCGGTTCGCGAGGCCCTGCAGCAGCTCGTTGCCGAGAACGCATTGATCGCCGAGCCGAACCGGTCCTATCGCATTCCCCGCATCACGCGGGACATCTTCCTCGACCTGCGCGACACGCGGGCCGAACTGGAGGGGCTGGCCGCCGAAAAGGCCTCGGCCAACATCACGCCGGCGGCCATACGCAAGCTCGAACAGCTGATCGACCGGATGAGCCGTGCGATCGCGCAGCAGGATCTCAAGGGATACCTGTCGACCAACGAGGCCTTTCATTTCGCAATCTACGAGGCCGCGCGCGCACCGATCCTGCTGCGGACGATCCGGATGCTGTGGGTGCAGGTGGGCCCGACGCTGAACGTTCTTTTCCACGACCTCGACCTGGTCGAGGGTCTGCAGGACAACCACCGCGCCGTCCTCGCCGCATTCTCCGTGCGGGACCCGGCGGCAGCCCGTCAGGCCATTCGCAACGACATACTCGCCGCCGGCGATTTCATCGCCCACCAGCCGTCGGTCTTCGAGTCGTAGGCGGCCGGTCAGGCCGCCTCGAGGCTCTCTGGCCTGCACCGCAGATCCAGTTCGCGCCGCAGCGCCTGCGCCTCTTCCAGCGTGACCGCCCTGAACCGGTAGACGTCGCCGGGCAGCGACTGCGCCAGCTTCCAGAACGCCGCGGTGATCACCGTGTAGGGGTTGATGAAGCCGCCGGTGCTCGGTCCGTCGTTGACCAGAATGATCGGCGTCTGGCCGGCAAGGTTGACCGACCCGAACGGATAGCCGTGATCGAGAATGTTCGAGGGATCCTGGCCGTGCTCCGGCCGCTTGTTCGTCGCCCGGTCGGTGAAGCTCCATTCGGGCCCCTCCAGCCGGAAGCCGGTGCGATTGCTCTTGGCGAGCAGCTTCCAGTCGCTCTCCAGGAACCGCCGCTGCCCCTCCGCATCGATCCAGTCGTCGTTCGGCCCGGGCACGACTTCGATGTCCCACCTGCGCGGATTGTCGATCGTCGGGCGGGCGTCTGACTTGACTCGCTTTCCGGCAGAAGCGTCCGACCCGGGCACACCGGTCTCGATCCTCTGGCCCGCCTGGATCGCGTGGCCGTCTATGCCGCCGACCCCGGCCATGTGGAAGGTGGATCGGGATCCCAGCACTTGGGGCGTGTCCAGCCCGCCGGCGACCGCGATGTAGGCACGCGCGCCGAGCAGCGCCGGCCCAAGCTCCAGCGTCTGGCCGGACGAGACGGCGACCGATTCCCACATCGGTACGGGCTCGCCATCCAGTGTTGGCTTCATGTCCGCACCGGTTACGGCAATGACGGTCGCATCGTGGAACTTCAGCGCCGGCCCGAGGAACTGGCACTCCAGTGCCGCCGCCTCGCGCGCGTTGCCGACGAGAAGATTGGCCAGGCGGAACGACCAGATGTCCATCGGGCCGGACGGCGGAAACCCCTGCTCCCAGTACCCGATGCGCCCAGGCAGCTCCTGGACCGAGGTTTCGAGACCCGGATTGATCACTTCGAACATCGCGCGCCCTCAGAACCGTTCCTGCGGATCGAGCCTACCGATCCAGTCGTGGTATGCATCGATCGAAAAGCTCTGGTAGCCGACGTCTGGATGCTTGTAGGTGCCCTCGGCGACCTTGGCCGCGATGTAGTCGTGCTCCTCGCGTCCGATCGGGACGAACCGGACCCGGTCGCCCGGCTTGAAGAGCGCGAGGCTGTCGGCGAAGGCTTCAAGCCTCTGATCGGGATCCCAGATCGGCATCGGGCTCATGCCGAATATCTGGTAGCCGCCCGGGGTCCGGTCAGGATAGATGCAGGTGATCGACCCGCCCATTCCCACGGTGCCCTTCGGCGTCCAGGTCCGCGGCGGATTGTATTTGGGCGCCGTCAGGTGGCAGCGCGGATCGAGCGGCAGGAACGAGCCAAGCCCTGGCCAGAAGCCGAGCGCCGCGACCCAGTACTCCGTGCCGGAGTGGACGCGAACGAGCTGCTGGCGGTCGGTGAGACCGTTCAGCCGCACCATCAGGTCCGCATCGCGCTCCTTGTCCCTGATCGTCCGGCAGTAGTCCTCGACGCACTCGGCCGTCCACGGATCGAAGTAGAGCACCGGGACGTAGAAGATCCGGCTCGGCAATTCGAGGCCGGTAAGGCCGCCGATGCCGCCGCGGATCGAGGCGAGTTCCCTCGTGATGTCGTCGTAGGAAATCCGGTCGGGATCGTAGCTGACCAGCAGCGAGGCCAGTTCGGGGATGAGTTCCACGAGCCCGTCGATCTCAGCGTCCCGGATCTTGCTCGCGTAGGTGTGGACCAGGAAATTGAGGTCGAAGCTCATCTCGTCGCCGAGATAGACGAGAATGTTGCGATCGCCCCCCGGTCGGAATTCCGGCTTCTCGTAGATCATCCCGTGACTGAGGCCCCCTGTTCCCAATCCTTGCCCGGATGTCGGCGTACCGGCCAGATCTACGACCGAGTGCCAGGCCGTCGTCGACGGAAGGGCTCAGGACAATGGCGATATCCCCGGCGCCGATATCGATATAGACTATCACATACCAGATGCAGCTTCGCCAGCCTGAGAGGAAGCGCAGGGACCGCTTTTCTCGGGCGCGCGGATTGTGTCGGAAATGTCGGGCGAGGCCGCCAAGCGCGTCGCCCTCGGAAAAGGGAAGATCGGGGGGACGCCTTGTCGACCGGAATGACCAATGTCGCGATGTTGTTCGTCGCCGCCCTCATCTACGGCGGTGTGTTCTCGGCAAACAAGCTGGCCGCCGAGGCGGGCTGGTCGCCGCTGACCTTCGTGTTCGCGCAATCGCTTATCGCCGGCATCGTGCTCGTCGTCGCGGGTCTGTTGCGCGGTCTCGACTTGAAGCCGACGAGAAGCCATATCGTGTCCTATCTCGTGATCGGCGCCTTCGTCGTCGGCTTGCCGATCACCCTGCTCACCCATGTCGCGCCGCACCTTCCGGCCGCCGCCACCACCCTGGTGCTGGCGCTGTCGCCCGTCTTCACCCTGATGTTTGCGATCCTGGCAAGAATCGAGGCGTTTCGCTGGCGCGCGCTTGCAGGCGTCGTCTTCGGGCTTGCCGGGGTCGCGGTGCTGGTCTCGCCGGGATCGGAACTCGGCAGCGGCGACGCGACCGGCTGGTTCCTGCTGGCCCTGCTGGCGCCGGTGTTCTTCGCCTTGTCCAACGTCGCGGCGAGCGTACTGCGCCCGCCGGCGACCGCCTCGCTCACGATGGCCGCCGGCGTGCTGCTCGGTTCGGCGGTGGTGGTGCTGCCGATCATGGCGTTCGCCGGTGCCTGGGCACTGCCCTCGGCGCCGGCGGCGCAGGCTGTCGTGCCCGTCCTGCTCGCCGGAGCGATCAATGCAGCCTTCTTCGTCCTGCTCTTCGAAATCATCCGCCGCGCCGGGCCGACGTTCTTCGCGCAGTTCAACTACCTGGCGGTCCTGTCGGGAATCGGCTGGGGCGCGATTCTGTTCGCCGAACGGCCGGGCACGGCGTTCTGGATAGCGCTCGGCCTGATGCTGGTCGGCATCTACCTGTCGACCGGGCGTCCCGCCGTCAAGGACGCGACGCCGGCCGCGGGCGGGAAAGAGCCGGTCGCCTGAGCTGGAACGCCCCCGGCCGCGGGCGGGCGCTTCATACCGCCCGGGCCAGGACGTAGGATCCGCTCTCGTGCAGGCTCGCCTGCCAGCCCGGCTCGACGACGATGGTGGTCGTCTCCTCCTCGACGACGCAGGGACCTGCAACGACGTCTCCGGCGCCGAGCTTCGCACCGTCGTAGACCGGCGCCTCGATGGTGGTCCCGTCGGCCGAGAAGATCATCGGACGGCGCATGGTCACCGCCGCATCGACGTTGCCCCCTGCGGGAATGGTGGCCAGCCTCGGCTTCTCGACGCGGCCGGAAATGGTGCTTTCGATATTGACCAGTTCCACCGTGCTCTGGCGTTCGGAATAGGTGAACAGTTCCTCGTGGCGACGGTGGAACGCGTCGATGATCGCGGGAAGGTTCTCCTTGTTGAACTCCATGTCGCCCAGTTCGACGGTGCATTCGTGCACCTGCCCGACGTAGCGCATGTCGGCGCTGCGCGAGATCACGATCTGGTCGTCCTCGAATCCGTCATCCTTCAGGTCGGCGATGCCGGTCTCCTCAATCTTCCCATAGAGATCGTGGATCCGGGCGAGCGGCTCGTCGCTGTCCAGCCGGGCCGGATGACCGGCCATGTAGTTGTACTTTACGTCCGAGATGACCTGCCCGTAGGCGCACAGCACCGAGGCGAGCTTGGGGATCACCACCTTGGCGATGCCCATCGTGTCGGCCAGCGAGCAGATGTGCGCCGATGAGGCGCCACCCCCAACGACGAGCACGAAGTCGCGCGGATCGTAGCCGCGTTCGACCGAGACGCGACGGATGCCGTTGACCATGTTGTTGTTGACGATGGTGAAGATGCCGTAGGCGGCCCGCTCCACGGAGATGCCGAGCGGATCGGCGATATGCGTCTTGATCGCCTCGAACGCCTTGTCGCGGTGGATCGGCATCCGCCCGCCGAGCAGTGCCTCCTGATTGACGTAGCCGAGCACGACGTTGGCGTCGGTCACGGTGGGCTCGGTGCCGCCGGTGCCGTAGCAGGCCGGCCCGGGATCTGCACCGGCGCTCTGCGGTCCGACCTGCAGGAGCCCGAGCGAGTCGATCCAGCCGATCGAGCCGCCGCCGGCCCCCAGCGTCTCGACCTGGATCATCGGCACGCCGAGCCGATAGCGCTGGAAGTCGATGCCCTTGGAGATATTGGTGCGGCCGTCCTTGGTCAGCGTGATGTCGAAGGAGGTGCCGCCCATGTCGACGGTTATGACGTTCTGGTCGCCCCAGGGCTCGGTCACGAACAGGCCGGCGCGCGGCGCCGAGGCGGGGCCGGAATTGATCGCGTAGACGGCCCGTCCGGATACCGCCGAGCCAAGGCCGAGGCCGCCGTTCGACTGGTAGTAGCGCACCGGATACTTCGCGCCCATGCTGCGGAAATACCGGTCGACGGAATCCACGTATGTCCGCAGGATCGGTCCCAGATAGGCGTTCAGGATGGTGGTTGACGTCCGGGTGTACTCGCGCACCTGCGGATAGATCTCGCTGCCGATCGAGACGAACATGTCGGGGGCCATCTCGCGGACGATCTCCGCGGCGCGCCGCTCGTGGCTGTTGTCGAGCACCGACCAGACGAAGGACACCGCAACGGCGACGACCCCCTCCTTCTTGAACAGCTCGACCGCGTCGCGCACGTCCTGCTCGCTGAGCGGGGTGCGAACCGTGCCGTTCGAGATGATGCGTTCGCGGATTCCCCGGCGCAGATAGCGCGGCACCAGCTGGGTGGCCGGCGGATAGTTGTGATCGTAGCGGTACCCGTCTTCCTTGTGGCCGAGCCGGATCTCCTGGGAATCCTCGTGGCCTGCGGTGCAGATCAGGCCGACCTTCACTCCCTTGTGCTGGAGCAGCGCGTTCAGCGCTACGGTCGTTCCGTTGATGCACAGGTCGCAATTGGCGACGATATCGCGGATCGGCTCGCCGAGTTCCTCCGACATCAGCGCCAGCCCGTTGGCGATCGCGGCGGTGGGATCCTGCGGCGTCGACGGCGTCTTGAACAGCCGCATCCCGCCGCCGGCGTCGGCCAGCACGAAATCCGTGAACGTGCCGCCGGCATCCACACCGAGCCTGTATTTCGACCGCATTCATTCCTCCTGATAGTCAATTGGGCCCGGAGCGGCCGCCTGTGCGGCCCGCCGCGCTGAACGGTTGGGTGAGGCCTTGGGACTCAGGCGGCCATGCTGCCGCGAAGGGCCTCGGTCGCCGCGTGATCGACCTTGAGGCTAGCTGCGTCGTCGATCACCACGCCGTAGTCCTCGCGGGCGCCCTCGATCGAGACGAGACCGTTGCGCACATCGCTCAGGACCTTCTCGACGGGACGCTCGTAAGCGTCCCCGAAGCCGCCGCCACCGGGATTGTGATTGGCGATGCTCTCGCCGGGATTGACCGTGATGATGGCGTTCTTCTTGACGGTTTCGGTATCGCCGCCCCGATAGATCTCGATGCGCCCGACCTTAGTGTCGATCATATGGCTTTCCGCGCCCTTGGCCCCCATCGCAGGGATCCGACGGCCCTCGCCGAACGCGATGAACATCATCGGCTTGTCGATCGGCTCGACGTGCCAGCACGTTCCCGAACCGCCGCGGTAGTAACCGGCACCGCCGGAATCCGTCATCAGCGAGTAGCGGTGGATGATGATCGGATAGGAGAATTCGAGCAGCTCGATGTCACCGGACTCCAGTGCGCCGAACGCGCATTGCGGGCCGCAGGCGTGCCAGCCGTCCTGATGCGGCGAGGCGCCGGCGCCGGAGATGATCGATGCCAGCACCATGGTGACGTATTCCTCGTCGTGCCGCGTGTCCCAGCCGGCGATGTTGCAGCCGTTGGCGTGCCCCCAGGATGCCGACACCCGGTCCGGCGCGGCCTTTTCGAGCGCCACCCGCACGGCATCCGCGAGCGTCTCGAGCGGCGTCGTCGAGCAGTTGACGTGCGGCGCCGGAATCTTGGCGTTGCACAGGGTTCCCTTGGGGCCCATGTCGAGCGTGAAGCAGCGGTAGAGGCCTTCGTTGTAGGGCGGCGGCACCTGCGCAAACATCATGATGCCCAGGTAGACGCCAGAGTGCGAATTGCCCTCGTAGGAGTTGATGAAGTAGGGAATCTGGGGCGGGCTGTCGATCTTTATGTCGGCGTTGTCGCCCTTGATCGTCACGGTCGCCGTGATCTTGATGTCGCCGAACCCGTGGCCGGCATCCTCCAGCATCGCCTCGCCGACATAGGTTCCGTCCGGGACGCCGCCGATCAGCGAGCGCATGTGCCGATCGGCCATCGCCATCAGTTCGTCGATGCAGGCGCGGACCTCCGCGACGCCGTACTTGTCGAGCAGCGCCAGCAGGTTGCGCTCGCCGATCTGGCAGGCGCCAAGCATCGCGTTGAAGTCGCCCTCCTGGTCGCGCCGGGCGCGCATGTTGGAGAAGATCAGGTTGAGGACATCGTCGCGACGCTTGCCGCGGTCCCAGATCTTGACCGGGGGAATGCGCAGGCCTTCCGCATAGATTTCCTTGGCATCCGGGTTGTAGCTGGCCGGCACCGGGCCGCCGCAGTCCGTCACGTGCCCCTTGCATACCGTCCAGAAGACCAGCTCGCCATCATAGAACACCGGCTTGTACATGCACACGTCGACGATGTGGCTGCCGGCATAGTCGGGGTCGTTGTGCAGGATCACGTCGCCGGGATTGATATCGTCGCCGAAGAACCCGGCAACCGCCTTCATCGCAGCGATCAGCGCGCCGAGATGGATCGGGATGTCCTGGCCCTGCAGGATCATTTCCGGAACGTGGTTGAACAGCGCATTGGAATAGTCGTGGGCGAGGTTGAATACGCTGGAACGGGCGGTCTTCTCGAGCGTCACGGTCATCTCGCGCTGAGTCGTTTCGAGAACGCCGCGCACGACGGAAAGGGTGATCGGATCGACTTTCGCGCTCATGGCAGCCTCCTTGATACCGGACAAGCGAATGCCCACAGTCGGAACGGGCAGTCACGGCGTTGTTTGTGATATGATACACAAAACGTGCCCGTATTCATCCATACCCCACTGCGATCCGCAATACCCGACGGGGACGCCATTTGATCGCGTGGGCAGTGCTGTTCCGGAGACAGAAGATGGCAAGACCGCAGGCGAGACCCACCGTTCGCATCGACGACGGGCGGGTCAAGGCGACCGAATGGGCGTTCGATCCCGGCGCCGAAACCGGCTGGCACGTACACGAGCACGACTACGTGGTGGTGCCCCTGGTCAGCGGCACGCTGAAGATCGAAATGCCCGACGGCACGTCATCGACCGCAGAGTTGACGCAAGGCATCCCCTACGCCCGGAAAGTCGGCGTCGAGCACAACGTCATCAACGACGGCCCGGGCGAGATGCGCTTCCTGGAGGTCGAGATCACGGGGTGACCGGCAAGGAGCCGGATCGGTTGGTATGGCTGGTTGTTCACAATCCGGCCGTTATCCGCCCGTGAATTCAGGTTGCCGTTGAGACCAGTTCCTGGAGATCCTACGATAAGGCCGGATGGACCACGTCCCGTTGCGCCAGCAGATACTTCTGTTTGGCTTGGGTGAATTGTCGCTGTGTCAGTTCGATATCCGGGAGGAGCCGTTGATGCTTGGAAAGCCGTACCTGTTATTGGCGGTGACTGCGCTGCTGCTCTCCCCGGCCTCCGCTTTCGCGGACAAGATCGGACCGACATTTCCGGTGAATACGACCTCCAAGGGATGGCAGGCCAGTCCAGGGATCAGTAGCGCACCCAACGGCCGGTTCCTCTCCGTGTGGCAGTTCAAAGACCGCAAGGTGTTTGCACAGCGCTTCAACAAGAAGGGAATGAAGATCGGTGGCGAGTTCCGGGTCGGCGGGAGCCGTCGCTATGCGTTCTCTCCGGCGATCGCCTACCTGGATGATGGGCGATTTGTGATCGTTTGGATCAGCAAATCAGGCCAGAACGCTGATCGGTACAGAGTGTTCGGTCAACTCTTCGACGGCAGGGGCCAGCCACTCGGATCGCAGTTCAAGATCAACGATGGCTTCAGTGACTTTGTTGAATCGCTGACTGCCGTGGCACTGCCGAATGGACGCTTCGTCGTCGGATGGATCGGGCGCGATACCGACCGGAAGGGCAATCACTGGCATACTGCTTACGGGCAACTCTTCACCAGGAGTGGATCGAAGAGGGGCGACCCGTTTCCTGCATACGGCCCGACGAAAGACCGGCACGCCTTTGATGTTGCCGCTTTCGGCCGGAGATCAAAATTTGTTTTTGTCTATACAAACGAAGAAAAATATTCGTTTGGACAGATTTATAATCGAGACGGGAGCCGTTTTGGCGGTGAATTTCCTCTTGATCTGCGATGCTACAGTTACGACATATCTGTTTCAAGCTTCGGGGCGGACAATTTTATCTTTGGATGCGGCACACGCATAAGAATATTTGATTCCGAGGGGAGCCCGATAGGTCCGGCAAGAACCGTCGATTCCATGGAACTGCCGATAGGATCTCCCGCGATCGCGCCCACACCCGACGGCGGCGCCGTTCTCACGTGGACCGAGATTGAAGAATATAGCCAGAACCGCACTTTCGTTCGTGCCGTGCGTGTTGACGACGCAGGAGAGCCTATCGGCGACTACATACCCGTCGAGGACCGAAGATCGCGCCGATCCGACGTCGTCGGGTTGTCCGACGGGCGCTACGTCATTGTCTGGGAAAACCAGAAACCAAACGAAATCCTGGGGGCCATGTTCGAGTGAGGAGACGTCGCCGCTGCGCTGGGAGACACACAGGGAAACGCTGCGGCTGGAGAGTGATAGCGACGAGGCGTCATGGCCGGTGGCGGCCGTGATCGCCGGTCATCGAGCCCGGCGACCACGATCCGTCTGTCACGCTCGCCTCACCCCCAGATCTCTTCCGAAAGCTCGACGATCTCCCGCAGCTTGGCCCACTGCTGATCCTCCGTCAGGATATTGCCCTCCTCGGTGGAGGCGAAGCCGCATTGCGGGCTCAGGCAGCACTGCTCGAGGTCGACGAACTCGGTGGCTTCCTCGATCCGCCGCTTGACGTCGTCCTTGGCTTCCAGGGTTCCCGACTTGGACGTGATCAGGCCGAGCACCACCTGCTTGTCGCCCTTCGGCATAAAGCGCAGCGGCTCGAAGCCGCCGGCCCGGTCGGTATCGTACTCCAGGAAGTATCCGTCGATATCGACCTCGTTGAACATCACCTCGGCGACCGGCTCGTAGCCGCCCTCCGATATCCAGCTCGACCGGAAATTGCCCCGACAGACATGCATGGTGATCGCCATGTCGTCGGGACGCTCGGCGATCGCATGGTTGATCATGTCCGCATAGATCTTCGGCAGCGCGTCGGGATCGTCTCCGCGTTCGCGGGCCTGCTCGCACTGTTCGGCCGAACACAGATATGCCCAGACCGTATCGTCGAGCTGCAGGTATTTGCAGCCGGCGGCGGCGAACGCGTTCACGGCCTTTCGGTAGGCCGCGGCGGTGTCGGCGAAGAACGTGTCGATGTCGGGATAGATGTCACGGCTGATCGAATTCCGCCCCAGCCGGAAGTGCAGCACCGACGGCGAGGGGATCGTCATCTTCGCCATGACGTTCGTGTTGTCCTTCACGAACTTGAAGTGATCGACGAAGGGATGGGAACTGAAACCGACCCGCCCGGAGATGTTCAGGCTGTGCGCCTTGGTCTGGATACCGTGGAACTGGATCTTCTTCTCGCCCACGACGAGATCGACACCGTCGAGCTGGGTCAGGAAGTCGAAGTGCCACCAGGAACGACGGAACTCGCCGTCGGTGGCGAGCTTCAGACCGACCTCCTCCTGCCTGGCGATGATCTTGCGGATCTCCTGATCCTCGACCGCCGTCAGGTCCTCGGCGGAGATTTCGCCGGCCTCCCGCTTCGCGCGGGCCTCCTTCAGCGGCTGGGTTCGCAGGATCGAACCGACGTGGTCGGCACGGTAGGGCGGTGTGGTTCTCTGCATTGCGTTCCTCCTGTTCGTTGGTTCGTTCTGAATTCACGTCCTGCCGCGCCGTCGCAGCAGCGCCGCGCCGGGAATGAGCTCGAAGGCAGCCTTGTTGCGCAGGGCAAATCGCAGGTTGCGGCTGGCGAGCCGGGCGTGCTCGCGCATGATCGCCTCGGCCCGCGTTCCCTCCCGCCCCTCGATGGCGTCGATGACGCAGCGATGGTGGTCCTGCGCGACGGTCAGCACGGTGCGGGCCTCCGGGAGTTCCGCCTGCACCTTGACGAAGGCGCTCGGCGAGGCGAACGGCAGCGTCGCTGCGCGTTCGACCTGTCGGGCGACGCTGGGGCTGTCGGCGAGGTCCAGCAGCAACCGGTGGAAACGGGCGTTCAACTCCACATAGGCGGGGAACGCATCGGTGCCGGCGTGCGACTGCTCGACCACGGCGTCGAGTTCGGCGAGGCAGTCACGGATCGGCAGCAGGTCGTCGGCGGGGACGCCCCGTTCCGCCGCCAGCCGCGCCGCCAGCCCTTCCAGCGCGCCGCGCACCTCGATGGCATCGAAGACGTCGCGCTCGGAGAACGACCTGACCGCAAAGCCGCCGGACGGTATCGCCTCGAGAAGCCCCTCCTCCTCTAGGCGCACCAGCGCCAGGCGGACGGGGGTGCGCGAGACGCCGAGCCGATCGACCATCGGAAGCTCGGAAATGCGGTCGCCGGGCCTGAGTTCGCCGCCGAGGATGAGGTCGCGCAGCGCCAGTTGCGCCCTGACCGTCTGGGACGGCGAGCGCTCCTCGTCGCGGTCGGCAGACGCGCTCAGTGCCACCTGGAGCTCCGTCGGGAGCGGCACCCCTCGCCTGCAAGCGTCCCCTGCCGGAATGGTCTTCGGCGGGATCCGCGCATGTTGGCGTTAATCGCGCGCAGCATCGGTTTCCTCCCGGAACGCTCTTTTTCAGGCGCTGTATACAGAATGGATACCGGCGCGGAGGCGGTTTCGCAAGCTTCGGCAGCCATTTCCCACGGAGTCCCGCACCGCCACGCCACCCTCTGCGGCGATGACGGGAGCGTGATCGGGGCGGCCGGAGATTTCGATCGGGGTGCCCCGCATTGGTCATCTTTTTTTAGGATTCTGGCGTAGTTTCATTAACCATACCTACATTCCAACGCCGGAGATGCCGTGAAACGGGCCCTTTTCACCCTGATGGGATTGGTTGTCATCGCGATCGTGGTGGTGCTGCTGGCGCCGCTGCTGATCTCCGCGCAGGACGTGCGCAACACGCTGTTCGCGCAGGTGGAGAATGCCACCGGGTACCGGCTGCGGGTGACCGGACCCCTTGATATCTCAGTGTTTCCGGCGCTGAGCCTGGTCGCCGGCGACGTCGGGGTGTCGCAGCAGACGGACGGCGCCTGGGAGGAGTTCGCGACCGCCCAGGAGGTGCGATTCGGCCTGTCGCTGCCCTCCCTTCTGAGCGGAAACGTGCGGATGAGCGAGGTTGCGCTGGTCGCGCCGGTGATCCGCGTCCCGCAGGCGAACGCCGCTGCCATCGCTGTGCCATCGGAGCGTCAGGAGCCTGCCGAGGCGGTGCCGTCGGTGCGCCAGGACGATGCCGCCACGGCGCCGGCGTCCGGCACGGCCTCGCCGGCCGCCGCGCTGCGCAATCTGTCGATCGACGAACTGACCATCATCGACGGGATTCTCGTCCTGCCGGAGTCCGATTCGAGCATCTCGGGCGTCAACCTGACGGCGGCGCTCGCAGCCTACGATGCCCCGCTCAGCCTCGACCTTTCGGCCGTCGTGGACGGCCGGCCGGTGTCGGCGAAAGGGACCGTGGAGGCGTTCGGTCCGTTCCTGGAAGGCGCGGCCCAGCCGGTGACGCTTACGTTAACGGCAGACGGCGTCCTGGCGCAGGAGCTGACCGTCTCGGGCACCGCCCTGTATACAGGCGAGCGCTTCGCCTTCGACCCGTTCACGGCGACCGCCGGCGACAGCGCCTTCGGCGGCTCGGTGTCGGGCGACCTGTCCGGCGAGGTGCCGGTCATCACCGCCAGCCTGAACGGCGAGCGGATCGACCTCGATGCCCTGCTCGCCCCGGCTGGCGGCAGGAAGGGTCGCGGCACTGGAGGCGACAAGGCGGACGGGACGGCGGCGGACGGGACGGCGGCCGACGCGTCGGCCGGCGTCCAGGCGCCGACCTCGGCCGGCGATCCGATCGACGTCTCGGCACTGTCGAGCGTCCGGGCGAGGGTCGACGTGTCGCTGTCGAACCTGATCGCCTCGGGCATCGCGGTGTCGCCGCTGGTCGCGAACCTCTCGGTCGGCGACGGCAAGGCCGACGTGGTCGCCGACCTGATCGGCATCGGCGGCGCCTCGGGGGCGGGCTCGGTCTCGCTCGACGCGACGCAGGACAGCCCCTACCTCTCCGGCAAGCTGCGCATTTCCGACGTCGACTTGGCCCGCGCCGCGGCGCTGGCCGGCAAGGACCTTCCGGTCACCGGCATCGCCACGGCCGACGTCGCCTTCGCCACGGCGGGCAAGACGGTGGAGGAGATGCAGGCGCGCCTCAACGCCACCGGCTCGGCCTCGCTGGCGGACGGCTCGGTGGTGGTGCCGGAACTCGCCGCGGCGCTCGGCGGCGACGCCGGCCCCGACGGGACGATCTCCGGCATCAACGTCACCGCCGCCTTCGAGGACCTGGTCAAGCCGGTCTCGATCGACGGCAGCGCGGTGTGGCGCGGCGAACGCTTCGACCTCGACGCGACCGGCGACGTGCGCGGCATCCTGGCCGGGCAGACCTCGGCCATCAACGTCACTGCCGCCTCGCCGCGCGTCTCGGCCGGCTTCACCGGCAACGTCAACGCGGCCGGCCGCGGCGACGGCCGCATCTCCCTGGAAACCGCCTCGCTGACCGGGCTGATGCGCTGGCTCGGCCAGCAGCCGGCCTGGCAGTCGGGCTTCGAGACCTTCGCCATCAACGGCCGGCTGGCGGTCTCCGAGACCGCCGTCTCGTTCGAGGACACCAACGTCATCCTCGACGAATCGCGCGGCACCGGCGCCGGCCGGATCACGCTCGGCGCCAAGCCGACCGTGGAGGCGCGGCTCAACCTGGAGATCCTCGACATCAACCCCTATCTCGGCGCCGCCGCGAATTCCGGCCAGGCGGCCGGGCAGGCGTCGCCCGCGCCGGCCCCTGGCGGCGCCCCGCAGGCCGGCTGGGATACCGCGCCCATCGACTTCTCGGCGCTGAACGCGCTCAACGCCGACCTGGCGCTCGACGTCGGCCGGCTCGTCTACAAGGACATCGAGGCCGGCCCGGTCGCCATCACCGCGACGATCGACGGCGGCAGGCTGAACGCGGAACTGGCCAACCTGGCGCTCTACGAGGGCGCCGGCGCCGGATCGCTGACCGTCGATGCCGGCGGCAAGACGCCGAGCCAGGCCTTCAAATTCACGCTGCAGGACCTGAACGCCTATCCGTTCCTGTCGGACGCCGCGGGCTTCACCCGCATCGAGGGCACCGGCGCCATCGCCGTCGACCTGACCGCAAGCGGCGCCAGCCAGGCGGCGATCGTCTCGGCGCTGAACGGCACCGCCTCGTTCCGGTTCACCGACGGCGCGATCCGCGGCATCAACGTCGCCAAGATGGTCCGCAACCTCGCCTCCGGCACCCTGTCGGGCTGGCAGCAGGGCGAGGCCGAGAAGACCGACTTCGCCGCGCTCGGCGCGAGCTTCAGGGTGACGAACGGCCAGGCGGTGACCGACGACCTGCACCTGGTCGGTCCGCTGGTGCGCGTCGCGGGCTCGGGCAGCGTCGACATGCCGGCGCAGGCGATCAACTTCAAGGTCGACCCGAAGGTGGTGGCGAGCCTCGAGGGCCAGGGCTCGGAGAAGGACCTGGAGGGCCTCGGCGTGCCGGTCATCGTCTCGGGCCCGTGGTCGTCGCCGCGCATCTATCCCGACATCGCCGGCATCCTGCAGGACCCGCAGGCCGCCTACGACCAGCTGCGCAAGATCGGCGGCGGCCTGTTCAACCTGCCGGGCGGCGGAACGGGCGGCAGCGGGGGCGGCGATCTGGTGTCCGGCATCGACCAGCAGCTGAAAGAGAAGACCGGCCTGTCGATCGACGACATCCTGAAGGACGGCAAGGTCGACCAGGACGCCCTGCAGCAGGGCGTCGTGACGGGGCTGCAGCAGCTTCTGCAGAGCCAGCAGGGCGGCCAGCCCCAGGGCGGCCAGCCGGGCTCCGGTCAGCCACAAGGTGGTCAGCCGCAAGGGGGCCTGCAGGGGACGCTGCAGCAGTTCCTGCAAAGTGGCCAGATTCCGGGAGGCCAGCCGCAAGGTGGCCAGCCCCAGGGAGGCCAGCCTCAGGCCGCGCTGAGCCCGGATCAGCTACAGGGCGCTCCTCAGGGCGGGCAGGCCACCAGCGACGTGACCGGCGCGATCCCCCTGCCCCGGCCCGACCCGAGGACCCAGCCCAAGGCGGCGAAGGGGGACGGGCAGACGGCGGCCCCGAAGCAGAATGCCAGGCAGCAGCCGGAGGGCGGGCAGACGGGCGATGGGCAGAGGGGCGATGGGCCGAAGACCGGTACCGGCGCCGATGCGGCCGATGGCACCGAGGGCGGCGGCCAGGGCGGCAGGAAGAGCAGGAAGGCCGATGGCGGGGCGCCGCAGGGGGAGCAGAGCGGCGGGCAGCAGGCGGGGGATCAGCAGGCGGCACCGGAGGAGTTGGATGCGGAAGATGTGGCGAAGCAGCTGTTGCAGGGATTGTTTGGAAATCAATAGCATTTCAATACACTCTGGACTATTCTTAATAAATTCTCGCGTGCTGAGATCCTAACTCAAGTCATGAGAGACCGCAATGAAACGACTTATTTTTGGGACAGCATTATTATCCGCGCTATATACTGGCGCTTATGCGCAAGACGAATTTGTAGTAGGAATACCCTCCCCGCCAGATCAAACCACAACGGTTTTCATAGATAGCCTTACCAAATCTCCCCATTTATCTGAGATCGGTATTTCCATAAAGACCGCTAGCATACAAAATTATTCCATTCCAGATAATTACAAAGACGCCCTAATTTCTGGGGAGTTTGATTTTGCCTTTTATTCTACAGAGATAATCAGTGCTTTTTCTGAGCTCGAACTTCCTTACGCCAAATTTTTGGACCTGCCACTAATTGCGTCAGATACCGCCGAGATGGCGTCCATACAGAACTCTCAATATGGCGACGTTGTAGTGGCAGAGATCGGACAGACCGGCGTACTTCCACTCGCGTTCTGGTACCGTCCGACAACGCAACTCATTTCAACTTCCCAGATCGATTCCGCAAAACAATTTGCTGGAATGAAAGTCATCGCAAAGGACGCGCTCGCTTCAGACTTGATTGAGGAATTCGGTGCATCCGCAAGTACGCTACCCCAAAGTGAGTCAATACTTGCATTGCAGAGAGGGGCGTTTGAAGCTGCAGAATGGTCCCCATATGGCTCGACTGACAGCAAATATTGGGGTTCTGTCGCAAAATCCGCGATCGTCGATTTCCGAATGCCTTCTGGCTTTTTTGTTGTACATCAAGATCTTTGGGTTTCACTAACGGAGCAACAGCGAGTTGCGTTTAGGGCAGCCATCTCCGAAGCCGAACTCGCTGCACAGGAATCTCGAGATGAGTTATCTTTGGAGACAGTTGCCGATCTACGGACAAATGGCATAAAAGTTCTGGAGTTTTCTGATCCTCATTTCTCGAATAGAAATGATATCTGGAACGCAGTGGTTCAGACGTGGCTTAAACAAGGCTTGAAAGATGGCCCGGCGGCGTTAGAGTTATATTATTCTACAATTCGCTCTATTCCTGAGAATATTGAAAAGCGGGGAGATATAATCCCTAATATCGATGAATCTTCCCCTATATATTTCGCTTCTGATCGCAAGAGGGAAAATGCTCGCGACTTGGAAAGAGGATATGGGCTACGGACAGGAGGAGTACCACCGTTTTCCTGTGGAAAAGTATCTTATGTGGAAAAACCTACCAGGTCCCTGGGCAGGGTTTACGCGGATCTAATAGAACTAGATGGGTCCCTGCTTGAAGATTATGCTTCATGCGTTAACGCAATAAGTAGATCTGCAAATACATTTGACGGTGAAGTGAATATATATATATTCATGGATATTGGAATACTATGCCCTCAGCAATAAAACGCGGATTATCCATTAAAGCTGATTTAGGTATTAGGTCTCCATTGGTTGTTTGGTGCTGGCCGTCAATGGGGGACAACCCCGGCTATAATTATGATAGCGAGAGCGTGGAATGGACACGATATAACTTTTTGGCATTTATAGATTCATTGTTGAGTTCTAATTTAATTAAATCCGTTAACGTAATATCCCATAGTATGGGAGGTCGATTAGGAATCGCCTCATACGAATCCTTTCGAAATTCCCCGGAGAAATTGCGTAATATTGTATTCGTGGCGCCTGATGTGCCTCAATCCACTTTTTCGCAGAGATCTCAATTTTATGCAAATATTGGGCGACTAAAGACCCTTTATGCTGGAAAAATGGACAAAGCGCTTCTCGTTTCACAGGCAATTAACGGTGAAACACGGGCAGGAATTGGGGGCCGATCCCTACTCATAATGCCGGACTTTGAAAGCATAGATATCACGGTTTATCGATCTTGTACAAATAAATCATACTCATGCGTTTGAACTACCCGAGGCGATCGATGACCTTAAGAAACTGCTTGCGACTGGTCAGTCTGCACGAGCCCGGGGTCTTGAAGAACAAGAGCGGGCCGGAATGGCCTTTTGGTTATTAAGTCCCTATGATTGAAAAATTGTTTTTAGATTTTCTTTCTATTTCATCGACCTTTCCGCTGGGGATCTGACAACCTCCGAGGACGGGCCAACGGCTTATTTTACTGACCTCACCTCTAATGAGGCAGCATATTCGGGCGCCAGGAGCGAACGGCAGTGAGCGGACGGTGAGCCGGAGTCCAGCGTGACGATTCGCCGAAAGCACAAATTTTTGGCAGTGGGTGATGGTGCGGCTCGCCCTCGTGGTTCGAGACGCGGGCTTTGCCCGCTCCTCACCATGAGGGCTATTTCTGTGCTTGAGGAGGCGCAGCGACGCGGCGGCTTCGCCGGGTCTTGGCGCCGGGTCCCGGAGCAGGTCCGGGACTTAGTTGGTGCTGTGGGCAGGCGTTTCACCATACGACGGGCCTACGCCCCGGCCTTGAGCCGGGGTCCAGCGTGAAGACGGGCCGAAGGCGCCGTTTTTGTGCGGTGAGTGATGGTTCGGGACGCCCTCGTGGGTCGGGACGCGGGCTTTGCCCGCCCTCACCATGAGGGCTATTTCTGTGGTTGGGGAGGCGCAGGGACAGCGGCGGCTTCGCCTGGGTGTTGCGCTGGGTCCCGGATCAAGTCCGGGACGTAGTCGGTGCCGGGGGCAGGCGTTTTGCCATCCGACGAATGTACGCCCCGGCCTTGAGCCGGGGTCCAGCGTGACGAGCGGCCGGAGGCGCCGCTTTCTGGCGGCGGGGGATGCTGTGCGGGGCGCCGTCGTGGGTCGGGATGCGGGCTGCGGCCGTCCTCACCGTGAGGGCTTTTCTTGTGGTTGGAGATGCGCTGGGACAGCGGCGGCTTCGCCGGGGCTTTGCGCTGGGTCCCGGATCAGGTCCGGGACTTAGTTGGTGCCGGGGGCAGGCGTTTTGTCAGACGACGGGCATACGCCCCGGCCTTGAGCCGGGGTCCAGCGTGAAGACGGGCCGAAGGCGCCGTTTATTTGGCTGCGGGGGATGCTGTGCGGGGCGCCGTCGTGGGTCGAGACGCGGGCTTTGCCCGCCCTCACCATGAGGGCTATTTCTGTGCTTGGGGAGGCGCGAGTGTCCGGACCGGCGGGGGAGAGGCTCCCGCGCGGTCCGGGGTGGCGCCGGCGACGGGCGTCGGCGCCAGGGTGTGTCGTCCGGCCGCGTCAGCGGTAGACGTGGACGATCTGACGCGTCTGCGGGTCGATCAGCACGGGCTGGCCATTCACGTAGACGTACTCGTACTGGTAGTCCGGCACCTGGTAGAGGGCGACGTCCTGCGGCACCTGGGCGCCGACCACGACCTCGCCGTCGAGGTAGACCGGGTCGACCCGGTTCTGCGTCACGTAGGTGCGCACCTGGTCGGGCGGGGTGGCCGCCGCGCCCAAGCCCGCGCCGACGACGCCGCCGACCGCCGCGCCGACCGGGCCGCCGATCAGGGCGCCGGTGATGGCGCCGCCGGCCGCGCCGACCGTGGCGTTGGTGGCCTGGTCGTCATAGCTGACGGTCGGCACGCTGGCCGAGGCCGGCAGCTGGGCGACCGGGCTGGCGTTGCCGCTCATGTTGGTCATCAGGTAGTCGGAATAGGCCCAGCCGGTGGTGCCGTTGTAGGCGACCTGGCACCATTTGGAGCCCTGCATGCAGCCGTTCACGGTCGCCGCAGAGTTGTTGTCGATGACGCCGACGACGGGATACTGCGGGCCGGGGCCGGAGCGGATGTTGAGATCCGTGGTGGCCGTGGCGTTGAAGCTGGCGAGGGCGGCCGAGCTCATCATCAGGCCGGCGCCGAGCGCCAGCGCGGTGGTGCGAAGACGCTTCTTCGCGGGCATGGTGTTGGTGCGGGTATGGTTCATGACCATCTCCTTTCGGTTACAGGGCTACTGAGTGTCCCCGGCCGGCGTCCTGCGCCGGACCTCGGCAGACAAACAGATGCCGGCGGCACCGGTTCCGGCCCAATATGTGACGATGTCGCGGCATTCGTGCGGAGCCTGTAACCGGCGGGGAAACCGCCGGGGGGAACCGCCGGGGGAAGCGCCAGGGGAACCGATCGCGCGCAATGCCGTTGTATCGGCCAACGGAGGCGCACTGGGCCCGCATGTGAGGGCCTCGCCGAGCGGACCGCGCAGGCGCCGCCTCCAAGCGTTTCACCTCGAGCGGGCCGCACGCCGGCCGGCGCAGACGAAGGAGAGTATCGATATGGTCCACAGGCCCGAAGAGGAGCGCCCCGCCGTCGTCGAACGCCGCTCGCGCGGCGGCGCCGGATGGTTCATCGCCGGCGCCCTGCTGATCGTCATCGTCGGCGCCATATGGCTCTACAACGAGGGAATCCTGTCGGGCGGCGACGTCGACGTCGACGTGACCGCGCCGACCGTCAACAACGGCGCGCCAGCCGATACGACGCCGCCCGCCGCGGACGCGACGCCGCCGGCGACCGAGCCGGCGCCCGCGACGGAGACGCCGCCCGCGCAGTAATTGCGGATGGACTTGATCCCCGGATTTCGCTTCGCTGCATCCGGGCTACGGGCAATGCCGTGTAGCCTGGATGGAGCGGAGCGCAGTCCGGGACCGGCCTATTTCCCCATGAGGGGGGTTGTGCCGTCCCAGTCGGGCGGCGGCGGCGCCTTCACAAAGGCCCGGCAGCGCTCGATCAGCAGCCGCGACGGCGGATCACCGCCGGGGCGCCCCTCTCCGCCGGAACGTGCCGCGTCGGCCTTGCGGAAGAAGCCGATGGCGGTCTCAAAGTCGCCCCAGGAATAGCAGGCGAGCCCCTCCTCGTAGAGCGCGGCCCACTGGGGCATGTCGGCTCCCTCCTCCGCCATTCCCAAGAGCTCGTAGATCGCGGTGCCGCCGGCGCGGCCGTAGACGGCGACCTTGTCGAGCCGGCGCGCCACGATCGCCTCGCCGGCCAGCTCGCGGGTGCGCTCGCCGATCAGGATCGCGGTGCCGTAGAGCTTGGAGGCGCCCTCCAGGCGGCTGGCGACGTTGACGGGGTCGCCGATCACCGTGTAGTTGAGCCGCCGCTCCGAGCCGATGTTGCCGACCAGCACGGTTCCCGTGTTGATGCCGATGCGCATGGCAAGCGGCCGGCCGCGGTCGTCGGCGATGCCGTTCTCGCGCACCGCCCGGTAGGCGTTCAGCGCCGCCCGGCAGGCATCGCGGGCGTGCCCGGCATTGTCGTGCGGGGCGCCCCAGAACGCCATCACCGCATCGCCGATGAACTTGTCGACGGTGCCGCGCTGGGCCTGGATCTCGTTCGACATGGCGTCGAGATAGCGCCCCAGCACCGGCACCACCTCCTCGCCGAGGCGCTCCGACAGGCCGGTGAAGCCCTCGATGTCGGCGAACAGGATGGTCAGCTCGCGCCGCGCGCCGCCGGGCCTGGCCTCGATGCCGTCGTGGACGAGGATGCGCACCAGGTCGGCCGGCAGGTACTTGCGGAACGCCGACAGCCCGCCGGCCATGCGGTGGATGGCGCCCGACAGCTCGTCGAGCTCGGCGAGCCGCGAGCGGTGGTAGCGGACGTTCTCCAGCTCGAAGCGCTCGATGTGGTTAAGCTCGCCGGCGACCGTGCCGAGGGGGCCGGCGATCCAGCGGCGGCCGAGCCAGGCGGCGAGCCCGGCCGCCGCCACCACCAGCGCCAGCATGCCGACCACCAGCCGCCGCATGGTGCGCTCGATCGGCCCGAGGAACTCGCGCTCCGGGATGACGGTCGCCAGCGTCCAGCCGGCATAGGCGAGCGGCGTCAGCGTGACACCGTAGGCCTCGCCGTCGTCGCCGGTGACGCGCATCTCGCGCTGGTTCTTCATGCGCGTCGCCCCGGCCGGCATCGGCGCCATCGCGTCGGCGATCGCCCGCCTGGCCACCGCCAGCAGCCCCGGCGTCAGGTCGAAGCGGGTGCCCATCAGCTCGTCTGCCTTCGGGTCCGGCACCGCGATCGGATCGCCGCGCGGCGTCAGGATGAAGGCCGCCCCGCTCTGGCCGACCTCGAGCCCGGCCAGGAAGCGCGACAGCCGGTCGTGCTCGATCATCACCGCCAGCACCGCCTCGGTGCGGGTGAACACCTGGACGGGGCCGGCGAAGACCAGCGCCGGGCGCGGCCCGGTCGGGTGGTCGACGACGTCGACCCAGTGCGGCCCGTCGCGCCCGATCGTGGTCAGGAACCAGGGCTGGTCGGTCGACAGGAAATCCGACGGCTCGAAGACCCGCTCGCGGAACTCGATGTCGTTGGGATAGACCTGGTAGCGGTCGACGCGGCGGGTGCGCGCGCCGTCCACACTATCGATCTCCATCATCTCCAGCTGCTCGTCGCCGAGCTTGTGGGCGGCGAAGAAGTCGCCGTCCGGCCAGCCGAGCGCGATCCACGAGATCGACGGCTGCGCCTGCAATTGCGACAGGAACACGAACTCGCGCTTGTCGGCCTCGCGCGTGCCGAGCACGGAGTTGTAGAACAGCGTGCGGATCGCCCAGTAGGCCGAGCGGCCCTGGGTGGCGATGTCCTGGATCTCGTCCTCGACGGCGGAGACGATCTGGGCGTTGATGGTGGCGGCGAGCTGCCGCGAACTGGTCTGCGCGGCCCGCCACCACAGCGCGTTGACGATCACCGCGGTGACGGCGATCGACACCACCACGAAGGCCGTCAGGGCCAGACGCACGCCGATGCGCATGAAGGCGGTGCTCCGCGAGGGGCTTCAAGTCGGGGCGGTCAGTGTCGGGGAATTCGGGGGGGAATGCGAGGGGGTGGGGGTAAGACCGCTGTGTAGATAGGCCGGATAGCGACCTTGAACGAATGGCCGTAGTTGGGCCGAAAGGGGAATGGCGGCTTCGGAGAGGCAAAACGCGATAGCAGACCTTCAGCTGAGTTTGGCGTGGCAGCCGTGCGCTCAGCGGGTCGTCGGATCGATCTTGTGTGCCGATGATATTTAGCCGTACCTCTAATACCACTATGCCTTCACCACTGTGTGGTCTCTTCAGCCCAGCGCCACCTTCATAGCATATGGGAATTCGAACCCCTGATCCGAGGCTATCGTTCAAGGACGCATGGATTGGTGCTCAAGCCCCAGGTAGTCGCGTAGTGCGCAGATCAAACGTATGACCTCGATCATGTCCTCAACGAGTGTCTCCTCTGCGACATACCTCTGTAACCATCCCTTACCTTCCCTAGTGAACTCGCGGTGCACGCGGCCCGCCATTTTTTGCTCGCGGATGAGCGCGCCGGGATTTGCATTGCAGAACCCCCGGATCAGATCCTCGGGCAGGAAATCCTCGATTTCCCAATCCAGCCCTGCGCAACTGCCGTTCTGCGCTTCTGCCCGACGCTGCAGCTCAGGACCCAGGACTCCATTCGAAGCCGGCATGATCGGATGCAGGAGGAACACGTCCCGGTAGTGCTTCACCCGGAAATCCATGTCGCAAAGCATGCGGGCGTGCTTGCGGCCCGCGTGGTCGTTGTCAAACAACCCCACAAACTTTCGTTCCGTCATCAGGCTTGCTCTGTCTTGGAAAGCCATCTGACGCAGCGCCTGCAACTCTCGCACTACACCTTGGACGCCGCCATCATCCTTCAGCCCCGCCTCGAAGACGGCAAATCCGGAGTCGAAGAGATCATGATTGCTTTCGCGTTGCCATAGGTCTCGGGCGAGGCGCAGGTAGCGGACATCACTCGTCCCTTCGACAAGGACGTTGGCCGTGCCGACGTTCCAGCCCTTTCCATTGGCGTATCTTTCGACGAGTCCGATCAACGCTCAACCTGCCGTCAGCGGCCGCAACAGAGGACCGTTGTGGCCGAAAGAAATGAGGCCGCTAATATTCGTGCCAGGCCGTAGTTGGGTGCCATCAAATTCGGCTATACGAAAAGGGACCCTGTCGTTCTGGAGTTCTTGGACTCTGGCATGAAGTCGTGCTCCGTCTCCGCCCGAGGCGATGCGGGCGCGGACCTGTCGTCTCTGCCCCGTGCTCTCGTCGAGTAACCAGCGGAGACGGTCGGGAACTTCTACGTAATGTTCCCCTCGTGCCCAGAGCTGGCGCAGTTTTTGGAACCGCTGCGATGCCTGGTGATGGCGGTTTCTCTGATGCATGAGAATCGTCAATTCCAGATCCAGCTGCGGCGATAGGATCGCCCGGTTGCCATCGAGGGTTTCGAGCAGCTCCAGTTGAAGGGCGAAGTCCTTCGGGTGATCCATACAGGCCAAGATGTAGCGAAGCCGCACCGCCTGTGCGTTGGATCGCAGCAATGGATGCCCCAGCCGGGCGGCCGCGTCGATCCGGTTCGTGCGCGGGAAGTCGTCCAGCGACATGCCCTCACGCTGGGTCATCCCGTCGCCCAAAGCCGACAGTGCCTGCTGGATTGCCTCGCCTTCGGTTGAAGGCTCGGTGTCATCCACCGTCCCGGCTGACCGAAGCAGCAAGTCGAACGCCTTGTCGGCGAGGCGCGACAGCGCGTTTCGCCGCAACTCCGCGGTCTCTCGCTGCATGGCCCCGTAGACGATTCCCAGAACCTCCAGCGCGACGCTCGCCGCGCCGTCGGGATCCTCGCTAGCCCCTATGAGCCGGTCGCGCGCATAGACTTCCAGAACGTAGGAATTGTCGGGGTTCAGCCGGTAGGCGCTATAGGTCGCTTTGTTTGCCTTGGAGCGCAGGGCTGCCACCTGTTCGGCTGGCGTTCCGCGACGCGCCTCCACCTCGGCGAGGTCGTGATAAGCATGAGCGAGGGAATTATAGAGATTCAGGTCGGGCTCGCCCCCGGCGTCGTGTTCGAGTGCCAGCGCAGCTTCGATATCCCCGGTGGAGCGCCGTAGCAAATCGGCGCGCTTGTCATCATTGATTGGGAACATGAGGTCGTCCTTCGCGATGCGCCGTCGCGATATCGAGCTGTGGTGAAGAAACGTCCGGCTGGCCATTCGAAATGTTTTTGGCATCGCGTCCAGAGCCTCCAGCGCTTCGCACCAGTAGAGGGCGAACTCACTGCGGCCTTGTCCGGGGTCGATCTTGAAGATGCTGGTGGCGAAGGTTTCGGCCAGTTCCACCAAGTCCGGGTGCGCAATCATTGGGTTGGAGGCGATCCGCGCGAGAACCATCAGCCGCAGGTGATCGGGATTCTGCGCCGCCGCCAGCCCGGCCGACTCGCGGGCGGGGGCGTCGTGAAACAGCCCGGTCAGAAGGAACCGTCCCAACTGGTCGTGGATCATCGCCCAGTGGCTTACCGTGCCAAAGCGCTGGCGCACGACGCCCAAGGCCCCGACAGTCGATTGCAGATCAGAAAGCTTGTCACGGGTCGGAAAGTCTTCGGACCGTGGCAGCAGTGTTTCGGGCAAAAGCTGGCGCACCGTGCTCATGGCAGCGATGTCGACTATCGCGTGCCGCACCACCGGATCGGTGACCTTCTGCCGGAACTGGTCGTAAAGCCAGCCCTGTACTGTTTCGGTAAGATCGATCTGCCGTTGCAACCAGAATGCCAGCGCGATCCAGAAGACTGAGCGGCCCGCCGCGGGGCCGACGAGTGAGTGGTTAACAAATGCCTGCCATTCGTGGGCTTCGCGCGCCGTGCCTAGTGGTCGAAGAAACCGGTTCAGGTGCTGGCCTAAAGCCATCGCCGCTTCCTGTGAGATCTCGTGGGACAGATCGGACAGGTTTTCCAGACGCTTCTCCGCGTAAATGGCGACCGGAAGCAGCGCATCGGTGACGAACACGATGCAGATTCGGCGCCCAGCCTCTGTTATCTGCCTGGCAAAAGTGGCGATATCCCCTTCGCGTCCCTCCCACTGCGACCGATCGAACGCGATCAGCCAAGGGGCCTCGTACTGGCGCAAACCCTTCCCGATGTCGGCTGCAGTAATACCGTTCAAGCAGGAGTTGATGAAATTCGCTACGCTGCGCCCGCTGGGTGTAAAGGGGGCTTGGTTGGCTATTAGCGTCGGGTACCCGTCCATGGCGGCCCCGAACGCGAGGTCGCGGATGAACGTGGTCGCCCCTGCTCCGGATTCCGCCCGGATGTAGAAAATCCGGCTGGCCTCCGGCCCATTGCGGTCGAGATCCCGCAGCGCCTTTGTCAATGTGTTCCGGGCGCGGTCGTCCCGAGGCCACGGCATTTGCGCGGCATAGGGTCGCCACGAGGCTGACGAATCGCGGAAGAACCCGTTGATTTCCTCTGAACTCAGCCCCTCCGGCGTCACGTATTCCAGATGAGCCTCAGAGAGCAGTTCGTAATTTCCCAGCAGCGGATGCTCGGGATCATCGCGCCCCGACAGATCGACCCGGTGCCGGGTCCCTTGGGCATCCCGGACGCGGATAATGAGCCGGTCGTCGGCGCGCTCCGTATAGCGCCTATGCAGAGCTTCCGACAGCAGCGCCGCAGGGGCCGGCAGCAGTGTTACCCGTCGCGCCCCCGCGCCGGCCTGCCATTCGGTGATTTTCTGCCGAGCCTCGGGATCATCGCTGACGATCGTCAGGCCGCACTGGAATCCGTCCTGCCAGAGTTGTTCCAATTCAGCGGGCAGCATCAGATCGGGTCCGCCGAGCACCACAAGACTCCGGACACCGCGCTGCTGCAACTCCCTGATCATCTCCATCCGGCGCGCCCGAGCGGCGAACCCTGCGTTGTCGGCCTCGGTGCGACCGTTGAGCAGAAAGATCGGAAGGCTACGGGGCGGTAGGACGGTGTTTGAGGGAGGGACATCGATGACATGCACCAGCCCCCTCCGGCGCACGAGCGGAGTCTCGATCGCACTGTCCAAAGCATCAACAGCCTTGAGCAGGTCCTCCGATGCGGTCTCACTCAGGACGAACTCCCAGGGCAGGCTCAACACCCCCGCGGTCGCTTCTGGCCCAGCCGCTTCGGCAAAGGAAGGCATTAGCCAGAGGCTGGCATCACGGGAATCGAGTTCCGAGAGGATCGGAAGGGCGTCAGGAGCCAGAATTTGCAGCCGGTCAACAATCTCGCTCATTTGTCGTTCATCCGTTCAAATCGCCCATTGCACCCCGGATACTTAGGTAGGAAAAGTCGGAAATATCAGCCATATTCGAGTTGGTGCATTATCTCCCGTAAAACGGCTGTGTGTAAATCTAGCCCTCTACATCGCAGTGTCGGCCGTCCGCGCTATCCAAGGCATAGGAACGGCGTTCCTCGGAACTTGAATTGGGTAATGCTATGACGGTGCGCCGTGCTGTCTCAATCCTTAGGCCTTGGCTTAATTGCTTTCAATGATCTCTGCGAGAGTGAAATTTATGCTGCTCAACGCTGAGCTATAGAGATAGCGGGACTCCGGCAAGGTCCGATAGGTACGGCAGGTTTTGGGCGTTCGAAAGCGTAGCCCGGATGACTGGAATGGGCGCGAAGCCGCAGTCGTCTCTCCTGCTAGGGAGCACGCCGCTGTCGGCACGCGGCGTGCTGCGTGGAACCATTCCGGGTGAGGCGGATTTAACTGCCTTCGGTCTGGTGTGTCGATGGCGGTGCGTGAGGCCGTGGGGCCTTGTGGATTGGCGTGACGCTCGCCGCGGATCTACGGGCGGAGGCGAAGACGGCGGCAGGTCGGGTCGGACCGATCGTTGACGCATGGACCGAACCGCGCCCAGTCCGTCTCCGGCCGAGCCATCCGGAACACACCAGCAGAGAGGATCGAACCATGACCGTCGTGCTTGCCACCGTGTGCCAGGACGGGGTCGTGCTCGGCTCGGACTCGCAGATCACCGACAAGGGGCGCGGCATGACCTATCCGGCCGAGAAGCTGCACCCGCTGGGCGAGTTGGCGGCCTGGGGCGGCAGCGGGGCGCGGTCGGTGCTGTTCGACGTCGGGCGCTGCTTCAACGAGAACAGCGCCGCCATCCTGGAGGCGCCCGATATCGGGCGCGCGCTGCAGGAACAGGTCCTGCCGATCCTGCGCCACCACTACGACACGTTCATCCCCGACGTGCCGGAGAACGAAGGCGGCGGGACGCCGTCGGCCTACGTGATGGCCGCGGGATGGCGGGACGGCGAGCCATGGATCGTCGAGATCACGCCGTCCGGCATGATCGGGCACTACGCCGATATCGGCTTCCATGCGATCGGCAGCGGCGCGGCGATGGCGCAGCAGGCCGGCTCGCTGCTGTCGCACTTCCACCTGACCGAGCGGCCGCTGCGCTTCGGCTGCGCGGCGGTGCTGCGCGTCCTGCAGGCGCTCGACCTGACCTCCGCCAGCGTCGGCGAACCGTTCAGCCTGTGCCGCATCGACAAGGACGGCGCCCACCACCTCAGCGACAAGGACATCGCCCAGGTCGGCAAGGACGTGCGCCGCTGGGAGGAGGCCGAACAGGCCGCGATCGCCAAGGTATTCGACTGAGCGGCCTGTCCGGGCCGGGCGCGGCCGGCGCGCCGCCGCTGCCTCCGGCCCCGTCGCTCTTCCCCCTGCCCCGCAGCACCGTCGCGGCGGTCGCACACGCGAACCGACGCCACCGCCCCACCGCCGGGCCGTGGGAACAATTCCCGCTTGACACCGCGCCGCATTCGTAACATATAAAGTTACATGAAACGCGACTCGAGATTGTCCGGCATCCTGCACGTGCTGCTGCACATGGCGGAGCGGGACGGGCCGGTCACCTCGGAGGAGCTGGCGGGCATCATGCGGACCAATCCGGTGGTGATCCGCCGGGTGATGGCGGGGCTGCGGGCGCAGGGCTACGTGCGCTCGGAGAAGGGGCATGGCGGCGGCTGGACGCTGGCGCGCGACCTGTCGACCGTCACGCTGCGCGACGTCTACGAAGGCATCGGGTCGCCATCGCTGTTTGCCATCGGCAACCGCAGCGAGGCGCCGGGCTGCGCGGTCGAGCAGGCGGTCAACGCCGCGCTCGATTCCAGCCTGCGCGAGGCCGAGACGCTGCTGCTGGCCTCGTTCGGCGAGGTGACGCTTCAGCGCCTCAGCGCGGATTTCCATCGCCGCCTGGAAGAGCGACGCGCGGCCAGACCTTGCGGAGAGGTTCATGAACACTGAACACAGGCATACTGACAACCAGCATACCGGGCACCAGCCGGGCGAGCGGACGTTCCTGAGGAGCTTCGAGGATCCGGCGGCGGTGGCGCACTACGCCGAGGGGCCGCGCCGCTTCGTGCCGGGGCTGGAGGCGCTGCACCGGATGACGGGGCTGCTGCTGGCCGAACGAGCGCCGCGGACGGTGCTGGTGCTCGGCGCCGGCGGCGGCGGCGAGATCAAGGCGCTGGCCGAGGCGCAGCCGGACTGGAGCTTCGTCGGCGTCGACCCGGCCGGCGAGATGCTGCGGCTGGCCGAACGGGTGCTCGGGCCGCTGATGGCGCGGACCGAGCTGGTGCAGGGCTACATCGACGATGCGCCCGAGGGCCCGTTCGACGCGGCCACCTGCCTCCTGACGCTGCATTTCCTGGAAGCCGCCGAGCGGCGGCGGACGGCGTCGGAGATCCATCGGCGGCTGCGCCCCGGCGCGCCGTTCGTCGCAGCCCATGCGAGCTTCCCGCAGGGGCCAGGCGAGCGCGACGCCTGGCTCGACCGCTACGCCGCCTATCCGGCCGCGATGGGCGCCGACCCGGCGATGGTAACGAAGGCGCGCGCCGCGGTGGCCGCCAGCCTGAACGCCTTTACCCCGGACGAGGACGAACGGATCCTGCGCGAAGCCGGGTTCTCCGACCCCGCCCTGTTCTACGCCGCCTTCACCTGGCGCGGCTGGGTGGCGCACGCCTGAGGGGGCGGGAGCCCCGCCTTAGGCCGGCAGGATCACCACGTTGGTGTCGACCGGGGCGCGGGCATAGAGGTGCAGCATGTCCTGGGTGAGCAGGCCGACGCAGCCGCTGGAGACGCCCTGGCCGATCGTCTGCGGATAGACGGTGCTGTAGATGGTGCAGAGCGTGTAGCGGCCGTCCTGGTAGAGATAGAGGACGCGGGCGCCGAGCGGGTTCTCCAGGCCCGGCGGCATGCCGCCGGCGTATTTCTTGAGCTCGGGATCGCGCCCGATCTGGTCGCGGGTCGGCGTCCAGATCGGCCATTCGGCCTTGCGCCCGACATAGGCCGTCCCGTCCCACAGGAACTCGGGCTTGGGAACGTTGGCGCCGTAGCGGGTGGCTGTGCCGTCACCCTCGACGAAGTAGACGTAGTAGCTGGACGGATCGATGATGATGGTGCCGGGCGCCTCGCTGGTCTCGTAGGGCACCGTGCGGCGGTAGAACTTAGGATCGACCTTGTCGAGGTCGACCGCGGGGACGGGATAGGGCTCGTCGGGCAGCGCCGCGTAGGCGAGCGCCGCCTGGGCCCGGGTCATGCCGCCCGACGACGCGCAGCCGCCGAGCCCGACCGCGCCGAGACCGAGCACGCCGAGGCCGGCTGCGGATCCGGACAGGAAAGACCGGCGGCTGAGACGGCCGGAGTCCATCCCGCGCCCATGCCCGCGCCCGAACCCGGTCGGGGCGGCTTCATCACTGAATCTTGCTGACATCGGTAAACCCGCCTTCCGCGGCCACGACCGTCGCGGCCGCATGTCCCTCGGCCCGGCGCGCGGACGTTCCGGCGCGCGGAGCCGGCTGAGGATTATTACGTCCCGCGGCGGCGATCAAGCCCCGCCCACGTCGCGCCCTGATTGAAGATCGCCGGACCGCATCCGGCGCACGCCCGCCGACGTCGCGGCCGGCGGACCTATCTCGTCAGCGTCCAGCTCGACACCGTCGCCTTGACGCCGTCGGAATAGCGGATCTTGCCGCTGCCGGAGGCATCGAGCGTGAACGGGGCGAGCGGCGTGCCGTTCTTGCTGTACACCGCGCCGTGGAAGACCTTCTTGCCCTTCTTGCGGTAGTCGAGGGCGAACTCGCTCCGGCGCGGCCCGTCGACGATCGTCCACCCGCTCGGCTGGGAGGGATACACGACGAGGTCGTTTATCTGGCCGGAGAGGTCGTTGGTGCTCCAGGGCTTGGCCTTGCCGGCGACCTTGACCTTGCCCTTCTTCGTCACCTTGACCGACAGCGACCCCGGCGCACCGATCATGGTCTCGCCGGGCTCGGTCTGCAGGAACCCGATCCGGCCGGACTTCTTGCGCTTCAGGATGATCTCGGTGCGCGCCGCCAGCGACTTGCCGATATCGTCGAACCTCTGGGCGGAGACACCGACGCAGTCGAACCGGTTCCTGGCGGCGGTGCCGTCGATCGACACCGGCTGCGCCTTCGGCGCCTCGAGCCCGGCGAAGAACGAGGTGTCGGGCAGCTCGCAGTTCAGGCCGAGATACACGACGGGACCGTTGCCGTGCGCCTTGAACCTGGCGGCGCCGTAGATCACCGAGGTCTTCTTGACGGTGGTCAGCGTATTCTTCTTGAGGGTGTACGTGCCGACCGGATTGCCCGCCCTGGAGTGAACCTCGACATCCGCATCGAAGGTGAACGTCTCGCCGATCGGCGTCGCCTCCAGGTGCTCGTCCAAGTGAAGGGCCGAGCAGGACTTGTCGAAATAGATCTGCACGTGCGAGACGACGGTGCCGTCGACCGCCTCGGCGGAGATCACCTTCATGGAGCCGCGCTCGACGAGCGGGACGCACTCGCCGGCCTGCAGAAACACCGAGCCGATGACGGCGTTGACCTGGCTGGTCAGCGTGAGCAGCCCGAGACCGATCGACAGGCCCTGCATTGCGATGGCGCGCTGCTGGATGAGCGTGGCGGGCACCTTGGCTTCGGCCGACGGGGGGCCGCAGAGCAGGCCCGTCGCGGCGACCGCGCCAAGCAGCGCGACGCGCGCGAACCGGGACATGAAGGGAACGTGCTTCGACTGGTTCATGAAATCCCCTTTCGCGTCCCCGCCGCTTCGCCGCGCGGGGCGCCGCAATCTGCGCCAAGCTGAAAAACGCCAGTATCAGCACATTTCTAGACAGGCGGGCCGATGCCCGTCAAGAAAAGGATTCCGCTGCGGAAGGACCGTCGGACCGGCCGGCCGGCACCCTGCCCCGGCGGCGGGCGCAGCCGTCGCGACAGGGGTGTCGCGACAGGGGTCAGGCCGCCATCTGCGGCACCACGCGGCCCTCCTTCAGCCAGCCCTCCACGAGCGGCCGCACGACGCCGGCGTGGGTGACCGGGCTCATGTGGCCGGCGTCGGCGATCTCGACCGCCTCGGCGCGCGGCAGCAGCCCGGCGACGATCGCGGTGGTCCGCCGGGCCGCCGCCGTCGAGCGGCCGCCCGAGACGAGGAGCGTCGGGATCGCCAGGTCGCGCAGTTCCGCAAGCGGCATCTCGTCGGTGTCGGCGGCGTCGAAGTTTCCCATCACCGAGACGGCCTGTCCGGCGAAGCGGTCCTTCAGGTCGTCGGCAAGGGCGCGCCAGGCGCCGGGGCCGTTCCAGTATTCGACGAAGCGGCACATCGCCGCCGCCGGCTCGCCGAGACGCACGCCCTGGCGGACCGCGTCGGCGACCGCCGCGATCTCGGCGCGCTCGGCACCGGCGCCCTCGCCCAGCACGGGATCGGACAGGACGCGAAAGCAGGTCGGCTCGATCAGCATCAGGCTGCGCACCCGGTCGAAATTCTCCCAGGCAAAGCGCAGCGCGACCAGTCCGCCATAGGAATGGGCGACGATGTCGATCGGCTCGCAGAGGCCCTCCACGCGGCCGGCGAGCCCGGCGACCTCGTCGGCGAGACGGAAGCGCCGGTCGGGCGGCCATGCAGGGTTGCGGCCGTGGCCGACGAGATCGGGGGCCCGTGTCGAAAACTGCGGCTCCACCGCGCCGGCATAGGACTTCCACATGCCGCCGGAGGCGAGCGACCCGTGCACGAAGACGACGGCGCGGCCGCCGGACGCGCCGCTCGCCCGGCGGTCGGGACCGACGTCCGCAACCGCCGGGCGCCGGAACAGGCGGTCAGCGAAATTCATGGCCCACGCCGCCGATCCCGAGGCCGTCGCGGGCCGAGGCGTAGAGGCTCGAGCGGCTGAGGCCGATGTCCTTCAGCATCCGGTCGTCGAGGCGGCCCAGTTCGCCGACGGCGCGGCGCAGCTTGCGCCAGCGCGACAGCCGGCGGCAGACGCCGGCGCCGGCGTCGGCGACCAGAGCGACGATTCCGGCGACCCCGCCGGCCGCGAGCGCGTCGCCGAGCGGCCGGTGCAGCCCCGGCCTGGCAGCTCCGAAATATTCGGCGGACGTCATGATCATCTCCTTTTCAGATCCGGTGCAAGAGGACGCCAGGCGGATATGCCCGAGGGTCCGATCGCACGCCGGGACTTCTAGGAGACGCCGGTTTCGGCACGACGTCCGAAACGGAAGAAAGGGTTTCGGTTGTTCGGGGAGTGTTTCAGCTTTGTGTGCGCAGGAACGTGCGCGCAGGGAGATCGCGAGGGCGGTTCTCAGGCGTCGTCCGGACCGGCACCTTTTACGGAATTCCCCGACAGCGCGGCGACCTCCGCGCGGAGGGCGCGGATCTCGGTGAGGATCTGGGCCTGCTCGTCCTGCAGGGAGGCGCGTTCGGCGGTGGCGGCGGCGTCGTGCTCGGCCTGCATGGCCGAGACGATGATGCCGATGAACAGGTTGAGCACGGTGAAGGTCGTGCAGATGATGAACGGCACGAAGAACAGCCAGGCCATCGGATAGATTTCCATGACCGGGCGGACGATGCCCATCGACCAGCTTTCCAGCGTCATGATCTGGAACAGCGAATAGGCCGACAGCGGGATCGTGCCGAACCAGTCTGGGAACGAGCCGCCGTAGAGCTTGGTGGCGATCACCGAGAAGACGTAGAAGATCAGGGCCAGCAGCACCATGATCGACCCCATGCCGGGCAGCGCGTTGATCAGCCCGCCGACGACGCGGCGCAGCGAGGGCACCACCACGATCAGGCGCAGCACGCGCAGGATCCGGAAGGCACGGAACACCGACAGGTTGCCGGTGGCGGGCACCAGCGACAGTCCGATGATCACCAGGTCGAAGATGCGCCAGGGATCCCGGAAGAATGCCGTCCGGTAGGCTACGAAGCGGGCCAGAAGCTCGACGACGAACACCGCAAGGACGGCACGATCGAGGAAGACGAGGAGATCGCCGGCCCGGGCCATGGCCGCGGGCATCGTCTCGAGCCCGATCGTCACCGCGTTGAGCACGATCAGGACGGTGATGAAGACCTCGAAGCGGCGGGATTCAAGGAAGCTCTGGAGGGCGGGCATTCGGACTGTCCGGCGGCTGTCGTCGGGAGGGAACAGGAACGGGCAACGCGGTCGGGCCGGCTGGCGGCAGGCATGCCACCATTTGGGGATGGACCGTCCGGATTCCAGACGTGCGCTTCACACCTTGCGAAGATTTTCCCGGCATACGCTGATGGTGCCATACCGGGCAACCGGAACCGAAGTCGCGCAGCGGCATTCTTCCTGAAGCAATCATGCATGTGCGACTGGAGACGACAATGGGCATCTTCGACTGGCTGTTCGGCCGCAGACGCGCCGACGACATTCCGGAAGACGACAGGAAGATCAGCGATCCCGAACTCTCGCCCGGCAAACCGATGGCGGGCGTCGGGGCGGAGGTTGCCGCCGACGACCGGGACAGCGAATCGAAAAAGGCGCTGGACGACGCCGTGCTGCGCGACCAGGCGCGCTGGTAGCCGGTCCGCATGGCCTACCGGTTCAAGTTGTCCGACGCGTCTGTCGAAGCGGGCGTGCGCCGGATCGCACTCGACCAGATCGACAAGGCAATCGCCGAGATCGACGATGCGGAGGCGGACCAGCACGAAACGGTTCACCAGTTCCGCAAGCGCTGCAAGAAGCTGCGCGGCCTGATCCGCCTCGTGCGCCCGGCTTTCCCGGCCTATGCGGACGAGAACGCGGCGTTTCGCGATGCCGCCCGCACGCTGTCGCCGGTCCGCGATTCGGAGGCGCTCATCGAAACCTATGATGCGCTGATGGACAGGTTCGACGATCAGGTCGAGCGAAGGGCGTTCGCATCGATCCGCCGCAGGATGACCTGGCGCCAGCGCGACACGGTCCGCAAGCGCGACATCTCCGAGAAGATCGAGGCGGCGCGCGACATGCTGGTCGCGGCGCGCAGCCGCGCGGGCGACTGGCGCATCAAGGACGGCGACTTCGGCGACACGATCGGGGCAGGTCTCGCCAAGACCTACAGGCGGGCCCGCAAGGCGATGCGGTCGGCCGTGAGATCCGGCGATCCGGCCGAGTTCCACGAATGGCGGAAGCGGGTGAAATACCACCGCTACCACACCCGCCTGCTGACGCCGATGTGGGACGGGCCGCTCGAGGCGCACCGCCAGGCGGCGGAGACGCTCAGCGACATTCTAGGCGACCATCACGACCTGGCCGTGCTTCAGGACGTCCTCAGCCACGATCCCGAAGCCTACGGCAATCCGGCCGACGTGGAGGCGATGATCGGCCTGGCGCAGCGCCGGCAAGAGACGCTGGCGGCAGAGGCCGGGCCGCTCGGCGCCAAGCTGCTCGCGGAGCCGCCGGACAAGCTCGCCCGACGGTGGCAGGCGTACTGGACGGCGTGGACGCGCCAACGGCGCGAGCAACGCTCCCTCGCCGCGTAGTCCCTACCAGCGGGACGGAGAAAAGCCGTGCCGCTCGCGGGCCCGTGCATAGAGGGTCGAGCGCGACAGCCCGACGTCGTCGAGCAGGCGGTCGTCGAGTTCGCTCAATTCCGCAATCGCCCGGCGCATCCGCCGCCAGCGGCAAACGACGTCCCAGCCGCGAGCCAGTCGGTCGACAAGCGACATCCGGCGCTGCCGGATGCGCGCCCCAGCGGGAGCGAAATGGGGAACGGTGGTCATGGCAATCTCCTGGTGTCCCGCCGGTGGGCGGCAGCGCATCCGGCGCCGCCGGCGCACCTTAGTCAGGCAGCCTTCTAGACCGACCGCGTTTCCGCACGGCGTCCGGAGAGGGCGAATTTGTTTCCGTCGTGTTGCGGGACGCAGGCCGCAGCGGGGATCCTAGAGCGGCTCGGCCTCGACGGATTCGTCGGGCAAACGGAGCGTGACGGTGCAGCGGAAACCCTCCTGGGCGTAGTCGGGATTCCAGTCGCCGGAAAACTGCATCCGGACGAGGCCGGAGATCAGTTGCGAGCCGAGCCCCTTGCGCTGCGGCGGCACCACCGGCGGGCCGTCGAACTCGCGCCAGTCAAGAGCGATCACTCCTGCCACGCGCCGCTGCAAGCGCACCTCGATCCGGCCCCTTTCCGTCGACAGGCTGCCGTACTTGGCGGCGTTGTTGGCCAGTTCGTGGATGATCATCGCGAAGGGCAGCGAGTTGCCGGGCGCCATCAGGACGTCGTCGCCGGAGATGCGCAGTCGCCCGGACCGCGATTCCAGGTAAGGGGACAGCTCGCCGACGATGATGTCGTGCGAGGAGGTCGCTCCGTCCGGGGCGTGCTGCAGCCGGTCGGTGGACCGTACGAGGCTGGCGATCCTCAGCTCCATGCACTTCACCAGGTCGGCGGGAGTCGCCGACGTGCGCTCGCACAGCGTCAGCAGGGCCCGCATGTTGGCGAAGACGTTGCGGATGCGGTGGCCGGATTCGCGCAGGCGGATTTCCATCTCGCCCTCGCGCCTGCGGCGCTCGCTGATCTCGCGAAACACCACGACACAGCCTCGCGAGCCGCCCAGGTCGTCCAGGATCGGCGAGGCGCTTTCGTCGATCGGCCATAGCTCGCCCGTTCGCGACTGCAGAAGCTTCGCCCCGGCAGGTCCCGCAGCGGGCGCCTCCTCGAGCGCGCGCGTGGCGGGATTCGGCAGGGGCTCCCCCGTCTGTTCGCTCCTGATGTCGAAGACGGCATCGAGAGGTTGGCCGACGGCCTCCCCGGCGGTCCAGCCGGTGAGCGTCTCGGCAACCGGATTCATGAACCTGACGCTGCCCGAGCGGTTCACCGCGATGACGCCGTCGCCGATGCTGGCGAGCGTCCGGGCGAGCCAGGTCGCGTCGGCCAGGGCCCGCTCCTCGACCTCGGCCACCCGCACGGTGGTCCGGAGATGGGCCAGCAGCAGGCCGGCCGACGCCCAGATCGCGGCAAGGGTAATGGCGCCATTCACGGCGTCGGCCCAGGCCGCCGCCGCGGCGACCGCGGTCCAGGTCGCGGCGATCACCGTCTGGAGGCTGGTCAGACACGCCACGCCCAGCGTCATGTTGCGCGACGGGTGCCCGGCCGTGGCGAGAACGCACAGCACGTAGATCGCGCCGGTGGCGATCGACCGCGGCAGCGACAGGTCGGCGACGAACACCGCCACCGACAGACCCGCGCCGAGCCAGGGCAACGCCTTCCTCAGCGCCGCCAGGCGTTGGCGCACGTCCAGACGGTCCCATCCGACCCAGGTCGTCTGACTCATTCCGCCGATCTCCGGATGCCACCCCCAAGCCCAGGATTGTTAAGCGATCAGCATCACCCGGTCTGTCGGGTATGCAACATAGGAATGGGGAACTTCCAAGGCGGCCGGCCGTTGGCCAGTTCATGGCATCATCATCCAGCAACCAGTACGCCAACCGCCTGCTGCGCAACATGTCGGCCAACGCCCTGGCCCTGATCGGGCCCGGGCTCGAAGCGACCCGCCTCAACCTGCACCAGAGCCTGCGCGAGCCGGGGGAGAAGATCGACTACGTGTACTTCCCGGAAAGCGGCGTCATTTCGCTCGTTTCGCCGATGCTCAACGGCCATGCCCCGGAACTGGCAAGCGTGGGACGCGAGGGTCTCGTCGGCTGCGTCGCCGCCGTCGGCAGCCACGAGGCATACAGCCGCTGGCTGGTGCAGGTTCCCGGCACCGCCCTGCGCTGCCCCGCCAAGCGGCTCGAGCGGGCGTTCGACGAGAACGCCGGCCTGCGGCAATACGTCGTCTGCTACCTGGAAGCCTTCCTGACCCAGACGATGCAGTCGGTGGCCTGCAACGCCATACATCCGGTGGAGGCGCGATGCGCGCGCTGGATCCTGATGATGCGGGACCGCAGCGACCAGGACGAACTGCCGCTCACCCAGGAATTCCTCGCCGAAATGCTCTCGGTGCACCGATCGAGCGTCGTGCTCGCCAACCGCTCGCTTCAGAACGCGGGGTTCATACGACAGCGCCGCGGGACGATCGCCGTAATCGACCGGGAGGGGCTCGAGGAAGCCTCCTGCGAGTGCTACCGGATGGTGCGCAACCGGTTCGAGGCGCTGCTGCCGGGGACCTTCCGGTAGGCCGGCCCAGTAGCCGAGGCCACGGGCGCGGGCCTACAAGCCAGTCGCGGAACGTTCCCCGCGCTTCGGCGTTGTCGCTGCACCTGACATGTCGTCGAGAGGATCTCCAGATGGGCGTACTGACCTGGATATTCGGCCTCAAGCTGCCCGAGCGCGAGCCGGTGGCGCCGAAGCCCGAGCTTCAACCCCTTCGCCTCGTCGTGCGCAATGACGATCCCCGCACGCAGTCCTCCGCACGGCCGGGCACGCGCCGCTTCGACGACTGAGGCCGGCCGGCGCGCAGCTCACGTGCAGCCGGTGCCGGAAACGTGGCGCAAGAGACCGATCGCAGCCGCGGCCGGTCGCGGTCCGACTGTTCGCCGTGTCTTCCTCCTGACATCTCTATGGCGCGCCGCCTGGTCCAGCCAGTTGGCGTAGAGGCGCCTTGCCGAGGTGCGCCACGCGCAGGTCCCGCCGGGGTCCGGCTCGAGGCTGCAGTTCTCCGGCGGCGCCTGCGATCTGCCGGCGGCGAGGTCGCGGACATATTCGGCGGCAAGCGTGATCGGGTCGTATTCGGGATGATTGAACAGGTAGGCGGCATGCCGGCCGGAGTCCTCGACCAGCCCGATCCCCGCCTCTGCTGACGCAGCCGACACACGCAGGCCGGCGTCGGACGGCAGATCCGCGCACCGCGTCTCGGTGTGCCGCGACACCGGCATCAGCATCTCATAACCGAGGCCCGCCGTCAGGCCGGTGCCGCCATACAGGGCATGCCGGTAGACTCCGAACCGCTTGCACGGCAGGTCACGCTTCGGCACGCCGTAGCGGTGGTAGAGGGCTGCCTGGGCCGCCCAGCAGACGAACATCGACGGCAGGACGGAGCGGTCCGCCCAGTCCAGGATGTCGCGGATGTCGGGCCAGTAGTCGACCGCCTCGAAGGCGAGCGTCTCGACGGGGGCTCCGGTGACGACCAGCGCGTCGGGGCCGCCGTCGAGCGCGTCCCGCAACGGCACGTAGAAGCGCCCGATGTGACCCGCGTCGGTGTGGCGCCATTCATGCCGGTCCGGCACCGAAAGCGTCAGCTCGACCGGATGCCGCGAGCCGCCGAGCAGACGGGCGAACTGCGTTTCGGTGACCGGCTTGTCCGGCATCAGGTTGATCAGCAGCACCCGAAGCGGTTCGGCGCCGAGGGGTGCCGACTGGGAGTGCCGAACGGCAACGCCCTCCGCACGCAGCTTGCGGGCGGCCGGCAGACCCGGGGGCAGGATGATGGTCATCGCAAGGCTTCCGATCGGTGCGCCGGGGAACGGCGGCCGGACTGACCGGCCGCCGGCTCTTGTCAGGCGGCCCGCGTCGTCACGGACGCGGCGGCGCCGAGGGCCTGCTCGAGATCGGCCAGGATGTCGTCGATGTGCTCGATGCCGACCGACAGGCGCACGTATCCGGGCGTCACCCCCGCCGCCATCTGCTCCTCGGGCGACAGTTGCTGGTGGGTGGACGTGGCCGGATGGATGGCCAGCGTCCGCGTGTCGCCGATATTGGCGACGTGGTAGACGAGCTTCAGCGCGTCGATGAAGCGGAGCCCGGCCTCGCGGCCGCCGGCGAGTTCGAAGCCGACCAGCCCGCCGTAGCTGCCGTCGAACACGGCATCGGCGCGCCGGCGCGCCTCGCCCGACATGCGGCCGGGGAAGATCACCCTGGTGACGGCGGGATGGTTGGCCAGGAAGTCGGCGACCTCGACGGCGTTGCGGCCGTGCTCGCGCATCCTCAGCGGCAGCGTCTCCAGGCCCTGGATGAACTGGAAGGCGTTCATCGGGCTCATCGCAGCGCCGAGATCGCGCAGCAGCGTGACGCGGGCCTTGAGGATGTAGGCGATCGGGCCGAGCGGCTTGACGGCCTCGGTCCAGACGGCGCCGTGGTAGCTCGGGTCGGGCTGGTTCAGCATCGGGAAGCGCTCGGCGTGCCATTCCCAGTCGAACCGGCCGGAATCGATGATCATGCCGCCGATCGAGGTGCCGTGGCCGCCGATGTACTTGGTGGTCGAGTAGACGACGATGTGGGCGCCGTGGTCGAACGGCCGGCAGAATACCGGCGCCGCCGTGTTGTCCATGATCAGCGGCACGCCGAGCTCGTTGCCGATCGCGGCGACTTCCCTGATCGGGAAGGCGATCAGCTTCGGGTTCGGCAGGGTCTCGGCATAGTAGGCGCGGGTCCTGTCGTCGGTCGCCCGCCGGAACGCCTCCGGGTCGGCCGGATCGACGAAGCGCACCTCGATCCCCATCGTCTTCAGCGTGTTGGCGAACAGGTTCCAGGTGCCGCCGTAGAGGTCGGTGGAGGAGACCACGTTGTCGCCGGCCTGGGCGATGTTCTGAATCGCCATTGCCGAGGCCGACTGGCCGGAGGCGGTGGCGAGAGCGGCGACGCCGCCCTCGAGCGCGGCCATGCGCTGTTCGAACACGTCGGTCGTCGGATTCATGACGCGCGTGTAGATGTTGCCGAGTTCCTCCAGCGCGAACAGCTTGCAGGCGTGCTCGGTGGAATTGAACTGGTAGGAGGTGGTCTGGTAGATCGGCACGGCCACCGCATTGGTGGCGGGGTCGGACCGGTACCCGGCGTGAATCGCCAAGGTTTCGGGCTTCATGTCGGTCATCGCTTTTCCCTTCGGTGGTGCCGGGATCTCTCAGGGTCCCGGCCCGGTCTCGTTGCGGGCGAAGGGGCGACCTGTCGAAGGGCGCCCCGGCATCAGCCGCGGCGGTTTTCGACGGTCGAGGTTTCGGGGGAATGTCCGGAAAGAAGCGTTTTGTTTCCGGACGGTAACATCAACTTCGGCAACGACGCCCGACAGGGGCGTTGGACGAGGCTGATGCTTGTTTCCCGGGGAAAAGCTCCTGAAGGTGCACAATAAATCCGCTTGACACGAAAACAGAGCGGGAAGACATTCTGCGAATTCTTCTCTCTTCGGCATCAGCAGAACGTTGCACCGCGGGCCAGAGGCACGACCATGCGCGTCATCCGGGCGATTGCTGCAGTTCTCGTCGCGCTTGCAACGCCGGTTGCGGCCTCGCTCGCAGCCGCTCCCGTGCCCCCAAACGTCCTGATCTCCGGCACGACCATGGCCTCCGACGCGACGGCGTCGGCCCTCTGGTGCTCCATCGACCGCGGCGCGACGACGTTTCAGCGTGACGGGGCCGCAAAGGGTCTCATGTCCTTCCAGGACATCACCCTGTTCGATGCCGGCTACTACCGGCTGGCAGGCCTTGCGCAGCTGAAGTTCGATTCCCCGACTAGCGGCGTCGCGATTTTCGACATGGTCGACGGGTATCCGGCGTCGATCCGCAGGCCCGTTTTCACCGGCTATACCCAGACCTACAGGAAGGCCCGCGGAGAACTCAAGGTCTCGTTCGACCTGCATCTCGGCGGCTGCACCCTCCCCGTCACCGCAATCTATCGGCACTGAGGCGATGTCCATGGCAGATCGAGCGCGCAGGGACGAAGACGTGGCAGGCCGCAGGGTCGGCGGTACGGCAGGTATCGAAACGGGCAGCGCCGCGAGGACGACATGAAAGCCCGCTCGTACGCCGTCGCGGCGATGGCGCTCGCGATGAGTTGCGCGCCCGCCCGTTCGGAGCCGTATCTCGGCGAAATACAGACCTTCGCCTCCAATTTCTGCCCGAGGGGGTATCTGGCCGCGAACGGGCAGATCCTCCCGATCGCCCAGAACACGGCGCTGTTCTCGCTGCTGGGAAACGCCTACGGAGGCAACGGCGTGTCCACCTTCGCCCTGCCGACCCTCAAGCCGATATTCACAACGACCGGCGCTCCGCTCCAGCAATGCATCGCGATCACGGGGCTCTATCCACCGAGGGACTGAGGACGCAGTCGGGGCCGGGCTTGGGCGGAGACCGCGGTTGTCGAAGGAACGTTCCCGCGACAGTATCGTCAGGTCCGAAACACCTGCGCGGCCGCTGCCTCACTCGTTCGGCTGCTTGAACCTGCCTGGAACACGATGATGTTCGACTATTCCACCATGCACTGGGCGGCGTTCTTCGGCGCCGCGGTCCTGCTCAACCTTTCGCCCGGACCGGACATCGCATTCATCCTCGGACAGACCGTACGCGGCGGCCGGGCCGCCGGGTTCTCGGCCATGCTCGGGATCTGGACGGGCGCGTTCATCCACGTGGCATTTGCCGCGATCGGCCTGACCGCCATCCTGGCTGCCTCCGCAACGGCGTTCTCGGTGGTCAAGTGGGTCGGGGCCGCCTATCTGGTCTGGCTCGGCATCGAGGCGTTGCGGTCGAAGGGGGGACGGCTCGTCGGCGGCGGCGGGCCGGCCCTGCCGACAGGGTGGCGCATCTGGCGGCAGGGCGTGCTGGTGGCGGTGCTCAATCCGAAGGTCGCGGTCTTCTTCCTGGCGTTCCTGCCGCAGTTCGTCGTGCCCGGCGCCGGCCCGGTGGCGGCGCAACTGGTGCTCCACGGCACGCTGATCATCGTCGTGGCGGCCTTCGTGGAGCCGCCGCTGGTGGTGACGGGCGACTGGCTCGCGCGCCGGATCAGGGACAACCCCCGCATCGCCGTCTGGCTCGACAGGACACTCGGGGCGATCCTTGTGGGACTCGGAGTCCGCCTGGCGCTGAGCGAGCGGTGACCCGCGCGCCGGAATTCGGTTGCGGACGGCGACTCGACTTCCGCGCCCGGATCGCCGATGACGCCTCCCCGCGGCACCTTCCAGACCAGGAGACAAGAGCCATGAAGTTCATAAATTCGCCCGCAGCAAAGGCGCTCGGACGGCCGTTCAGCCAGGCGGTCAGGGTCGGCGACGTGCTCTACCTGTCGGGCGTGCTCGGCACGAAGCCCGGGACACTGGAACTGGTGAGCGGCGGCATCGAGGCGGAGACGCGCCAGACCATGGAGAACATCGGAACGGTCCTGGAGGAAAACGGGCTCGGCTACGAGCACGTCTTCAAGTGCCTGGTCATGCTGTCCGACATGGCGCTGTGGCCGGCCTTCAACGAGGTCTACCTTACCTATTTCGACGCCGACCGTCTCCCGGCCCGCTCGGCATTCGGCACCAACGGGCTGGCGCGCGGCGCGCTGGTGGAGGTCGAATGCATGGCGTTTGCCGGCACCTCGTAGGTGCGGCATCCGCAACCGGTTCCGCTATTCGTCGATGTCAATGTCGACCTTTACCTCATCGACGGTCGCCAGGCAGGCTTCGGTGCCTTCATCGGTCTGCTGCTGCAGCGCGGTGTTGAGCGTATCGACGAACGCGGTCTTCTCGCTGTCGCTGAGCTTGGCGGACGCGCGCACGTGCTCCAGGAGCGCATTGACCTGAGTCTCACAGCTGTCCTCAGCAAGGGCCGGCAGCGATAGCCCGGCGACGAGACCCGCGGCGAGACCCGTAACGATCAGGAGTCTTTGCATGATATTCCCTTTCTGTTTCGTACGGACGCTTCAGCCGCGCCGGCGCACCGCACATTCCATACCGAATGGCCCGAACTGACGCCACATGGGATACTTGCGGGCCGACCGTGGGATTGGGCCGCCTCCCCACATCGGGCAGCAATTCGAAGAAACGACATCGCCACTGGTTCGTTGACTGCCTACAGACATACGAACGAGTGGAGACGTCATGAACAGGGACCTTCTAGCGGAACTGTCACAGTCGCACGGCTTTCCGAGGCTCAGCATCTACATACCCACGCACCGGACGTTTCCGGATGCCGAGCAGGATCCGATTCGTCTGGCCAACGCGCTGCGGCACGCCGAGCGGCAACTCGACGAGGCCGGCGTCCGCCACCGCGAAGACCTGCTGTCCAAGGCGCAGGCCCGTACCGAAGATCACGAATACTGGCGCTACCAGGATCATGGCCTGGCCGTGTTCATCGAAGAGGACGCAACGCGCTTCGTGAAGCTTCCCGCCGAGGTGCCGGAACTCACTCTCGTAGCGGAGCGCTATCACCTCCTTCCCCTGATCGACATCTTCGCGGACCGCGGCCGGTTCCACCTTCTCGCAGCGACACGGGACAACATTCGCTTCTTCGATGGCACCGAACGGGACCTGGACGAAGTGAAGCTCGAAGACCTGCCAAAGGACCTGGAGCAGGTGATGCGCAAGACCGACTTCGAGGACAATGTCGGATATCACTCCCGCGGCGGCGGCAGCGGGGGATCCGGCGCGGCGGTGCCGAAATACCACGCGCTCGGGGAAAGTCCCGATGACTACGAGGAGGTGGAACTGGAGCACTTCGCACACGCCATCGCCACTGCGGTGGACCGGCGTCTGGCCGACAGTGTGGCGCCACTGGTGCTGGCTGCCGGACCGCGCCTGCTCGGACGGCTGCGGCACGAGTTGCACTACCGCGGGGTCGTGGAAGAGCACGTCCAGCAGGACCCCGCCTCGCTGAGCGAGACGCAACTCCACGACAAGGCATGGGCAATCGCCGGTCCGCTGCTGCGCCGCAACCGGGACGAAACCCGCGAGCGCCTCAACGCCCGCCTCGGAGGCGCCGACGTGCCGGGTTCGGAGGACCTGCAGACATTGCTGCGCGCGTCCGAGGAAGGACGGATCGAGGCGGTACTGCTGAGCCGCGGCGACACGGTCTGGGGCCGGTATGACGAGAGCAACCGCACGATGGACGTCGAGGACGACCAGGCTCCAGACAACGAGGACCTGCTCAACCTGCTCGCCATGAAGACGCTGGCGCAAGGCGGCGAGGTGCTCGCCCTGCCGGAACCGCTGGTCGAGCGGGTTGGTCCGGCAGCGGGCCTGTTCAGGTTCTGACAGCTCGCGGGCGCTAGTCCCAGCACGGGCCGGAATGCCTTATCCCGGCCCTGTGCGTCTGCAGCGCCCGATCGGACGGAACGTCAGCCGGCTCGCCCCATGGCGAACATGTAGCCGGCGCCGCGGACGGTGCGGATCACCTGCGGCTTGGCCGGATCGGGCTCGACCTTGCGGCGGAGCCGGGCGATGCGGATATCGATCGACCGGTCGAACGGTTCCCAGCCGCGATTGTGCGCGAGATCCAGCAACTGGTCGCGACTGAGGACGCGGTTGGGATGCTCGGCGAAGGCCTTGAGCAGGTCGAATTCCATCGACGTGATCGGAATGTCCATGCCCTCCGCGTCCTGCAGCCGGTGCGCCTCGATGTCGAGCCGGCAATCGCCGAACCGCACCATGCGCGGGCCGTTGTCGTTGGCCGGCCCGGTGTTGGAGCGCGTGCCGCGGCGCAGGACGGCCTTGATGCGGGCCAGAAGCTCGCGCAGATCGACCGGCTTGGGCAGGTAGTCGTCGGCGCCCATCTCCAGTCCGATGATGCGGTCGACGACGTCGCCCGCCGCGGTCAGCATGACGATGGCGGAATCGTGGTTGGCATTCAGGTACCGGGCGATCGACAGCCCGTCCTCCTCCGGCATCGCGATATCGAGCAGGACGAGGTCGGCGGGATCCTCGGCGATCAGCCTGCGAAGAGCGGCGCCGCCCTCGACGCAGTCGACACGGAAACCCTTGAGGGACAGGTATTCGCGAAGCATTTCCCGGATTTCCGACTCGTCGTCGACGACGACGACATGCGGAGTGCGTTCGGCCGCCCCGGCCGGCCTCACTCCCGGCTCAGCGGCCAGTTCCGTTCCAGCAATCATTGCTCCAGTTCCTCGCTTGCAATCTTCGTCTCGCGCAGCATCTGGTTGACCAGGTCCCGCACGTCCTGCGGCGTGATGGGCTTCTCGATGTAGGGCCGCTCGGAATTCTGCAGGAACGTCCGGATGCGGGCACTCATCGTGTCGCCGGTTATGAAGGCGATCCGCGAGACGAGGTCGGGACGGGATTCGCGGATCGCGTCGAACATCGCCGGGCCATCCAGGTCGGGCATGCGCAGGTCCGACAGCACCAGGTCGAACGGCCGCAGCGCGATGACGTCGAGCGCCTGGCTGCCCGAATGGGCGATCTCGACGCGGTGGCCCTCGTCCTCCAGAATGTCGGCCATCATCTCGGCGACCGCCACCTCGTCGTCGACCACCAGGATCCGCGCTTCCGAGGCTGCCTCGGTGCCCTGGGGAAGGGTCTCGGCCGCAGCGGAACTCATCCGGGTGACGGGCAGCCTGATGATGAAGTTGGCACCGCCGTCGATACCCGAGTCCACCTCGATCGTGCCGCCGTGGGTGGTGATGATGCGATGGCAGAAGGCCAGCCCGATGCCTGTCCCCGAGCCGACCTGCCGGGTGGTAAAGAACGGCTCGAAGATGCGCGAGCGGATCTCGTCGGGAATGCCGGGACCGTTGTCCTTGATCTTGATGACGATCTCGCGGTTGCGATCGCGATAGCTGGTGATGATCTTGACGCGGCGCGGCGACTTGCTCTCCTCGAGCGCCTTCTGGGCGTTGAGGATGAGATTGGTCAGGACCTGGTTGAGCTGGTCGGCGTCGCCCCAGACCGGGGGCATGTCGGAATCCAGCGACAGGCGGATGTCGATGTCGGCGGCGCGCAAGGAATAGGCGGTGACCTCCATCGCCAGCTCGACGACGCGGTTGAGATCGACCGGCCGGCGCTCCATCGGCTGCTGCCGGGCCATCGCCAGGAAGGTACGCACGATCCGCGAGCAGCGGTCGGCGGCGCTGCCGATCTTCTCGGCGCGCAGGGCGATCGACTTGTCGGTCGCCGTCTCCTTGAGCAGCAGCGCCTGGCCGACGACGACGGACAGCGGGTTGTTCAGCTCATGGGCGACGGAGGCCAGCAGTTCGCCGAGGGCTGCGAGCTTCTCGCTCTGGTGAAGGGCCTCGCGCTGGCGAGTCATCTCGGCTTCGACGGCGCGGCGCTCGGTGAGGTCGTAGACCGATGTCACGATCGACTTGCGGCCGAGGAAGTCGACCAGCCGCGCCGAAATCGAGGCCCAGAACTCCTCGCCGTCGGCCCGCTGCATCAGCACTTCCATGCCGTCGACGCCGTCTTCGATCAGCGTCTTCAGGAAACGCTGCCGGTCGGTCTCGTGGACGAAATAGCCGGTCGTGTAGGCCGGGCCGTCGTCGGGCAGGCGGCCGAACAGCTGCTGCGCGGCGGGGCTTTCGTAGATGATCAGGCCGTCGCGCGCGCGAACCAGGCCGAGCGGCACCGGGCAGGCCTCGACCGCCATCCGTATCGTCATCTCCGAATCGCGCAGCGCCCTCTCGGCGAGCTTCAGCCGGGTGATGTCGGTGCGGATGGAGACGGTGCCGCCATCGGAGGTCGGAAAGGCCGACACAAGCCGCCACTCGCCGTCGTCGAGCTCGACTTCGGACGGGCCCGCGGAGGGGTGGCCGAGGCGGGTGGCGACCGCCGCCATGTAGGCGGCCTTGTCGCCGACGTCGATGCCGTTGAAGCTGCGGATGCGGGGGTGCAGCCGCTCGACGAGTTCGTCGCGCGACTTGCCGATCAGTTCGTCCGGCGTCGCCCCATAGGGTTCGGCGAAGGCGCGATTGCACAGCACGACCTTCTCGTCGGAATCGGAGATCGAGAACCCGACCGGAAGGCTTTCCACGGCATCGTGCAGAAGCCGCATGACGCGGCGATGCGCCGCCTCGGCTTCGGCGCGTTCGGACAGGTCGCGGATCTCGGTGACGATGAAGCTCTCGCCGCCGGCCTCGACGCGCCGCATCCGGACTTCGGAGGGAAACCGCGAGCCGTCGCGCCGGCACATCACCGTCTCGAAGCGGTCGTTGATGGTCCGGTCGGCCACGCCGTTGCGGTACTTCTCGAAACTCCTCTTGCTCTCCTCGCGGACGTCCTCCGGCATGGTCAGGTCGCACAGGAGGACCCCCTCGGCCTCCTGTGCGGAATAGCCCAGCATGGACTCGGCGGCGGCGTTGAAATCGATGACGAGGCCGTCGCGGTCGGTGACGATGACGGCGTCCATCGCCGCGTCGACGATGGCCCGGTTGATCGCATTGGCGCGGTTCAGTTCCAGCTCGGACCGCTTCTCGGCGGTCACGTCGACGATGCAGCCGACATACTCGCCGCGCGGATCGCCCGGCGTCGTCAGCCGCTGCTGATCGCGCATCCAGCGATAGGACCCGTCGGGGGTCTCGAGCCGGTATTCCTGCGTGTTCGAGCCGCTCCGCCGAACCCGCTCGACGGCCTCGTCATAACTCCGCAGATCGTCGGGATGGACGCGGTCGCGCCAGATCGTTGCGGGCCCCACCATGTCGGCGGGCCGCCAGCCGATCACCGCCTCGGCATTGGAGCTGACGAAGCGGACGGTGTCGGAACCGGTGAACGCGCCGATGTACAAGACGGCCGGGGACTGCGAAACGGCGAAATCCAGCAACATGCGATTCTCGTCCGCGCCCACGGCCGACTGCAGATCGCCGCCGGGTTCCGAATCGGTTCGGAACCCGGCGGCGAAGCCAGGTGCATTCGGTGATATGAGCCGTTCCCCCAATGGTGGAACTCCTTGCTTTCGGACCAATCGTGTCCGGCATACGTCGCTGGCTCCGCCAGAACTCCGTCCCCACAGCGACGACAATCCATCTCGCCGTCTAGGAGAAGAGTCTTTCAAGTTTGCTTCGCGCATCGCGGGAATTGTTTCAATTATTTCAAGTTGCAATTTTGTCCTATCGCTCATGACGCGCGAATTTCGCCAATCCGGTAGACATCCATTTGGCCCTTGCCCTTCAGGGCAACGCCGTCCATGCGCTCTGCGGTGGCGCGGGCAGCGACCCTGCTCCAGGCGTCCGGACACAGGAAAACCGCGGATTCCGAGCCCAGTCCGGACAGCCGAGCGGCGACGTTCACGGTGTCGCCCCAGGCATCGAAACTGAACTTGCTGCGGCCGACGACTCCGCCGATCACCGATCCGAAACTGATCCCGATGCGCATCCGCCAACCGGCGGGGTTTTCAACAGCCGCGGCGATCATCGCCTGGCCGGCCCGCACCGCCGCCATCACCGGATCGCGGTGGCGCTGCGACAGGTTGCCGGTGGCGACGACGCCGTCGCCGATGGTCTTGATCTTCTCCAGGCCCTCCTGGGCAAGCGCCCATTCGCAGGCGACGATCAGCCGGTCCAGATTGGCGACGACCTCCTCGGCGGGATGGGTCTCGGTGTAGCGCGTGAAATCGACGATGTCGGCGAACAGCACGGCGACGTTCTCGTAGCGCCGCGGCGCGATCGCCCCGGTCATCTTCAGTTCGCGCAACGCCGCGGTCGGCAGGACGACGTCGAGCAGCGCGTCGGCGCGGGCCCGCTCGCGCTCGATCTCGGCGAGCTGCCGCTCCATGCGGGCCAGATACATGGCTTCCTGGTCGCGCCAGCGCTTCTTCTGCATGCTCGAGGAAATCCGCGCCTTCAGCAGGACGGGATCGAACGGCTTGGGCAGGTAGTCGTCGGCGCCGAGCTCGATGCAGCGGACCACGTTGACGAGGTCCGACAGCGCCGAGATCATCACGACCGGCAGCATCCGGCGGGTCGGATCGGCACGCAGCGACCGCAGCACCTCGAACCCGTCCATCCCTGGCATCATGACGTCGAGCAGCACGACGTCGATGTCGGAGCGACCGAGTTCGGCGAGCGCCTCCTCGCCGTTCGCCACGGCAATGCCGCGGCAACCGATGAACTCCAGCTCATCGAGCAGCAGCGAGCGGTTGTCCTCGTCGTCATCGACGACCAGGACACGCGGCTCGTCTTCATCGTCAATCCGCAGCGCGTGCATGAGTGGTCTCCAGGGACACATCCGAAGCCGGAAAGCGGGTCGGCCCGGGCTAAAACCGGGCGCGATGCCGCGGCGGCACCCCTCTGCCCGTCGGGAATGTCAGAACAATGTTCGGAATGTTTCCGTCACGTTTCAGCCGGAAGATCCGCGCGCAAGCCATGGTCAGGGGCGAGCGGATGTGTGGTACATGCAGCCGCATGCACGCGCGCCGCTACTCGCTCCTCGTCCTCGGCACCGTGACCGCCCTGGTCATGGCGGTCGGGTCGTTCAACCTGTCGGTCGATCCCTACCTGCTGTGGCGCAGCGGCGGCCACGTCGGCTACGCCGGCGACGAACTCGGCAGGCTGACCAAGGCGCACTGGATCGAGGGGTTCGGCGCCGACCTGGTGATCCTGGGCAACTCGCACGCCGCCGGCGGCTTCTCGGAGGAGTCGTTCCGCAGCCACGGCCTCGCCGAGCGGCCGTTCAACGGCGCCTTTCCGGCCGCCCAGATCTACGAGATGCGGCGATATTTCCAGCACTACGCCGAACAGTCCGACCTGCACACCGCGCTGCTGGTGGTCGATATCCTGAATTTCATGAACTACATCCCCGTCGGCGAGGCCTTCGACGAGGACCGGCTGTCGGTCTCCGCCGACGGCGCGGCCAACCCGCGCTGGTGGCTGGACGACGTGGTCTACACGAACTTCACCGGCGCCGGACTGCAGGCGAGCATGGAAGCGCTGATCAGGCGGCGGCGCCCGGACGGACGGGACAACGGCTTCCGACCCTGCACGCCGCAGCCGACGAAGACCGACCCGTCGCGGGCGCTGACGCTGATGGGGGCAAGCTACGTCCGGTTCCTGGACCAGGCGTTCCTCGACGAAGGCACCAACTTCGACTGGCGCGGCGAACTGAAGGCGATATTCGCCGAGGCGGAGCGGCGAGACATCAAACTGTATGTCGTCATCCCGCCCGCCCACGTCACCTACTACATGGAACTGGAGGCGGCGGGTTACTGGCCGGCCTACCTGGACATGGTGCGCGACATCGCAACACTGGCCGACGGCGCGGGCGGCGACATCGAGGTCTTCGACTTCACCGGGTTCACGCGGCTGCAGACCGAGCCGGTGGAGGCCGAGCGCGGCCTGATCTTCTGGCGCGACACCAACCACTTCAGCTGCCGCACGGGCGAACTGATGGTGGCGCGGCTGTCCGGCGACCCCGTCAGCGTCAGGGATTTCGGCGAGAAGCTGACGGCGGACAACGTCGCGGCCTACCTGGCGCGCCTGGAGGCGGACAAGCAGGCCTGGAAACGCGACGGCGGCGAATACTGCCGCTACCTCAAGATGATGCCGGAGGGATTCCCGACGGATGACGGCGCCTGCTGAGCGCGGCTCGTCATCGAGCAAAAAATACTCCCGTTCGGGACGTTCCCCTGCCCACTCCCCGCTCATACCCGCGACAGCAGGCATACAGGACGGCGGCTGCGCCGGATTCTTGCGCTGGGTCCCTACTTTCGTGGGGACGAGCGGCGTAAAGGGCGCGCCGGGCGCGTCAGCTCGACATCGTGGTTCAGCGTCCCCGGAACGCCGGCTTGCGCTTCTCGTGGAACGCCTCGACGCCCTCACGGAAATCGTCCGACATCCGCAGCCGCGAGTAGCAGTGGCCTTCCAGCTCTATGGCCGTGGTGAGCAGCGCGTCCTCGGTATCGTTGAGCAGCTTCTTGGCGGTGCGCTGGGCAAGCGGCGCAAAGCCGACCAGTTCCTCGACAAGCGCCTGCGTGGCGGCCTCGAGTTCGGCATCGGCCACGATCTCCGTGGCGATCCCCCAGTCGTACGCCTGCCGTGCCGGTATCCGCCGCGAGCGCATGACGATGTCCTTGGTGCGCGTGATGCCGACGATCTTCTGCAGGCGCGCCGAACCGCCGGACCCGGGTATCTGGCCGAGCCGCTGTTCGGGCAACGCGTATTCCGTCGTCTCCGAGGCGATGCGGAAATCACAGGCCAGCGAGATCTCGAAGCCGACGCCGAAGCAGTAACCCCGGTTGGCGGCGATCACCGGCTTCGAGCAGCGTGCCGGCGCCGCGATGTTCCAGGCGAGCCTCGACACCGTTTCGGGCGACGATTCCAGAAACCCCTTGATGTAACCGCCGGAAGAGAAGTGCTCCCCCTCGCCGCGCAGCACGATCACCCGCACGCCGTCGTGCTCGTCGAGCGCCTCGAAGGCGGCGCGGAGCTGGTCGCGCTGCGGCATGGTGACGACGTTGAAGGGCGGCCGGTCGAGCACGACGTCGGCGCGCTGCCTGTCGGCATCGACCTCGACCCGGAAGCCGTCGAGGCCGGCAAGGCGGGGATCGGTTTCGGTCATTCGGTACTTCCTTTCTTTCCTTGCGAAGTCTTCCTTGCGCAGCCGGGGCCGGCAGATCTTCGGCTCCTAGCCCCCGGCAGGCGGGGCCGTCTCGGACGTGTACTCGCCCGCCACCAGCAGGCGCCGCAGCAGCTTGCCGACCGGCGACTTGGGGATGGCGTCGACGAAGACGTAGGCGCGCGGGCGCTTGTAGTTGGCAAGACCTGAGTCGCGGCAGAACGCGTCGAGCGTCTCGTGATCTACGGCGACGCCGCGCTTGACGAAGGCCGTCACCACCTTGCCCCAGCGCTCGTCCGGCAGGCCGACCACGGCCACCTCGAGCACGGCGGGGTGCAGCGACAGGCAGCTCTCGATCTCGACGGGGGAGACGTTCTCGCCGCCGGTGATGATCATGTCGTCGACGCGGCCGGTGACGAACAGGTCGCCGTCGGCGTCGAAGAAGCCGGTGTCGCCGGTGAAGTACCAGCCGCCGCGCAGCGCCCTGGCGTCGGCGTCGGGCCGCTTCCAGTAGCCCTCGAAAGCCTCGTCGCCGCGCATGAGGGCGATGATCTCGCCTTCCTCGCCGGTGGCCGCCAGGTCGTTAGGGCCTGCCGCGCCGAGCCTGACGACGCGGATGATCTGGTTCAGGCCGGCGCGGCCGGCCGAGCCGGGCTTGGCCGGCGCGTCGTCCTCGATGGTGAAGGTGTAGATCTCCGAGGAGCCGTAGTGGTTGACGAACAGCTCCGGCCGGAAGGCTTCGGCGAGCTTCCTCAGGAGCCCGTCGGTCATCGAGGCGCCGGCGAAGCCGAGCTTGCGCACCGAGGAGGTGTCGGTCACCTCGAAGGCGGGGTGATGGACGACGTCGTGGTAGAGCGTCGGCACCAGGTAGAGGTTTGTCACCTTCTCGCGCGCTATCAGCGCCAGCGCCCTTTCGACGTCGAAGCGCGGCAGACAGACGAAAGCGCCGCCGATCAGCGACATCGCCAGCAGCGAGCGCACCCCCATCGTGTGGTAGAGCGGCATGACGCCGAGCGTCACCTCGCCGTGGGCGTAGCGGTTCTGGGCGACATGGGCGAGCGCGGCGGCCCGCTCGGCCCGGTGGCGGCGCGGCACGCCCTTCGGCTTGGAGGTGGTGCCGGAGGTGTAGAGCATCAGCGACCACGCTTCGGCGTCGGCGCGCGGCACGGCGTCGGGCGCCGCCGAGTCGATCATTCCGGCGAACACCTCGCCGTCGACCGCGATCCGGGGCAGGCTTGCGGCGAGCGCCGCGTCGGCCACCGCATCCGCTGTAGCCGCCTCGCAGAACACCGCCTTCGCCTCGGCGTTCTCGATGACGTAGTCCACCTCGTCGCCCTTGGCGCGCCAGTTGAGCGGCGTGACGACCAGCCCGGCGAACTGGCAGGCCCAGTGCAGGGTGGCGTTCTCGAAGCGGTTCTGCAGGAGCGTGAGGACATGGTCGCCGGGGGCGAGGCCGAGCTGCTCGAGCCCGGTGGCGAGGCCGGAGATCTTCGCGTACCACTGCGCATAGGTGAGCCGGAGGTCGCCGTCGACGATGGCGATGCGGCCGGGATCGCGGGCGACGCTGGCGAGGAAACTGGTGCCGAGGTCAAACATCGTTCGGAGCCTCTCCTGGGCGCGCTATCGCCGCGTCGATCGACCGGCACAGCATGTGGTCCCGAACTCGCGCCGGCTTTTCCGCAAGTGCAGGTGCGATGGAAGGAGTTGCGCCTTCGGCGTGTCGTGACGCTGGGTCCCGGCTCGCCCGCCGCTCGCCTGCGCTCGCTATGGGCGTCCGGGACGTGCGGCTGCGGGGGAGGCACTCCCTCTCCCGCGTCATCCCGGCCGCATCGTGCGCCAGCGGGCGCTGTGCCGGGAGCGCCAGAGGCGCAGACGGTCCGGCCATGGGCGCCCGGGGCGTGCGGCTGCGGGGGAGGCACACCCTCTCCCGCGTCATCCCGGCCGGAGCGAGCGTCAGCGAGGGAAGAGCCGGGATCGCCGGGAGCGCAGGCCTTGCGGCTCCGGGCGACCGGGACGTGCGGCGGCTGCGGGGGACGCACACCCTCTCCCACGTCATCCCGGCCGCAGTGAGCCCCAGCGAGCGCAGAGCCGGGATCGGAGAGCCAGCGCGCTCTCTGTGGCTCTCCGATCCCGGAGTGCCGCGTTGCGGCTTCCGGGGTGACGACGGATGGGGTGGTCGCGACCGGTCAACTCTCACGAGCCCCTCCCCTCGCTTTCTCGAACGCCGCCACCGCCGCCCTCACGATCGACGCGTAGCCGGTGCAGCGGCACAGGTGGCCGGACAGGCAGTCGCGTATCTCCGCCTCCGAGGCGTCGGGGCGGACCCGCATCAGTGCGTCGAGCGACATCAGGATGCCGGGCGTGCAGAAGCCGCACTGCAGGCCGTGATGGGCGCGGAAGCTGTCCTGCAGCGGGTCCAGCGATCCGTCCGGGCCGGCGAGCGCCTCGACCGTGCGGATGTCGCAGCCGTCGGCCTGGACGGCGAGCGTCAGGCAGCTGCGCGCCGGGGCGCCGTCGATCTGTACGGTGCAGGCGCCGCAGACGCCGTGCTCGCAGCCGACATGGGTGCCGGTGAGGCCGACGACCTGGCGCAGGAAGTCCGACAGCAGCATGCGCGGCTCGGCGGCCCCCGATACATCGGTGCCGTTCAGCGTGAAGGTGACGGCGTGACGACCGGCGGCGCTCAGTCGCGGCATCGTGCGGCCTCCTCGAGCACCTGCCGGCCGATCGCGCGCACCAGATCGCGGCGGTAGCGGGCAGTCGCGTGGACGTCATCGCGAGCGTCGAGGTCCCAGGCGAACTCGTTCAGCGCGTCGTCTAGGCCCGCCTCGTCCGGCATCGGCATGGCGCGCACCACCGGCCGGTCGGCGACGCCGCCGACGGCGAGCCGGGCCACCGTGCCGTCGACGACGGCGGCGCAGGCGACGATGGCGAAGTCGCCGTGCCGGCGGGCAACCTCGCGGAAGGCGTGGCCGGTGCCGGGCCGGGCGGCCGGAAAGCTCACCGCCTCGATCATCTCGTCGTCGGCCATGTCGGTCGCCATCATGCCGGCGAAGAAGTCGCCGGCGGCGACGCGGCGCCTTGCCCGTTGCGAACGCAGGTGCACCGCGCCGCCAAGCGCGACGAGCGCCAGCGGCAGTTCGGCGCTCGGGTCGGCGTGGGCGATCGAGCCGCAGACCGTGCCGCGGCTGCGCGTCTGGACGTGACCGAGCAGCGGCAGCATGGCGGCGACCAGCGGCAGCGTGTCGGCGAGCCGCGGCCAGGCCTCCAGTTCGGCCTGGCGGACGCCGGCGCCGATCACGATCTCGCCGCCGCGCTCCTCGATGCGGCGGAGGTTGGCAAGGCGCATGATGTCGACCAGCACGCCGGGCCGCGCCAGCCGCATGTTGAGCATCGGCAGCAGCGACTGGCCGCCGGCGACGATGCGGGCGTCCGCCCCTGCCCCGGCAAGCGCCTCCAGCGCCTCCTCGAGGCTGCCGGCGCGGACGTAGTCGAACGGCGCGGGCTTCATCCGCGCCTCCCGAGCATCCGGCGAAGGCGCGCCCACAGGCCTGCCGCACGCGCTTCCTGGCGGTCCGCACCGGCATGGCGGGCGAGGCTTGCGAAGAACTGGCCGATGACAACGCGGGCGGCGCCGTCGAGCAGCCGGCCGCCGACCGAGGCGACCTTGCCGCCGATTGCCGCCTCGTAGCGGTAGGCGACGAGCGTGCCGCCGTCGTCCGTCTGCGTCAGGGTCACCCTGCCCTCGCCGCGGCCGGTGCCGAGCCCGCCCTCGGCGCTGCCCGACAGCGTCAGGGCGTTCGGCGCGTCGAGGTCGGACAGGGCGATCTCCGCGCGGTAGCGGCCCCTGACCGGACCGACGCCGAGCGTCACCTCGGCGCGGAAGCGGGTCGGGCTGACCTGCTCGATCGAATGGGCGCCGGGCACCACCGCGCGCAGGGTCTGCGGGTCGAGCAGCATGTCCCAGACCGCCTGCCGCGGCGCCGACACCCGCGCCTCGTCTTCCCCGTGCAGCGCCCGCTCGCCGGAGGCCGCCGCGAACGACGCCTGCTTCGGCCTCTTCGGCGGCGGCTCCTCGCCGGCGAGCCGGCCGGCGAGCTTCGCCGGCGTCAGCGGCAGGACGAGGTCGTCGACCCCGGTCGCGTCGGCAACCGCGTTGGCGATGCAGACCGGCGTCGACATGCAGTTGCCCTCGCCGACGCCCTTGGCGCCGAGCGGGGTGAAGGGCGAGACCGACTGGTGGTGCAGGACGACCGGCTCGGGCACCTCCATCGCGGTCGGCACCAGGTAGTCGGCGAAGGTGCCGGACAGGAAGCTGCCATCCGGCCCGTAGACGTATTCCTCGTAGAGGGCGGCGCCGAGCGCATGGGCGAAGCCGCCGGCGACCTGGCCGGCGACCATGCCGGGATGCAGGATCGTCCCGCAATCGTGCATGGTGACGTATCTGTCGATGCGGACCGCGCCGGTCAGCCTGTCGACCTCGACGCCGCAGAAATCGAAGATGAAGCCGTGGCAGAGCGAGGAGTTGACCGCGTCCGCCTCGTCCGGCGCAGTGAGTTGCTCCGGCGTCCACCAGACCGTCTCGCTGATCGGGTCGCCGGCACCCTCCGGGACGGTGCCCGGCGCCCAGTGGCCGGTCGCGGCGAGCCGGTTGAAGGGCACCGAGTTGTCGGGGTTGTCGCGGGCGGCGACCCTGCCGCCTGCGAAGACGACGTCGTCGGCCGATACGTTGAGCTGGCCGGCCGCGATGCGCGCCAGCGTGTCGCGCAGCTTCGTCGCCGCCAGATGGGTGGTGCCGGCGACCGCCGGGGCGAAGCGGCTCGCGTAGTTGCCCGAGGCGATCGACCAGTCGTCGCGCGCGGTGTCGACGTCGGCGGTGACGCGGACGTTGCCCGGCTCAAGGCCGAACACGTCGGCGACGACCTGGGCGAGCACGGTGCGGTGGCCCTGGCCCTGCGGCACCGAGGCGACCTTCACCGACACCGCGCCGAGCGGATCGAGGCTGACGGTCGCGACCGACTGGGCGCCGTTCTTCGGCCCGGCCCGGCGCCGCTCCTCCGGCGTCAGCACGGCGGTGATGTAGCCCATGTTGGAGACGCTCGGCTCGACGCAGGCGGCATAGCCGATGCCGTAGAGGCGGCCCTCGGCGCGGGCGGCGTCGCGGCGCTTCAGGAGGTCGGCAAGGCCGCCCTCCTCCACCGCCGCGCCGAGGGCTGCGCCATAGTCGCCCGAATCGAGCAGCGCGCCGCTTGCCGTGCGGTAGGGCATCGCGTCGGCGGGGACGAGGTTGCGGCGGATGACCTCGAGGGGATCGAGGGACAGCCGCCCGGCGACCTCGTGGACGAGGCGCTCCAGCGCGAAATAGACCTGCGGGCCGCCGAAGCCGCGGTTGAGGCCGGTCGGCGTCTTGTTGGTCAGGACGACGCGGTTGCGGATCGACAGGTTCCGGATGTCGTAGGCGCCGGTCATGTTGCCGTGCATCCGGTAGAGCGTCGCCGGCTCCGGGGCGCGCAGGTGGGCGCCACAATCCTCGACCTGGTCCCAGGACAGCGCGGTGATGCGCCCGTCCGCCTCGACGGCGGCTTCGAGCCGGGTCGCCCGGTTGGTGGCCGAGACGGAGGCGGTCAGGTGCTCGAGCCGGTCCTCGATCCACTTCACGGGCCGGCCCGTCGCCCGCGCCGCCGCCCCCATCAGCACCATGTAGGGGAAGACGCCCTGCTTGACGCCGAACGAGCCGCCGGAGTCGCGGGGCGTGCGCAGCCGCAGCCGGTTGCCGGGCACCTTCAGCGCCAGCGCGGTGACCGCATGGATCGAGAACGGGCCCTGGAAGTTCGCCAGGATGTCGTAGGCGCCCTCGCCGGGATCGTATTCGGCGACGACGCCGTAGGTCTCGATCGGAGTGCAGGAGTTGCGCGGATAAGCGACGTCGACTCCGATCCGGTGCGGCGCAGCGGCGAAGGCGCCGTCCGGATCGCCGTAGCAGAACGACCGCTCGGAGATGACGTTGCCGCCGAGCCCCTCGTGCAGCACCGGCGCATCGGCCGCAAGCGCCTTCAGCGGATCGACGACGGCGGCAAGCGGCGCGTAGGAGACCTCGATCAGGTCGACGGCGTCCTCGGCGAGGTAGCGGTCCTCGGCCAGTACCACGGCGACCGGCTCGCCGGCGTAGCGGACTTTGCCGACGGCGATCGGCCAGCACTCGACCGGCGCCTTGACGCCGACCACCATCGAGCGGGTCAGCGCCTGGATGTCGGCCCCGGTCAGCACGGTGGCGACACCCGTCGCGGCGCGCGCCCTTTCGGTGTCGATCGCCTCGATCAACGCGTGCGGGTGCGGCGATCGCAGGAGCGCGGCGTGCAGCGTGCGCGGCGGCGTGCCGAGATCGTCGATGAAGCGGCCGCGACCGCTCAGCAGCGCGGCGTCCTCGACACGCGGCACGGAGCGGCCGACCCACCTGTCCGTCACAGTTTCCAAACGCAGCGTCTCTCCCCATCGCCGTGACCGCCCCCGGCGGGCCGTTTCCGGCACTCGGGGCCGAGCTTATCCGCTACAGGCGCGGCAAGGCGAGGTCGACGGATGTCCGGGCTTGTCCACGAGTCTCAATTTTCCGCGGCGTTCCCGGGCGACTCAGGCCGGAACGGGCCGGTCGCGGGCCCGGTCGAAAACGCAAAGGCGAACGGTGCGACCCCATCGCAGAATCGCGGGTTGCGGGGACACGACGGTGCGGCTATATAGCGGCCCACCAGCGGCCGGAGTGTAGCGCAGCCTGGTAGCGCACCTCGTTCGGGACGAGGGGGTCGCAGGTTCAAATCCTGCCACTCCGACCAATTATTTCAATATGTTGCACACAATGGCGTCGTCGCTTCGGCGAGGCCGCCGCCGGCGCCCACGCAGGGATTGCGGACCGTCGGATCGACCTGGCGGGGAAATGCTCCGCTCTGCGGGTTGGCGTTTGCGGTCCGGCCGCAAACACCGCATGCGCAGTCACGTGCAGTGTGCGGACGTTTGTGCGATAATCGCGCGAACAGCGATCGACTTGACCGGCTGCGCTTGCGACCGCAACGGGGCGGACCGGGAGCGCCGAGCAGATGACCCTGGATCTATCCACCCTGACAGCAGCTGGCGCTCTGGTCGCGCTCGTGACCGGGCTTCTGCTCGCCCTGGCATGGCTCCAGTTCAGGGGCGGCCGCGCGGCGCTCCTTCTCGGAGCGTCCCACCTGCTCACGGCCGGGGCGGTGCTTCTGCTGGCGTTCGGGGCACAGCAGCCATTCCTGACGTTCCTGGCGCAGCCGGCGTTCGTGCTCGCGGCTTTCCTGGCACTGTCCGCGGTGATGGCCTTCGAGCATCGGGAGAGCCGGCTTGCCGTATCGCTTTGCGCGGCCTCCGGCGTTGCCGTGTTGTTCGCCTTGCGGGCCGGCGGAGCAGAGCTCGCGCTCATTCGGGTCATCCAGCTCGCTATCGTGGCCGGAGCCTTCTTCGCTGCCGCGGGGTACATGTGGCGCGGGCGGGGCGAATACCTGATCGCGCGTATTCCCATGACAGCCGTTCTGCTGCTCCACGCGTTGATGATCACCGTGGGGCTTACGGAGGATCTGCTGGACGCCGCGCTGCCTTCCGGTATCCCCTCGTTCTCGAAATGGTATGGGCTGATCTACATCGAATCCATGATCTACCTCATCGGATCGGCGCTGTTCATGGTCGCCCTGCTCAAGGAACGGGGCGAGGCACGGCACCGCCTCGAGGCGATGACGGACCCGCTTACCGGTTTGCCGAACCGACGTGCGTTCCTTGCCTCGTGCACCAGAACACTCGCGCATCAAACGCGCGATTCCCTGCCCTGCAGCCTGATTGCCATCGATCTGGACCGGTTCAAGGCGGTCAACGACACGTTCGGCCACGGCGTCGGCGATGCGGTCTTGCAGGTGTTCGCAGACGCGGCCCAGCAAACGCTGAGACCTCTCGACATCATCGGCCGGATCGGCGGGGAGGAATTCGCGGTGCTGCTTCCCGGCACCCACGGCCGGCAGGCGCTGGTTATCGCCGAAAGGATACGGAGCGAATTCTCCAGCTCGGCTCGCCGCGTGAACGGTTTCGAGGTCAAGGCCACCCTGAGTGCGGGCGTTGCCGTCGTCGTCAGGAGGAGGCCGCTGGCAGAGGCGATGGAGATGGCAGACGCCGCTCTCTATCGAGCCAAGCTGAACGGCCGCGATTGCGTGGTCCTGGACGACACCGAACAGCGGCCCCAGCTCCTGGGCGCGGCCTCATAGCAACCAGCGGACCGGCGTCGCCGATACCGCACGAGGCACCCCGATCGGGGCCTCGTCTCCCGATCGCGGCTGCCGAACCTGTCCTCTTCGCGTTTTCCCCACCGAGCCCCGGGCTCCCGCTCGTCCATGACTGCGCCCCCTTCTTCAGAGGAAGCCGAGAAATCGCGCGTCACGAGGAACAGCGAGGCCGTCGCTGCGTTGAATCCACTCGATTACGTCCGCTCCATTGGACGGCTACTAGAGAAGGATACACCATGGCCAAGGAAAAGACGCTGGAAGACCTCTTCCACGACACACTCAAGGACATCTACTACGCGGAACGCAAGATCCTGAAGGCGCTCCCGAAGATGAAGCGCGCCGCCCAGTCGGACAAGCTCAAGGCTGCGTTCGACAAGCATGCGCAGGAAACCGAAGGTCACGTCGAACGGTTGCAGCAGGTGTTCGAGACCATGGGCAAGCGCGCCCAGGGCAAGACCTGCGACGCGATCGAAGGCATCATCTCCGAAGGCGAGGAGATAATGGACGAGTTCAAGGGTACCGCCGCCCTCGACGCCGGCCTGATCTCGGCTGCCCAAGCAGTCGAGCACTACGAGATCACCCGCTACGGAACCTTGAAGCGCTGGGCGAAGGAACTCGGGATGACCGAGGCTGCCGACCTGCTCGACGCAACCCTGCAGGAAGAGTCGAAGACCGACAGCGACCTCACCAAGCTCGCCGATGCTTCGGCGAACGAGCGGGCAAAGGCGAAAAAGGCCGCCTGATTGCGGTCAATCCGGGAAGCGATTCCCGGATCGTCTCTTTCTCGAATATCTGGCCGAAACCCGCGCCCGCCATGCGCCGTCTAGAACGCCGTGGCGGGAAGCGGGGCTCGCGACCAACGTCCGCATCGCAATGCAAACAGGAGAGTCCGAGATGACCAGTGTCGACGAGACATTGATGGATTGGCTGCGTGATGCCCATGCCGCCGAGCAGCAGGCCGAGACGATGTTGAAGGGAATGACCAGCCGGCTCGAACACTATCCGGACCTGAGGGCACGGATCGAGCAGCACATCGGGGAAACGCAGAATCAGGCCGACCGCATACGCGGATGCATCGAGAAACGCGGCGGATCCACTTCGACGGTGAAGGACGCCGGCGGCAAGCTGCTGGCGATGGGCCAGGCGCTGAGCGGCCTCTTCGTCAGCGACGAGGTGATGAAGGGCGCCATTGCCGGCTACGCCTTCGAGAACATGGAGATCGCCTCCTACGAAATCCTGATCGCGGCGGCCGAAGAAGCCGGGGACCATGATACCAAGCAGGTCTGCGAGGAGATCCTCGAAGAAGAGCGGGCGATGGCAGACTGGCTCGAGGACCACCTGCCGGACCTGACCAGCCAGTATCTGCTCCGGGAGCAGTCGCCGGAGGTCGCAGCGAAACGTTGACAGGTGCTGCCGCCTTGAAGATGCCCTACGCCACTCGGATCTCGTTCGGGCGGCGTAGTGAACATCTCCCAATCACGGGGCGCGGTTTGACCTGCGGGTTGGGCAAACGCCGATCTAGTCCTGCTTCGTGCGCACGGGGATGACGCTGATACTCCCGCTCGCTTCTAGAACCGCGAAATCTATTTCATCCAGGCGTCGGAGACCGTGCTTCTCCCGCGCCACGTTCATGACATCGGTCAGGCTGACGCGAGCCCGCTTGAATGCACGGGGATCGGGCGAACCCTCGCAGATCAGGACCGTCGGGCTCCCGTCCAGGAACGTGGCGGCCGCGACCGAATACTGCTTGACGTAGGAGAGAAGGATATCGGTCACGAACAGGGTGAGGATGAGAACGGCGCTGTTGGTGATGGAGAAGTCGTCTCCGAGAAGCGCCTGCTGCGTCGTCTCCGCGATGATGAGCAGCAGCACGAAGTCGAATGCGGTCATTTCGCCGATCGAGCGGCGGCCGGACAGACGCGTCACCACCAGAAGGACCGCATAAACCGCTAGACCGCGAATGACGGCGTCCATGTTACCTCCTAGGGAAGAATAGTCGCTCCCGCGCGGCCTGAAATTCCGTCCACGGCGATGTCGAAACTGGCCGTGCCGGGGCGGGTGGGACGAAGCCCGAAGGCGATGAAGTGCGCCCCGGGACCCTCGGCAGCGAACTCGAACTCAATCGCGCCGTCCGCCACCGAACTGCGCCTCGGCTCGGGCACGATCTGCTCGATGGCGAAATGCTCCGCAAAGGAATTGCTGACACGCAGCACATGCCGCTTTTCGGTTCCCGGGATCGTCAGCGTCATCGTCTCCGCCGTCTGCCAACGGCTGATCCGCGGCAGGTCGACCTGCGCGTCACCGAGTTCCAGGACCTGTCGCGACAGATAGCCCCCGGCGCCCGTGAGACCGGCGACAGCGGCGAGCACGGCCAGCAGAAACAGGATCCAGGACACCCTCTCGACGCGCCAGAACACCTTCTGCAGCCGCGGACGCTCGTCGATCTGGAGGCCGTCGGGCCGGATCGGCGGCGTCGCCAGTTCGTCGCGAGCGTTGAAGAAGAACATGCCTCTGAACGTCGGCAGGGGTTGGATGGTTCCCCGCGCGTAGAGGGTCGGCGTGCGTCCGGATCGGAGGGAATCGAGGCATTTGGGGGTGGAGGCGACGGGGTCGACGGTACCTCCCGTCTTGTCCGCCGGCGTCCTACGGTCGATCAGGCGCAGCCGGGGATTGCCGCCGGCGGCCGGCCGCAAAACCCGGCCGTCGGTGGCTGATGCCGGCTACTCCGCCGGCCGCGTGGGCAGGTCCACCTTCTCGCGGAGCGTCCCGAACACCAGGGTCACGGACGCCTTCGACACGTCGTTCCGGTCGATGCGCGCCATCACGGTCCTGCGAAGCTCCCGCGCGGCGCCCGCCACTGAAGGGGACTTACCTGCGCTTGGCGTTGACCCTGAACTTGACGCTGCAGTCGGGCAGGTAGCTGAAGCCCTGAATGTCGCCCCTGAGTTTCACCCGCTTGCTCTTCGGCTTGACCTTGGACGGCGCGTGCTGGGTAAAGCGGACTTCCGGCTGATATCCGTAGTCGCTGTAGTTGGTGCTGAAGCCCTGGCCGATGACCGGGACGAAACTGTCGCCGATATCGCCGTCCATCTTGATGAAGCCGGTTGCCCAGTAGCTGAAGTGGAATGCGAATCGGGTTGCCGGCCCGTTGTCCCCGACATTCGGCGGCCGATAGCGAAAATTCGCCTTCTCCGTGCTCTTGTATCCATCTTCCAGGCACGCCTGGGAAAACTTGTACAGCTTGGCGACGCCGCGATACTCCACCGTTTCCGCACTGGCCATCGACGCCGATGCCGCAATCATCGCCAGGCCACCAATCGCTGCCGAAAGCCCGAAGCGGGCGCTCCCGATAAAATTCATTTTTGGTCTCCTTGGGAATTTTGAGTGGGAAATCGCGAACGTGCCTGTGGAAGGGCTCGTCCGGTCACTCCGACCCGACTATGCCCCCTGCCATTCTGCCGTTCAAGCTGACCCCTATCTGCTCGAGAGCAGCCCAATGCTCTCAAGGCACCGTGCGCCGCGCGCGCGTACGGCATCGGCGCTGCCGTGCCCAGCCTCAAAGGGGGATGAAGCGATAGCCGTTCCCGGATGTCGCGACGCGGCCGACGCCGGGGAAATCCAGGTGCGCGCCGGCGACAAAGGTTCCGTTCTCCGTTGCGCGCCGGAGAAGGGTCTCGCGCGAGGCGCGGGCCTGTGCCTGATCGGCATCCAGTTCCCAGGTGAGTTCCGGCTGCGCGAACTGGATAGAGGGGACATGGACGATGTCGCCCCAGACCAGCAGCGTTTCGCCGGCGTCGCTGACCTCGAAGGCCGAGTGCCCGACCTCGTGGCCGTGCGCAGCGATCGCCGTAACGTTGTCGCTCAGGGCAAAGCCGCCGTCGAAGCCTTCGGCGCGCTCCCGGAACCGCGCCAGCCGCTCCTTTCGGTGAAACAGCGGCAGTTCGTTCAAAGGCACATAAAGGTGCTCGAGGTTGGGGAACATGTCGGTCCCCTCGGCAGCCACGAGCCCGCTCACGTGGTCGAGATGCGTGTGCGTGAAGGCGACGGTGTCGATGTCCGCGGGCGCGACACCCGCTTCGGCAAGCGCTGCAGGAAGCCTGCCCATGGACGGGTCCCAGGCGTTCGCGGCACCGGTATCGATCAGGATGTGGCGGCCATTTCCGGCGATCAGGAAGGCATTGACGGAAAGCCGCAACTGTCCCTCGACCAGAGCGGCCTTCACCGGCTCCGGGAGGTCCGGCCCGAACGGCCGGTCATCGTCCCGGCGAAGCCGGCTCGGGGCCATGTCGACATATCCGTCGCGGAGCGCCACGACGGTGAGCCGGCCAAGCCGGTAGGCGGCGAAGTCGGACCCGTTCCGCAGGAGTTTCATTCAACGCCCCATATCGGCTTCAACATTGCACCTAATATCATAGGACGCGGTCGCTCCAAGTCGATCGGATATCGTCTCTCGGGGCGATGGCTCCTATCACTTCCCGGTCACCGGAGCCCCCGGTATCATTTTCCTGAGAGGAATAAAAATTTATCTTCATTGACCACCCGACCGCATTGATCTACGTCTGGGCGAAAGTGCGCCAAGGGAGATCACCATGTGTGGAATCGTCGGACTGTTTCTGAAGGATCCTGCGTTGCAGCCGGAGCTCGGCGCCATGACGACGGCGATGCTCGCGACGATGTGCGACCGCGGTCCCGACAGCGCCGGCTTCGCCGTCTACGGCGCCGGGTCGCCGGGCCATGTCAAGCTTACCCTGCGCGGCACCTCGGGCACGGATTTTCATGCGCTCGCCGGTCGGCTGGGCGCCGTGGCGACAGGCGACGTCAGGGTCGAGGTGCGCGACACGCACGCCGTGCTGAGCGTCCCGGAAGGTGATCTCGATGCGGTTCGCACCGCGTTGGCGCAGACCCACCCCGAGGTCCACGTCGTCTCCTATGGAAAGCGGGTGGAGATCTACAAGGAGGTCGGCCGGCCGGACCGCGTCGCGGAGCGGTTCGGGCTTTCCTCCATGTCAGGCACCCACGCCATCGGCCACACCCGCATGGCGACGGAATCGGCGGTCACCACCGACGGCGCCCATCCCTTCTCGACCGGCGCCGACCAGTGCCTCGTGCACAACGGCTCGCTGTCGAACCACAACCTGCTGCGCCGGTCGCTGCAGCGGGAGGGGATCGCGTTCGAGACGGAGAACGACACCGAGGTCGCCGCCGGCTACCTGACCCTGCGGCTGCGCAAGGGCGCGCGGCTCGGCGAGGCGCTGGAGGGCGCGCTCGCCGACCTCGACGGGTTCTATACCTTCGTGGTCGGCACCGAAGGCGGCTTCGGCGTGCTGCGCGACCCGATCGCCTGCAAGCCCGCCGTCATGGCGGAGACGGACAGCTACGTGGCGTTCGGCTCCGAGTTCCGCGTCCTGGCGACCCTCCCCGGCATCGCGGCGGCGCGCGTCTGGGAGCCCGAGCCCGCCCGTCCGTATTTCTGGGAGCATGCCTGATGCCGACCGTCGATCTCGCCAGCGCCACCATCCGCGACCTCAACCAGGCGCTGCACGATCTGGCCGGCGACACCAACGAGACCGCCTGGACGGTTCTCAATCCGCGCGGCGGCCACGCCATCGCCGCGGGTCTCGAGGTGCCCGTCACCGTCTCGATCGAAGGCCATGTCGGCTACTACTGCGCCGGCATGAACAAGACCGCGACAGTCGTGGTCAACGGCAATGCCGGCGTGGGTCTTGCCGAGAACATGATGTCCGGCGAGGTCCGCGTCACCGGCGACGCCAGCCAGGCGGCCGGCGCGACCGGCCACGGCGGCCTGCTCGTCATCGAGGGCAACGCGGCGGCGCGCTGCGGCATCTCGATGAAGGGCATCGACATCGTGGTAAAGGGGTCGGTCGGCCACATGTCGGCGTTCATGGCCCAGGCGGGATCTCTGGTCGTGCTCGGCGACGCCGGCGAATCGCTCGGCGATTCGATCTACGAGGCCCGGCTCTACGTGCGCGGGACACCGAAGAGCCTCGGCGCCGACTGCGTCGAGAAAAAGATGACCGACCACCACAAGGCCAAGCTGCGGGCCCGGCTGGATGCAGCCGGCATCGGCGGCGAGGTCGACGTCTCGGACTTCCGCCGCTACGGCTCGGCCCGCACGCTCTACAATTTCCACGTCGACAACGTGGATGCCTATTGAGGATCCGATGGACACAGGCCCAGACAACATCCGCACCGTGCCGCGCAAGTCGGCGAGCTTCGACGACTACGCGATCTCGGAGATCCGCCGGGCGGCGGCGACCGGGCTCTACGACATCCGAGGCGGCGGCGCCAAGCGGAAGGTCCCGAGCTTCGACGACCTGCTGTTCCTGGGCGCGTCGGTGAGCCGGTATCCGCTCGAGGGCTACCGAGAGCGCTGCGGCACCGACGTGGTGCTCGGCTCGCGCTTCGCCAAGAAGCCGATCGAGCTGAAGATCCCGATCACCATCGCCGGAATGAGCTTCGGCTCGCTGTCGGCGCAGGCCAAGGAGGCGCTCGGACGCGGCGCCTCGACGGCGGGCACTTCGACGACGACCGGCGACGGCGGCATGACGCCGGAGGAGCGCGGGCATTCCGACATCCTGGTCTACCAGCTGCTGCCCTCGCGCTACGGCATGAACCCGGACGACCTGCGCAAGGCCGACGCCATCGAGATCGTCGTCGGCCAGGGCGCCAAGCCCGGCGGCGGCGGCATGCTGCTCGGCCAGAAGATCTCCGAGCGCGTCGCCGAGATGCGCACCCTGCCGCAGGGCATCGACCAGCGCTCGGCCTGCCGGCACCCCGACTGGACCGGGCCGGACGACATGGAGATCAAGATCCAGGAGCTGCGCGAGATCACCGACTGGCAGAAGCCGATCTACGTGAAGGTCGGTGCCTCGCGGCCCTATTACGATACGGCGCTGGCCGTGAAGTCCGGCGCCGACGTGGTGGTGCTCGACGGCATGCAGGGAGGCACCGCGGCAACCCAGGAGGTTTTCATCGAGAACGTCGGCATCCCGACCCTTGCCGCGATCCCGCCAGCCGTGAAGGCGCTGCAGGATCTCGGCCTGCACCGCAAGGTGCAGCTGATCGTCTCCGGCGGCATCCGCACCGGCGCCGACGTCGCCAAGGCGCTGGCGCTCGGCGCCGACGCGGTGTCGATCGGCACCTCCGCGCTGATCGCACTCGGCGACAACTCGCCTGAGCTGGAGGAGGAGTACCGCAAGCTCGGCACCACGGCCGGCGCCTACGACGACTGGCACGAGGGCCGCGATCCGGCCGGCATCACCACGCAGGACCCGGAGCTCGCCAGGCGCCTCGATCCGGTTCGGGCGGGACGCAGGCTTGCCAACTACCTGGCCGTGCTGACGCTCGAATGCCAGACGATCGCGCGCGCCTGCGGCAAGAGCCACGTCCACAACCTGGAGCCGGAAGACCTCTGCGCCCTGACGGTGGAGGCGGCCGCCATGGCCCGTCTCCCGCTGGCGGGAACCGACTGGATACCGGGCGTGACGCGGTACTGACCGCAAGGCGGCCGACGAGGCCCCGACGCGCGGGCATTGGCGGCGTTCACACCATCGTAATGACTGCCGGCCGATATTGGCGTTGCGGCAGCCGCATGTCGGCCTGATTGGCTGCGTGCGCCGCTGCGCGGACGGCACCGCCATGCGGGGTCCGGCCGCGCAGCCGCCACGGCAATTTCACTTGATCCGGTCGGGACCGGTTGTTATAGCGAGGCTCAATAGCCGGCTGCTTTTTCCAGTGTGCAGCGCGCCAATGCCTCCCCAATACTATTTGAGACGGCAGTGACCCAGAGTACCGACAAGCTTATTATTTGGCAGTATTGGGAGAATGCCGAGAACCGGACGATGCCGCCCTACTTGCGGATCTGTTCGGAAATATTGCGCCACAATTGCCCCTCCTGCGAAATCCGTCTGGTCACGCCCGAAACGCTCGACCAATACGTTCCGGACGCTCCGGCGCTCGACTATATCCGCTTGCGCGATCCCTCGCGCACGCCCATCGCGCTGAAGGCGGACTACCTGCGCGTGCGGCTGCTGCACGAGTACGGCGGACTGTGGGTCGACGTCGATTGCATCGCGCTCAAGGACCTCGGGCCGATCATCCAGCCGCTGATCTCGCAGCACGACTTCGTGGCGCTGCGCAAGGATCGCGGCGACCGCTCCTTCATCGCCAACAATTTCATGGCGAGCCGGCCCGGCGGCAGGGTCATCGGTGAGTATCTGGAGACGATCGAGGCCCATCTGGCCGAGAAGAGCAGGACCGACGAGATCTTCGACTGGACCGAGATCGGCGCGCAGATGCTGACGCCGATCGTCGACAGCCATGCCGACGAGGTGCATTTCCTGCCCGAGGAGGATCTGCATCCGATCGACTTCACCGAAGCGGAGCTGTTCGAGTCGACCAACCTGCGCAACGACCACCTGGACCGCATCGGGCCGCACTGCATGACGGTGATGCTGTATCACAGCCTCTTCTCGCAGCGAATCAAGTCGCTGCCGGAGAAGTTCGTGCTGCAGAGCCCGACGTTCCTTGGCGAACTGCTGCGGATGAACCTGGTCGACCACCCGGAGTTCGCGCCGCGCTTCATGGCGCCGAACGGCGACAGGTCGGCCGAGGCGCGGGATTTCACCCTCTCGGACATCGTCATCATATTCACGACCGTCGCCCGGCCCGACAGCTGCGAGGCATTCCTTGCTTCGATCCGGGAAAAGTGGGGGCCGGAGATCCGGATATGCTTTGCCGTCCAGGGAGAGGAAGAGCCGGACTGCAGGTACCGGAAGATGGCGCAGACCCACGACGCGCGGGTCATCTACGTCGACGCGGATGCCGGCCTCTCGCGCAGCCGCAACATTCTGGTTGCCGAGACCGAGGAACCGGTGATCTTTCTGTGTGACGACGATTTTCTGGCCACCGACTTCACCAGACTGGACGTGGCGCTGGGCATCTTCAACGACAACCCCGACATCTCCATCCTCGGCGGAATGTTCTACAATTTCTACTATTCCGACGAAGGAGAGGTGCTGTCAGAGAACTACACCGCATTCAATCACGTGTTCGCGGACTTTCCCGCGCTGGGCCCGGCGACCACGGTTCTGATGCCGCTCGAGTACCTCAATTCCGACCGACAATTCGTCAGCCCCAAGTACTATTTCCAGTACACCGACACGGTGAACAACTTCTGCCTGATCGACCGGTCCGTGTTCGCGGTCGCCGGCATACGGTGGGACGACGACATCAAGATCATGGGCGAGCACGAAGACTTCTACATGTCGATCCGGGCCGGCGACAACGGCATCAAAGTCGCCTATACCAATGCGATCTGCATCGACCACCACCGCAAGAGCACTCCGGAATTCCTGCCGCACCGGCAGCGGACCGAGGGCCAGGTCAAGTTCATGCGGAACTGGGATCTCGAAAGGCTAATCGTACCCGGCAAGCGCGCAGACGCGATAGACTTCGACGGGAACCTGGACAGGCAGACCTTTCCACGCTGGCGGCCGCGACTGTCGCGCTGAGAGCATACTGATTTCGGCTGACCAAACGGCAAATGGTTGCGTAATGAACATCAATGAACGCCTGCTCGTCATGGAGAGCCGCAACCACTGGAAACTGCTCGTCGCCAACGAACTGCTGTGGCTGAAGGAGTACAATGCCTTCTACGGGGCCTGCTCCAAGAACGCCTGCACCAAGACGAAGAGCATCCTGGCCAGCCTCGCCTCGACGACCGGCACGTTCGACGGCAACCCGCACTTCCGGCGCCAGAGCGGTCTGCTCGGCCCCTACGACCTGTCGCCGGCCGACCGCCGGAAGGTCCTGCTCGAACCGGGCACCTTCCGGTTCGCGTTCGTCCGCGACCCCTACGCCCGCATAGTCTCGTGCTTTCGCAACCGCGTCGACCAGCTCGGCCTGGAGCCGTTCGACAACGAGGCCGGCCTGAAGAACGCGCACCTCGGACGCCGCCGCAAGATACTGGCGTGGAAGACCGGGATGGAACCGGGAAGCGTGGATCCGAACCATGCGATCAGCTTCCGCGACTTCATCGAATTCGTGTGCGACGAGGACCCCTACGAGATGGACCGGCACTGGTACTACCAGAGCCGTTCGATCCAGTCCGACCTGATCGACTACGACTTCATCGGGCGGGTGGAGAACTACAACGCGGACCTCGCCACGATCCTGTCCACGATCGGCGCACCGGCGGACTTCGCCTGGGAGGGCGACAAGGTCAACGCCTCCGGGACCTCGTCGTCGCTCGACTCCTACTTCGATGCAGAGACGGCCGCACTGTTCGCGCGGACCTTCGAAGAGGATTTCGACAACTTCCAGTATCCGACGGCGATCCCGTCGCTGAAGTCGTCCGTGGTGGCGGGCAACGCCGCCTTCGAACAGCGGCCGGAGCCGCAGCCTGCCGTCAGGATTCCGGACCGCAAGGCGGCCGTGCACGAGATCGGCATCGTCATCCCCACGATCATGCGGTTCGACAGCCTGCGCCGGCTCGTCCTTTCCATCCGCAAGCACTACGGGAACGACATCGAGATCCAGGTCGGGGTACAGGGGACCGAGGACAGGTCGCTGCGGGAGTTCGGCCGCCGCTATCGGCTGAACCTGCATTTCCTGCCGGAGGATTTCGGAGTTGCCGCCACCCGCAACTTCCTGGTCCGCCAGGTCAGCCGTCCGTTCGTGCTGCTGTGCGACGACGACTTCGCCTTTCACGAGCTGACCAATATCGAAGGGGCATGGTCGCTGCTGCAGGCACGGCCGGACATTTCGATCGTCGGCGGGCTCCTGGACGACGTCACGCAGAACGACCGCGGCCGCGCCGAAAGGCAGAACTGGATCAACTACGCCAACTTCATCAGCTACGACAGGACGCAGCGGCGGGTCACGTTCCTGCCGTGCGAATACGTCGAGTGCGAATGCTATCCCTGGGACAAGGGCAGCTTCCACTTCTGCGACACCGTTCAGAACTTCTTCCTGGCGCGGAAGAGCCTGTTCGATGACGAGTCTCTGCACTGGGACGAGCGCATCAAGTTCCAGGGGGAGCGCGAGGACTTCTTCCTGACCCTCTTCGAGAAGGGCCACAAGGGGATCGTCTTCTACTCCGGAATGGTGGCGGAGCATCACCACGCGACGAACGCCGCCTACAAGAGCCTGGCCGGGCGCACCGACTGGGCCTCCCACTGGATGGCGAAGCGCGGCATCGAGCAGTTCCTGGTGTTCGGCAAGTGGAGCGACTACTACGACAGCAAGACGGGGGAATATGCCCGCACCCCGTTCAAGTATCTCGACGCCAACGAGACGCCGATCCTGTCGGAGAACATGAACATCCCCTACCGGGACGCCGAATACATGCACGTCTCCATGCCGCGTTCCTTCGCTGCCGCGGAGGCACAGATCGTCAGCATGGAGAAGGCGCTGCGGGCCGCGCGGAACCGGGCCGAGTCGCTCTCCGCGAAGCTCAACTCCAAGGACAACCACCTGAAGACGCTGGAGCGGCGAATGCGGACGCTTCGCGCGGGCGCAAAGCAGGACGGCAACCAGGACGACACGCGGGTCCGTTTCGAAAGCGAGTACGCCGCTGCATTGAATTCGTACTCGCTCGGCAAGTTCGCCGAGGCGGCAAAGCGGTTCATGTCCGCCTGGGAACACAACAAGTCGTCGGCCAAGGCGCTCAGGGCAGCGGCCGAGGCATATGTCCGCGACGGCAACATGAGCGAGGCCGAGGACCTTCTCCGCAAGGTCTGCGAGATGCGGCCCGAGCTGCCCGGGCCAAGAAACCGGCTCGCGGAGATCTCCGCGGCGCGGCAGAGCGGCGTCCTGCCCGACCAGAGCCAGCACGAATTCGATCCCGGCGCCGCGGCCCCGATAGCTTCGGCGACCATTCAGTAGCCCTGCGCCGTCCGGTCAGGTCGGTTCGGGACTTGCGGCGGGAATGTCCGACAGTTGCCAGGGTTCAGGCCCTCCCTCGGGGAGCAGTTCCGGCCTGCTGTCCCCGGGCAGCGGAATGCGATGGGCGTTCAACGTCATCGCAACCATGGTGTAGTAGCCGACCAGTGCGGTCAGTTCGACGACACCGGTCTCTCCCCACCGGGACAGGATTGCAGCATAGCTGTCGTCCGCTACCCGGCCGTGCAGTTGAAGCTCGCGGGCAAAGGCGTAGACGTCGGCCTGCTCCGCATCGGCAAAATCCGGCGGCTCGCCGCGACGTATGGCTTCGATCACGCCCTCGGACAATCCGTAGTCGCGCGCGGCCCGGGCATGGATGGTCCATTCCAGTTCCGCATTCCAGCGCCTCGCGGTGACGAGGATGGCGAGTTCCTTCAATGCGTGCGGGAGGGAAATGTCGAAGCGCAGAAACTCGCCGAGCCGCTGCCAGCGGTCCGCCAGGTCCGGGCTGTGTATCACCGCCCGCAAGGGCCCGGAGACCCGGCCGCGGGGTCCGCGCACGACGTCTTCGTAGACACGCCGCTGGGCTGCGTTCAGGTCATCGAAATCGGGTAGCGAAATGCGTGGGCCGGTCATGTCGTGTTCCGCGGTGGCGCAGAGGGGAAAGATCTGAAATCGATCGGCGAGGTCTCGTCGAAACCGCGCGGGACGGGAACCAGGGAAGGGTCGTCGCGCGGCATGGTGGCGACGATGCTGTCCCGGCGGCCGACGCGCCCGAACCATTCCGCAAGCGCGGGAAAGGCCTCGCGCCAGTGACTGTCGCGAAATCGGAAGTCGAGTTGGCCGACCGCACAGACAATCGCGATGTGGCCGATACCGAACGGCGCGGCGCCGAGTTCCGGCGCTTCGGCGTCGAGACGCTCCATACAGACGCGCACCTTGCGTGCGAAGGCCGACGTGAGCACGTCGTAGGCGCCGGCGGGCCGCAGCAACTCGTTGCGCCAGAGCAGCAGGATTTCCGTCAGCCCATCGCCGAGCGCCATCCAGCGCAGCTGCCGCACGCGCTCGCCGGGATCCGCCGGAAACAGTGCGGAGGAACCTTCCAGACCGTCCAGGTACTCGCAGATGACACGGGAATCGAAGAGGGTCCGACCGTCGTCCAGCACGAGCGCCGGTATCTTTCCCAGGGGATTGTCCCGCAGGACGTCCTCGTTCGGCGCAGCCATGAAAGCCACGACGGACCGGACGCACTCGACGCGGTCTATCAGTGCGGTTTCGTGCAGCACGATCATCACCTTGCGGACGAAGGGCGAACGCGGCGACCAATGCAGCTTCACGTGGGCCCCGCCCTTCCCTGCAGTGTTCCCGGTTGCCGGCGAGCGTGGACGCCTGCGGCTACCGGGCCGCTGTCGACCATCCATGCCACACACACGTCCCGGCCCCGTTTCGGTATCATTGCACAGGCCGCTGCATCGGCGCGATCCCGTCGGCTGCACGCACCCGCCTATGCCTCCTCTTCATCCGATCGGGGAAACGTCACCACTTCGATCTTGTTGCCGTCCGGATCACGGATGAATGCGCCGAAATACGGAGTGCGGGCACCCTGGCGATCGCCCGGCGCTCCGGCGTCGGATCCGCCGCGCGCCAATGCTGCCTCGTGAAAGGCGACGACGGCCTGTCGCGACCGGCATCTCAGACAGATATGCGCGCCGCCATCCGGCGGCACCGGCGACATGCCCGGTCGCGCGTTCAGCCAGAATTCCGGATAGGACTTGCCGAACCCGGCGGTGTGGGGCCGAGCCACGAGCTGGCTCAGCCCGATGGTCGCCAGGACGGCGCGGTAGAAGCGGGTGGCCGCTTCCAGATCGGCAACGGCGATGGACACGTGATCGACGGTCAAGACATCACCTCCACACCATAGCGAACCTCAGCGGCGCGACTCCGCCAGAATCATCTCCGCTGCCTTTTCCGCGATCATCAGCGTCGGGGAGTTGGTGTTGCCGGAGGTGATGCGTGGCATGGCCGAGGCGTCGACGACGCGAAGGTGATCAATCCCCCGCACCTTGAGCCGCCCGTCGAGCACCGCCATCGGATCGTCGTCGATCCCCATCTTGGCGGTTCCGACCGGATGGAAGATCGTGGTGCCGAGATCGCCGGCCGCGACGACCAGTTCCTCGTCACTGGAAATGTGGCTGCCAGGCTTGAACTCCTGCGGATTGTAAGGCTGCAGCGCCGGTTGCGAGACGATCTTGCGCGCCATCCGGATGCCGTCGACGGCGACGCGCTTGTCTTCATCGGTGGTCAGGTATCCCGGCCGGATGTCGGGCATGGCGCCACTCTCCGTGCTGGCGAGATGGACGCTGCCGCGACTGCTGGGGCGCAGGTTGCAGACGCTTGCGGTGAAGGCGGGGAAAGGATGCAGACCCTCGCCCCAGGCATCCAGCGACAGCGGCTGGAAGTGAAATTCTATGTTTGCCGTGGCGTAGTCCGGCGAGGACCGGGTGAACGCACCGAGCTGCGACGGCGCCATCGTCAGCGGCCCGCGGCGGCGGAATGCGTAGTCCGCAGCCATCAGGCCACGCCGGAACAGGTTGCCATAGATGTCGTTGAGCGTCCGGATGCCCTCGACCTTGTAGATCGGGCGTATCTGAAGGTGGTCCTGCAGGTTCTCGCCGACGCCGGGCAGGTCGTGGACGACGTCGATGCCGAGCCCTCTCAGGCGCGCGGAACTGCCGACGCCGGAGGCCTCGAGGATCACAGGCGTCGCGATCGAGCCGGCCGACAGGATGACCTCGCCGGCCGCCTCGGCGGAGAAGCGCTGGCCGTCACGGGAAAACTCTATGCCTGTCGCGCGGCGCCCCTCGAACAGCACCCGTTCGACCCGGACCCCGGTCTCCAGCTGCAGATTGCGGCGCTTCAGGGCAGGTTTCAGGAATCCCCGGGCGGCGCTCCAGCGCCGGCCGTTCTTCTGGTTGACCTGGAAGTAGGCGTTCCCGGCATTGTCGCCTGAATTGAAGTCGTCGATCTTCTCGATGCCGGCCTGCTCGGCGGCATCGCGTATCCTGTCGAGTATCTCCCAGCGCACGCGGGGATTCTCGACGCGCCATTCGCCGCCCGACCGGTGCAGTTCGTTCGGCGGCTCGGCATGGTCCTCGTGCTTGAGAAAATATGGAAGGACGTCGTCCCACCCCCAGCCGGTCAGGCCCAGCTGCCGCCAGCCGTCGTAGTCGGCGGCCTGGCCGCGCATGTAGATCATGGCGTTGATCGCAGAGCAGCCGCCGATCACCTTGCCGCGCGGATAGGCGAGCGAGCGGCCGTTGAGCCCGGGCTCGGGCGCGGTCTTGAACATCCAGTCGGAGCGCGGATTGCCGATTGCGAACAGATAGCCGACGGGAATGTGGAACCAGATCCAGTTGTCCCTGCCGCCGCCCTCCAGGACCAGCACCCGCTTGGAGGGATCCGCGGACAGCCGGTTGGCGAGCACGCAGCCCGCGGAACCGGCGCCGGCGACGATATAGTCGAAGGTGCCGATTGAAGGGCTGCCAGTTACCTCGTTTGCCACGTTCGAAGCCTCCCGGATCTTGTTGCGGCCCGGCGGCCGCGCATCGTTCCCACCATATTGCCCCAAAGCTTGCCACGAAGCGCTGTTCCAAAGCGCCTACCTCGGTTAAAGGTGCCTTGCACCGCGCAAGAAAGCCGACCGACGCAACGGATCCCCATGCCGCTTCCCGCTTCCTTCGAGGGCCGCCTGGCGCTGCCCGCCATCGCAGCGCCGATGTTCCTGTGCTCCGGACCCGACCTGGTCGTCGAAACCTGCCGGTCCGGCGTCGTCGGAACCTTTCCGGCGCTCAACCAGCGCACCACGGACGGGTATGCCGACTGGCTTTCGGAGATCGGCGAGCGGCTGGCGTCGGCGGACTCGGGCGACCGGCCGGAGGCGGCGCCCTATGGCGTCAACCTCATCGTCCACCGCAGCAACGCCCGTGTCGCCGCCGATCTGGAGGCAACCGTCGCACACCGGGTCCCGCTCGTCATCACGTCGCTGGGTGCGGTGCGCGAAGTGGTGGACGCCGTCCACGGCTATGGCGGGCTGGTGTTCCACGACGTCATAAACCTGCGCCACGCAGAGAAGGCCGCCGAAGCCGGCGTCGACGGCATCATCGCGGTCTGCGCGGGAGCCGGCGGTCACGCGGGCACGCTGAGCCCCTTCGCCCTCGTGCCGGAGATCAGGCGGATGTTCGACGGCACGGTGGTGCTTGCCGGGGCCCTGTCGACCGGACGGCACGCCGCGGCAGCACGCATGATCGGCGCGGATCTCGCCTATTTCGGCACCCGGTTCATCGCGACGAAGGAAAGCCTCGCGGACGCGGCCTACAAGCAGATGATCCTGGAGGGACGGGCAACGGACGTCGTCTATACGCCGTCGGTCAGCGGCGTCGCCGGCAGCTTCCTGCGCCGGAGCATAGAGGCCGCGGGCCTCGATCCCGACAACATGCCGCCGCCCGGCGAGCTCGAGGTCGGGCAACGCGAACAGCGTGCCTGGAAGAACATCTGGTCGGCAGGCCAAGGGCTCGGATCGATATCCGATGTGCCGTCCGCCGCGGAACTCTGCAGGCGGCTCGCTGCGGAATATCGGCAGGCACTGTCCGAATACTCCGATTGACTACCGTAACGGCGCTTCCTTACCACCCTCCCCGATCACTCGCGTCAGGTCATTGGCATTGAATCACATCCGGTCTGTGATATCGTAACTATTGATTGGTTGCCTAACTTTAGGCCAAGCCGTTCATTTTCTTCATCTAGCGCGACGGCCAGGATAGGCGGGTGATATCCGGATTTCGTACCCGACTGATGGCGCTGCTGCTTCTGGCGGTGGCGCCGGTATTCGGCGTCCAGTTTTGGGAGATCTGGCAGCAGCGGGAAAACGCTCTCGCCGAAGCCAAGGAGCGCGCCGTGTTTCTGGCGCGGCAGGCGGCAATCCGCCAAGCCGATCTCATCGGCGACACCCGCGCCCTGCTCAACATCGTCAAGAGCATTCCCGCAATTCGCGATTTCGAGGGGCCCGACTGCGAGACGTACCTGAGGGGAATCGCAGATGCGCGGCCCTGGATCCAGAACATGGGCATCGCCGACGCCGACGGCATCATACGCTGTTCAGTGACGCCCGACGGCGTGGGAATCAGCATTGCCGACCGGACCTATTATCGCCGGGCCGTGTCCCGCCACACCTTTGTAGTGAGCGACGTGCTTATCGGGCGCGTGTCCCGCCGCCCGACAGTGGTGGCCGCCCTTCCAAGCCAGGAAAGCGGCAGAACGGTGATGTATCTGGCGACGCTGAAGCTGTCCTGGATAGAAGATCTGGCGGTTCGGGTCGCCGCAGACCTGAACGGCGACATTTTCGTCGTCGACCTGACCGGCCAGATGCTCGCAAGCCATATTCGCTTCGGCGTCAACGCGTCGATCAGGGAAACGGGCAACATCCTCAACGAACTCGCCTCCGACCGCGAGGGACTTGCCATATTCGCCCCGGATCAGGGCAACGCCATCCTGTTCGGATATGCGACGATTCCCGATACCACGGCCCGAATCTTCGTCGGTATTCCGTACGCGACCATCCTCAATTCGGTCCACCTCCAGACCCGCAACGGCCTGCGCGACCTGGCAATCGCGTTCGTGGTGATCCTCGTGCTGGCCTGGGTCGGAGGGGAAATTCTGCTCATCGGGCCGATCCGCAGTCTCGACGTCACCACGCGAAAGATTGCCGGAGGCGACTACGGGACCCGCGCGGACGAGAGCCGCGGGCCGGCAGAATTCCGACGCCTGGGCCAGACCTTCAACCGCATGGTGAGCCGGTTGGAGACGCTGGCGGATGCAGATCCCCTGACCGGACTTGCAAACCGGCGGCAACTCGATCGGCGACTGGGCCAGCTCTGGAAGCAGAAGCCGAACACGCCGGTCGCGATTGCCATGATCGACGTGGACCACTTCAAGCATTTCAACGACCACTATGGCCACCTGCGCGGCGACGAATGCCTCCGCACGCTGGCCGCGGTCATCAGAAGCCGGGCGCGACGCGCCGACGATCTGGCCGCCCGGTACGGCGGTGAAGAATTCACCCTGGTCGTCCCGGGCATGAGCGGCGAGGAAATGTCCAGGCACTGCGAGAACCTTCGCGCCACCATCGAAGGCCTCGCCATCCAGCGTCCGGAGGGCGCGGGTCCGGTAACCGTCAGTATCGGCATCGTTTCGACAACCCCCTCCGAGACACCCGACATCAATCGGGCGATCAGGAAGGCCGACGAGGCACTGTACGCCGCGAAAGGCGCCGGGCGGAACCGGGTCTACACACACGAGGAGAGAGAGCCGGAACACGCGCAGCTCTCCCACTGGCCCCCCACTCCGAGGCTGCAGGCTCTCGATTGACGCACCGATCGAGGCAAGGCCGATTGTCCGCGAGGTGGGCCTAGCCGCCCAATGCGGCGATCACCTCGTCGGCGTTCGTCACCGTGGCGACGTTCTGCATCGCGAAGTTGATGGACGCGTTGTGCCACTCGGCATTCATGGTCGAGCAGCAATCCTCGGGCACGATCACGTAGTAGCCCTTGTCGGCGCCGGTGCGGGCGGTGTGCTCGATCGACATGTTGGTCCACGCGCCGGTGTCGATGATCGTGTCGCGGCCGGTGGCCTTCAGGACGGTCTCCAGAGCCGATCCTTCCCAGGCGCTCATCCGCCGCTTCTCGACGATGTGGTCACCGGGCTTCGGCGCCAGTTCCTTTACCGAAGCCGCACCCCAGGTGCCCCGCTCCATGGCGCGGGCATCGCGAAGTCCCTCGAACAGCGGGGCGTTGAAGGTCATGCCCGGGGCGCCCGGCTCGACGACGAACCAGACATGAATCACCGGAATACCGCGGGTGCGGCAGACGTCGGCGAGGCGGCGGATGTTCTCCACCACGTTCTGGTCCCTGGCGTGTTGGGGAGAGCCCGACTCGGCGAATGCGCCGCCGTCCATCATCACGTCGTTCTGCATGTCCTGGATGATCAGGGCGCAACGGGCGGGATCCAGCTTCAGTCCGGGGGAAGAGGCTGCGGGTGCCGAGGCGCGCCCGGACGCTGCGCTGGTCGGGGACGACGTCTGTCCCGACGCCGCCGCAGTGCGCGGCGCGCTGGTCCGCATGTACGGTTCGACGCGCGGCCCGACCCTGGTGGGGATCACGTACAGCGACGTCGACGCCGTGATGAACAGCGTACGCCAGTCGCTCCCGCCCCAGGTCAGATTGGCCGCAAGCTCCGGAACGGCGAGCTTGCCGATCAGTTCGCCGGCCGGATTGTAGATCCAGAGGCCGTAAGGCGCGGTCAGCCAGATATTGCCGCGCGCGTCGCACTTCATGCCGTCGGGAACGCCGTCATGGTCTTCCGAGACGATACGATCGGCAAACACACGGCCGTTCGACAGATGCCCGTCGGGCTGCACGTCGTAGACGCGAATGCAGAAGCGCCGCGTATCGTTGATGTAGAGCAGCTTCTCGTCGGGGGAGAAGCAGAGGCCGTTCGGCATGTCGAAGTCGTCGCGGCCGACGACGAGCTGCGGCTCCCGTCCGCCGCCCCCCGGGGGGACCCGGAAGACGCCCTGCCAGTGAAGCTGGCGCGGCCGCTCGACCCCGAAGACCGGCATCCGGCCGTACCACGGGTCGGTGAAGTAGATCGAACCGTCCGAGCGCACACAGGTGTCGTTGGGGCTGTTCAGCTCGCGTCCCTCGTAGTGCGACGCCAGCACCTCGCGCCCGCCGCCCGGACGCTCCCGCACCAAGGAGGACGTGGCGTGCTCGCACACGATCAGGTTCAGGTCCGCGTCGTAGGTCATGCCGTTGCCCTTGTTGGACGGACGCTTGACCTCCGCTATGCCCTCGGCCCCAAACCGCCGGCGCACATCGCCGGGCATGTCGGAAAACAGCAGATAGCGGTCGACAGGATGCCAGATCGGCCCTTCGGTGAACTGATAGCCGGTGCCGACACGTTCGAGCGTGGCCGACTGATCGACGAGTTCCCAGAATTCCGGCTTGATCGCCTTTAAGCTCATGGCATTGCCTCCCGCGCCCTCACTCGCCGCCGGCATCGTTGTCCCGTGCACGGCTGGCGGCCGTCATGATACGTCGTTCGTGACGGTCGGGCATCACAAGTCGTCTGAATAGGCTGGCGCCGACGGGACGCTGCAACCCGTCCTTCTGCCGGACGTGCTGCCGGCAGGCCGCCGGCTATCCTGCTGCGCCGGAAGGATCCGTGTTCGCCTCCGACACCATCCAGTCGCGGAAGGCGCGCATGCGCTGGTCGGCGAGGCGCTCTTCGAGATAGACGAGGTAGTAGGACTTGGGGACCGGCGTGGTGAGTTCGAACGGCCGCACCAAGTCGCCGGCGGCGAGTTCCGCGTCGTGGAACCCGGAATAGCCGAGCACCAGCCCCTGTCCGTGCACGGCGGCGGCAAGCCCCATCGAGAAATCCGGGAACCGGTATTCCCTGAGGGGACGGGCGTGCGGAACGCCGGCGGCCGTGAACCAGGCGTCCCAGTCGTCGTTGGTCAGACGCAAGAGCGCCGACCTCGAAATGGCTTCCGCCACGGACAGGCCCCGCAGGGACCTGGCGACCGACGGCGCGCACAGTGGCGTCACCGACATGGTCAGCACCGGCTCGGCGCACAGTCCCTGCCAGTTTCCGGTGCCGTAGCGCAGGGCGAAGTCGGCCTCCCCTCCAGGAAGATCTGCGAGGCGGGCGGTGCTGACGAGCGCTATCTCGACATCCGGGTGTCGCGCGCGGAACCGGGGAAAGCGCGGCATCAGCCAGCGCACTCCAATCGAGGACGTGAGCGAGACCGTCAGCGGCCGTGAAGGATCCGGACCCTTCAGTTCCTCGGTTGCCCGTGCGAGCAGGGCAAAGGCGTCCTCCACCGAGGTCCGATAACGGCGGCCCTGCTCGGTCAGTACGAGGCCTTTGGGATCGCGACGCAGGAGGCGCACGCGCAGTTCGCTTTCCAGCCCGCGAAGACGATGGCTCACGGCGCTGGGCGTTACGCCGATGTCGGCGGCGGCGGCAGCGAGATTGCCAGTCCGTGCAATCGCGTCGAATGCCTGCAAGCCGCGCAGCGATGGGATCCTCCGCCCGGACATTATTGAACTTTTCTCAACTCCTCATGAGATGTTCGCGTTTGAATCTGCTATACTGTTCGCTGACATTGTAGATATGCGTAGAGAATATCTCAATGGCAGCGCCCGTCACGTTCATCGGTCCGACCTCGCACGCGAAATGACGCGGCTACTGATCCCCGGCCCGCCCGGGGCCGCCGATCTCGGCATGTCGACACTGGTCCTGCAGCGCGCGGAAGCCCGCAAAACGCGGCAAGGCCGCAGATGGCGCGCGAAAGTCGCAGGCCGATCCGTAGCGGTCATGAGTCGATTTCTGCGCGCGTGTCGCGGGCTGCTTCGGTCTCCGCGCCATGCGTCCAGCCCGCGAGGATGAACTACCGGCGGCCGATCGGCGGCCTGCTCCCGAAGCGCACAGTCGCCGCGACGGCGCGATGGTCGGACGGCCAGGGCGTCACCACGATGTCGGCCTCGGGCGCCTTCTCGCCGACGATTGCAGCCGACTTCACCTTCAGGCCTGCGCCGCGGACGAAGACGAAGTCGATGCGGTCGTGGTGGTCGTCGGGGTCGTCGGGCGAGGTGGTCGGCGTCCAGGTGAAGGCGGGCTTGGCGATCTCGTCCGGCCAGACCGCGCGGTAGGCGTCGATGAAGCCCTTCCTTTCGATCGCCCGGGTGGTCGGATAGCGCACCCGGATCGGGTGACGGCCGATATCGGCGGCGGCCTGGGTCCAGTCGCGATGGGACGGTTCGTTGAAATCGCCGAAGACGAAGGCGGCCGCCGCGCCGCGCGCGGACGTCAGGTCCTGCTTCCACAGCTTCACCGCCTCGCCGCGCGCCAGCCGGGCGTAATGGATCGCCTCCCTCTCCGTCGTGATGAACGGCCACTTGCCGTAGCGGATGCGGAGCAGCTGGTAGGGCTGGTACGGCGAGTCGTCGAGATGCAGATTGAAGGCGTAGACCGTCCGCCCGTAGACGTTGATGGCGACGCCGAGATCGTTCGGCGTGGCGCCGACGATCGGGAAGCGGCTGATGACCGCGTTCGCCCAGAGCGCCGAGTTCTCGGCGGTCTGCTCGTAGTAATGGTAGCGGAGCGCGGCGGCGATCGCCTGCGTGACGCTGGGCCCTCCCGCCGGGCAGACGTCCGCCGTGCACGGGTGCCCTTCGAGGCGGGTCTCCTGGACGGCGATGATGTCGGCGCCGACCGCCCTGATCGCCGCGACCGTCTCGTCGACCGGCTTACCCTCGTTGGCGCCGCCACCGTAGATGTTGAAGCTCATCACGGTGAGCCGGGTTCCGGCGGCATCCGCCGCCGACATCCCCGCGGCGAACAGTGCCGGCAGCGCAATCACGCCGAGCAGACCAGGTCGCAGCAGTCGCATTGCATCCCCCCAATCAAGCGGCCCGTTCTCGCCGTCCAGAATTTGTAGGTTGCTTTTCCTGACCGGGAAATGACGATTCTTCCGCAGCGTCCGTTTTCGGCCGCCGGATGGCGGCGTCCCCCGTGCAGAATCCGACTGACGGTCACGCCCCGCCCCCCTGTTCGGGATAGTCTGTTTCGCCGGGAAAGCTGCCGCAGCGCCGCTCCAGGGAGGATCCATTGGCCTACGACGTCACCGTAGAGATTCCCTACGAGTCCCTCGACCCGCTTACCATCGGCTCGTGCGACGACCCCTCGATGGTCTATCGCGACACGATCTCGGTCCGGATCCCGCAGAAGAACCTCTGGGCCTATATCAAGCCGAACGAGCCGATGCCGATCCGAGACGTGACGGCGGCCGCGGCGAGTGCGCTCGAGCGCCCGTTTTCGGGTCCGAAGTTCTCGCAGCTGATCGGCCCGGACAAGTCGCTCGCCATCATCATCGACAACCAGTTCCGCCCGACGCCCGCCTCCAAGCTGCTGCCGGCGATCCTTGATGCGGTCGAGAAGCACGGGGTGAAGAAGGCCTGCGTCATCTGCGCCAACGGCAAGGTGTTCCCGATGTCCGAGAAGGACACCGAGATGAAGGTGGGGCGCGAGAACCTGGAGCGGATGCAGCGGATGGGGATCCCGTTCTACCAGAACGACGACCCGCGCAATCCCGACAAGTACGTCTTCATCGGCAAGTCCAGCCGCGGCACGCCGGTCTGGCTCAACAGGCACGTCGCCGAAGCCGACGTGACGCTGTCCTGCGGCCAGGCGCAGGCCAACCACTGGGGCTATGGCGGCGGCGGCAAGCTGATCCTGCCCGGCGTCGTCTCCGACGAGACGATCGAATCGAACCACGGCGCCTTCGTGCTGTCGCCTGAGACCACCTACGGCTCGATGGCCGGGCCGATGCGCTCCGACATCGACGAGGTCGCCACCATGTGCGGGCTGACCTGCACGCTCAATTCGGTGCTCGACACCAAGGGCGCCCCCGCATTCATCAATTTCGGCACCCATCCCGAGGCGCATCGCGAGGCGATCAACGTCTTCAACCGCGTCTACGCCTACCGCCGGCCGATGGGCGGGCCCGCCGACATCGCCATCTGCGGCGTCTTCGCCCCGACCGACCACCTGTTCTTCCACACCGGTTGGGGCTGCATGTCGGCCGACATGGTGCTGAAGGACGGCGGCGACATGATCTACTGCTCGCCCTCGCCCGGCGTGAAGACGCATCTCGGCGACTTCCCGGGCCTTGCCCTGTTCGACCTGATGAAGCCCTACATGCCGCCGTCCCAGGCCAACATCGAGCGGCTGCACCGCGACATCTACAATCGCCAGGTCCAGATGTGGGCGGGTTGCATCTGGGCGCCGATCTACGAGGTCATGTCGCGCAAGAACCTCACCATCGTGACGCTCGAGGAGAACCTGGGCATGGCGAAGGACATCGGCATGACCGCCGTCACCGAGTTGCAGCCGGCCTTCGACGCGGCCCTGGCGAAGCACGGGCCGGACGCCAAGGTCGTGATCCTGCCGTTCGCCCGCTACCAGATGCCGACGGACGCGATCCGCATGCCGGCCGCCAAGCCGTTCTCGCTGGCCGCGGAGTAAGATCGGCGGAGGCGTTGCGGCGGGGGTTCAGTCGCGGCAAGGGCGGAGCGTCCCGACGCGAGGCCGTGCAAGGGGTGAAGGCTCTGCACGTACCCCCCTCTCCATCTCTCCCCCACAAGGGGGGAGAGGGCTCCCTGCGGCTGCCACTTTCCCCAACGCGCAGATCGGAGCTTGCAGCTGATCCTCTAACAGGATCGCTTCTCGATGAAAGTGCCGATTGCGCCCCTCTCCCCCCTTGTGGGGGAGAGATGGAGAGGGGGGTCCGCCGCGCAGCGGCGGCGAAAGCCTTGGCTTTCGCAAACCCGAACGCCCGAAGCGGTTCGCCAATGAACCCGCAGCGGAATTCCGCTATCCTCCTTCCATGACCGGCAGGCGCATCAGCGGTTCGACGACGATCCTGGAACTCCTCGAGATGTTCCCGGACGGGTCCGCCGCACGGCTGATGGGACGGCTTTGCTGGCCCTGTGCGCACTGCGGGGGACGCGTCAGCGAGCCGCTGTCGCTGGCGGCGAAACGGCACGGGAATCCGGTCCGACCCTCGATAGAGTGTTTCCGGAAGCTGGCCGAGGGCGGACCGTCGCAGGAGGAGATCGCCGCGGCCCAGGTGCGCCCGCGCGCCGCCCGCGATCCGCTCGAGGCGTGGCGGAATTCGGCGGCGCGGGCGGCCGGGTAGGACTACTCGGCCGCCTTCGCGACCGCCTGCCGTTCGACGATCATCTGCATCGCCTTCAGCGCCCGGATCGCCGCGCAGGCGGCACCGTAGCCGTTGTCGATGTTGGTGACGGTGATCCCCGGCGCGCAGGAGACGAGGCAGGCGTTGAGTGCGGTCTCGCCGTCGCGGGCCATGCCGTAGCCCGTGGACGTCGGTACGGCGATCACGGCGCCGGGCACCAGGCCGCCCAGGACGCTCGGCAGGGCGGCATCCATGCCGGCGACAGCGATCACCACCGGATGCCGGGCGATCTCGTCGACCCGCTCCATCAGGCGCCAGATACCGGCGACGCCGACGTCGAAGATCGGGGTGGTGGCGATTTGGTTGAATTCGAGCGTGCGGAGCGCCTCGTGCGCCGGACCGGCATCCGACGTTCCCGCGGTGACGACGGCGACATCAGGCGTGCCGCGGGCTGCGGAGGCGAAACCGAGGAAGCCCGTTCGCGACTGCGGGTGATAGTCGAGACGCTCGCGCCAGGCGGCCGACAGACGCTCGTGCTTCTCCGGGTCGAGCCGGGTCAGCAGGAATGGGACCCGGGCATCGTCGGCTTGGCGAAGGATCTCCTCGATCTGCGGCACCGTCTTCTGCGCGCAGAGGGCCGCCTCGCCGAAGCCCAGGCGGGAGTCGCGTTCGAAATCGAGCCGGATCTCCTTGCGCGTCATCCGTTGACCACCTGCTTGTCGCCGACGAAGGCGCTGCCCCGCCGGTAGGCTTCGACGGCAAAGGCGCGGCCGGCGAGTTCGGGGAAACGACTGCGGGCACCGCGGATCAGCCGAACCCGACCTTCCGACCCGAGAGCCTGCAGGGTTGCGGCGTCCAGTTCGACGAAGAAGCCCTGCGGCCGGAGGCGACACCGCACCGTCTCCGGCTCCAGTCTGTCGCGCAGCCAGGTCTCGATGTCGTCGATGAGCTGCAGCGTGTCTGCCTCGATGCGGATGCCGGTCTCGACGCGACTCGACAGGCAGGGCGAAGCCGGCAAGGCGGCCAGATCCGGCAGGCCGAGCCGGCGGGCCAGCGCGCGGACATCGGACTTGGCGAACCCGGCCTCGACGAAGGGATGGCGCACACCCAGTTCCTCGGCAGCCGCAAGGCCGGGACGGTAGTCGCCCAGGTCGTCGGTATTGGTGCCCGACAGCACCAGACCGTCCGACAGCCTCGACAGCGCCGAATAGAGGTTGGACTTGCAGAAGAAGCAGCGGTCGACCGGATTTGCGCGGTAGCGTTCATCCGCGAACTCGCCTGCGTCGACGAGGCGCAGGGACCAGCCCTCGTGGATTGCCTGGCGCCTGACGCGATCCGTCGCGGCCGTCGGGACCGCCGGGGAGACTGCGTGGACCATGCGGATCCGGTCCGATCCCAACGTCCGGTGGGCGAAACTCGACAGGGACATAGAATCGACGCCGCCCGAGACGGCGATGACGGCGCTACCGCAATCCCGCAGCACGGCGGCGAGCCTGCCGTCGGAGCCGGGTGGCGCTTCAGTCATGATCGACATCACCCGCGAGCACGGCTGCTTCCGCCGCCTCCCGCCTTTGCCGCCGTTCGCGATGCCCGTCGACGCCGGCGATGTCGTCGGCTTCCGCCTTGGCGGTCGTTCCTGCCGGCCGGTTGGCAACCTTCACGTGGATGTTGCCGCTCATGCGGCTCTCCCGGGCGACGATCGCGCGACGCTCGCGCCGCCGGCGTATGCCCAGGCTCGTCGTCTCATCCAGGCACATCGCGGCGACACGGTCGGCCGCATCGGGGCGCACGAGCACCTGCAGCGCAATTCCGACCCGCCCCTTCTTTCCCATCACCGGCCACTGGCAGACGTCGAGAACGCCATCGGCGCCGCGGATATGATCCAGAGCGATTGCAAGGTCCTCACCCGTCTGGTCGTCGATCTCGCAACGCAGCACGTCCACCTCATCGGTGCGGAGCCCTCGTGCCCCGCGGACCTCGGCAGGCGCCGCATAAAGCGTCGCACGGAGGACATTGCTGCGAGAAGCAAACGTCCGCCTGCCGAAACCGAAGCCCGAACCGGAGAGCGGGCGCGGCACCGGATCGGGCTCCTGCGTCGCCCCGAGGAATTTGAGAATCGCGGCGCCGGTCGGCGTGATCCGCTCGCCCGTCTCGCCGTCATCGACAAGCGAATAGCCCGCGAGCAGGCGCACGACGGCCGGCGCGGGAACCGGCAGCATTCCGTGGGCGGTCTTCACGAGTCCGCTCCCGCGCGGCAGCGACCCGACGGACCACCGGCACGGGCCGATCGTCGCGATCACCGCGGCAGCGGCGAGGATATCGGCGATCGAATCCCATGCACCGACCTCGTGGAATGCGACGTCGTCCACGTCGACACCGTGCACGGCGGCCTCCGCCTCGGCGAGCGCAGCAAAGATTCCCAATGCGGCCCGGCGCGTCTCGGCGCCGAGCGGGGCACTTTCGATCCGCCCTCGAATGTCCCGCCAATGGGTGTGGTGGTGATGCCCCGAGTGCGCGGACACCGGCTCCTCGACGGTGAACCGCATGCCGTTGAGGACGCCGTCGGAGTGATCCTCCAGCCTGTAGGCCAGCCCTGCCGGCGGTTCCATCGCCGCGACCGCCTCCTCGACCGGACACCACAGGTCCGGCCGGGCATCCAGCATCGCAGCGACGAACATGTCGCCGGCGATACCGCCGACTGCGTCCAGATGGACGGCGGAGACCGTCTCCCCGTCCGACCGTTCGGCGACGTCGCGCAACTCCGCCATAAAATCCACCTCAGTCCGCGAGCCTGTAGATCCGGGTCGCGGTGTTCCAGAAAATGTCGTCCTGGGCGCCTGCGTCCAGCCTGCGCGCCGCATCCAGGTGCGCCCGCAGCAGCGAGCCGTAGTCGGTCCACAGCTTCTCGATGGGGAAGTTCGAACCGAACATGCACCGCCGCGAGCCGAACATCGCGACCGTCTCCCGCATGATGTCGGATATCAGCTTCGGATCGTTGCGGTGCACGAAGGTGCCGAACGCGGACAGCTTGGAGACGACGTTGGGCCGGGCGGCCAGCATCTTCATGCCGGTCCGCCACTCTTCCCAGCCGCGATCGGACAGGTCTTCCAGCATTCCCGCGTGCTGCAGGATGAACGTGACGTCCGGAATGTCGGCGGCCAGATCCGCCGCGTCCGACATCTGGGGCCCGAAGACCTGCAGGTCGAACGACCACCCGTAGTCGGCGAGCCGCGCGATGTTGCGACGCAGGGCGGGGTCGCGGCAGATATCGGGACGCTCCGCAAACCGGTACATTTCGTTCTCGTGCCAGTGAAGCTGCATCCGCACCCCGCGCATGCGCTCGTATTTGGCCAGACGGTCGAGCTGGGGACGCACGTCCTCGACCATGAAATCCGCATAGCCGACGATCGCGTGCGGCCAGCCCGTCTTGTCGCCGTTGGCGGAGACCCAGGCAACCTCGTCCTCGAAGCGGTCTCTGGCCCAGTTGGCCTGCACGTAGACCGATTTCTCGACGCCGAGGCCGACGATGTCGTCCAGGTACTCGTCGATGGTGTAGTCGCGGCGAATCGGCTCGTAGGGGCCGAAGATGCGCGGCTGCATGGGCCCGAGCAGCCAGGGCAGGTCCTTCTGCAGCCAGATGTGGTGATGCGCGTCTATGATCCGTCTCGTCATCCGGCGGCCCTTTCCCTTGCGTTCCCTCCAGATCCTTCGTCACGACTCGCCGACAGGATGACATCGCAGATCGCCGCGACGGAACCTCCGTCGCCGAGTTCGTCGATGAGCGGAAGGATCGCCTTCAATCCGGCCGTCTCCGGCCGGAAGCGAGGATCGGCAGCGAGGGGCGTCAGCCATGCCATCTTCCAGGCGCGTCGTGCCAGGCGGCGCACCGCGTCGACCATCTCGTCGTGACCGCCGCGCTCCAGCCCGTCAGACAGGACGATGACGAGACTGCCCCGGGCATAGCCGGCGAATCGCGGGATGGCCAGAAAGGCATTCAGCGCCTCGCCGATGCGCGTCCCCCCGTCCCAGTCCTCGACCACCCGCGAGGCCTCGAACAGGGCGCGCTCGCGGTCCTTCAACCGCATTGCCCGGCTGATTCGAGTGAGTCTGGTGCCGAATGTGAATGTCTCGACACGGTCGGCAGCGCGCGTCACCGCATGGGCGAGCCGCAGGTAATCCTCCGTGTGCGTCTTCATCGACCCCGAAACGTCGATCAGGATCAGGATGTTGCGCTGGCGCCGCTTGTGGCGCGCCCGGGCGAAGGCGGCCACATCGCCCTCGTTGCGGACGGCGGCGCGCATCGTGCGACGCATGTCGATCCAGCGGCCCGACGTCGAGGCCTGCCGGCGGAACGACCGGCGGCGCGGCAGGGCACGGGGTGCCTCGCGCCGGAAACGCCGCAGATGCAGGTCGTCGGGCGCCTCGAAGGATCGCGACGCCAGGACCTCGTCCCGCGTCGACGCCTCGCCGGATTCGTTGAGCTCGCTCGCCTCGGGCGGCTGGAAGCGGTCGCCGCGATCGTCCTTCGCGACCGTCTCCTCGCCTGCGTCGTCCCCCGCCGGCATCGCTTCGACCTCGCCGTGGAACCAGGCCCGGAACAGCGCATCGAACTCGTCGATCCGCTCAGGCGGCGGCGCCAGTACGGCATGGCCTGCGCGGCGGATGTCGTCCATCGAGCGCGGTCCGAGCAGCGTTGTCGCCGCCAGGAAGGTCGCGATCTGGTCCGCGGAGACTGCGAAGCCGAAGTTCCGCAGAAAGGCGCAGAAGCCGGCCAGCGGCCGCGCGGCGCGGGGAAGCGGGGTCATGCCTTCGCTCCCCTGCCGGACGCGACGGTGCCCTCGCACCGCACCGCCGTCATTGTCGGGCCTGTCCCGGCAATCCATGAGCATCTGCCGCCGGCGACCGTGGATGCCCGGAACCAGGCCGGGCATGACAGCTGAGGGTGCGGGGTCGCCAGGCCAAACACCTCCACGTCATCTCGGACGGATCGCGAAGCGGGCCGATCCGGGATCGCCAGGGGCCGCAGCGCCGCGGTTCGTGGCGATCCCGGCTCTCCACTGCGTTGCGGCCGGGATGACGTGTTTAGATGTTTACCGCCACTCCCGGCGATGGTGTCCAAGAATACCCCGAACCGGTCAGCGCATGACGGCTGAGGGTGCGAAGGAGCCAAGTCAAACACATGAGCGTCATCCCGGACGGATCGCGAAGCGAGCCGATCCGGGATCGCCGAAAGCCGCAGCGCTGCGGTTCGTGGCGATCCCGGCTCTCCACAGCGTTGCCACCGGGATGGCGTGCAGATGGATTTTCGGCCGCCGCTCATGCGCAGGCCCTGTCGAGGATGTCGCCGATCTTGTCGTCGAGATAGTCGAGATCCTCCTCGTCCTTGACGACGACGCCGATGGCGCGGCGGAACGCTTCCGGCCAGCGGGCACCGCCGGTGCCCTCGATCAGGCTCGCCGCGTTCGCCCATTCCACCGCCTCGGAGATGCCGGGGGGCTTCGACAGCGGCAGCGCGCGAAGATCGCTGACGGCGGCGGCGACGGCGCGGGCCGTGGCTTCGGCCACATCGCCGGCACGCAGCATGATGATCTCGGCTTCCTTGGCCGGTTCGGGGTAGGCGATCCAGTGATAGACGCAGCGGCGGCGCAGCGCCTCGTGGAGCTCGCGGGTGCGGTTGGAGGTCAGGATGACAACCGGCGGGACGCTGGCGCGGCGCGTGCCGGTCTCGGGGATCGAGATCTGGAAGTCCGAGAGGAACTCCAGCAGGAAGGCTTCGAACTCGTGGTCGGACCGGTCGATCTCGTCGATCAGCAGGACGGTATGCTCCGGTTCCTTGAGCGCAGCGAGCAGCGGCCGCTCGATCAGGAACTCGTCGGTGTAGAGATCCGTCGCCTCGTCGCCGTGCTGGCGGAGGGAGAGGAGTTGGCGGGGATAGTTCCATTCATACAGGGCGTGGCCGGCGTCGATGCCCTCGTAGCATTGCAGTCGGATCATCCGGCGGCCCAGGATCGCCGCAACCGCCTTCGCCGCCTCGGTCTTGCCGACCCCCGGCGCTCCCTCCAGCAGCAGCGGCTTGCCGAGCCGGAGCGCCAGAAAGATGGCCGTCGCCAGTCCCTCGTCGGCAACGTACTGCGACTCCCGCAAGGCGGCGGCGAGCGCCTCCGGATCGGCGAAGTCGGTTGGCGTAATCATGGGCGTGACGCCGGTCGATGGGCACCACTGCTCCCCTCCCTCTTGTGGGGAGGGGTCGGGGGTGGGGTTACAGCGCAGCCGGCCTCGATGGCCGGGTACGACATGCTCCGGCACGCAGCCGCCGCCTGGCCGACCCATCGAGGGTCGCCCGTTCGGGAGCCCCCCCTCCCCGACCCTCCCCCACAAGGGGGGAGGGAGAGCTTGGGCAATCGTGGGAGACAAATGTGCATTGCCCTAATGCGCCGCGTCGCGCAGCGCCCTGATGCCTCTGAGGACCTTCTCCGGGGTGATCGGCATTTCGTCGACCCGGACCCCGACGGCATCGAATATGGCGTTCGCAATCGCCGGTATGGGGGGCGTGGCGCACATCTCGCCGATGCCCTTGCCGCCATAGGGGCCGTCGGGCGCCGGGCGCTCCAGAATGACCAGTTCATGCTCCGCGAGATCCCCCGGGCCCGGCATCAGGTACTCGACGAAGTCGGTCGGCCCATGCGAGCGGTCCGGATAATAGGGTTCGGTCGTCTCGTAAAGCGCATGGGATATGCCCATCCACGCGCCGCCGACGAGTTGCTGCTCGACCATTGCGGGGTTGAGACCGCGGCCGATCTCGAAGGCGCTCTTGACCGACAGCACGGTCACTTCGCCGGTCTCGTCGTCGACGTCGACCTCGGCGATCGTGCAGGCGTGCGCATAGCAGGTCGCCGGGTCCATGGCGCCGGTATACGGATCCGGATAGGACCGCGGCACCAGGAAGATGCCGCGCCCGGAAATGGTCCGGCCCTGCTCGAACTGGCCGGCCGCTGCGGCGTCCTGCACGGTGATCGACTTGCCCGGCGCCCCGCGCACGTGGATGTTGCCCTTGCCGTCGGTCTCGAGGTCCGAGGCGTTCACCTCGAGCTTTTCGGCGGCGGCCTCCAGCAGGACGGCACGGGCCTCCTTCGCCGCCATGATCACCGCGTTGCCGACACGGTGGGTGCCGCGCGAGGCGAAGCTGCCCATGCACTGCGGACCTGTATCGGAATCCGCGGTATCGACGACCACGTCCTCGGTCGGCACGCCGAGCGTCTCGGCGGCGATCTGACGGGCGATGGTCTTCATGCCCTGGCCGAGGTCGATGCTCGACAGCGACACCATGAACTTGCCGCCCGGATTGGCGTGCACGAGCGCCTGGCTCGGGTCGCCGCCGAGATTCATTCCGGTGGGGTAGTTGACCGACGCCATGCCGCGTCCGCGCTTCTTGGCCATGATCAGTTCCTCCCGCCGAAGATGCTTGCGTAGCGGCTGGATACCGCCGGCCGAGCCGGCTGTCCCGCGCTTGGTTGCTGCGGCGGGGGCGCTGGCGGGTCGGAGGGCGACCAGCCGCCGCCCTGACGCGACGACATCGCCTTGTACTTTTCGCCGATCGGCCAGTTCGCCATTTCCGAGGCTGCCTGAACGCATTCGATCAGCGCTGCGCCGGAGGTCCGCTTGCCGTGCGCCTTCATGTCGCCGTCGCGATAGGCGTTGAGGATACGGAACTCCATCGGGTCCATACCGACCAGCCGGGCGAGCTTGTCCATCTGGATCTCCAGGGCGAAATCCGACGCGGTGACGCCGAAACCGCGCATCGCGGTGCCAGGCGTGCGGTTGGTGTAGACGCAGCGCGCTTCGCACAGCACGTTCGGAATGGTGTAGGGGCCCGGACAATGCGCCGCCGCCTTCACCGCGCCGTAGGGCGTCAGCCGCGAGTATGCGCCGGCATCGACGTAGATGCGCATCTTGCGGGCGACGATGCGCCCGTCGTTCATGACGCCGTCCTTGATGTAGATGCGCTCGGCGCCGCGCGGCGGGCCGGCCTGCATCTCCTCCTCGCGCGTCAGCAGATAGCGCACCGGCTTTCCCGTCAGCATCGCGCCGAGGATCGACAACGGCTCGACCAGCGAGTCGACCTTGCCGCCGAAGCCGCCGCCGACGGTGCCGCCGATGAAGTGCAGCTTGTTCGAGGGTACCTGCAGTATGAGGGCGGTCACGTCCAGCGAGAAGAACAGCCCCTGGGTGTTCGTGTAGACCGTGATGCGGCCGTCGGTGTCGGGCACCGCGATGGAGCCTTGCGTCTCCGTGGGCGCATGCTCGATGGGCGACATCTGGTAGCGCTCCTCGATGACGTGGTCGGCGTCCGCAAAGCCGCGCTCGACGTCACCCATGCGCACCGGCTGATGGTCCTTGCCGTCGTAACTGTACCAGTTGTTTCCGTGATACTCGTTGATCAGCGGCGCGCCGGGCGCCATCGCCTCCTCGACATCGAAGACCGCCGGCAGCGGATCGTAGTCGATCCTGACCTTCGAGGCGGCAATCGTGGCGGTTTCCATAGTGTCGGCGATCACCGCAACGATCGGCTCGCCCTTGTAGCGCACCTTGTCGAACGCAAGCGCCGGCTCGTCGGCGGGGCCGATGCCGATCAGTTCCAGGACTGTGTAGATGTTGCGCGGCACGTCGCCGGCCCGCAGGATGCGGACCACCCCCGGCATCCGCTCCGCTTCCGTCGTGTCGATCGACCGGATGCGGGCATGGTGATGGGGGCTGCGAACCGGCCGCAGGTGGAGCATGCCCGGGACCTTGTGGTCGTCGTAGAACGTCGTGCGGCCGGTCACATGGCCCTGTGCGTCGGAGCGCTGCCGCGTGACGCCGACCTCCTTGAGATCGTCGTTTCGCTCATCGGCGAAGGCGTCCTTCTTGAAGCGGATCATGGAGGTCTCCTCAGGCTGAACGGGACGACGACCGGCCGGGGCCACGATTGCCCGCCGCCGCCAGGATGGCGTTGATGATGGGCTCGTAGCCGGTGCAGCGGCAGATGTTGCCGCAGATCGCATCGATCACGTCTTCCCGCGTGGGATTGGGATTCTTGTCGAGCAGGGCTTTCGCCGACATCAGCATCCCCGAGGTGCAGAACCCGCATTGGGCCGCGTAGTTCTCCATGAAGGCGCGCTGCAGGGCGTGGAACTCGGTGCCCTTCGGCAAGCCCTCCACGGTTTCGATAGATTTGCCTTCGCACGTCTCCGCCAGCGTCAGGCAGGCGACCTGCGGCTCGCCGTCGACCAGCACGGTGCAGGCGCCGCAGGCGCCCTGGTAGCAGCCGATCTTGGGCGACGTGATGCCGATCTTCTCGCGCAGCATGGCGATCAGCGTCGTGCCGCTCGGCACGAACTCCGCCTTCTCCTCGCCGTTGAGCCGGAATTGTACGGGGGTCAGGGTCATGTCGGTCTCCCGGTCCTCTACTGTCAGCTCAACAGGAGCCGCTTCAGGTAGACGGGCAGCACCTCCCGGCGATACCAGTCGCTGGCGAACGGGTCGGTCTGCGGATGGCAGCCTTCGGTGGCGACCGCGAGCGCCTGGGCGATGCCGGCCTCGTCGAGGGTCTTGCCGTTCAAGGCCGCCTCGACCGCCTTCGCCCGGATCGCCGTCGGCGCCATCGCCCCGTAGGCGACGCGCGGCGAGGACAGCCGCCCGCCGCTTGCCGGCAGGTGGGCGGCGATCGAAACGACCGACGCCCCCTTAGGATGGGTCCGGCTCATCTTCACATAGCGGAAGGCCCGGTCGGACTCGGGGCGGCGGAAGGTGATCGCGGCGACCACCGCCCGGTTGCCGCGATCCGCCGACAGAAGGAATTCGTCCAGCGCCGTGTCGCGCGGGCTGTAGCCGCTCTGGACCGACACCGTCGCCTCCAGGGCCAGCATCGCCACGGCGAAATCGCCGTACGGATAGGGCGCGAACAGGTTGCCGCCGACAGTCGCCATGTTGCGGATCGCCGGACCGCCGATGGTCCTGGCGACCGGCGCGAGGAATTTCAGGTCCGGATGCGCTGCGATCTGCGCCATGGTGACGCCCGCCCCGACGGTGATCCGTCCTCCCGCCGGCCGGATCTCGGTCATAGAGCGTTCCGTCGAGCGGATCATGCTGGAGGCCTGGACCGATCCCTCGATCAGGTTTCGCACCAGCAGCGTTCCGCCCCCGAGGTAGCGCGACCCAGTCTCCGACCCGAGTGCGGCGACGGCGTCGCGCAGCCGGTCGTAGGTTTTCAATGCAACGGGCATTCGAACGGTCCTCTTGAGTTCACGATTCGGCAGGCGCCACGACGCTCCCCTACCCCGTGTGGGGCGGGGGTGGGGTTACGGCCGGGCCGGCCTCGATGGCCGGGCCTGGCGTGCTTCGGCAAGGCCGCTGCGCCCGATCGACCCATCGAGGGTCGCTCGTTCGCTGCCCCCCACCCCGACCCTCCTTCACAAGGGGGGAGGGAGAGCAGGCGTGCACCGCATCTGGAAAGTGGCGCCATATCGATCACCCTTCCACGATCCGCTTCACGGCCTTGAAGCCGCCGCGGTAGATGTTTTCCTCGACCGTCTTCTTCAGTTCCTGCTCGCGGCCCTCCGGCGTGGTGAAACTCGACCACCAGCGCCAGAACGTCCGGTCTCCGTCCGTAATCGGCCTGAGCTGAACGTGGGCGACATAGTTCAGAAGCGGGATCGGGGTATCCAGCAGGCAGTAGCTGAAGCTGTGTTTGCGGTCCGACAGCGTCAGAAGCTGCTCGCGGAGCTGGGAGCCATCCTCCAGCTTGAAGTCGCGCACGCAGCCGATCGCGTCCGACGGCAGGCCTTCCTCGATCGCGCTCTCGGCGACGGCGGGGTGCCACTGGTCGTGACCGTTGAAATCGCGCAGCACCGCCCAGACCCGCCGGATCGGGGCATTCACGACCGTGCTGACATCGATCCTTACCATCACGCTATCCCGAGAAGCGCGTCTTCAGGGCCTCGAAGCCGCCCTGGAAAACGCCGTCGCCGATGATTTCGACCAGTTCGCCCGAGCGCTCCGGCGCGCAATCGAACTCCGCCTCCCATTCGATGAAGGTCTTGTTGCCGTCGGTGACCGGTATCAGGCGGAAGGTCGCGACATAGTTGTCGACGCCCATCGGCGATTCCAGGATCGAGTAGGTGCAGGAAAGATCGTAGTCGGACAGCGCCAGCAGTTGCTCCCGGATGCCGCCGCCATCCTTGAGCTTGAAGTTGCGCACGCAGCCGACCTTGTCGGCGGGCTGGCTCTGCTCGATGCGGCTCTCGGCGATGCCGGGATGCCAACTCGGCAGTCCGTTGAAGTCGCGGATCGTACCCCAGACCCGGTCCGCCGAGGCATTGAGCACGGTCGATCTGTAGACCTTGGGCATGGCCGATGTTCCTCCTCAGTCCTTGCCGCCGCCGTCCCCGGCGTCGCGCTTCTTCTGGTCGGCTTCGGCGGTCTTGGCGATGCCCTGCATGTCACGGGCCGACCGGATGATGTCGCCCATCCGGCTGACGCTGCCCGGCTCGATGCCGACCTCGCGCAGCAGGTTGTCGACCATCGGCGCCTGGACCCGGTAGCGCAGCGCCGAATCCATGACCTCGTCGGTCATGTTCCGGTAGCCGCCGTTTCCACCATGCCCGTTGAGGCCGTCGAAATGCATGATGTTGATGCCTTCGATCTTCTCCATCGGCCGGACGCTCTCGCGGACGATGCCCTCGACCTTGTCGAGCAGCTTGCGGCGGTAGAGCGACTCGCGGGCCTCCAGCGTGAGCAGGTTTTCCGCCTCGTTGACCAGGCGCTGGGCCTCGGCCGCGACTGCGGCGCGGATCTTCTCGGCCTCGGCCTCGATCTTCTTCGCCTCGGCATCCTTCTCCGCCATCATGATGTCGATGGCGCGCAGGCGCTTGGCCGCCTCGGATTCGCGTGCGGTCGCCACGTGCTCCTCGGCTTCCACCGCCTTGGCGCGCTCCGTCTCCGCGTCGATCTGCGCCGCGGAGCGCTCCTTCGACTTTTCGAACAGCGATATCGCCTTCTCCATCTCGGCGAGTTCGATGATCCTTTCCCGCTCGACCTCCAGCTTGCGCAGGTCGCGGTCGCGGCCGATGCGGGCCTCGTCGATGCCGCGGTCAGAGGCGATGCGGGCGCGCTCGACCTCCTCGCGGGCTGCGATCTCCGATTCCTGATAGGCCTGCTGCTTGGCGATCTGGAGTTGCTCGATGGCGCGAGCGCGTTCCAGCCGGGCCTCCTCGACGATCCGGTCGTAGGAGACGTTCGCCCGCTCGATCTCCGTTTGCGCGGCAATGTCGGCCTTGCGGACCTCCCGGTTCGCTTCGGTACGCTCGATCTCGCGGCTGGAGATTTCGATCTCGCGGGCCTTCTCCGCCAGTTCGACCTCCTTGCGGTGGTCGACCTCGAGCACTTCGCGGGTCCTGGACGAGGCGATGCGCTCCTTCTCCACGGCAAGCTCGGCGGCAATGCGGGCACGGTCGAGTTTGTCGTTCTTCTTGATTTCCGCGTCCTCGAGATTGAGCGCCAGTGCGATCTCGAGATTGCGGGTTTCCTGGTCGCTGGCGATCCGTTCCGCCGCGATCCGCTTCACCTGAGCGATGCGGGCCGCCTCGGTCGCCTCGCGCGCGGCGATCTCGGCTTCTTCGATCAGGCGGCCGCGCTCGATCTCGAGCCCCTGCGTCTCCTGTTCGCTGGCGATGCGGACGGCGGCGACCTTCTTTTCCTGCGCAATACGCGCGGCTTCGGTTGCCTCTCTCGCGGCGATATCGGCCTCCTCGAGCGCCCGCGAGCGGGCGATCTCGAGCTTGCGGGTCTCCTCGTCGCTGGCGATACGTTCGGCGGCCAGCGTCTTCTCCTGCTTGATGCGGGCTGCTTCGATCGCCTCGCGGGCCGCGATCTCGGCGGCGTCGACGGCCTTGGACCGCTCGATTTCGCGGCGCTGGGTCTCCTCCTCGTTGGCGATCCGCGCCTCGGTGACGGCCAGTTCCTGGGCGAGACGGGCCTTCTCCGTCTCCTCGCGCGCGGCGATTTCCGCGGCCTCGATGGCCTTCGCCCGGTCGATCTCGCGGCGCTGCGTCTCTTCCTCGTTGGCAATCCGCGCTTCGGTGACCGCACGCTCCTGCAGGATCCGCGCCTTCTCGATCTCCTCGTAGGCGGCGATCTCGGCGGCCTGGATGATCCTGCCGCGCTCGATCTCGCGCTGCTGGGTTTCCTCTTCGTTGGCAATCCGCGCTTCGGTGACCGCACGCTCCTGGGCGATGCGGGCCTTCTCGGTTTCCTCCCGGGCGGCGATTTCGGCCGCCTCGATGGCGCGGGTGCGCTCGATCTCGCGGCGGCTGGTTTCCTCCTCGTTGGCGATACGCGCCTGGGTAACCGCCCGCTCCTGGGCGATGCGCGCGGTCTCGGTCTGCTCGCGGGCGGCGATCTCGGCCGCCTCGATGGCGCGTGTGCGCTCGATCTCGCGGCGCTGGGTCTCCTCCTCGGAGGAAATCCGCGCCTCGGCGATCGCCTTCTCCTGAGCCAGACGTGCCTTCTCGGTGAGCTCGCGCGCTGCGATCTCGGCCTGCTCGGCCTGGGTCTCGCGCTCGGCGCGCTCGCGGGTCAGTTCCATGCGCTGGTTGGCGCGACGGATCTCGATCTCGCGCTCCTGCTCCAGCCGGGCCGTCTCGCTGTCGCGCTCGATGTCGAGGGACTGCTTCTCGGCCTCCAGATTCCGCGTACGGATCTGGATCATCGTGTCCTGCTCGATGTCGTTGCGCAGCTTGCGGCGGGTCTCGATCTCCTCGATCAGGCGGGTCAGGCCTTCGGCGTCGAACCGGTTGGAGGGGTTGAAGTATTCGAGATCGGTCTGGTCGAGTTCGGTGATCGCGACGGTTTCGAGTTCCAGACCGTTCTGGGCGAGCGCCTCGGAGGCCGCCGTCTTGACGCGGCTGACGTAGTCGCCGCGCTGCTCGTGCATGTCCTCCATGCTCATCTCGGCGGCGCAGGACCGGAGGGCGCCGACGAACTTGCCGCCGAGCAGCTGGTGCAGCCGTTCCTGCTCCATGGTCCGGCGGCCGAGCGTTGCGGCGGCGGCGGCGACCGCGTCACGGTTGGGGGCGACGCGGACGTAGAATTCCGCGATGATGTCGACCCGCATGCGGTCCTTGGTGATCAGCGCATGCTCCTGCTCGCGCACGACCTCCATCTGCAGGACGTTCATGTTGACGGGCGTGATCTCGTGGATGATCGGCAGCACGAAGGCGCCGCCGTTGATCACCACCTTCTGTCCCCCGAGACCCGTCCTGACGAAGGATACTTCCTTGGTCGAGCGGTGATAGAGCCAGTTCAGCAGGTAGACCACCACCACGATGACGATGATGGCGATGATCAGCCACAGGATCAGGGCTCCGATCATTTGACCCGTCATTGACGTTCCCTCCAACTCCTTCTCCGGCAGGTCCCCGCCCGCCGGCCGTATCGCCGCGTTGTCAGGCGCGGCCGATTTGCTTGAACTTCTTCGTCTGTTCCGTCAGCGCCACTTCCGTGGGCAGCCTCTCCATCGAGGACGCCCCGTAGAAGCCGTGGCAGTTGTCCGTGTTGTTCAGGATGAACTCCGCGTCCTCGGGCTGGGCCACCGGCCCGCCGTGGACGAGCACGATGGCATCGCGGTTGACCCGCAGCGCCGCATCCGCCCAGGCGTTCACAAGCGCCGGACAGTCCTCCAGCCTGCGGCCGGACTCCGCGCCGATCGACCCGCCCGTGGTCAGTCCGAGATGGCAAACGACGATATCGGCGCCGGCCTTCGCCATCGCGGCGGCGTCGTCCTCGTTGAAGACGTACGGCGTCGTCAGCATGTCCCTTTCTCGAGCAGCCGCAATCAGGTCGACCTCCATCCCGTAGGACATCCCCGTTTCCTCCAGATTCGCCCGGAACAGCCCGTCGATGATGCCCACCGTCGGGAAGTTCTGGACGCCCGCGAAGCCGAGGGACTTCAGGTGGTCGAGAAAGCTGTCGAATATGCAGAAGGGGTCGGTGCCGTTGACCCCGGCAAGGACCGGCGTCCGGCGCACCACCGGCAGCACTTCGCTCGCCATCTCGACGACGATGTCGTTGGCGTTGCCGTAGGCGAGCAGGCCGGCGAGCGAGCCGCGGCCGGCCATGCGGTAGCGGCCGGAATTGTAGATGACGATCAGATCGATGCCGCCGGCTTCCTCGCACTTGGCCGACAGCCCCGTGCCGGCGCCGCCGCCGATGATCGGCTCGCCGCGATCGATCATGCCGCGGAACCTCTCGATGATGGCGCGTCGCTCAAACCGCGGCATTGCGAGCCTTCCTCGTTCTTCTCCGGTCGACGCGACGGCCCAGCAGCGTGAGGAACACCGAGACGATCGCTTCGCAGTATTCGGGGTCGTTGATGTTGTTGGGCAGGCGGATCAGCTGCCGTTTCGAGCTCTGCCGGACCGTCTGTTCCAGCGCCGAGAACAGCGCCCTGTCCGCTTCGGGATCGTGGAAGGGCTGGCCCGGCGCATCGAGCGCCGACACCCCGCCTTCCGGCAGGAAGAAGCGGACCGGCCCCTCCATCTGGTTCAGACGCTCGCCGATCCAGCGACCCATGCGGTCGTTCTCCTCCGCGGTCGTGCGCATCAGGGTGACCTGCGGGTTGTGCTGGTAGAACTTGCGGCCGCGATAGCGCTCCGGAACGGTGTCGAGCGGTCCGAAGTTGACCATGTCCAGCGCCCCGCAGGAGCCGACATAGGGCAGGCGCGTGCGGATGATGGCGCCGAAGCGATCCTCCGTCGCCGGGAAGACTCCGCCGAACATCATGTCGCAGACTTCGGTCGTCGTCACGTCGATGACCCCGGCCAGCATGCCGGAGTCGACGAGATTTTCCATCGAGCGTCCGCCGACGCCGGTCGCATGGAAGACGAGGCAGTCGAACTGGTCCTCCAGACCGGCTGCGATCTGCTGCACTGCCCTGGTCGTCACCCCGAACATCGTCAGGCCGACGGCTGGGAGGTCGTCGGTCGGCTCGCCTGCCCGGCCGCTGTCCCGGCGCGACCGGACCATGCCTATGACGGCGCTTGCGCCGTTCGAAAGCACTTCGCGCGAGATCCGGTTCAGCCCCTGCACGTCGGTGACCGAATACATCATCATGATGTCGGAGGGACCGACGTACTGGCCGACATTGCCGGACGCCACCGTGGAGATCATCACCTTCGGAATGCCGATCGGCAGCCGGCGCATCCCGGGTGTCACCAGCGCCGTTCCGCCGCTGCCGCCGGCCGATATGATGCCGGCGATGCCGGGCTGCTGGCGGATCCAGGCTTCGAACGCGACCGCCATCTCGCGGATCGATTCGCCGCGATCGCCGCTGAACACGCCGCCGGGCCCGCGCCTGTGGTATGCGGCAACCTGGTTGGGCGGCACGTCCGCACCGGACGGCTTGCCGCTGGTCGACAGGTCGACGAGGCGTGTCCGCAGTCCGGCCCGGGAGATCTGGTCGCGGATAAACCTGAGTTCGGGTCCCTTGGTGTCGAGCGTGCCCACCACCAGTATTTCGCCGCCGGAGATCTGGGTGATGGCGCTGGCCGAGGCGCGCAGACCCTCCGGCACCTCGTCCGCCCCGGCATCGGCCGATATGCCGCTGGCGAGCATTATCTCCGCCAGGCTTGCAGGCATCGACCAGCGTGTCGGCGTCTGGAGATTGGACTTGTAGACCTTCGGTCCGGCCGAGACACGGCGCCGCCGGCGGCTCGCCCGGCGCGGCCGCTCCTCGGTCTCCTCGAACTCCTCGTCATCTTCCTCGGGCAAGGGCACGTCTTCGTGGCCATGCCGGCCGACGCCGAGCAAGCGCTGCTGCAGCTCACGGTCGGCGGCAAGCTGGATCGCGTCCATGACGCGGTTGATCCGGCCGTTGACCATGATCGCGACCTTTTCGGAGATCGCGGTAGCGACACCGATATTCTGCTCGATGACGAGAACCGCGATGTCCTCCTCTTCGCCGAGGGTCAGCAGCATCTCCTCGACCTGTGCGACGATCACCGGGGCGAGACCTTCGGTCGGCTCGTCCATGATCAGCAGGTGTGGATTGCCCAGGAGTGCCCGGCCGATCGCCAGCATCTGCTGCTCGCCGCCCGATAGCTGCCCGCCACCGTTGTTGCGCCGCTCAGCCAGGCGGGGAAAGGAGTCGTAGATGCGCTCGATGCTCCAGGCGGCGCGCTTTCCGCCGCGTTCGCACAGGCGCAGGTGCTCGTGCACCGTCAGCGAGGGCCACAGGCGGCGGCCCTGCGGCACGTAGCCGACGCCCAGATTGGCAACCTGGCTCGGCGTCAGCCCGCGCAACTCGTCCTTGTTGAACCGGATCGACCCCCGGGCGGAATGAACGAGGCCCATGATTGCCTTGCAAAGCGTCGTCTTGCCCATCCCGTTGCGGCCGACGACCGACAGGACACCTTGCTCGAGCGTCAGGTTGACCCCCTGAACGGCATGGGACTGGCCGTAGTAGACATGCAGGTCGCGCACCCTGAGGATGGCGTCCGGCTCGCGCGTGCGGCGGCGGGCGGGCGGATCGGATCGAGGCGTCCACCGCTCAGCCATGACCGTCTCCCAGGTAGAGTTCCTGGACCTGCGCGTCGTTCTCGATTTCCTCCGGCGTGCCTTCCTTGAAGATCCGGCCGTTATGCATGACGGTCACGGATTCCACGACGCGCAGGGCCACGTCCATGTCGTGCTCGATGATGATGAAGCCGACATGGGAAGGCAGCGACTGCAGGATCTCGATGAGTTCCCCGCGCTCGGTCGGCGAGAGGCCGGCGGCAGGCTCGTCGAACAGGATGAAGCGCGGGGCGCCGGCGAGCGCCATCGCGACTTCAAGCTGGCGCTGCTGGCCGTAGCTGAGCTCGGCGACCGGGCGGTCGCGGATATCTGTCAGGTGGACGGCGTCGACCAGTTCCTCCGCCGACTGCATCAGCGCTTCGTTGCGCCGCGGCCTGACGAAGGAGAACCGCCCGCGCGAAACACCGCGACAGGCCAGATAGATGTTGTCCAGGACCGTCAGGCCCTTGAACAGCAGCGAGATCTGGTAGGTGCGGCGCAGACCGCGGCGGATGCGTTCGTGCGCCGGCAGTCGGGTGATGTCCTCGCCGAAGAACCTGATACGTCCGCTCGTCGGGAGAAAATCGCCTGTGACGCAGTTGAACAGCGTCGTCTTGCCCGCGCCGTTGGAACCGAGCACCGCACGCTTCTCGCCCGGCCGGACCTCCAGATTGATGTCCGACAGCGCGGCCAGCGCCCCGAACATCCGGTCGACGCCTCTCAGTTCGAGGGCGTGGCTCGTGCCCGCCGCGGACAGCTTCTGGGCGACCGTCGCCATCACTCGACGTCCCTTCCGCGCCCGCCACCCGTGACCCGGGCAAGTCCGGCCCCGGATCGGGACGAGCGCCACCGCGACCACAGGCCGAGAATGCCGTCGGGCGAGAAGAACACGATGGCCAGGAAGCCGAGCCCCACCAGCATGTTGAAGCGGGACGGGTCGAGACCGATGTTGTGAAGGATGTCGATGGCGAAGGTGCGCAGGACCACATAGACGATCGCGCCGATGAAGGCCCCGATCGGATGGCCGATACCACCGATGACGGCGATCACCAGGATGTCGATCACCGGGCCGATGCCTGCGGTAAAGGGCGATATCTGCCCGTTCTGCCAGGTCAGCAGGATGCCCGCTACCGCCGCAATGAACGCCGCGAACGCATAGGCCGCGATGCGGTGCGCCGTCACGTTGAAGCCGATCGCCGCCATCCGCCGCGGGTTGTCGCGAATGCCTTGCAATGCCAGGCCGAACGGCGAGCGCGACACGTAGAGCACCGCGAAATAGCTCAGCGTCGCAAGCGACAGCGACAGGTAGTAGAACGGCGTCGCGTCGTGGAGATCGACGCCGAACAGGACCGGGGCGTGAACGCTGTTGAAGCCCTGGTGACCGTTCAGGATCGAATAGTTCTGCTCGCCGAAATAGTAGAATGCCGCGGCGATGGCGAGCGTGATCATGATGGTGTAGATGCCGGTGGTGCGCACCGCCAGTGCGCCGGTGATCGTTCCGAAGATCACCGCGATGACGATCGCCACGGGGACGGCGACCCACCAGGGCCAGAACAGGCTGATCGATTCGACCGCGCTCGCGCCGAAAATCGCCGTCATGTAGCCGGCCACGCAGGCCACGGTCATCTGGACGAGCGACACCATGCCGCCATAGCCGGCGAGGAACATCAGGCTCAGCGCGATCATGCCGAGCAGGAAGGCCCAACCGAAGATCTGAAACTGGATGAAGCTGTTCGTGAAGGCCGGCACGAACAGCAGGAACAGGGCGAGCAGCCAGACCACCGGATGGATGCGGCGCAGCCACGCCGGCAGTTCGGCGCGGGAGGCCTCGCGAGCGCCCGATCCGGCGCCGGGACGATCCTGGTCGAGCACCGCCATTGCCGCCTATCCCTTGCCGAGCAGCCCCTGCGGGCGGAATGCCAGCACGAGCACCATGATCAGGAAGGTGGTCACCACGGCGTAGGTCGGCACGTATACCGACCCGAGCTGTTCCGAGAGGCCGATCAGCACCGCGCCGAGCGCGGCGCCGGGAATGGAACCCATCCCGCCGACAATGACGACGACGAGGGAGGCGAGAAGGAAGCGCGTGTCGACCCCCGGCGCGAGCGCCTGGAAGGTGCCGCCGACCACACCGGCCACGCCGGCCAGCCCGGCACCGAGCGCGAACACCGCGACGAAGACGAGTTGGATCCGAACGCCCGTTGCCGACAGCATTTCGCGGTCGTCGACGCCGGCCCGGATCATCATGCCGATCCTGGTCCGGTTGAGCGCCAGCCACATCAGAATGCCGACGATGATGGATGCGACCAGAATGAATATCCGGACCGCGGGGTATTTCATGTAGACGGCGGTGCCGTCGCTCTTGAAGCCGGTGATGATCGGCAGGTCGATTGCCCCGTACAGCCAGTCCGGCGTTTCGACCTGATAGAAGTCGCCGCCCCAGATCCACAGCATGACGTCGGCCAGCACGATCGAGATGCCGATCGTCACGAGAGTCTGGCGAAGCTCCTCGCCTTCCATCCGGCGAAACACACCGATCTGCAGCACGATTCCGAGCGCCGCCATGGCGATGAACGCGACGAGGAAGGCGAGGTACCAGTTCCCCGTGTAGTCGGAGACCGTGTAGCCGAGATAGCCGCCGAACAGATAGAGCGAGCCGTGGGCCAGATTGACGTTGCGCATCAGGCCGAAGATCAGCGTGAAGCCGCTGGCGACGAGGAAGTACAGAGCGCCAAGGGTGACGCCGTTGAAGACCGCGTTGATGAAGACCTTCTTGCGGTCGATCGTTTCCTCGAGCCATGCCGGCCAGGGAGACACGATCAGCCACAGCAGCAGGATTGCGCCCAGCAGGATGATGACCGACCAGACCGGATGTCGCTGGACGAACCGGTTCATTGCCCGTTCCCGACGCCAGCCGCACTCCGCGCACCGGGTCTCGCGCGACCCGGAGCGCGAGCAGCCGGGGGCAACAACCGGTCGATCCGAGCCGCCGTACGCTCACTCATGTCAGCGCCCCTCCCTACCCTTCCGGGCTGCCCGATATTGGGCCGCGCGTATGCCGCGCTCTTCTTGGATTCGAACCTAGATCACGCCGCCCCGGACGCGCATGTCATCCAGTCTTTTTTCGCGCGACCCGCCGCCGTCCGGCGCGCGAATTGCGGTCGGATCCGCTATCCGGGCGACCCCGTCGCGACCGGGTCAGGAGTGCAGCACGTGGGCGACCCGGCGATAGTCCGTTGGGGCCAGCCCGGTATTCAGCGCGAAGAACCGGGAGAAACTGGACTGCGAGGAAAACCCCAGATCAAGGCTGATGTCCGTGATCGACTTTGGCGATTCCGCCAGTTCGGTCAGCGCCCGCTCCATGCGGATGGTGTTCCAGAACAGCTTCGGCGTCACGCCCGTCTGGTTGCGGAACAACTTGAAGAAGTGCGGTCGGGACAGGCCTGACTCGGTGGCGACGTCGTCGAGCCCCATGATCTGCCCGACATTCTCGGTCATCAGACGGATCGACTTGCGCACGCGGAAGTCGTTGATGCGCGCGTTGTCGTTGCTCTCGGCGGTTCCGGGGATCCAGGTGTGGGTCTGCTCGAAGCAGGCCGAGGTCAGTTCGTAGAGGTATCCGTCCAGCAGGTCCGTCGTCCGGGCCATCGTCAGCAGGCGCACGACGTGGGCGACCAGCCGGGTAATCGTCGGCGTCATGTCGATTTCCGGACGCCCGAACTTCAGCACCCCGAGTGACGATCGGCTGAAGTTCATGAACCACTCCGGCTTGATGTAGAGCACGAGGCAATACTGGCCGGTGTCGTTGTCGTGAGGATCGTAGGAGTGCAGTTCCCACGGATTGATCGCAGCCGCCCGTTCCGGCGACAGCACGCAAGGCAGATCCTTGATGGTGATCGTCGACAGACCACCCTGTACCCAGAACGTCAGGTGCCCTTCGCGGTGGGCATGCTTGATCATCGATCTATTCAGCGAATAGAGCGACGCACGGCCGAAGTGGCCGTGATACACTGAAATAGCAGTGCTCAACGGCTCCTCCCTATAATTAGTTTTTTTCCAGTATGGTCCAGCTTTCGTCCGGTGGCTACGGATTTCGCAACATCGAAATCGCGCAAATGGGCGATCGGTACGGAGTAACTCGGAGATTCATCTCCGATTTCCGGGGGAGGCAGTCCCTATTGCATGCGGAGTGACATCCGTTCGCCGGGCATGCCTCGCCGGACCGCAGCGCGCGACCGTAACCGTTCCTCGGGATTGCCGAACGGGAGACGAGCGCGCCCTGCGCCGCGAACCCGCGGCGCAGGGCGCGTCAGGGGAATTGCGCGGCTCTCGCCGAGAGCCGCGTCAAATCCTTACATGTACTTCTTGCACTCCGGCACGTCGCGGCTCGGCAGACCGATCTTCGCGAACTCGTCGGCGGGAAGGCCGAGCGTCTGATTGACGTTCGGAACCACCTTGACGACCTGGCTGACCAGATTGCCGTCCTTGTCCTCGACCACCTCGGTGACGAAGTTGGTGCCGATCGCCTGGCGGTTCTCGTCCAGCCTGATCTCACCGTTGGGGGCATCGAGCACCATGTTCTGCAGGGCGTCGCGGAACTTCGCGTGCCCGTCGCTCAGGTCGCCGTCGACCTGATTGAGCCCCTCGAACACCGCCTTTGCGGCGTTGTAGTAGTTGGTGGCCAGCAGCGAAGGGCCGGCGAAGCGCTTGTCCGGCGGGAAGGCGTCCTGATAGGCCTTCACGAAGGCCTGCCACTTCGGATTGTCCCAGGTGTCGGCCTGTCCGGAAGCCGCGGGCGTGCCCGCAAGCAGTTCCTTGGCCCTGCCCTTCGAGGACAGCACGGTCTGGTCGACCATGATCGAGCCGCCGAGGAAATTGGCCTCGCCGCCGGCCTGGGCATACTGGTTCAGGAAGTTGACCGCGTCGCCGCCGCCGAGGCCGAGATAGATGGCGTCGACGTCGTCCGGCAGGGCGGCGATGATGGAGGAGAAGTCCTTGGTGCCGAGGGGAACCCAGAGGCGCTCGGAAACTTCGCCGCCGGCGCTGCAGTAGTCGACCAGGAGCCCCAGCACCTGCGTGTAGACGAAGGAGTAGTCCTCGCCGACGGTAGCGATCTTCTTCCAGCCCTTCTCGTTGAAGATGTAGTCGCCCAGACCGACCTGCCACTGGGCGCCGTCCATGTTGAAGCGGAAGAAGTTCTCCGCCGGATCGACGAACGTGGTCTCCTGCGCGCCCGAGCCGCCATTGACGAAGGTCATCTGCGGCTGGGTCTTGGCGTAGTTCTTGACGGCGATGCCCTCGTCACCGGACAGCGGCCCGATCACCAGGTCGACCTTGTCCTGCTCGACCAGCTTGCGCACCGCGCGCACCGCCGAGTCCGGGCTTGCGTCCGTGGAGGCGACGATGACCTCGATCGGCCGGCCGCCGGCCGTCTTGTTGTACTCCTGCAGCGCGACCTCGAAGCCCCGCATGCCGTCTTCGCCCAGGACCGTATAGGTGCCCTCGAGCGTCGCGGTGACGCCGATCTTCAAGGGTTCCTTGTCCTGCGCCATGCCCGGAGCCGCGGACAGGGCGACGAGCGCCGCACCTGAAAGGGCTGCCCCTAAATATTTCCTCATGATGGTTTCCTTCCTCCCATTTGGAGATCCGCCCCTCTTGTGTTCCAGCGAACCGGGGGTGCAAGCAAAGCCGGCATCCGATGCACCGACCTCGCTCCGGTAGCTCCGGAAGGCAGCTGGCGCACAAAATCCCGGTTTCCCGTGTCGGCAGGGGCCGGTACGACCGTCTACGCGCGGCCGTTCGGCGACCTCCCGCTAGGGGATAGGAAATTTAAACCATCAACCCCGGAATCCCGCCATTACATTCAGTATCCTTTTTTGGATACGTTATTTTCGTCCAGCATTCGGGTCGGGCGGCCGGACGTCCCGGGTGCGAGGCGGCGTCCGCTACGCGACGGCGGCAAGTCCGGCGCTGATCGCGGCCGCGATCTTCGCGACATCGCCAGCGGTGATCACCAGCGGCGGCGACAGGATGATGTTGGGGCCGGAGACGCGCAGCATCACGCCCTCGGCGTAGGCGACCTCGAACACGGTGCCGATCGTCTTCTTGTCTACCGGCGTCTTCCTGTCGCGGTCGGAGACCAGTTCGAGCGCGACCATCAGGCCCTTGCCGCGAACGTCGCCAATGAGGCTGTGCTCCGCCTTGAGGCCCTCGCAGGCCGCCAGCAGTTCGGCGCCGCGCGCGGCGGCGTTCGACGCGACATCGGCCTTGTGCGTCTCCGGCAGGCAGGCGAGCGCGGCTGCGCAGCCGACCGGGTGGGCGGAGTAGGTATAGCCATGCCCTATGCTGCCGAAGGAATCGGCATTCGTCTCGAACGCCTCCGCCACCGTCTCGCCGATCATGACGGCGCCAAACGGGAAATAGCCGTTGGTGATCGCCTTTGCGATCGTCATCAGGTCCGGCCGGACGCCCCACAGGCGCGAGCCGGTCCAGGCGCCGGTGCGCCCGAACGCGGTGATCACCTCGTCGGCAATCAGCAGGACGCCGTGACGATCGCAGATCTCGCGCACCATCGGCATGAAGCTTTCGTGCGGCGGGATGACGCCTCCGGCACCCAGCACCGGCTCCATGATGAACGCGGCGACGGTGTCCGGCCCCTGAAACACGATCTCGTCTTCCAGGGCCTGCGCACAGAACTGCGCCAGCCGTGCCGGGTCGGTCTCGTTGAACGGGTTGCGGTAGGTGTAGGGGGCGGGGATGTGGAAGCATCCCGGCAGCAGCGGCTCGTAGTTGCGCCGGAAATTCGCGTTGCCACTCACCGAGGCGCCGCCGAAATGGGTGCCGTGATAGCCCTTCTTGAGGCTGATGAACTTGGTCCGGTCGCGGTCGCCGCGGATCTTGTGATACTGCCGGGCGAGGCGAAGTCCCGTCTCCACACTGTCGGAGCCGCCGGAGGTGAAGAACGAACGCACCATGCCGTCGGGAGCGAACCATTTCCGCAGCATGTAGGACAGTTCGACCGCGGGCCCGGTCGAGGTGCCGCGAAACGCGGAATAGTAGGGAAGCTGTTCGAGTTGCTCGGCGATCGCCTTCTTCACCGGATCGCAGGAATAGCCGAGATTGACGTTCCACAGCCCGCCGACCGCGTCGAGGGTCTTGTGCCCGTCCACATCTGTCAGCATGACTCCCTCCGCGGCCATGACGACCTTGGGCGGGGTCGCCTGCATCTCGGCGGGGTGCGCCATCGGGTGCCACAGGTGGCGCGCGTTGTTTTCCTTCAGGAAATTGCTGTCATGCAGGTTCAAGACGAGACCTCCGAACGTTTGTCGATACCGAGGAGATCCAGCGCGCGGGCGTAGCTGCCAGCCGGATCGCGGACGTTGAAATGGACGGTCTGCATGCCGACGGCGTCGCCGCCGCGGACATTCTTGAGCTGGTCGTCGACGAAGACACAGTCCTCGGCCGCCTCCCCCAGACCGTCGGTCACGAAGGCATAGGCGCGCGGGTCGGGCTTGAGGATATTCGTGTAGGTCGCATCGACGATCAGGTCGAAGGCGGCGAGGAAAGGGAGCTTGTCCCTGAAATCGGCACCGTAGAAGAGATCCAGTTCGTTCGACAGCACCGCCAGCTTCTTTCCCGCCGCCCTGGCGCGGTCGATTGCCGCCAGTGCCTCGGGCCGGATGCAGCCCATCAGGTCGCCGCCACGCGCACGGCGCAGGAACTGGTCCATCCGGTCCCATCTCTCGCCAAGCAGTTCGCCGGTCTCGCGGGTACGGGCCATCCAGTAGTCGCGCTCTGTGATCCCGCCGGCCTGCATGGACTGCCAAAGCGGGTCGTTGTCGGGATCAAACGGCCCTCGCCAGGTCAAGGCGCCCGGAGACAGACCGAGCGCGGATTCGGTCGCGGCATGGGTTTCGAACAGGGTCCTGCTGATGACGCCGCCGAAATCCAGGACAAGCGCCCGAGCCGGGGCGCTCATGCCGCCCGCCTTTCGCCGTGGGCGCGCACGAACGCCTCGGCAGGGATACCGCCGATGCCGGCCGTTGCCGCCAGCGCCGCCTTGTGGAGATTGGCAAGGATGAGAACTCTCAACTCATCCGACATGCGCGAGGCCGGCGTCGCCACCGCGATCGCGCCGGTGGCCGTGCCGGAACTGTCGAAGAACGGCATCGCGATGCCGACCACCTCGTCCTCGAAGCCCTGGTTGCTGATCGCATAGCCTGCCCGCCGCACCTCCGCGACGGCACCGCGCAGCGCCGCGGCGTCCGTGATCGTGTGGGCGGTATAGGCGCGCAGGCCCTGGTCGACGGCGGCTTCGAGAGGAGCCGCCGGGCCGAAGGCGAGGAAGGCGAGGCCGGACGCGGTCGCGTGCAGCGGCAGGATTTCGGACGGGTCCAAGTGGACCCGGTTGGCGCGGCTCGATTCGCGGATGCCGATCGCGATCAGCGCCCCGGCGGAATAGTGGGAGGCGTGGGCGGTTTCGCCGGTTTCCGCGGAAAGGGCGTCGAGAAGGGGGGTCACCACCGTGGCGAGCGGCAGCGTCGCCTCGCGCACCTGGGCGAAATGCAGGAAGGCGGCGCCGAGGCGGTACTTCCTGCTGGCCGGATTCTGCTCGATGAAGGCGTGTCCCATCAGGGCCACCAGGAACCGGCGCGTCGCCGCCTTGTCGTAGCCGGCCAGCCGGGCCAGGTCGCTGAGCCCGATCTCGGGCTGATCGGTCCTGAAGAACTCTAGCAGTTTCAGCGCCTTGTCGACAGTCTGCACGCGCGCCTCGCTGGGCCCGGACCCTCGACGGGATCGCCCCGATCCCGCCTGATCATTGCAATCGAGACGAATTCGTTGACAGAAGCAGGCTGCAAACGCAACATATATTTGATCAGTCGGTGACAATAATGAACCGATCATAACCGGGGGAGCGGGTTGCGGATGGTGGATCAGGCCCAGATCGACGCGTTGCGCAGCGTCCCGGTTCCGCCCCAGGACCTGTTCATTGACGGTGCCAGGACGGCGTCAGGACGATGCCAGAACCGTTCCATCGTCACGCCAATCGACGGCACGATCCTGACCACCATCACCGAGGCGGATGCCGGCGACGTCGACCGGGCGGTGAAGGCAGCCCGCAGGGCGTTCGACTCGGGGATCTGGTCCCGCGCGGCGCCGGCCGAGCGCAAGAAGGTGCTGCACCGGATCGCCGACCTGATCGAAGCACATCAGCTCGAACTCGCCGTGCTCGGGGTGCGCGACAACGGCACCGAGATCGGGATGGCGCTGCGGGCCGAGCCGGGCAGCGCGGCGGGGACGTTCCGCTACTATGCCGAGGCGATCGACAAGGTCTACGGCGAGATCGCACCGACGGCCGAGAACGTGCTCGGCCTGGTGCACCGCGAGCCGGTCGGCGTGGTGGCGGCGATCGTGCCGTGGAACTTCCCGCTGATGATCGGCGCCTGGAAGATCGCCCCGGCGCTGGCCGCCGGCAACTCGGTGGTGCTGAAGCCGGCCGAGATCGCATCCCTGTCGCTGCTGCGGCTTGCCGAACTGTGCACCGAGGCGGGCCTGCCCGACGGGGTGCTCAACGTCGTCACCGGCGAGGGCGCGGTCGCCGGCGAGGCGCTGGCCATGCACATGGACGTCGACGTGCTGGCCTTCACCGGCTCGGGCGCCGTCGGACGCAAGCTGCTCGAGTATTCGGCGCGCTCGAACCTGAAGCGGGTCTACCTGGAGCTCGGCGGCAAATCGCCGAACATCGTCTTCGCCGATGCCGCGGATCTCGACCAGGCGGCGAAGGTTTCGGCCTTCGGCATCTTCCGCAACTCCGGCCAGGTCTGCGTCGCAGGCTCGCGGCTTCTGGTGCAGAGATCCGTCCACGACGTACTGGTCGAGAAGATCGCCGAAATCGCGGCGGGCATGATCGTCGGCGACCCGCTGTCGCTGACCACCCAGGCCGGCGCGATCTCCAGCGCCGCGCAGCTGGAGAAGACCCTCGGATACGCCGCGCAAGCCGCCGACCAGGGCGCGCGGCTGGTCACCGGCGGGTCACGGATACTGGAGGAAACCGGCGGCTTCTACATGCAGCCAACCATCTTCGACGGCGTGACCCCCGACATGACGCTTGCCCGCGAGGAGGTGTTCGGTCCGGTCCTCGGCGTGATGACCTTCGAGGACGAGGACGAGGCGGTCCGGCTCGCCAATTCGACCGTCTACGGCCTCGCTTCGGCGATCTGGACCTCGAACCTCTCCACCGCCCACCGGATGATCCGGGCGGTGCGCGCCGGGGTGGTGCATGTCAACACCTATGGCGGTCCGGACATCACCGTTCCGCTGGGCGGGGTGAAGCAGTCCGGCAACGGCCACGACAAGTCGCTGCACGCGCTCGACAAGTACACCGACCTCAAGACCGCCTGGATCCAGCTTTGAGGCCGCAGCGCCGCGTGGCGGCGGAGAGATAGACGGGGAAGCCGACGCCATGACCGACAAGACGATCCTCGTCATCGGCACCTTCGACACCAAGTCCGACGAGCTTCGCTATCTCGCCGGCCGCATCGCCGCCCAGGGCGGCGGCACATTGACGATGGACGTCAGCGTGCTCGGCGACCCGCCCTCGCCCACCGACGTCTCCAAGCACGAGGTCGCCGAGGCGGCCGGATCCTCGATCGAGGCGGCGATCGCGTCGGGCGACGAGAACACCGCGATGCAGATCATGGCGGCCGGGGCGGCAAGGCTGACCCGGGCGCTGCATGAGGAGGGCCGCATCGACGGCATGATCGCCATGGGCGGCACGATGGGGACCGACCTGGCGCTGGACTGCGCGGCGGCGCTGCCGATGGGTGTGCCGAAATACATCGTCTCGACGGTGTCGTTCTCGCCGCTGATCCCGGCGGAACGGCTGAGCCCCGATATCCAGATGATCCTGTGGGCGGGCGGCCTCTACGGCCTCAACTCGGTGTGCCGGTCGTCGCTCAGCCAGGCCGCCGGCGCGGTGCTGGGCGCTGCCCGGGCGGTGGAGCCGCCGCGCAGCGACCGGCCGCTGGTCGGCATCACCAGCCTGGGGTCCTCCTGCCTGTCCTACATGAAGACGCTGAAGCCCGAGCTGGAGCGGCGCGGCTTCGAGGTGGCGATCTTCCATTCGACGGGCATGGGCGGGCGCGCCTACGAGGGACTGGCGGCGCAGGGCGCCTTCGCCTGCGTGATGGACTTCTGCATGCAGGAGTTCACCAACGGGGTGCATGGCTCCCCGGTCAATTCCGGCGCCGACCGGCTGTTCAGTGCCGGCCGCGCCGGCATTCCGCAGATCGTCGCGCCGGGCGCCTCCGACCTCGTCGACCTGCCCGGCTGGGCGGCGGTGCCGGAGAAATGGGCGGACCGGCCCTATCACGCCCACAACCGGCTGATCGCCTCCGTCGCCGTCACCGCCGAGGAACGCCGCCGGACCGCGCGCGCGATGGCGGAGGCGCTGGCGGGCGCGACGGCGCCCGTGCACGTGATCCTGCCGAACCAGGGGATCGAGGAATGGGACAAGGCGGGCGAGCCTGCCCACGACCCGGAGGGTCTTGCCGCCTTCCTCGACGAGATGCGGACCTGCGTGACGCCGCCGGTGGACCTCACCGAGATCGACGCGCACATCAACGACCGCGAGTTCACCGATACCGCGCTCTCGGTCTTCGACGCCTGGGTCGCCGACGGGACGGTGAAGACGACGGCACCGGCACCGACACCGGCGCCGGCGTCGCGAGCCCGCCAAGGGTAAGGCGCCCTGCCGCGTGGCGCTGGGTCCCGGATCAAGTCCGGGACGTACGCTGTGCGCGGAGAATGGCATTTGCCCCTCCCGCAGCCTACGCCCCGGACCTGATCCAAGGCCTGGTGCGGCGGCTGCGCCGGGTTGTTGCGTTGGGGCCTGGGTCAAGCCCGGGACGTGCGCTGTGCAATTGGCACTGCCTCACATGACGCGAAAGCCTATGCCCCGGACTTGATCCGGGGCCCAGCGCGGCGGGGCTGCCTGTGGATGCAGACGCCAATTCCGTTGCGAAGGCTGCCGCCCGTCGCCGGGGTCAAAGTGGAGCCGGCGCAACGAGCCGGCACAGCCGCCTACTCGCCGATCTCTCCGAACGTGGCGCCGGGTGCGGCGGGCTGCATGCGGATGAGGCGGGAATCGGCGACCGCGGCCTGGCGGTGGCGGACGGCCTTGCGGTAGTCGGGATCGCGCAGCATGGCGACGAAGGCGTCGACGCTCGGGTATTCGGCGATGAAGGCCAGATCCCAGCGCTCGTCGGCCGGGCCGATCAGAATCAGTTCGGGCTTGCCGACCCACACCTGGCGGCCGCCGAGGCGCGTGAAGATCGGGCCGCTTTCCCGCGCATAGCTCCGATAGGCCTCGGCGCCCGTCGCCTCGGTTCCATCGTCGTAGGCGGCGGTCTCGCGGAAGCGCAGCAGGTTCAGCATGTGCACGGGGCCCTGGCGCTGCATCTCGCGGAAGCGGGAAAAGCTCTCCCTGCTCGGATCGATGTAGGCGGTCACTTCGAGACCTCCTCGTTCGCCGCCGCGGCGAAGGCGGCCAGCGCGGCGATCTCGCCTGCCTCCGCCGGGGAATCCTCCGCGAGCCGGGCGTACAGTTCGGCGAAGCCGCGATAGACCTGCGCGGCGGCCGGGTCGGCGCCGGCGAAGGCGGCGATCTCCTCCATCTCCGGGGCCCAGCGATGGGCCTTGGAGAACATGTCCGGCAGCGCGGTCGAGAACTTGGCGAGGAGGTTCGGCTGGCTGCGGGCGAGTTCCTCCAGAAGCGTATCGGCCGCACCGGCGCGGCCTGCGGCCAGGATCATGGCGCTGCCGATGGCGATCAGGCCCTTGTTGATGCCCGCATAGCACATCTTCAGGGCCGACGCCGCGCCGACAGGTCCGTCCATGACGCCGACCCGGACGCCGTAGTCGCCGAGCACGGCAGCGCGCGCGGCGTCGGGGCCCGACAGGTAGAGCGTCGGGGAGTAGCCCTGCCGCGGCGGCCCGCCGACGATGCCGCCGTCGACGAAGACGCAGCCGGTCGGTGCGATGAGAGCGGCGACCTGCCGGGCGGTGTCGGGGCTGACGGCGTTGGCCTCGACGAAGACCGGCTTTCTCCGCGAGGCGGTCAGGACGGGGGCCATGCGCTCGGCAAGCGCGGTCACCTGGCTCGGCGGCACGACCGACAGGAAGATGTCGGCCTCGGCGAGGCCGGCGTCGTCGGTCACCGTGAGGCCGGCCGTGCGGGCGCGCTCTGCCGAGCCCTCGGTGCGGCCGGCAAGCGAGGTGCGGACCTCGAGACCGTTGTCGACCAGGCGGCCGCCGATCGCCGCGCCCATGTTGCCGGGGGCGAGGATGGCGACGAGAGGTTTCTGCGATGGCATGCCGGTCTCCTTCTGAGTGGGGCTCCCGCCGTACGGGGCCGCAATCGCCAATGCGCGGCGATTGCCGGGGCGCGAAGCCATGTGATAGAGCACCTTCCGCGCAAACCGAAGGCATCGGGCCCTTTGCCGGGGCGAAATTCGCTCCCGCGCACGGAGACCGGCCGCACACCCCGCAAACCCCGACCAGGCATGAGCAAACTCCCCGATCCGGACTTCTGGCGCGACCGCCGGGTGCTGCTGACCGGCCATACCGGGTTTAAGGGAAGCTGGACGGCGCTTTGGCTGCAGCGGCTCGGCGCCGACGTCACCGGACTGGCGCTCGCCCCCGACACCGATCCGAGCCTGTTCGGTCTCGCGCGCGTCGCCGAGGGGATGCGCTCGCACGTCGCCGACATCCGCGACCGGGAGGCAGTGACCCGGATCGTCGGCAAGGCGGCGCCGGACATCGTCCTGCACCTGGCCGCCCAGCCGCTGGTACGGCGCAGCCTGCGCGAGCCGGTCGAGACGGTGGCGACCAACGTGCTCGGCACCGCGCACCTGCTCGACGCGCTGCGGGGACGCGCCGGACTGTCGGCCGTGCTCGTGGTGACCTCCGACAAGGTCTATCTCAACACCAACAGCGGCGATCCGTTCGGCGAGACCGATCCGCTCGGCGGCAAGGACCCCTACTCGGCTTCCAAGGCGGCGGCCGAGATCGTCACCGGGTCGTTTGCAAAGAGCTTCTTCGATGCGAAGGGCGTGCCGGTCGCGACCGCTCGGGCCGGCAACGTCGTCGGCGGCGGCGATTTCTCCGAGGACCGGATCGTGCCGGACCTCGTCACCGCCCTGCGGCGCGGCGAGCAGCTCGTGCTGCGCCATCCCGAGGCCGTGCGGCCGTGGCAGCACGTGCTCGACTGCATCGCCGGATATCTTCTGTACGCCGAGGCGCTGGCGACCGGCGCCGATGTGCCGGCGGCGCTGAACTTCGGGCCGGAGCCGTCGCAGCCCGTCAAGGTCGCCGAATTCGCCACGGCATTGCAGGAGGCGATGGAGGCGACCTCGGGCTGGCGCCACGAGCCGGTGCCGGGATCGGTCGAGGCGCAGTTGCTGACGCTCGATTCCTCCGCTGCCCGCCGGCTGCTCGACTGGCGCGACCGGTTGCCGGGCCGCGCCAGCGTCGATGCGGTCGCCGCCTGGTACCGCGCCTGGCTGCACGGCGCCGACATGGCGGCGTTCACGATGGAGCAGATTGCGAGCTACGGAAAGGGGTAGATCGTCGGCTTCGCCGGGTTATTGCGCTGGATCCCCGTTTGCACGGGGATGAGCGGAAAGGGAATGCGGTGCAACCAACCCACACGACGCCTTCCCAGCCGACGCACCCTCCCCGCGTCATCCCGGCCCTCTCCCTTCCACGTCATCCCGGCCGAAGAGCCGGGATCGCCAGAGGCCGCAGCGCTGCGGCTTGGGGCGATCCCGGATAGCCGCAAGCGGCTTCCGGGATGACGTGGACAGGTGAGCGGCCGCGCGCTGCCGCTCGGGTGGGGTCTCACGATGTTACGTAACCGCGTCGGGTCTCACGTAATCACGTCCGGGCCGTCGCGGCCGGTGCGGGTGCGGATGTCGGCGAGGGCTTCCGCGGCGGCGATGACGTCGGCGAGGGCCTGCTGCGGATCCTCGCCGAATCTGGCGGGGTCGGGCTCGTAGCGCTCGAGATAGACGCGCAGCGTCGCGCCGACGGTGCCGGTGCCCGACAGGCGGAAGACGACGCGGGCGTCCTCGGCGAACAGGATGCGGACGCCCTGGCGGGTCGCCGTGGAGCCGTCGACCGGATCGGTGTAGGCGAAGTCGTCGGCGGACGTGACGGTGAGGCCGGCGACGGTGGTGCCCGGCAGGTCGGCGAGGCGATCGCGCAGGGCCGCCATCAGGGCCTCGGCGGCGTCCTTGTCGACGTCGGAATAATCGTGGCGCGAGTAATAGTCGCGGCCGTATTCGGCCCAGTGCGCCTGCATGATGTCGGCGACCGACACGCGGCGCGTGGCGAGGATGTTGAGCCACAGCAGCACCGCCCAGAGGCCATCCTTTTCGCGCACGTGGCTGGAGCCGGTCCCGGCGCTTTCCTCGCCGCACAGCGTTGCCAGGTCGGCATCGAGCAGCGTGCCGAAGAACTTCCAGCCGGTCGGCGTCTCGTGGCAGCCGATGCCGAGCTTTCCCGCCACCCGGTCGGCGGCGCGGCTGGTCGGCATCGAGCGGGCGATGCCGGCAAGCCCGTTCGCGTAGCCCGGGGCGAGGTGGGCGTTGGCGGCGAGCACGGCGAGGCTGTCGGACGGGGTCACGTAGACGCCGCGGCCGAGGATCATGTTGCGGTCGCCGTCGCCGTCGGAGGCGGCGCCGAAATCCGGCGCGTCGGGGCCCATCATCATGTCGACCAGCGGCTTCGCATAGGTCGGGTTCGGGTCGGGATGGCCGCCGCCGAAATCGGGCAGCGGGGTTCCGTTCATGACGGCCTCCGGCGGCGCGCCGAGGGTCTCGACCAGGATCCTTGTGGCGTACGGCCCGGTCGCCGCGTGCATGGCATCGAAGCGCATGGTGAAGCCGGAGCCGAACAGGTCGCGGATCGCGTCGAAGTCGAACAGCGAGGCCATCAGGTCGGCGTAGATCGCGACCGGGTCGATCACCTCGATGCGCATGGCGCCGAGGGTCGTCTCGCCGAGCGCCGACAGGTCGACGTCGGGGGCGTCGATGATCCGGTATTCGGAGATCTCTTTGGTGCGGGCATAGATCGCCTCGGTCACCGATTCGGGCGCCGGACCGCCGGCGGGAATGTTGTACTTGATGCCGAAGTCGCCGTCGGCGCCGCCGGGGTTGTGGCTCGCCGACAGGATGATGCCGCCGTCGGTCCTGCGCGCCCGGATCACGGCGGCGGCGGCCGGCGTCGACAGGATGCCGCCCTGCCCGACCAGCACGCCCGCCGCGCCGTTGGCAGCGGCCATCTTCAGGATCGTCTGGATGGCGCGCTCGTTGAAGTAGCGTCCGTCGCCGCCGAGCGTCAGGGTCTTGCCGCCGACCCCGCCGATTGCCTCGAACAGCGACTGCACGAAGTTTTCCAGGTAGCCCGGCCGCATGAAGACGGCGGTCCTGGCGCGCAGCCCCGAGGTGCCGGGCTTCTGGCCTTCGACGGGCGTGGTGGCGACGGTTCTGACTTCCATGGCGGGACCTTCGGACAGGCCGGGATTGGCGTGCCGGAAGGACTAAAGCCAACGGCGGCAGAGTCAATCCGCCGCCGGGGATGGTGGCCGGATCAGACCCGCGCGCCGGTGATGTCGATGGTGATGCCGCTGACGTAGCCGGCAAGCCGCGGCGAGGCGAGGTAGAGGAAGGCGCCGATGCAGTCCTCGGTGGTGCCGAGCCGGCCGAGCGGCACCAGGCCGGAGATCCTGTCGAGCGTCTCCTGGCTGGTGATGCCGTCGTGCAGCGGCGTCAGGATGATGCTCGGCGCCACGGCGTTGACGCGGATGCCGCGCGGCCCGAGCTCCTTGGCGAGACCGATGGTGAACGAATAGAGCGCGCCCTTGGTGGCCGCGTAGAGCGAGGTGCCCTGCGCGCCGCCGGTGTGGACGGCGAACGAGGTGGTGGTGATGATCGAGGCGGCATCGCTGTCGCTGAGCGCCGGCAGCAGCTTGCCGGTCAGGCCGACGACCGAGCGGACGTTGAGGTCGAACAGGCCCGAGTAGAAGGCGTCGTCCATGTCGGCGAAGGCGCGCCGCTCGATGATCTCGCCGGCATTGTTGATCAGTATGTCGAGGCCGCCGAGCGCGCCGAGCGCCTCGTCGGCCAGGCGCCCGTGCTGGTCGGGCTTCGTCAGGTCGGCCTGGAAGACATGCGCCTTGCCGCCGTCGGCCTCGATCTCGGCTGCGACGGACCGGGCGCCGGCCTCGTTGGAGAAGTAGTGGATGCCGACCTCGGCGCCGCAGGCGCCGAACGCGGCGGCGACCGCCGCCCCGATGCCGGAACTCGCCCCGGTCACGAGGACCTTCCTGCCCCGGAGATCGTCGAAATTAGCCTGCCACGCCATGGTCCGCTCCCTCGCGCTGTCGATCAGGTCCATCGTCACCTGGTCCGATCATCGGCCCTGGAAGGCGCATTTCTAGTCGTTTCTTGCAGCGGTCGCGGCGGCAGAATTGATACCGAGACGATATCAATACCCCTGGGTGATTGTATTGGACGCTATGACGCGGCGCTGCTGTAGTTCCGGCAAACACCCCTCGCGATCGCGCGACGGGGACCTCGAGACGAAACGCCAGGGAGAGTGCCGAATGTCGGAATTGAAGCACAAGGGCAGTGCCGGATTTCTGCCGAACAGCCGGATCGGCCCGCAGCCGAAGCGGCTCGCGCCGGAGATCCTCGACCGGTTCCGCCGGCTGAACGACCTGACCGGCACGCTCTCCGACATTCTCGACTCCAAGGGCATCAGCGCGACGATCGGGTCCTCGCGCCTGAAGCCGACGCTGACCAATGCGCGGATCGTCGGCCAGGCGATCACGGTGCGCAACACGCCGCAGCCCAGCGATCCCTATGCGGCGGTATCGGAGAACGACAACCGGATGAGCGAGGTGGAGGGCATCCACCAGTGCGAGTCCGGCGACGTGCTGGTCATCCAGGGCCTGCCGGACCTGTCCAACATGGGCGGCATCATGGCGACCATCGCCAAGCGCCAGGGCCTGTCCGGGGCCGTCGTCGACGGCGGCATCCGCGACGTCGGCCATTCGCGCGGCCTCGACTTCCCGATCTGGTCGAAGGACATCTCGCCGGTCACAGGCAAGTGGCGCTGCGTCACGCAGGAGATCAACGGCACCGTCAACGTTATGGGCGTCTCGGTCAGCCCCGGCGACCTGGTCGTCGCCGACGAGACCGGCGTCTGCTTCCTGCCGTTCGACCTTGCCGAGGAGGCCCTGGTTCACTGCGAGGCCGCCCACAACAAGGAAGAGGACTGGGTGAAGCGGCTCGACAGCGGCATGAGCATCCCGGACCTCGTCAAGCAGATCTACCAGAAGTTTCCCTACGCCGACTGAGCGGCGGGGGCGAGACCGGCGCCGCCGCAACGACGGCGGGCGCCCACTGCAAGACAAGAACAAGAACCGACTGAAGGACGGTAAAACCCAAGGGAGGATTCCATGAAGGTCATCAGACTGATCGGCTCCGCGGCCGCGCTCGCGGCGGTCGCGCTTGCCCTGCCGGCAGCGACGCCGGCCGCTGCCCAGGACTACCCGAACCGGGCCGTGCAGCTCATCATCCCCTACCCGCCCGGCGGCTCCGACGCGCTCGGCCGCAAGATCGCGGCGACGATGGCGCAGAACACGGGCGCCGACATCGTGGTGGCCAACGTGCCGGGCGCCTCGACGCAGGTCGCCAGCCGGATGGTCGCCCAGGCGGCGCCGGACGGCTACACGATCTACGTGTCGAGCCCGCCGGAATTCGTCGCCGGGCCGGCCTTCTATTCGAACCTGCCCTTCGATCCGCGCAAGGACTTCACGCTGATCTCCTACCATGCGCAGGTGCCCTACCTGCTGCTGGCGAACACCAGCCTGCCGGTCAAGACCTACGAAGAATTCATCGCCTATCTGAAGGAGCATCCCGACGAGGTCCGCTTCGGCTCCTACGGGGCGCTGTCCCAGTCCGACGTGCTGGCGCGCCGGTTCCGCAAGGAAACGGGAATCGACTTCGAGATCATTCCCTACAGCGGCGGCTCGCCGGCGTTCAACGCGCTGCTGGCCGGCGAAATCCACGCCCTGTTCGGCACGCCGATCCCGACGCGCGCCCACATCGCCGACGGCAACATGCTGCCGCTGGCGGTGACGACCACCGAGCGGCTGAAGCTGTATCCGGATGCGCCGACGCTGCAGGAGGTCGGCATCGACATCGACGACGCGGCCTCCTACGGCCTCGCCGGCCCCGCCGGCCTGCCCGACGAGGTCGTGGAATTCTGGAACACAGAATGGACCAAGGCGATGAACGATCCCGAGACGAAGGACTTCATCGAATCCATGGGCGTCCAGATCGTCGGCTCGAGCCCCGAATACTACCGGGAGTGGCTGGAGAAGAACACGGCGCTGTGGGCGCAGCTCGCCGAAGACCTGCAGATCGAAAAGAAGTAGGCGCGCAGGCTCCATACCGAAACCCGGGGTCCTCCCGGAGCGGGCGGCGGCAGGCCGTTGGAGGTCGCCGTCGTCTGCTTCCTTTCGATGGCGCGGCGCCGGCGACTCGTGCGGTGCTCCGCCGACCGGAGCGATACGGTGGTTCACATCCGAAATCCAAAGGACGTGCTGGCCGGCGGACTGTTCGTCATCTTCGCCGCCGTCCTGGCCTACAACGCCCTGCAGCTGCCGCTTGGCACCGCCAGCCGGATGGGACCCGGCTACTTCCCGCTGGCGCTGGCACTCATCCTCGCCGTGCTGGGAGCGCTGACGCTGTTCAACGGACTGAGGGTCGACGGCGACGCCCTGCCCCGGTTCGACTGGCGCGGCGTGGCGCTGGTGATCCTCTCGGTCGTCGCCTTCGCAGCCACCATCCAGTGGCTCGGATTCGTCCCCGCCGTCGTCATCTCGGTGGGCGTGAGCATGATCGCCAGCGACCGGTTCCGGCCCCTGTCGGCCGCCGGCCTCATCGCCTTCCTGCTGGCGTTCTGCTGGCTCGTGTTCATCTGGGGCCTGGGCATGCCCGTGCGGCTGTTCGGCTAGCGGGGGGCACGTCATGGTGCTGGAGAACCTCGCCCTCGGTTTCACGGTCGCGCTGACCTTCGAGAACCTGACATACTGCCTGCTGGGAACGCTGCTCGGCACCTTCATCGGCATGTTGCCCGGCCTCGGCCCGGCGGCCACGGTGGCGCTGCTGATCCCGCTCACCATCACGCTGCCGCCGGTGTCGAGCTTCATCATGCTGGCCGGCATCTACTACGGCGCCCAGTACGGCTGCTCGACCACGGCAATCCTGCTTCGCCTGCCGGGCGAGACATCCTCGGTCGTGACGGCGATCGACGGCCACGAGATGGCCAAGAAGGGCCTGGCGGGCAAGGCGCTGGCGACGGCGGCGCTCGGATCGTTCTTCGCGGGCACCGTCTCGGTGCTGCTGCTGGTCTTCTTCTCGCTGCCGCTGGCCCGGTTCGCCCTGAACTTCGGCGCGCCGGAGTTCTTCTCTGTGATGGTGCTCGGCCTCGTCGCCGCCGTCACGCTGGCTTCCGGATCGGTGATCAAGGCGCTGGCGATGGTGGTGCTTGGCCTGTCGCTGGGGCTGGCCGGCCAGGACATCTTCTACGGCGAGTTCCGTCTGACCTTCGGCTTCATGGAACTGGCCGACGGGTTCAGCTTCATCGCCGTGACAATGGGCATGTTCGGCATCGCCGAAGTGATCCGCAACCTGGAAGACCAGTCGGGACGATCGATCGTCACTCGGCGGCTGAAGGGACTGTGGCTGACGCTCCGGGACTTCAGGGCGATCGCAATGCCCGTGCTGCGCGGCACGGTGATCGGGTCTGCCCTCGGCATACTGCCGGGCGGCGGCGCGGCGGTCGCCTCGTTTGCCTCCTACTCGATCGAAAAGGGAGTCGCGAAGGATCCTTCCCGCTTCGGCAAGGGAGCGATCGAGGCGGTCGCGGGACCGGAGAGCGCCAACAACGCCGGGGCGCAGACGTCCTTCATTCCGATGCTGACGCTGGGTATTCCCGCCAACCCGGTGATGGCGCTGCTGATCGCGGTGCTGATCATCCAGGGGATCACGCCGGGGCCCCAGGTGATGCTCACCCAGTCGACGCTGGTCTGGGGCCTGATCACGTCGATGTGGATCGGCAACGTCATGCTGGTGATCCTCAACCTGCCGCTGATCGGCCTGTGGACGCGGCTCCTGACGATGCCCTACCACTTCCTCTATCCGGCCATCATCATCTTCTGCGCGATCGGCGCCTACAACGTCGGCAACTCCTCGTTCGACGTGTACATCCTGGCGATCTTCGGGGCGCTCGGATACGTGTTCGCCAAGCTCGACTGCGAGCCGGCGCCGTTCCTGCTCGGTTTCGTACTCGGCCCGATGCTCGAGGACCATTTCCGCCGGGCGATGCTGATCTCCCGCGGCGACCTGTCGATATTCGTCACCCACCCGATCGCCGCCGCATTGCTGGCGACCGCGGCAGTCGCCCTGGTCGCGACGATGGTGCCGATGGTGCGCAAGGCGCGAACGGAGGCGTTCAAGGAATAGGATGCCGCCCGCACCGCGCAGCGCGGCTGCCACGACCAGCCGGCACGACGGCGCTTGCGGCATGGAGGCGCCCGGGTCCAAAGTTCGGGACGAGTCAAATGAAGCAGGCGGTTCGCACGAACGGACCCGGAGAGTTACCGATGGCCTCCCGGCTGGGCACCGACAAGGATATCGACCGCGTCGCCTTCGGTGCCCATCAGCTCAACCTGACCCGGCTGAGATATTTCGTCGCCGTCGCGCAGGAACTCCACTTCGGCCGCGCCGCCTCCCGCCTCGGCATCTCGCAGCCGCCGCTCAGCCTGCACATCAAGGCGCTCGAGGAGCAGGTCGGCGCGAAACTGCTGACCCGCACCAACCGGCATGTCGCGCTGACGGTGTCCGGGCGCATCCTGCTCGACCAGGCGACGCAGCTTCTCGACCATGCCGAGCGCGTCAGTCACGTGATGCAGGGCGTCGGCGCGGGCGAAATCGGCGAGCTGTTCGTCGGCTGCGTGCCCTCGGCGCTTTACGACGTGCTGCCGAAGGCGGCGACGCACTTCCGCAAGGCATATCCGAACATCCATCTCGTCATCGAGGAGGCACACACCGCCGACGTGATGAAGGCCGTGGCGGACGGGCGACACGACGTCGGGCTGGTGTGGAAGAACCTCGCCGAGCCGCCGCTCGAGTCCGAGGTGGTGCTGGAGGAGCAGTTCGTGGCGGTGGTGCCGGCCGACCACCCGCTGGCGGCCCGGGAGGTGCTGTCGCTGGAGGAGCTGGCGCCGGAACCGCTGATCCTGCCGCCGCGCAAGATCTCGCCCTACCACTACGACCACATCCTCGCCTCGTTCGTGAACAAGGGGCTGAGGCCGAGGATCGAATACGAGGTGCCGACGATCCTGTCGCAGATCGGCTTCGCGGCATCGGGCTGCGGCATCGCGATCTCCCCGGGATTTGCCCGCACCTTCGCCACCGAGCGGGTGGTGGTGGCGGACATCGAGGAGAAGATGGCGCCGGTGCTGCTGTCGCTGGTCTGGAACAAGGCCCGCATGTCGCCGCCGGTCTCGCAGTTCCGCGACGTGGTCGGCGAGGTGTTCCGCGATGCGCGCGACCGCGTCGGCGAGCGGGAACCGAAGCTTCCCTGAAGACGGCAGCGGCTGCGTGGCACCGCTGCAAGGATGAACAAGACGGTCACCCGTCCCGCCGCTATCGCACAAATCCGACACCGATCCGGAGTGACACATGCTGCCCTGCATCCCGCCCAGAGACGAAACCAAGGCGCCGAAGGCCAAGGCGCCGGCGCTTTCCTGCGACTGCCACATGCACATCTTCGGTCCGGAAGCCGACTATCCCTACTCGCAGCAACGCGGCTTCACGCCGCCCGACGCGTCGCCGCAGGCATACTGGCGGATGGCCGACACGCTCGGCTTCCAGCGCGCCGTGATCGTGCAGGCCAGCGTCTACGGCTGGGACAACCGCCGCACCGTGCAGGCGGTCGAGGAATTCGGGCGCGAACGGGCGCGCGGCATCGTCATGGTCAATGCCGACGTCGATCGCCAGACGCTGAGCGACCTCAACGACCGGGGCATTCGGGGCACGCGGTTCATCACCACCATCAGCGGCGGGCCGACCATCGACAACCTGCCCGGCGTGGCGGCGAAGATCGCCGAGTTCGGCTGGCATATCGAGATGTACGTGCCGCGCAACCTGTGGCCGGAGCTGCTGCCGGTCGTCGCCGACCTGCCGGTGCCGGTGGTGTTCGACCATCTCGGCGGCCTCAGCGCCGAAACCGACGAAAACGACCCCGACCTTCTGGGCATTCTCCGGCTGCTGGAGTCCGGAAAGTGCTGGGTCAAGCTGTGCGGCTATCGGGCCTCGCTGACCGGACATCCCTACGACGACGTGACGCCGCTGGTGACGCGCTACATTTCGACGGCGCCGGAGCGCTGCGTCTGGGGCACCGACTGGCCGCACACGACGCTGGCCGACTACATGCCGGACGACGGAGACCTGTTCGACCAGTTCTGCGGCTGGACGTCCGACGAGGCGGTCCGCACGCGCATCCTCGTCGACAATCCGGCCGAGCTGTACCATTTCCCGCCGGCTTGACCCCAGGAGACGACGATGCAGCGTTCCTCGTCCGACGTGCTGCTGGTGGTTCCGGCGAACAACACCACGATGGAACCCGAGTTGACGGCGCTCTGCCCCGTCATTTCGGGGCTGGCCGTGGCGCGCGTCTCGCTGCCGCCGGAAGGGGTGACGCCGGATACGCTCGACGACTACACTCGAACGACGCTGGCCGCGATCGAGCCGTTCGCGGGCGGCCGGCCGCGGCTGGTCGTCTACGGCTGCACCGCCGCCGGGTTCCTGGCCGGCCCCGAGGCGAACGCCAGGCTGACCGGAGAGATGCAGCGGCGCACCGGCGCGCCGGTGGTGGCGACCGCGTCGGCGATGATCGACGTCCTGAGACACGAAGGGGTCACCGAGACTGCCGTGGTGACACCCTATCTGGAACCGGTCAACGACGGCCTGCGCGCCTATCTCGCCGCGGAGGATATCGCCGTCGAGGTACTGGGCGGCTGCGAATGCCGGACGACCGAGGAGCTGGGCCGGGTCACGCAGGACGACGTCCTGGAGATGGCGCTGGCCACGGTGACGCCGCGCAGCAAGGCGCTGTTCATCGCCTGCTCGCAGCTGCCGACGATGGGCATCCTGGACGAGCTGCGCGAGCGGCTCGGCGTTCCGGTGTGGTCGTCGATCTCGGCAACCGCCTGGGCAAGCGCGCGGAGGCTGGGCGAACCGGAGGAGGCGGTCAGCCCGCCAGGCTGACGCCGCCGAAGCGCTCGCGCCAGCGCGGGATCACCTCCTTGTTGAAGACGTTGTCGGGCACCCGCCCGGCAAGCACCTCGATGACCGCGTCGGTGCCCATCTCGATGCCGGCGCGCAGTTCGCCGCCGTCATTGGTGGCGGCCGCGTGCGGCAGCATCAGCACCCTGTCGCCGAGCGCGCGCAGCGGCGAGTCCATCGCCAGCGGCTCCTCCTCGAAGGCGTCGATGCCCACCCCCTCCAGCCGCCCCTCGGCGATCGCCCGGGCGACGGCGGCCTCGTCGATGACCTTGCCGCGCGCGGTGTTGAGGACGACAGCGTTCGGCTTCATCAGCGCGATCTGCGGGTCGGAGAGCATGTAGCGCGTCTCCTCGTTGAGGACGACGTGAAAGGACACCACGTCGGATTCCCGCAACAGCGTCTCGTAGTCGACCCGCTCGACGCCGTGCAGCAGGAAATCCATCGGCTGAACGTAGGGATCGCAGGCGAGGATGCGGATGTTCCACGGCCGCATCAGGTCGGCGAAGCGCGCGCCGATGCGGCCGAGCCCGACGATGCCGAGCGTGATGCCGGGATGGCCGTCCGAGCTCCGCCGGCCGAGGTAGCGGGAGGTGGCGTTCGGCTCGCGCCAGCGACCCTCGCGGATGGCGGTGTCGCGCTCGCGCAGCTTCTTGAGCATCGCCAGCATCATCGCCACTGTCATCTCGGCGACGCCGAAGCAGTTCGCCTCGGTCGGCGAATGGCAGACCAGGATGCCGAGATCGGTCGCCGCGGCGACGTCGACGTCGTCGACGCCGACCGTGTACTTGGAGACGACCCGCAGGCGCTGCGAGCCTTCCATGATGCGCCGGCTGATCGGGGTGTGGCGGATCGAGGTGCCGAGCAGCGCCACGGCATCGCGGGCGGCCTCCGCGAAGGCGTCCTCATGGCGGCCGCGCGGCAGCTGCCATTCGGGATCGCCGAAGACGAGATCGCAGCCCGTCTCGCGCAGCCGCCGGATCGTCTCCGGCGGCTCCTCCCTGGGGGCGTAGATCAGGACCTTCGGGGTGTCCGGCATTCCCTGCTGACAGGCTCCGTCAGAACGCGCGGGTGGTCGGCGTCGCGCCGATCACGACGTTGACGTTCTTGATCTGCGTGCAGGCGAGAAGTTCGTCGATCGATTCCTCGCGCCCCACGCCCGACTGCTTGTAGCCACCGAACGGCACGCCGACATAGTGGGTCGCCGCGTCGTTGATCCATATGTAGCCCGACTGCATACGCGAGGCGAGACGGTGGGCGCGGTCGAGGTCGTGCGTCCAGATCGAGCCGGTCAGGCCGTATTCCAGCGCGTTGACGCGGCGCATCAGGTCGTCCTCGTCCGACCACTTCAAGACGCTGACGACGGGGCCGAAGATTTCCTCCGAGGCGATCCGCATGTCGTCGGTGACGTCGGCGAACACCGTCGGCTCGATGAAGAAGCCGTTGGCGAGCGCGGGATCTTCGCACCGCCTGCCGCCGCAGACGAGGCGGGCGCCGTCGGCCTTGCCGATCTCGATGTAGGACAGCACCTTGTCGAACTGCGGCTGGCTCGACAGGCAGCCGACCTCGGTCTCGGGATCGTTCGGCAGGCCGACCTTCAGAGCCTTCACCGCCTTCTCCAGTTCGACCAGCACCGCGTCGTAGACGTCCTCGTGCAGGTAGACGCGGCTGGTCGAGTTGCAGGACTGGCCGGTGACATAGCGGAAGTTCATGCCGCGGACGATGCCGGCCGCCGCCGTCGCCGGGTCGACGTCGGCGCAGGCGATCAGCGCGTTCTTGCCGCCGAGCTCGAGCGTCAGCGCCTTCAGCGTGCCGCTGGCGCTCTGCATCACGGAACGGCCGGCGGGAACGCTGCCGATGAAGCCGATCTTGGCGACCTTCGGGTGCTCGGCAAGCGCCACGCCGGCCTCGCGGCCGCCCGTCACCAGGTTGAAGACGCCGGACGGGAACACGTCGCCCCACAGTTCGGCGAGGCGCAGCGAGGACAGCGGCGTCTGGTCGGCGGGCTTCAGCACGATGGTGTTGCCGGCGACCAGCGGCGCGCCGACCTTGGCGGTGGCGAACAGCAGCGGGTGGTTGAAGGCGCTGATCTTGCCGATCACCCCGAGCGGCTCGCGCACCGTGTAGTTCAGGACGCCCGGCCCGATCGGGATGGTGCTGCCCTTGATCTCGGTGACGAGGCCGGCGAAGTAGTCCATGTAGTCGGCGCCGACCTGGGCGTCGAAATACATCGCCTGGTAGGGATTACCGCCGTCGATGGCATCCAGGTGCGCGAGTTCCTCGGCATGGTCGCGCAGGATCTGCGCCGCTCTGCGCACCAGTGCGGCACGCTCCTGGGCCGGGGTGTCGCGCCAGGCCGGGAAGGCGTCGGCGGCAGCCTGGACGGCACGGTCGATGTCGTCCGCGCCACCTTCCGCCGCGACGCCGAGGTCCTCGCCGGTCGCCGGGCTGGAGATCGGCACGGACCTGCCGGAGGCGACCTCCCGCCATTTGCCGCCATAGAAGACGCCGCGGTTCTTCGGCAGCGCGCGATGCGCCGGAGTATCTGTCGTAGCCATGTCGTGTGCCGTCATTTCGTCGTCGCCATTTCCCGAACCACCGCCGAAGACGTCGAGCGCGCGTATTCCGGCGCGACCCGGACGTCGATGACCGCCACCGCGCCGCCGCGCACCTTCTCGATGGCCGCGGCGATGGCGTCGGACAGCTCCTCCGACGACCCGACGGGTCCGAAGCCGACCGCGCCCTGCCCTTCCGCCATGGTCGCCAGGTTCATGCCCGGCTCGCTCATCCGCATGCCGATCCAGCGGTTCTCGACCGGCCGGCCGCGGACCCGGGCAACGCGTTCCTGGTGGAGTTCGTCGTTGAAGAAGGACTGGTTGTTGACGACGATGACGAGCAGCGGGATCTCGTACTTGACCGCCGTCCACAGCGCGGTGACGCCCATCAGGTAGTCGCCGTCGCCGAGCACCGCGACAGGCAGCCGGTCGCCGCCGCTGTCGCGCAGGGCCAACGCCCCGCCGACCGCCATGCCGGGCCCGGAGCCGATGCCGCCGCCGCCGTCGTAGCCGACATAGTCGAGCGGGTGGTCGAAGCGGGAGTACTCGCCGGGCCAGCCGATCGGCAGCCGGATGTAGCACGGGTTCTCGCCGTCGAACCCGTCGACGACGGCCTGTGCCAGGGCGTTTATCGAGATCATGCCCTCGGTCTCGTCCTCGTCGGCGGCAGGCGCGGCGGGCTTCGCCGGCTGCCTGGCAGGCGATCCGGCCGGCTTCTGATCGATGCGGTCGACGAGCAGGTCGACCAGACGGTCGGCCGGTGCGAGGATCGAGATGTCGGCAGGCGGCAGCGCCTGGTAGTCCATGCTCCAGCCGTTGTGGACGTACTCGTCGAGCGAGCAGCTGATGACGGTGGCCGACGGCCACTTGCCGCCGCAGGCCTGGCGCAACGAGCCGCCGAGGTCGACCCAGTCGAGGCTGAGGATGACGTCGGCCTCACGGAGGGGTCCCGCCGCCGCGTCGGTCACGAAAAGTCCGGCCGGATAGGGATGCAGCGGGTGCCGGGTTGGAAAGGTTGCCCCGGTCTTCATGTCGGTCAGCACGGTGGCGTTGAGCTTCTCGGCAAAGGCGACGCGCCGGTCCCAGTCCGCCGGGTCGCGCGAGACGCGCCCCATCATGATCACCGGATTGCGCGCCCCGTTGAGCGCCGCCGCCACCTTGTCGAGCGTCTCGGCGGGAGGATCCCCGGGTGTGCCGGCGCGGAAACGCTGCAGGTCGGGAAGGTCGAGCGGCCCGTCCAGCGCCTTCTCCTGCCAGCCGGCGTCGAGGCAGACATAGGTCGGCCCGCGCGGTTCGGTGACCGCGATGCGATAGGCGCGCAGCACCGACTCGACGGCGGCGGTGACGGAACCCGGCTGGTCGTCCCACTTGGTATAGCCGCGGATCAGCGCGCCGAGGTCCGACGAGGTGTGGATCCAGTCGACCCAGGGGCGGCGGTTGACCGCGTCGACCGGGCCGACCGCGCCCAGCATGAGGATCGGGATCCGGTCGCACCAGGCATTGAAGATCGCCATCGTGGCGTGCATCAGGCCGACATTGCTGTGCAGCGCGACGGCGAGCGGCCGGCCGGTGACCCGGGTATAGCCGTGCGCGAGGGCGACGGCGTGTTCCTCGTGCACGCACAGCAGCATCTCCGGGCGGGTATTGCCCAGATGATTGACGAGGCTGTCGTGCAGACCGCGGAAGCTGGCGCCGGGGGTCAGCGCGATGTAGTCGAACTCCAGCGCCCGCAGCACTTCGGCGATCGGATCGCTGCCGAACAGCCGCGCGTTGGAATTGCGAGGCTCGTGTCCGGTCTCGGCACCGACACCCAGATTCTTTTCATCCATCGTTTTCATCCCGTTCATGTGCCGGCGTAGGCATTCCATTTCGCAAGGGCGACCGCGTCATCCAGAAACGGCCGGGTGCTGTCGACAAAGTCAGGTCGTTCGATCGGCGTAGTGCCGTCCCCGTGCGCCCGCAGCGCCACCAGGCCGTCCTGCATGGCGGCGACCGCGCGCGAGATCACGAAGGCGGGAAAGGACACCTGGCTGTACCCCATGTCCCGGAGTTCGGAGACGGTGAGCCAGGGGGTCGCGGCGCCGCCGAACATGGCGGCGGAGAGGAAGGCCCCGTCGAGGGCGCGGCCGACTTCCTCGTACTCGGACTCAGCCGTCAGGCCGGCGACGAAGACGCCGTCGACGCCAAGCTCCAGATAGCGTCCAGCGCGCCTGATCGCCGCCGAGAGGCCGAGCGGGCCGTAGGCGTCGGTACGCCCGACGATGAAGGTTTCCTTGTCGGAGCGGGCAGCCATCGCGGTGCGCAGCTTGCCCTCGATCACCGCGTCGTCGCAGACGTGCTTCGCCCTGTCGGCGCGCTGCTGCTTGCTGTCGCGGTTCTGATCCTCGATCAGGATCGCGCCGACGCCGGCGGCTTCGTAGGCCTCGATCATGCGGGCGACGTTGCGGTTGCCGCCGTAGCCGTCATCCCCGTCGGCAAAGAACGGCAGCGCCGAGGCCGAGGCGATGTCGCGAATGCCCGCAACCATGTCGGAAAGCCCGATCAATCCGATGTCGGGCAGCGCGTAGCGCGCCGCCAGCATCGCCGAGCCGCCGATCGCGAAGGCCTTGAAGCCGGCCTTCTCGATCATGCTGGCGGACAGTGCATCGTGCGCCAGCGGACACACCAGAGGGTGCTCCTGCGCCAGCGCTGCCCTGATCGTGGTTCTCGGCACTCGAATCCTCCGGCTTCGCCCCCACGGGCTTCCCGAAGATCCGGAACCGCCCAGAAGAACGCCCCGCCGCGTCGCGGTCTTCACCGGACCGGGCGATTGTCGCCGTGTGGCGGGACTTTTCCGGAGACGTACAGGTCAGCGCGAGCCGCGCTATAGGAGAATATTGCGAGCCGGCCCCGGCATCACAGGTATGGGTCCGCCTTCCGCGTCTCGCCGGCCTCGTCGATCACCCACTCCCGGAATGCCTTGACGCGGCGCAGGCGTTCCTTGTGGGGCGGGAAGACGAGATAGTACCCGGTCTTGCCGTGAAGCCGGATATCGAGCGGCGTGATCAACCGGTCGGACGGCAGTTCGTCCAGGACGAAGGCAAGCTGCGCGAGGGCGACGCCGACGCCGTCTATCGCCCCCTGATAGGTGAGCGCCGAGTTCTCGAAGACGATTTCCTTCTCCACGACGAGGTCGCCGGCGCCGGCGGCCTCGAGCCAGCGGCGCCAGTCGGACGGCCGCCGGATCGAGTGGAGCAGAACCTGCCGGGCAATGTCGGCGGGACCCGTGAACGGACCAGCCTGCTGCACAAGCGCGGGGCTGCAGACGGGAACCATCACCTCACTGAACAGCCGCTCCGCGATCAGCCTGCCATGTCTCGGCACGCCGTACTGCAGGGCGACGTCGACATCCTCGTCGTCGAAATTCACCGGAACGTGCGAGGTCATCAACTGCACCTGGATGTCCGGAAACCGCGCATGGAACCGGCCGAGCCGCGGCACCAGCCACCAGATGGCGTTGCTCGGCGGCGTCTTGATGCGCAGGGTGTTCTGGTCCACCGCCGACGTCAGGTTCGACGTGGCGTAGGAAATCCGGATGAAGGCGTCCTGCACCTCGCGCAGATAGGCGGCCCCCTCGCTGGTCAGCTCGACCTGCCGGTGCTTGCGCACGAACAGCGGCGTGCCGACGTGCTCCTCGAGCTTGGCGATATGGCGACTGACGGCGCCCTGGGTGACGCACAGTTCATCGGCGGCCAGCGTGAAACTGAGGTGGCGGGCGGCTACCTCGAAGGCCCGAAGCGAATTGAGCGGCGGAAGACGTACCATTGACCGTCCCGTGGGCCCGGCGCGCCCCGCCCACTGGCCGGGGGGACAGCGACCTGGTCGGCTGTTGCCCGGAGTGTAGCCGAAAGACTCTTGCTTGAAAAATCCGCATATGAGCCTGTTGCCGACGGCGCGCCGGCGATCGTGCCTCGCCACGACGGGAATTCGCCGAAGCCGGACCCCTCCCGCACCCGCATCTGCCCGGCACGAAGCCGGCATTATTGCAGTGCAGCACTGCATTTTCCCACCGAATCCCGCCGATGTCGCGCAACGTTGACGGGAGGACCTGGGTACTGGTTGTCGCGCACGGCGACCGTTGCATGACAAAATCGGGATCGGCGCGCGTCGCATGATCTCAAGTAATGCCAGGCGGAATTAATATGCTTTGATGAACCGCCGCCTCGTCCCGACAATGCCGGCAACTCCGAGCCACACAAGAACAGCCGGTAGATCAAGGGATGGAAGCGACGATGGAACGTGCACCCGCCGGTGGTCCCGCCGCGTCTGCGGCGGCCCGGTCACGTGACGGCCGGGAAACGGTATTGAAGCTGCGCCGGATCCTGGAACAGCGCTACGAGGAACGGATCACCCTGCACGATCTCAGCGACGCGCTGGATCTCAGTCCGTTCCAGACCCTGCGTGTCTTCCAGCGCCACTGCGGCATCACCCCGCACCAGTATCTCGTGCGCTACCGGGTGGAGCAGGCGACGCGGCTGCTGCGCGACGGGGAGCCGATCGCCGAGGTCGCCGCGCAGGTCGGCTTCACCGACCAGAGCCACATGACGAAGCACTTCAAGAAACTGCTCGGCATGACGCCAAGCCGGTACCGGACCAGCGCCAACTGGCAGTTCGGCTGAAGCCCAAGCCGCTGCCGGGCGGAGTGCGCAAGATCGTACAATTGCGATCCGGCGATGTGGCTACACTGTCGGCCAAATCGTGAGCCGCTCGAAACAGGTTCACGGAACAGGGAGGACTTAATCATGATGCAGTTCAGGAACATCGTTCGCGGCGGTGCGCTTGCCGCGCTTGCCATCGGGCTTGCGGCAGCGAGCCCGGCATCGGCGGAAGAGATCGAAATCTCCAACTACGGCGTCGGCACCAACGGCATGCCGTATGCGGTGGCGCTCGGCGCCGGCTACTTCGATGAGGTGGGCCTCGACATCACCGGTATCCGGACGTCGCCCGGCGGCGCCCCGACGATCCGCAACCTGCTCGCCGGGGACCTGGCGTACGGCGAAGCCGGATTGACCGCAGCGCTTGCGGCGATCCGCGGCGGCGCAGACATCAAGATCATCGGCACGACCGCCAACACGGTCGCCGAGATCGGCTGGGTGGTGATGCCCGATTCCCCGATCAAGACCATCGAGGACATGAAGGGCGCCAAGCTCGGCTATACCAATCCGAATTCCACGACCCAGGCTCTCGCGCTGATGCTGATCAAGGCCGCCGGCCTGACGCCCGAGGAAGTGGAGACCATTTCCACCGGCGGGTTCGGGCCCGGTCTCGCCGCTCTGGAACACGGACAGCTCGACGTGGCGCCGATCGTCGAGCCGATCTTTTCCAACAATCCCGGAAAGTATCGGCTGCTGACCTGGGCGCCGGACGCGCTGCCGCCGCTGGTCGACGTGCTGGCGATCACGACCGACCGCGCCATCGCGCAGCGTCCCGACTTCCTGAAGAAGATGATGCTGGCCCGCCAGAAGGCCGTGCAGCTGATGACCGAAAACCCCGCGGAAGCGGCAAAGCACGTCGCCGGTCCCTACAAGATGAGCCCGGAAGTCGCCGAGAAGGTGATCAGCCAGCTGCAGCGTCCGACCGGACCCGACAACGTCCGCTACTGGGGCGAAGGCGCACTGTACCTGCCCAGCATGAAGAACCTGGCCGACGCGCAGATCCTGCTCGGTGTCGACTACAGCGACATCAACTGGGACGAGATCGTCGACGACTCCTTCATGCCGGAGGACCAGAAGGGCCTCTACGACAAGTAGGCGCCTTCAGGTCCGGGTTCGGCCGCACCGCGCGTGTTGCGTCGACATAAAAAGACCAGAGGAACTGTCGGGGACATACGCGGATGAGCGCATATTGCGAACTGCGCAACGTCACCAGGGTCTATCCAGGCAATGCGGGGCAACCCGCATTGCACGCCCTGGGGCCAATCAATCTCGAACTCGAGGCCGGGAAATTCTACTCGGTGGTCGGCCCCTCGGGCTGCGGCAAGTCGACGTTGCTCGAGGTCATCGCCGGCCTGGCGCCGGCGAGCGACGGCGAGGTGATCATCAACGGCCGGCCGATCCACGGCGAGGTCGCCGACGGCGTCGGCGTGGTGTTCCAGGACGACGCGAGCTTTCCGTGGCTGACGGTCCGCGACAACATCGCCTTCGGCCTGCGCCGCCAGGGCGTCGACGAGACGACCATCGCCCGCAAGGTCGATGACGCCATCAGGCTGATGGGCCTGAACGGCTTCGACAATGCCTATCCCGCGCAACTGTCCGGCGGCATGCGCCAGCGCGTCTGCATCGCCAGGACGCTGATGCTCGAGCCGCAGCTGATCCTGCTCGACGAACCGTTCGGCGCGCTCGACCAGCAGACGCGCCTGCTGATGGGCGACGAGCTCCTCAACCTGTGGCGCGAGACCAACGCCACGGTCCTGCTGATCACCCACGCCCTGGACGAGGCGACGATGCTGTCCGACAAGGTGTGCGTGATGTCGGCGCGGCCCGGCATCCTGCTCGACACCGTCGAGACCGGCTGGCCGCGCGACCGCGACAGCCGGATCGTCTCGAAACCGGAATTCGGCGAGCTGACGAGCAGGCTGTGGGCGCTGCTGCGCGAGGAGTCGCTCAAGGCGATGGACATCAAGCAGCGGACCGGCTGACGATGAAGCGCGCTACCAAGGTCCGGATCGTCGTCCTCGTCGGCGCCGTCGTGTTCGTGGAACTGCTGTGCCGCGTCGGCATCATTCCGCGCTTCACGATGATACCGCCCTCGGAAATGGCGATCGGCCTCTATCATCTGCTGGCGTCGGGCAAGATGAACAGCGACCTGGTAACGACGCTGTCGTCGGTGGCGATCTCGCTGTGCGCGTCGGTGGTCGTCGGCACCACCGCGGGCGCGCTGATCCACGCCTGGCCGCGCGTCCGGCGGACCATCGACCCGCTCCTGGCCACCTACTATTCGGTGCCGGTCTTCGTGTTCTATCCGATGTTCATCGTGCTGTTCGGGCTGAACGACATCCCGAAGATCGTGATCGGCTTCCTCTACGCGGTCGCCGCCGTGGTGATCAACACGCTGAACGGGCTGGACCGGATACCGCCGGTGCTGCTCAAGACGGGCAAGGTCTTCGGGATGAGCCCGGCCAGCACGGCGGTGCGCATCGTGCTGCCGTTCGCGGCTCCCTACCTGTTCACCGGGGTGAAGCTGGCGATCGCCTATTCGTTCATCGGGGTGATCGGGTCGGAGTTCATCCTGTCCAGCGACGGGATCGGGCACAGCATCTCGTACGCCTACTACAACTTCGACAACGTCACGATGTACTCGCTGATCCTGTTCGTGCTGGTCGTGGTGCTGACCATCAACATGTCGCTGCACTCCTGGGAGAAGGTGCTGATGCAACGCAGGGGCTTCAAATGACGGCAACAGCCAGGGTGCCGCTGCGCGAGCGGGTCGTCGACGTCACGGTACTGCTGATCGTCATCGTGGTGGTCTGGCAGTGCGCCTACCTGTGGGGCGGCGAGGTCGCGATGACGACGCCCTGGGGCACGGTCGATTTCGCCGTGCGGATGCTGGGCACCGCCGAGTTCTGGGACAATGCCGAGGCGACCATGTCGGCCTTCGCCATCGCGATGGTGATCGCCGCGGTCGGCGGCATCCTGATCGGCGCCATCCTCGGCTACAACCGGCTGGCCGGCGAGGTCGCCGAGCCGGTTCTCGTCGGCATCTACTCGATCCCGAAAGTCACGCTCTATCCGATCATCCTGCTGTTCTTCGGCATCGGCGTGGCCGCGGAAGTCGCCTTCGGGGCGCTGCACGGCATCATCCCGATTTCGCTGTTCACGATGAACGCGGTGCGAAACATCAAGCCGGTCTACCTCAAGACCGCCCGGGTGCTGCGGCTGCAGCCGCGCCAGCTGCTGATGTCGGTGCTGCTGCCGGCCTCGGCGCCGGAGGTGTTCACCGGCCTGCGCGTCGGCTTCTCGCTGACGCTGATCGGCACGCTGCTCAGCGAGATGTTCGGCTCGCGGCGCGGCCTGGGCTTCATGCTGATGAACGCCATCGGCCTGCACAACATGGACATCATCATGTCCGTCACGCTGGTGATCGCGGTGTTCGCGGGCGTGGTGAACGCCGGTCTGCTGTGGGTCGACCGGCGCCTGCACCGGGCCCCGGTGAAGCAGTCGATGATGGGCGGCTAGCCCCGGGGCAGCGGCCCCGGGCGGATCGGGCTACATGCCGAGATCGAACTTCCTGTCCATGACGACGATGCGGTTGTCGAACAGCCAGCGTCCGTCGAGACGGGTGAGATCGCAGAAGTATTCGCCCGGCGACAGCAACTCCGTCTTTCCCGCTTCGGTATAGAAATCGAGAAGGTAGCAGGTCGCCTGCGCCCGGTCGCCGTCGACGCTCGCCGTCAGGTTGGTCACCACGTGGCGGAACCGGGCCTGGCGCTCGCGCAGCACGGTCGCGGTGCGTTCGGCGAACCGGCGGATCCCCTCCCTGCCCTCGAACCGGCCGAGAACCGGGCTCTCGATGAAAGCGTCGTCGCGGAAGCAGCTCACGCAGCCCTCCACGTCGCCGTGGTCGAGTGTCGTGGCGTAACGGATGAAGAGCGCGTTGATCTCGAACCAGTCGTGAAGGGAAGCGGGCTGCATGTCGGCCTCTCCGGCGGCTGGCGCAACGATTGCGGCGCCGGCACCGGACATCCGGCGCCGGCGATATTGCGCGGTGTCAGGCCTGGCCCGGGCCCAGTGCCTTGACGCACTGCTCAAGCCATTCCTTGCCGATCGAATCCTCGAACTGCTTGTAGACGGGCTGCGTCGCCTCGAGGAAAAGCTTCTTGTTGTCCGGCGTGATCGGATTGACGTTGACGAGCTTTTCCAGTTCCCCGCGGGCCCGGGCGATGTCCTTGGGCTGGGCGTCCCACTGCCAGTCCATGGCCGTCTTCATCGCCTGGCTGACCATCTGCTGCTCTTCGGAGGAGAACCCTGCCCAGGTCTTCGGACTGGTGGTGTTCAGGAAGAAGTCGGTGGTGTGCTCGTCGAGCGAGATGTACTCGGCGACCTCGTAGAGCTTCTGGTCGAGGATGTCCGGCAGCGGATACTCGAACCCGTCGACGATGCCCTGCTGCAGGGCGAGGTAGAGTTCGGAGGGATCCATCGCGATCGGATTTGCTCCGAGCGCGCGGAAGGTCGCCATGTAGACCTCGCTGTTGATCACCCGGAGCTTGAGGTCCTTGCAGTCGGCGGGCGTCTCGACGGGACGCAGGCGGTTGACGATGCTGCGCTGGCCGAGGAGCCAGTATCCGATGATCTGGAACCCGACCTCGGTCCCCATCTCCTCGATATGCGCCCCGATGTCGCCCTCGAGCGCCGCTTTCAGTCGCTCGGGCGACGAGACGATGTAGGGCAGCGTGAAGACGTCCATCGGCTTCATGAAGTTCGAGTACCAGGCGGGAACCGCCATCGAGAACTCGAGGGCGCCCGCCTGCACCGACTGGAGCATCTCCGAGATCGGGCCGAGCTGCGAGCTCGGGAAGATCTGCAGCTTGAGCTTGCCGTCGGACAGTTTGGACAGCTCGTCCCCGAACATCTGGATCGCCTGGTGATAGACGGTCTTCGTCGGCACCATGTGACCGAACTTCAGCGTACGGCTCGACTGACCGATGGCCGGAGCGGCCAGGCCGAAAGAGCCCGCGGCGCCGGCGACACCGGCCGCCGAGATCAGCTTCAAGGCATCGCGCCGGTGCATCGCGCCGGCTGGCTTTCTGGTGGACCTGTTTCTCATCCCTAGTCTCCTTCTTGGTGTTTCGTGCAGCGGCCAGCCCCGCACGGGCCGGACTGCACACGTTCGCCGACCGCCGTGGCGGCCTGCATCCTCAGAACCCGAGCATCGCGGGAAGCCACGTCGTCAGCGGCGGCACGAGCACGACCAGCAGCACGACGATGATCATCCAGACGACGAAGGGGGCGATCGCCCAGGACAGGCGCTCCACGGCGACGCCCGACAGGCTGGACGTCATGAACAGCACGATCCCGACCGGTGGCGTCACCAGACCGATCAGGCAGGTAATGACGAACAGGAGGCCGAACTGGATGTCCGGGATGGCGTATTGCTGGGCGACCGGCGCCAGCAGCGGCGCAAGTGCGATCATCAGGGGAACGGCATCCATCATCATGCCTAGAACCAGCAGGGCCAGCATCACGATGATCATGAAAACGGTCGGGCTGGTGGTGATGGAGATCAGGAAATCGGCCAGTTGCTGGGTGACGCCGTTGAACGTCAGCAGCCACGACATGATGCCGCCCGTCGCCAGCAGCATTCCGGCCACCGAACTGATGACGGCGCTGAAGATGATCGCGTCGTAGATGTCCTTGAGGCGAAGCCGGGGTTTCGACAGAAAGCCGACGATGACGGTGTAGACGACGCCGATCGCCGCCGATTCCGTCACCGTGAAGACGCCGAATATGATCCCGCCGACGATGATGACCGGCAGGAACAGCAATGGAATGACCAGCACGGTCTGCCGGACCAGTTCGGAGAACCGGGGCCTCTCGAGCAGCACGCCGTAGCCGCGGCGCCGGGTGGTCCACCATGCCAGCACCAGGAATCCGAGACCGAACAGCAGGCCCGGCACCGCACCACCGACGAACAGGCCGCCGACCGACACGTTGCCCACCGCAAGCGCGTAGATGATCATCGCGACGCTCGGCGGAATGATCGGCCCGATGATCGCGGTGGCCGAGGTGATCGCGGCGCTATATTCGACCGGATAGCCCGCCCGCGTCATCAACTGGATCTGGACGCGGCCGAGGCTGGCGATGTCGGAGACCGAGGTGCCGCTGATGCCGGCGAACAGCATGCTCGCCCCGACATTGACGTAGGCCATCCCGCCGCGCGTTCGGCCGAGCAGCATCTGCAGCCAGACGACGAGGCGCGGCAGCATGCGGGCGCGGTCGGCCAGGAAGCCGAGCATCGTGAACAGCGGGATCGCCAGGAGCGGGAAGGAACTGAGCGCGAAATAGATTCGCCGCGCCAGCACGGTCGGCTCCATGCCCTGGAAGAACAGCAGCCAGCTCGCGCTGGCCAGTCCCATCCCGAAGGCGACCGGCAGGCCGATCAGAATCGTGCCGAACAGCACGATGCCGAGAAACGCCAGCATCATATCGGATGCTCCTCGGCACCGGTCGGCTGCAGGCCGGTCACCATCAGCACGACGACATGGTAGATCAGCAGGACGAAGCCGACGGGGACGGCGAGGAAGGCCCAGACCAGGCTGACATTGAGGGCGGAGTCCATCTGCATGGCAGCCGGGCCCAGCGCCAGCACGCCGCCCCAGACCATCTCCGCGAAGAACACCAGTGCCAAGACGTTGATGACGGTCTGCAGGATCCGCCGGCGGCGCGGCCCGAGCGCACGCAACAGCAACTCGAAGCCGACATGGGCGCCGACCCGCAAAGCCAGTCCCGCGCCCAGCATGAAGAACCAGAGCAGCAGGAAGCGCGCCGCGGCGCTGACGAAGAACGTCGAAAAGCCGAAGGCGTATCTGGACACCACTTCCAGTGAGATCATGAGCGTGAACAGCGAGCCGACGACGAACAGCACGATCCGCGTGGTCTTGAGGAGGCCCCGGTCGAGCGATGACCATCCACGCGGCAAGGCGTCGGACTGCAGGTCGAGTTGTCGCCCCCAGCCGTCAGACACCGGCCGCGTCCCTTGCCGCGCCTGGGAGGTCGATGGGTCGATGTCCGGAGTGACGCCCGAGGGCGGCGCCGGTCAGCCCAACGCATCGAGGCTGCCGGCATGGTGCCGAAACGTGCTGGATCAAACTGCCCCTCCCTTGACCGCCGCTTCGGCCCTCGCCGTGCAGCGGATTTCGTTGTCAGCTGATATTAGCCGATCGGGCGCTTATCTCAACCGCTTTTTAGAGGTCTATAATTATATTATTTATTCTCCTATAATTGGATTCATGATCGTTTTCAAAGTGATGCAATGCCAGTTCCCGCCAAAATTGGCTGGCTTTCTCTGCGGTGAACGTTAAAGATTTCGCGCCCGATCGCGGCAAAGTGCGGTGCGGCGATCGGCACGGCGGGGCGCTGACGGACCCGTACCCCGGGGACGATCGCGGCTCGGGAATGTCCGGGGCGTACCGCCGCCGTCAGCCGCGGTCGGGACGGATCTCCCGGCCGGCCTCGGCCATTGCCTCCAGCGCGCCGATCGCGCCGCCGAGAAACCAATCGACCTTACGTTCGATCAGCCTGTCGATGTCGGCGCGCAGCGGCGGCGTATACACCCACCGGCGGAACCCGACATGATAGATCGTGCCGTGCAGGGACTGCACCAGTTCCATTTCCTCCGGACCTATGTCCGGCGGGAAGGTCAGGCCCGTGGTCGCGGTCACCTCGTGGCGGAGCGCGCGCGCAATCCGCATAAAGATGCGTTGCGACAGTTCGCTGTAGTAGCGGGTGTTGTAGTCGAACTTGCTGAGACCGCTGAACAGGAACAGGCGGACGTGCTCGTAGGTGAGCACCGAATTGGCATAGTCCTTGTAGAATCCTGACAGCCGATTCCGCAACGGCACCGTCGTATCGTCGATCAGCTCCTCCCACGCCGGCGCCAGGCCGCTGGGGAACAGGTTCTCGTAGACACGCTCGATAAGCGCCTGCTTGGTCGGAAAATAGCGGTAGAGCAGCGGCTGGGTTATCCCGATTCGGCGCGCGAGCTCGGTGGTGCCGCCGCCCAGACCGTGCTCGGCGAAGTAGCGCGTCGCTTCCTCGACAATGAGCCTTTCCCGGTCCTGCGGAGCCATGCGACGGCGTTTCGCCGGTTCGCCCCGGGTCGCGACGGCGGCCTCGCCGCGGATCTTGTTCGTCCTGGGAGGAGACGTCTTCATGCAGTCACACCCGCGCCGCCGGCATTTCGTTCGCAACCCACGGGTTATCCCCGTGCGCATGGCCGGGTCAACTGCCGCACGATTCCGGGGCGGAGAACCGGGCTTGCAATTCTTATTTATTGATCTAAAAATAACCCGCAATCAACAAGGTCGTTTCGGGCTACGAAGCGGCAAGCCAGCAAACCACAGGGAGTGATGTTCGTGCTCCGACGGCCCTGCTTCGTCGGTGCGCGGCGCGCCACAGTGCGGCTCCGCCATACAGGGAGAATCGATGCCCAAGCTGCAGATCGGCGGCAGCCGAATTCATTACGAGGAATACGGATCCGGCTATCCGGTTTTCCTGCTGGCACCGGGCTTCCTGAGTTCCCGGATCGAACGCTGGAGCGTCAATCCGGCCAATCCCGGACAGCCGCAGGCATTCCTAAGCCCGATCGACGGCCTTTCCGATCGATTCCGGCTGCTCGCGCTGGACATTCGCAATGCCGGTGAATCGCGCGGCCCGGTCGGGCCGACGGATTCGTGGGACACCTATGTCGAAGACTTCCTGGGCGTCATCGATCATCTGGGTATCGAGCGCCTCCATGTCATGGGCGCGTGCATCGGCGTGACGTTCGCCTTCGCGCTCGCGGAAGCGCGCCCGGGCCTCGTCAGCGCGCTCGTCCTGCAGAATCCGATCGGACTGCACGGCAACCGGCAGAACATCGACGACGAATTCGCGGCCTGGGCCGAGGCGGCAAAGGACTATCCCGAGGTCGACGCGGCCAACCTGCCGGGCTTCCACCAGCGGCTGTTCGGCAACGATTTCCTGTTCGGCGTCAGCCGGGAGTTCGTCGCCTCCTGCGACCTTCCGATCCTGCTGATGCCGGGCAGCGACACGATGCACCCGCAGGCGATCTCGGAGGAGATCGCCGCCCTCGCGCCGCAGACCGAGATCGTCGACCCGTGGAAGGGCGACGACCACAAGCACGAGGCAATGGACAAGGTCCGCGACTTCCTGGTCCGGCACCAGCCGTAGACGATCGCCGCAGTCCCCGTCCGGAGGAGGAACTCACAATGGCCGCACATGACGTCGACAGCCAGGCAAGCCGCGAGGCCCTTCTCGCCGCCGAACGCCGGCTCTACCAGGCGATGATCGACAACGACCTCGCCGCCCTCGGAGACATCCTTTCGGACGACGTGACCTACGTGCACTCGACCGCCGTCGCCGAAGGCAAGGCGCTGTACCTCGAACGCGTCGCCGCCGGACACTACGACTACAAGTCGATCGAGAGCCGCGACGTCACGCTTCGTATCCGACAGGACCTGGCGGTCATCAGCGGAACGCTGGACATGGCAGTGGCGACCGGCGGGGGCCCGACCCTGATGATGCACCTGCTGTTCGTGCTGGTGTGGACCAGACAGAACGGCGAATGGAAGCTGTCGCTGCGCCAGGCGACCAACATCCCGGGCTAGCAGGAAGAGCTGCCGGCAACGACGGCGGCGGGGACGCAACGGACAGGGAGGACAAGGTGAAAAAGCTCATCAACGAGCCCGGCAACTACGTCGACGAGATGCTCGAGGGACTGGTGCTGGCCAATCCCGAACTCGCGCTGTCGGGCCAAGGCAAACGGGTCGTGCAGAGGTCCGCGCCGGCCGGAAACGGCAAGGTCGGCATCGCCACCGGCGGCGGCTCCGGCCACCTGCCGCTGTTCTGCGGATATGTCGGCGAGGGCCTGCTCGATTCGTGCGCGGTCGGCAACGTGTTCGAGGGGCCGAACATGCAGTCCTGCCTCGAGGCGATATCTGCCGCGAATGCCGGCGCGGGCGTGCTCTGCCTCTACGGCAACTACGGCGGCGACCGGATGAATTTCGACATGGCCTCGGAAATGGCGGAAGCCGAGGGCATCACGGTGCGCACCGTGCTGGGGATCGACGACATCGCCAGCGCCGCACCCGAGGAAGCCGACAAGCGGCGCGGCGTCGCCGGCATCGTGTTTGCCTACAAGGCGGCCGGCGCCAAGGCCGCGGCCGGCGGCTCGCTCGACGAGGTGGTCGAGATCACCGAGCGGACGATTGCGCGTACCAGGACGATCGGCATCGGGCTGTCGCCCTGCCTCATCCCGGGCGCCGCGGCGCCGAGCTTCGAGATCGGCGAGACCGAGGTCGAGATGGGGATCGGCATCCACGGCGAGGCCGGCATCTGGCGGGCCGCCCATCGCAGCGCCGACGAACTCGTCGACGAGATGCTGGACCGCACCCTGGCGGAGGTTCCCGACGGGGCGGACGGCCGCGTTGCAGTCCTGGTGAACGGGCTGGGAGCAACCCCGCTGGACGAACTGTTCATCCTGTACCGGCGGGTCTCCCAGCGCCTGACGACGCGGCAGATCCACATCGCGGTGCCGCTGGTCGGGCCGTTCGTTACCTCGATGGAGATGGCCGGCGCCTCGATCAGCCTGTGCTTCGTCGACGACGAGATTCTGTCGCTGCTGCGGGCGCCGGCGACGTGTCCGTTCTGGCGGGTCGGCTGACCATGGCGATCACCGTCGCCGGGATCGAGGTTGCGGTGCGCCGGGTCGCCGCGCGGATGCCGTCGATCGAGGCCGAACTGAACGCCGCCGACGCCAAGCTCGGCGATGGCGACACCGGCGGCATGCTGGCGCGCATGGCCGCCGCCCTGGCGGACGCCGACCTGTCGACGGCGGGCGACGTCGGTGCCGCCTTCATGGCGCTGGCGCGGGCCGGCGCCGCATCGACCGGATCGAGCCTCGGCACCCTGATCGTGGCGTCCATGATGACCCTCGGCCGGGAGACGCGGGACGCCGAGCAGGTCGAATGGAGCGAGCTCGGCACGCTCGTCGCCGCCGTGCAGGCGGCGATCATGCAGCGCGGCAAGGCGCAACTCGGCGACAAGACCGTCGTCGACGGCCTCGACTACCTGGCGCAGGGCCTGGAGGGGGCGAACGACGCCGACAGCGTCCGCGCTTGGGCGACCGCCGCCGTGGACCAGGCGCTCGCCGACTTCCGGGAGCGACGCTCGAAGATGGGCCGGGCGCGGACGTTCGCCGACCGGTCCGTGGGACTCGACGATCCCGGCATGCTGGCCCTGAAGGAAGTCGTGCACGCCATCGCGGCGGTCTGACCGGGCGCGGCGGCGCATGACGGGGGCTTGTCGGCTAACTGACAGCACGGTGCGCGTTCACCCCCTAGAGTGCCTTTCAGGAAGCCCGCACCGCCTCCCTCGCGATTGAAGAGGCAGTCGACGTTGGCGCCATTCGGGAGAGATACGTGAGCGAGAGGGGACCGATACGGGTCGCAGGCGTGGGATTCGTCTTCGATCCCGTCGCAGAGGCCGTGATCCGCGGCGTCGCGCCCGCCGGCCTCGAGCTCGCCTTCGCCGAGCGGATGCAGGACATGAACGAGGCGGTGCTCTACGGCAGCGACGTCTGGCTGGCGGTCGCGCCGGTGACGGCGGACATGCTCGCCCGCGCCGAGCGGCTGCGCTTCATCCAGAAGTGGGGCACCGGCTACGACAGGATCGACGTCGAGGCGGCGGCGCGGCGCGGCGTCGGCGTCGCCATCACCGCCGGGGCGAACTCGACGACGATCGCCGAGCATACGCTTGCCCTGATGCTGACCGTGCTGCGCCATGTCGCCGGGGCGGACCGGGCCGTGCGGGCCGGCCGCTGGGATCCCGCGGCGCTGCGGCCGCTCATGCACGGCCTGTCGGGAAAGACCGTCGGCATCGTCGGGTTCGGCAACATCGGCAAGGCGCTGACCCGCATGCTGCAGGGCTTCGGCGTGACGGTGCTCTACAACAGGCGCAGCGGCCGCGATCCCGAAGGTGATGCGCTCAACGCCCGTTTCGCGGAGATGCCGCAACTGCTGGCCGAGAGCGACGTCGTCACCCTTCACTGCCCCGGCGACGCTGCGAACCGGCACATGTTCGCCGCGCCGCAGTTCGACGCGATGAAGCCCGGCGCCGTCTTCATCAACACCGCCCGCGGCAGCCTCGTGGTCGAAGACGATCTGGTGGACGCGCTGCGAAGCGGGAGGCTGCTCGGCGCCGGCCTCGACGTGTTTGCCGAGGAGCCGCTTTCCTCCGGATCGCCGCTTGTCGACCTGGACAACGTGGTGATGACCCCGCACGTGGCGGGCGGCATCATGGACAACATCGCGCCGATGGCGCGGCACGCCTTCGGAAACATCCTGCGCTTCTTCAACGGCGAACCGCTCGATCCGGCCGACGTGATCGTGCCGGCCGGCACTGCAGACAAGACAGACTGAGCAAGCGAGGCGAGCGATGAGGATCACCGACGTGCTGGCCCATCCGATGGAGGCCGAACGGGAGCGCCCAGCCTGGACCGCGCACGAGTCCTTTCACCTCGACCGGCTGATCCTGGTCGAGGTGCGGACCGACGAGGGCATCGTCGGGACCGGGGAAATCGCCATCGGGCCGCAGGCCTCCGTCTGCGAGATGGTCGATCTGATCGCCACGGTGATCAAGGGACAGGATCCGCTCGGCCACGCCGCGCTCTGGCAGCGGATGCTGTCGGTCACCAACCCGCGGCCGGGCGGCATCGGCGGCTGGGACGGGCTGCCGCCTCCCCTGCCCCGCCACCTGCGCCAGTTCTACATGGCGGCGATGGCCGGCATCGACATCGCGATCTGGGACATCAAGGGCAAGGCGGCGGGGCTTCCCGTGTTCCGCCTGCTCGGCGGCACCCGGACCGAGGTGTTCACCTACGGCGTCGGCGGCTTCTACGTCGAGGGCGGGCCGCTGCTGGCGGTCGCCGACGAGTTCGCGGGCTATGTCGAGAACGGCTTCAGGGCGGTGAAGCTGAAGGCCGGGGCGCTGTCGCTGGACGACGAGATCGCCCGCGTCCGCGCCGTGCGCGAGGCGATCGGTCCCGACGTCCTGTTCATGCTCGACGTGAACGCCCCGTTCGACCTCGAAGCGGCCATCGCGTACTCGCACGCCGTCGAGCCGTTCGACATCTTCTGGTTCGAGGAACCGCTGCACTGGTACCTGCAGCCGGCCGACTTCGTGAACCTGGCGAAGGCGACGAACATTCCGCTGGCACACGGCGAACGCGAGATGCACCGGTTGACGACGCGCGATTTCATCGATTCCGGCGCGATCCGCTACATCATGTACGATTCCACCCGGTACGGCGGTTTCACCGAGGCACTGCGCGTCTCGCACTACGCGGAACAGAAGGGCGTTTCCAACTCGCCTCATTCGGCCCCGCACATCCACGCGCACCTGGTCTCGGCATTCGCCGAATCATCCTTCGCGGCGGAGTGCGTCGGCGACAAGCGCCTGCACCCGATCCACGAGCGCATCTACGGCGGCGGCGCCCGCTACCGCGACGGCCACGTCCACCTGACCGAGGCGCCCGGCTTCGGACTCGACATCGACTGGGACGCCGTGAGGGCGCTCCGCAGCCAGTAACGACTCAAACCAACGGAGACGCTCACATGATACTCGACGACCTGAAGGGGAAACGTGTCCTGGTCACCGGCTCGAGCTCGGGCATCGGCGCGGCGGCGGCGACCGCGTTCGGCGAGCACGGCTCGTTCGTCGTCGTCCACTATTTCAAGAACGAGGCCGGCGCCAGGGAGGTGGCCGCGAAGATCGAGCAGGACGGCGGCAAGGTCGCCCTCGTCTCCGGCGACCTGCGCAATCCGGAAACCGCGGCGTCGGTGGTTCGCGCAGCAGCGGAAGCGGCCGGCGGGCTCGACATTCTGGTCAACAATGCCGGCGGCCTCGCCGGCCAGTCGAAGCTCGACAGTCACGACAACGCGCTGCTCGACGAGACGCTCGACCTGAACGTGCGCTCGCTGCTGGCGGTCACCGCCGCCGCGCATCCCTACCTGAAGCAGGCCGGCGGCGGCAGCATCATCAATGTCGGCTCGATCGCCGCGCGCAACGGCGGCCGGCCGGGCTCGGCCTTCTACGCGGCGGCGAAGGCCTTCGTGCATTCGCTGACCCGCAGCATGGCGACCGAGTTCGCCGCCGACAACATCCGCGTCAACACGATCGCGCCCGGCGTCATCCTGACGCCGTTCCACGACGGCACGCCGAAGGAGCGCCTCGAGGCGGTGCGCTCAAGCGTGCCGCTCGGGCGCCTGGGCGAAGCCGAGGAATGCGCCGGCGCGATCCTCTACCTGGCGTCGAATGCGATGAGCGGCTACGCCACCGGCGACACGATCGACGTCAACGGCGGCCGGCTGATGGCCTGAACGGATCCCCCGGCGTGTCAAGCAGCGGGTCAGGCGGTGGTGCCGGCGGGCACCTTCTCGAACTTCTCGATGCTGCGCAGCACCTTCGGCAGCGGCTTGTCGGGGAACAGCGACGGCCACGCCGTGACCGCGACCTGCCCGACGTAGAGATCGCCGTGCGAATCGACCGCCAGCCCATGCGGCGACAAGAGCTTGCCCGGCTCGTTGCCCGCCATCGGATCCCGGCCGAGGCGGGCGAGGATGGTGCCGTCGTTGGAGACGACGGAGATGCGCGGCCCGAGATTCGGGGCGCCCCGGTTGAACTCGAAATAGGGGCCGATCTCGCCGACATAGCAGATCGGGCATTTGCCGCCCGGCATGTACATGCCGTTGGGGCGGTGGAGATTGTGCCACTCGGTCTCGTACCTGCCGTTGCCGTCGAAGACCTGAATGCGATGGTTCTCCCGGTCGGCGACGTAGACCCAGCCGTCCTCGTCGCAGGTGACATTGTGCGGCAGGTTGAACTCGCCCGGGCCAATGCCGGAGGTGCCCCACGACATCAGCAGCTTGCCGTCGGGGCTGTACTTGTGGACGCAGGCGTTGCTGTAGCCGTCGGTCACGTAGATGTCGCCGCGCGGCGACAGGGCCGTATGGGTGCAGCGGTTGAACGGCTTGCCGCTCATGAACGGCGACGGTTCGTGCGGGATCCCGATCTCCAGCAGCACCTTGCCGTCGAGGGTGCACTTTCGGACGGTGTGGTCGAAGTCGTCGGTGCAGTAGATGGTGTCGTCGGGCCCCATGTGGACGCCGTGCGCGTGCGTGAAGGTATCCTCGCCCCACGATGTGACGAAGCTGCCGTCGCGCTCGAAGACGATCATCGGGTGTTCGGACCGGTTGAAGACATAGACGCGGTCGCGGGCGTCGATGCCGACGGCCGCCACGTCCCCGAAGGCCCAGCCGGCGGGAAGCTGCGCCCAGTCCTCGCAGACCCTGTAGGTGAATTCGCCCGTACCCAGGATGACGCCCATCTCGATTTCCTCGCCAGTGACCGTGTCGCCCCCTGCATAGCAGCCGGCTCCCGCTGCGGCTGTCGGGCGCACGACAACCCGGTCGGAAAGACTGCGGAAATCGCCTCGCCCCGTACGCCGTTGAACCGGCGAATCCGCTGCGCTAACGTCGCTTTTCCGGTCATGTCCGAGGCCCGGAGCATCCGGCGTCCGGCAGTTTGGATTGAAGCTCTTGAACTACTCGGCGACCCCCGTTTCGCAGCTTCTCCCAACCGGTGCCGCAGCGCCGCCCCGCCGGTATCCGCGGCTCCTGGAGATGCTGCCGCCGCAGGACCGCGAGTTCCTGCTGGACCGCGCCATCGAAAGGACGCTGGCGAAGGGCCAGGTGCCCTACCACCAGGGCGACGAGTCCCGGAACCTGTTCGTCCTGAAGTCGGGCATCGTGAAGGTGCACTACACCCACGACAGCGGCACGTCGCTGACAGCCTCGCACTACCGGGAGGGAATGCTGATCGGCGCGCACGGCTGCTCGGAGTGGGCCGGACCGCACGTCTGGTCGGCACAGGCGCTCGTGGAGAGCCGCGCCATCTGGATGCGCCGCGCCGACCTGCTCGAACTGGTCGATCGCTCGCCGGCCGCGTTGCGATGCATCCTGGCGATCACCGAGTTCAAGTCCGTCCAGCTCCGGAAGGTGATCCGCATCCTGGCGACGCCGCTGCTGGAGAGCCGCATCACCATGGCGCTCGAACACCTCGGCTCGCTCTACGGCATCGAGCGCGATGGCGAAGTGGAAATCGACGGCCGGTTCACCCATCAGGAACTGGCCGAAATGGTAGGCTGCTCCCGCCAGAGCGTGACGACCGCCCTGCAATCGCTGGAGCGCGCCGGTCGGCTCCGGCGCGACGGCCGGCAGTTCTTCATTCGCCGAGCATCTTCCCCGGACACACAGCCGCAGCCCCTTCGCGTTCCGGCAGAATAGCTGCAGCCGGATCGGCAATCCTATCACACGGCGCGGTCAGCCGGCCCCGGCGGCCGTGACCCCCGCGCGTGCGCAGTCTTCACAGTCAAGAGGCAAGGAAACATGGAAACGAACAACGCTTTGAAACGCGCCATCGCGCAGGGCACCAAGGTGCGCGGCGCGCACATGACCTTCGCGATGCCGTCCGTCATCGAGGTGCTTGCGCTGCTCGAGCACGACTTCGTCTACCTGGACGGAGAGCACGGGTGCTTCGAATGGCGCGACATCGAAGCCTGCTGCATCGCGGCGGAGCGGCACGCCATGACGCCCGTCGCCCGTGTGCCGGACGCAGACGTCTCGACCATCACCCGCTTCCTCGACCGCGGCGTGAAGGGCATCATCGTGCCGCACGCCGACACCGTCGAACAGGTGAAGGCCGTCATAGACGCCGCCTATTTCGCGCCGCTGGGCAACCGGTCCTTCGGCGGCAGCCGGCCGCGCTTCGTCTACGGCATCGCCGACAAGCCGGAACATCTCGCGCAGTCGAACGCGGACGTCTGTGTGTCCATCATGATCGAAACCGTAGAGGCACTCGAAGCCGCCGGCGAGATCGCCGCCCTCGACGGGGTCGACTACATGAGCTTCGGACTGATGGATCTGTCCCAGTCGCTGGGCCATCCGGGCAATCCGGAGCATCCCGAGGTGAAGGCGGCGGTCGCCGAGGCCGGCGACCGCATCCGCGCGGCAGGCAAGCCGATCCGGGAGGATTTCATCCGGTTCGCCTGGATCAACGACATAATCATTGCCGGCGCGAAGACACTGCTCGATGAATGAAGAAGTACGACAACGAGGCGAATCCCATGAATGACTACGATAGCGACGCGGCCGTGACCCTGTTCGTGGAGGCCCGACGCACCGGGCGCAAGCTCGACGCGCTGCCGCCCGGCGCCGCGCCGGCAAGCGCGGCGGAGGCCCACCGCATCCAGGAAGCGACCGTCGCAGCGCTCGGCGAGACGATCGCCGGGTGGAAGACGTCGAAGGGAACGGACGGATCGATCCTGCGGGGTGCGATCCTGCGCAGCCGTGTGTTCGGCAGTCCCGCGCAGGTGCCGGTGTCGCTCTGCCCGCTGATGGGGGTCGAGCCCGAGATCGCCTACCGGTTCGACGTGGCGCTGCCGCCGCGCGAAGACGCCTACAGCCGTGAGGAGGTCGCCGCAGCGGTCTCGGCGTTTCCGGCCATCGAACTCGTGGACAGCCGCTTTCTGGGCTACCCCGACGTTCCCGAACACCACAAGACCGCCGATTTCGTCTCCAACGGCGGTTTCGTCGCCGGACCGATGATCGAGAACTGGCAGGACCGCGATCTCGTCAACCTGTCGGTCCGGATGACGGCCGGAGACGAGGTGCTCGCCGATGTGGTCGGTGGCCATCCGCGCGAGGACCCGCTGCTGCCGGCGGTGGATCTGGCAAACGACCTGCGCTCGGGAGACGGCATTGCCGCCGGCCGGTTCGTGACCACGGGCTCGTATTGCGGGCTGCTGATCGGCCGCCCGGGCGTGCCGATCGTCGCCAGCTTCGGCGGTATCGGCGACGTGGAGATGCGGTTTACGGAGTGACGGGCGTCAGCCGGCCGCAGCGCTGCTGGCGGCCGGCTGGTGGGTCCGGATCGGCTTGCCGTCGAGGAACGCCAGCGTGTTCTCGACGGTCTGGCGATAGAATGTCTCCATCACGTCGCTTGTGCCGTAGCCGATGTGCGGCGTCAGGACCGTATTCGGTGCGTGCCGGAGCGGATCGTTCAGCGGCAGCGGCTCCTTGCCGTAGACGTCGAGAGCTGCCGTGATGCGGCCCGACTGGACCGCTTCGAGAAGGGCGGCCTGGTCGATCAGCGGGGCCCGCGAGGTGTTCACCAGGATCGCCCCCGGTTTCATGCGGCCGATGTCGTCCTTCGTCACCAGCCCCTCGGTTTCGGGCGACAGGTAGACATGGATGGAGACGACGTCGGCGCTGGCGAACACGTCCTCCCGGGACACGGCCGTCGCGCCCGCCGCCTCGGCGCGTTCGGGCGTCAGATTGCGGCTCCAGGCGACCACGTTCATTCCCAGTGCATTGGCGTATCCGGCCATCAGCTTGCCGATCCGGCCGAGCCCGACAAGGCCGATCGTCCGTCCCGCCAGTCCGAGCCCTGGACGAATGCCGTGCTGGAAACGCCCCTGCCGGATGTTGGCGTCGCCGGCCGGCACCTGACGCGCAGCCGCCATCATCAGCGCCAGCGTCAGCTCGGCGGTGTCGGTACCCGACTCTCCGCCCTGCGTGTAGGAGACCGTGATCCCGCGCTCGAGCATGCCGGCGATATCGATCGCCTTGGCGCGCGATCCGGTCATGCCGAACATCTTCAGGTTGGGCAGGCTGTCGACGAGGCTGGAGGGAAACGGCGTGCGCTCGCGCATGGTCAGGATGATATCGAACTCGCGCAGCGCGGAGGCAGCGTCGTCCTCGCCGGCGAACGGTTCGTGGAAGAAGACGATTTCGGCCCGGTCGCGAAGCTGCGACCAGTCGGCGTATTCCTCGGCAATGTGCTGCCAGTCGTCGAGCACGGCTATACGCATGCTGGGTTCCCTGAATTGCCTCCGTCTGCCGGCATAGGTCGCACCGGCGACCCGTCGCTGCGGGTCATACGACGAGGCCTGTCTTCGTATCGATGAGGTGCATGTGGTTGAGATCGGCGGCCATCTGCACGGTTTCGCCATCCTGGATGCCGGCATCGAACTTGGTGCGCCCGCACAGTTCGATGTCGCCGATGCCGAAGTAGACGAGCGTCTCCGATCCCATCGGCTCCGTCACGGCGACCTTCGTCTCGAAGCGGCCGAAATGCGGGGGCATGTCGGACCTGGCCTCGGTGATATATTCGGGCCGAAGGCCGATCTCTATGTCGTCGCGGCCGACGAGGCCCGCGTAGCGGTCGCGTCTTTCCTCCGGCAGTTCGAATTTGATGGTGCCGCCGTCGAGGACGGCGTTCAGGCGATCGCCGTCGCTCTCGATGCGGGCCGGCAGCAGGTTCATCGCCGGGGATCCGATGAAGGCGGCGACGAAGCGCGTCTTCGGCGCGTGATAGAGTTCGTGCGGCGTGCCGACCTGGTCGATCCTGCCGCCGTTCATCACCACCACGCGATCGGCCAGGGTCAGCGCCTCGACCTGGTCGTGGGTCACGTAGACCGTGGTCGTGCGCACCTTCTGGCGCAGCTTCTTGATCTCGGTGCGCATCTGGACGCGCAGCTGGGCGTCGAGGTTGGACAGCGGCTCGTCGAACAGGAAGACCTTGGGATCGCGGACTATCGCCCGCCCCATGGCGACGCGCTGGCGCTGGCCGCCGGAGAGCTGCCGGGGCTTGCGGTCGAGCAGATCGGAAATGTTGAGGATGCGCCCGGCCTCCCGCACCCGGCGTCCGATCTCGTCCTTCGGGATTTTCCGCTGGCGCAGCCCGAAGGCCATGTTGTCGAGCACCGTCATGTGCGGATAGAGCGCGTAGTTCTGAAACACCATCGCGATGTCGCGATCCTTGGGCAGCATGTCGTTGACGACCTTGCCGCCGATCAGGATATCTCCGTCGTTGATATCCTCGAGCCCGGCGATCATCCGCAGCGTCGTCGACTTGCCGCAGCCCGACGGTCCCACGAAGACGACGAACTCCTCGTCGGCTATGTCGAGATTGATGCCCCGGACGGCCGGCACGTCATCGTAGAACTTGACCAGGTTGCGAAGGTTCACTTCAGACATCGGTAGACCCGTAGTCCCTAGAAATTCTCGGCATTTTCGCGATCACCACGCGGTTCTCGACGCCATGCCCGACGGGGTGGCGGCGGGCCGGAGAGTTCCGCCCGCCGCCGGAGGCTATCGTCAGGCCTCGCCGCGCAGCAGGCGGGCGCCGATCTCGTTGAATTCCTTCGGCGTGATCTGCTCACCGAGGGTCTCCTGCCAGTACGGTGCGATCTTGTCCTGGAAGTTCGTCCAGTTCGCATCGTAGTAGGGCGGCGTCCACCAGGTCTTCTGCTCGTCCAGCGACATCTTGATGAAGCGGTTGTCCTGGAACGGCGCCGCGCTCGCCAGCGACTTGCGGACCGGCGGCACGGCCCGGTTGGCGGTGTAGAGCATCGCCGCATCACCGGTGGTGATGAACTTGATGAACTCCCAGGCCGCCTCCTTTTCGGGGCAGGACGACACGATCATCGGACCTTCGGGATTGGCGAGCATGTAGCGCTCGTCGCCGACCCGCGGATTGGGTCCGCCCTGGATCGCGTCGCCGAGGGCCGCCATGAGCGCCGGGCTCGCATGCGGCCCGTAGAGCCACATGCCGCAGATGCCCTTTTCCATCAGGGCATAGAGTTCCCGGTAGCCGTCGTTGATGGCGGTCGGCTGGCAGGAGTGGTCCTTGGTCAGCATGCCGACCCACTTTTCGGTGACGTCGACCGCGGCGGGCGAATCGAAGTCCACCGTGCCGTCCGGATTGACGAAGTTCACGCCGGCGCTCTGCCAGATCGGCAGGATGACCTGGATGGCCGAGTACTTCTGGCCGCGCAGCGCATAGCCGTAGCGCTCCGGTGCCTTGGTGATCGCCTTGGCGGTGGCGATGAACTGGTCGTAGGTGTCGGGCATCTCCAGGCCGGCTTCCTGGAGCCAGTCCTGCCGGTAGAACAGGAAATACGGGATGCTGGTCTGCGGCATCATCAGGATCGGCTGGTCGGGCTTCGAGCGGACCTGCTCCATCACGTTCGGGAAGAAGTCTTCCTTGTCCTCCCAGGCGTTGAACTCGTCCTCGAGCGGGTACAGGATGCCGTTGTCATAGTAGTCCTGCAGCCAGTACTGGACCGTCATGATGACGTCCGGCGCGGCGCCGGCCGCATAGGAGACCACCAGCTTCTTGCGGGACTCCATGACCGCCATGTTGGCGTCGACCTCGACTTCGATGAAGTCCTGGGATCCGTTGAACATCTCCACGGAATCGGTGGAGATCTTCATGTGGTTCGGGTTGTCGGCCCAGTTCCAGTAGGTCAACTTGACCTTCTTGCGCACCGCCGGCATCGCCAGCTGGGTGCTTGCCATCAACGCACCGGCACCCGCGCCCATCACGCCGAGGGCGCGACGCCGCGTCAAACCGCTCTTTGCGGCCTTCTTGGTCGTGGCAGGAGTCCCGTTCTTCACCTTGGCCATTTGCGTTTCCTCCGTTTTGATCCTTGTTGTGGCGGCGTCCGACCGACGCCTGGTCTTCGGCAGTTTCCTCAGCCCTTCACCGCGCCGGCCGCCAGGCCGCTCATCAGCATCCGCTGGAACAAGAGGAAGATCAGCGCGACCGGCAGCGTGCTCAGAAGCGCGCCGGCGGCGCTGACGCCCCAGACGGCCGGCTCGCCGAGTGCGAACTGGCGCATGATCACCGGCAGCGTCTTCACCTGTGTCGTCGAGGTCAGCAGGAAGGCGAACAGGAAGTTGTTCCAGGACATGATGAAGGCGAGCAGCCCGCCGGCCACCAGCCCCGGCAGCGACAGCGGAATGACGATGCGCCACAGCGTCTTGATGCGCCCCGCGCCGTCGACCTGGGCGGCCTCCTCGAGTTCCTTCGGCAGCGTCGAGAAGTAGTTGATCATCAACAGCAGCACGAACGGCGCGGCGTGCGTGGCCTCGGCGAGGATCATGCCGAGATGCGTGTTGTTCAGCCCGACGTTTCGGAAGATCACCAGGAGCGGCACCAGCAGCACGACGCTCGGGATCGTGTAGGCGACCAGCATGGCGACCAGGAAGGAGCTGCGTCCGGCGAAGCGGAAGCGGACGAAGCCGTAGGCGCCGAGGCTGGCGACGATCAGGGTCAGAACCATGTTGCCGGTCGCGATGATGGCGCTGTTGCGGAAGTAGAGCTCGAACGGGACGTTCTGGAACAGCGCGTAGTAGTTCGCGAAGGAGGGATCGGTAGGCAGGTAGGTAACGGTCCGGTCGCTGAGATACGGCGTGTCGAAGTCCGCGGTCGCCTCGGGCGTGATCGAGGCGATGAACAGCCAGATGAACGGCCCTATGGAGTAGACGAGGATCGCGGTCGCCCCGATCGCGACCAGGACGTTGCGCGTCCCCCAGCCATTGCGGCGCTTCGGCGTGCTCATGACGAACTCCCCGCCAGCACGTTCTTGGCGAGATGGCGCACGTAGAAGGCAGAGCAGGTCATCAGGATGATGGCGAGCACGACGGCCACCGCGGAGGCGTAGCCGATCTCGAACTCGTTGGTGAGCTGGAAGCTGTAGACGGCCTCGGTGTAGTTGGAGAAGCCCGGTCCGCCCGTCGTCATGACGAAGATCATGTCGATGTGGTTCGACATCCAGATCGTCCGCAGCAGCACAAGGAACAGGATCGTCGGGATGATGTGCGGCAGCGTGATGTGCCAGAACTGCGAGAGCTTCCCGGCCCCGTCGACGGCGGCCGCCTCGTAGAGCTCGCCGGGGATCGTCTGCAGGCTGGCCAGCAGGATCAGCGCCATCAGCGGCTGGCCGTACCAGACCATCGCCGTCACCACGACCCAGAAGCTCGCGGTCGGGTCGCTCAGCCAGGCGACGTAGCTGTCGAGTATGCCGAGCCGCACCAGGATGTCGTTCACGACGCCGTAGTTGCCGTCGAACATGAAGCAGAACACCAGCCCGACCACGGCCGGCGGCGTGATGTAGGGAACCATCACGGCAGCGCGCACGAAGCCGCGATAGCGGAACGTCATGTTCAGGAACAGCGCGATCGGCAGCGCGATGAGCAGTTCGATCCCGACCACGGCGACGTCCCAGCGCAGCGTCCGCCACAGTCCGTCGAGGAAGATCGGGTCGGCCGTCATCCGGACGAAGTTCCGGAGCCCGATGAACTGCGCCTTGGCCAGCCGCAGCAGCGAGGCGTTGGTCATCGACAGGTAGACCGCCTCAATCGCCGGATAGACGGTGATCGCCAGCAGCAGCAGGCCGATCGGCGAGATCAGCACGTAGGGCAGATAGTCGACGCGCTTGCGGCGCTTCGGCCGCGCCGGCGTCATGGTGGCTGCCTGCACGCTCATGGCCTGCTTCGCCTCCCCGCCGGAGAGAGGTCGATCCGGTTGCCGCAAGCCTCGCCGTTCGTCAATTTCAGGTACCCTGCGCGTCTTCCCCGGCGACCGGTCGGCTCCGAATGCAGGCGACGGGCAAGACGGCCGGAACCGTGTTTCCCAACGCTGAAGCATGCGGCGAATTGCTGACCCGGCGCCCGTCCCCGATGTCGTTTGCGGTCACCGTTCGGACCGCATATTGTCGTTGCGAAACATGTTCACAGAACCGCTCGCGGAAGGTCCATTTCTTGTTGACCATGCTGCGTTCGCGAATCGCGAATGTTCCGCAGATGACGAGGCGCCAGTTGCCCGCAGCGACGATCACGACGGCATTCCGGCGGACCGGCCATTGCGGCGCCGCGGGCGTGTGCCTGCCGCGCGCCTGACCGCCGCGGGACGGAGATGCGCCTCGATCTTCAGACGCTGAAGCTGTTCGTTGCCGTCTACGAGGAGCAGAACCTCGCCAAGGCCGCCGAGCGCGAGCATCTCGCAGCGTCCGCCGTCAGCAAGCGGCTGGCGAACCTGGAGCAGGATCTCAAGGTCCGGATCTTCGAGCGCAAGCGGACGGGCATGTATCCCACGCCGGCCGGAGAGGCCCTGATATCCCATGCCCGCGCCATCCTCGGCCGCGTCAGTCAGCTGGAAACCGAGATCTCCGACTTCTCGACGGGCCTTCGCGGCAATCTCAGGGTCTTTGCGAACACCTCCGCGATGGTCCAGTACCTGCCCGGCGACCTGCGCTCGTTTCTCGCCCGCCATCCGCGGGTCAATGTCGAGATCGAGGAGACGACGAGCCCGCTCACGGTCCGTGCCGTGGCGGACAACGAGGCCGAGATCGGCATCTTCGGCGACGTCGTGCAGGCGCCGGGGCTGCACTCGATGGTCTATCGGCACGACCGGCTGTGCCTGCTCGTGCCCGAGCGCCATCCGCTCGGCAATGCCGAATCCCTCCGCTTCGCCCAGGCCCTGGAGCACGAGTTCATCGGGACTCCGCGCGGAAGCTCGATCGACACGGCGATCATGCAGGCGGCCTCCGACCTGAACCTCGCCGTCAAGATGCGGATGCGGGTCGCCGGCTTCGAGGCGATCGGCAGGATGGTCGAAGCCGAGCTGGGTGTCGCGCTGGTGCCGGAAGCGGTGGCGCGCAGCTACGTGGACATACGGCGGGTGCGGGCCATTCCCCTGAACGAATCGTGGGTGGCGCGCCGGCTGATGCTGTGCGTGCGCAGGCTCGATACGCTGTCCCCGCCCGCCAAGGCCTTCATAGATCATCTGGTTGGACGGAAGAGCTGAAGGGCTGCCCCGTCCCGTTGACAATCCGGTGCCGTTCGTCATCGTCCCCCTACGCCCGGGTTCAGCCGAAGGCCACATGCTGATGAGTCCATTGCGATGCCAGTCGACGTGACCTGCGGACGAGAGGCGGAACGCGCGCGGCCGGAGCCGCAGGGGTGAGCGGTTCCGCCAGCATCGTGCTGTGCGCCGGCCAGCGGATCGATCACGGCAATACGGCCGGATACTTTCCCGCCGCGCTCGAACCGGCACTTCGCGTGGCGGTTCGTGACAGGATCACCGAACTCGGCGCGATGATCGGCTACTCGTCGGCCGCGGCCGGAGGCGACATCGTCTTCGGCGAGGAACTGCTCGCGCTCGGCGGCGAACTCAACGTGGTCCTGCCGTGCGAGCGCGGCGATTTCGTCAGCCAGTATCTTTCACCGGCCGGCGAGGACTGGGTGGCGCGGTTCGACCGGCTGTGCACGGCGGCGGCAAGCGTGACGGTGAGTTGCGAGGAGCGTCTGCTCGGCGACGAGACGCTGGTGCGGTTCAACAACCAGATGCTTCAGGGCGCCGCGCGCCTGCGCGGGGAAGCGCTCGGCATCGCGCCGCATCTGCTGCTGCTCTGGAGCCCGGCTGCGCCCTTCGAGCCCGGCAGTCCGGCCGACTTCATGGACCAGTGGTCCGAAGTCTCGCAGCTGTCGATCATCGACCTCGACGAGCTGCGCGCGGCGGCCGGCATCCCCGACGTCGTGTCCGAGGACCCGGACTTCGACGACATGTTCGACCTCGAGTTCGGCGTGAGCCCGCGTGCCATCCGCGCGATCCTGTTCGCCGACATCGCCACCTTCACGCAGTTCGACGACCGGGAGATCCCGCTGCTGTTCGACTTTCTCGCCGAGGTCCAGCAACAGGTCGAGGCGCGCGCCAAGCCGCCGGTGCTGATCAACACGTGGGGCGACGCGGTCCACGCCGCCGCCGAGACTGCCCACGACCTGGCCGACTACGCCGCCGCCCTGACGGAATCGGCGAGCACCATCGATCCGGCGAGCTTCGGCCTGCGTCACCGGCCGCGCTTCCGCGTCGCGCTGCACGCGGGGCCGGTCTTCGTCGGACTGCATCCGCTGACCGGCCGCAGCATGATCTTCGGGCACCACGTCAACCGGGCCGCCCGCATCGAACCGCTGGCGATCCCGGGCGGCATCTGCACCTCGCGCCCGTTCGTGGCGCTGCTCAAGGCGGAAATGGCCGAACGCGCCGACGAGGCTGCGCAAACCGGTCGGAGCTATTCGCCGCGATACGAGGTAACCTACCTGGGCAAGAAGGTGCTGCCGAAACAGTTCGGCACGGAAGACGTTTATTTCCTGGAGGACCGCGACGCTGCGGTCTGGGTCGAGCGGCCGGAGGAATTGGTGTCAGCGATACAGGATCCGCCGCCGTCGCACATGCGCCTCGAGGTTCCATGCGACACCGCGGAGATCGCCCGCGTTGCGGCGCGCATCGAATCCTTCGGCGCGCTCCACGACATCGGCGACAAGGTCGTACATTCGGTCAATCTGGCGCTTGACGAACTGCTCGCCAACATCATCAGCTACGGCGCGGACGGGGAGACCCTGCCGGAAATCGAAGTGACCGTCGGACTGGCCGACGAGATCCTGACGGTCGAGATCAGCGACACAGGCAGGCCCTTCGACCCCACGGAAATGCCGGAGCCGGATCTCGACGCGGACCTGGACGACCGGCCCATCGGCGGACTGGGCATCCATTTCGTACGAAAAATGATGGATTCCGTGAGTTATCGGCACAAAGACGGACGCAATGTGGTTACGCTGTCAAAGCGAGTCGGGTCCGCCGAAGTCGCGCCGAAATAGGAGAGGGACTTGGACATTCGCGAAGAGCAACTGGACGGCGTGTCGATCGTCGTCCCGGTCGGCCGCATCGACATCAATACCGCGCCGGAGGCCGAAGCCGCGATCATGCCGAAATTCGACGAGGCGCGCGGCGTGGTGGTCGATTTCGCCGAGCTGACCTACATCTCCAGCGCGGGCCTTCGGATCCTGCTGAAAGCGGCGAAGCGGAGCAAGGCAAGCGGCGTGCCGCTGGCATTCTCGAACATGGCGCCACCGGTGCTCGAGGTCTTCGAGGTCAGCGGCTTCGCCAGGCTGTTCAGCATATACGGCGATCGCGCCGCCGCAGTGGCATCGATTCCCGCTGCCTGAGCGCACTCCGGGCGCAGCGGTTCGAACCTATCGCGCCGCGCCGTCGTCGGGCGCGCCGTCCAGATAGCGTCGCCGGCATCCCGACCCGATCTGGGTGAGCAGCAGGTTCGGCGCACAATCGAGTTCCGAGGCCACCGCGTCGACAGTCTGGCGAGGCCCGAGCACTTCGACGACCCTTCCGGGGACGACGTCCGGATCGGAAACGTCGGTGACGTCGACCATACTCAGGTTCATCGATATCCCGCCGACGAACGGCGCCGGCACGTCGTTCAGGTAGACGCGCGCCTGCTTCGCGAAGTCACGGGGGAGACCGTTGCTGTAGCCAAGCGCCAGCGTCGCGATCCGGGACGTCCGCTCCAGCTCCGACGCGCCGCGATATCCCACACGGCTGCCGGCCGGGAACGTCGCCACCCGCAGCACAGGCGCAGTCAGCCGGTAACAGGGTTGAAGGCCTTCCTGCCAGCGCGTCGAGGTCTGGACGCCGAACAGAGCGCTGCCGATGCGGGCGATGTCGAAATGCCAGTCGGACCCCATGAAGATCCCCGACGACGAGGCGAGGCTTATCGGCGCCTTCGGCAGAAGGGAGGTCCAGTCCAGGAGCATCTGCCGCTGCAGGCGGTTCATCGGATCGTCGGGCAGGTCGAAGGCCGCCAGGTGCGACACCCAGCAACTCAGTTCGAACGGAGCGAGCAGTTCGCCCTGCTCGCTCAGCAGGGCGACATCGGCCCGGTTGAGGCCAAGGCGACCGAGCCCCGTATCGAGTTGCACGGCAACGCGCATCCGTCGACTGCTCCGCGCCGCCGCGCGGCTGCATTGCACGAGTTCGTCCAGGCTCGCGAGCACCGGGATCACGCCGGTCTCGACGAAGTCCTCCGGGTCGTGCAGTCCCAGGCCGAACAGGGCGTACACCGTCGGGTCGGGGACCACGGAGCGCAGCCGCGCCGCCTCTTCGAGATCGTTCACCCAGAACGTGGTGCAGCCCGCCGCCCCCAGGCTGCGGGCGATCGGCTCGAGGCCGAGGCCGTAGGAGTCGGATTTGAGAACCGCCGACAGGTCGCGGCCACCGTACCGCACCCGCATCGAGCTATAGTTGGCCCTGATCGCCGAAAGGTCGATATCGAGCAGCGGCCCCCTCTGCACGGCGGAGGCCGGTCGCGAAGCGCTGTGCAGGGTTGCCGATGACTTGTTCAAACCGGACCCCGATAAAAGATCTGATGGCTGCCGTCCCCGGACCTCCGCCATGCGGATCCGACAAAGCCGCCGTCAAGATAGCGCTGCTGTGCGTGAATTGCATCTGCGCCGCACCACTCGCCTGCGTCTTCGGCGGCGGGAGCGGGCGCCTCGAGGTCCCCGTACTCCAGGTCGCGGTAGAGGATATATCGCAGCGCGCCGCCATACTGTTCGATCAGCGCGCGCACGTGGAACCCCTGATTGAGAAGATTTGTCCAGCTGCGCCAGTTGCCCGGCGCCGACGTGGCGTAGAGGTGGGTCAGTCCGTCCGCGGCGGCAAGGCGCATCCGCTCCGCGATCACGGATTCCTGCAGACCCCGTCCCCAGGCGCCGGGGCGCACCGCCGCACCGGCCAGCTTGGCGAACGGGGCATCCGCGGGAAGGTCGAACAGTGGCCTCAGGTTCTCTACCGGCGGCAGATCCCACTGCAATACACCATAGGCCAACAGCCCCTCCGCGTCCGAGACGCCGAGGATGCGGCCACCGCCCGCCAGGATGCTCTCGAAGAAGCCATGCGACTCCGGCCGGATCAGATCCGGCCGGCCCACCCTTCCGACGGCGGCGACATGGAGGTCGTAGACGGCGTCGACGTCGCTGCCGTCAAGGACCTTCCACGCCACGGACGATGTCGGTTCGGTCTGCCGGGCAATCGCCAATCGACCTGTCTCCGTGAACTTCAGCCGGTGAGCACTTCGGCGTAGTTCAACATCTCGATCGGCGGATAGAGTTCGAGCTCCTTGGCGACCTCCATGTTGATGATCAGCGAGAAGCGGCTCAACGTCTCGATCGGAATCTGCTCCGGCGGAACACCCTGGGTGAGGATCTTGATTGCCTTGGAGGCGGCGAGCTGGCCGACGGAATAGTAGCGGCTGACCAGCGCCACCAATGCGCCACCCTCGCGGACGGCGAGTTCCGCGGCGCCGAACGTCGGCAGCTTTTCGGCAAGGGCGGCCGGCACGACCCTGTCGTAGACCGTCCCGAGGAATGTGTCGGGCAGCAGATAGAGCCATTCGGCGCCGCCCTGCTTGATTTCGGCGATCAGGTCTTCGACGCCGTCGGCGGTCGGCTTGCCGTCGACGATACGGAATTCGCGGGGCACGAGCTCGAAGCCGAGCGTCTCCTGCAGGCGTCCGAGTTCCTCGACGATCGCCACCGAATTCGGCTCCGTCGGCGTGTAGAGCACGCCGAGCTTCGTGAACGGTCGATACGACGCCATCGCGCGCAGCTGTGTCTCCGTCGGCACGACGTGCACGGCGCCGGTGACGTTGCGGCCGGGCTCTTCAAGACTCGGGACGAGCCCGGCCTTGACCGGCGCCGACACCAGCGCGAACACGATCGGGATATCCGTTATGTAGTCGGATCCGTCCTCGGCATCGTACTTCCCGGCCGCCCCGAGCGTCACGCCGGTGCCCCATGTGTAGACGAGATCCGGCTTGAGCTGCCGGATCTCCTCGACGAAGCCGGGCATCTTCGAGGTATCGCGATCCGCGTCGCGCTCGATGAACTCGACCGATACGCCGTTGGCGGCGAGATAGTTGTCAAAGCCGTCCTCGACCGGCGTGCGGCCGCGATAGGTGATCCGGTAGATGCGATAGGGATCGTCGGGGGTTCCCTTCGCAAACGCCCGGCCTGCCATCAGCGCCACCGCGCCGCCGGCACCGAGCCAGAGGAATTCCCGGCGTTTCATGCGATATTGCCCTCCGCGGCGGTGTCTGCCGTGTCGTCCGCATTGTGCTCCGGACCGCTGCGCAACCCGACGGTCAGTCCGAAGACGACCGCGCCGAGCGCCACGCAGATGCCGATGAGCACGACGGTCGTGGAAAAGCCGTACAACCCCAGCAATGCGCCGGCAATCATCGGGCCCAGCGCATTGCCCACGCGTTCGACAAGCCGGAATATACCATACAGCGAGCTTTCGCTGACCCGGCCGTTCAGGTGCGCGCCGAATTCGCCGACGAGGGCGGATTGCGGCGTGATGCTCAGCGCCTGCCCGACGCCCAGAACGAGCAGCATCACCGCGATCACGTAGATGTTGTCGGCGCCGAACAGCATCAGCAGCCCGCCCGCCCCGGCAAGCAGGCCGCCGCCGGTGACAAGCGCGGTGCGGCGTTCGACCTTGCCGGCGAACGAGGCGAACATCGGCACCAGCACGACCATCGCCAGAGGATAGATCATCAGCATCCGGCCGATCGTCGCCTGATCGTTGCCGAGCGCCTCGACATGCAGGGGGACCAGGAAAAAGCAGACGGCAACCAGGATCACCTTGGCCGGCAGCGCGCACAGGAAGAACAGCGCCGACAGCCGAACGGAGCCGAGCGTCAGCGCGAAATCGCGCCAATGGATCGACGGCACGTGCTTGCGCACCTTGGCGGCGCGCGGCAGCGACAGGGCGGCCAGCACCAGGCTGGCGGCCGCGAACAGGCCGGCCAGCACGAAGGTCGCCGGCATGCCGATCCGGTCGGCCAGAATGCCGCCGATGGGCGGTCCGCACATGCCGGCGACCAGGATCGCGCCGACGAACACCGCCATGCCGCGCGCCCGCTGGCGGGTATCGGTCGAATCGATCACGAACCCCTGGGCGGCGACGAAGACGAAGGCGAAGCCGACGGCGGTGACGGCGCGGGCGAGGGTCAGGCCGATCAGGTCGTAGGCGAACGCCGTGGCGACGTAGCCGGCCGCGCCCAGCGCCGCGCCGGTCATCAGCGACCGGCGGCGCCCTGCCCGTTCCGTCACCGTGCCGAGGATCGGCTGGGCCATGGCGACGATGGCCAGGAACACGACCATCGGCAGGCTGATCACCACTTCCGGCGACAGCCCGGCGATCGGCGAGGCCAGCCGCTGGATGTAGATCGGCAGGAACGGACGCGTCAGCTCCTCGGCGAGCATGAACACGAACAGCGGCGCGCGAATCGCCACCACCGTGACGGCCGAGGCCCCGAACACCTCGCCCAGGTGGTAGCGGTCCTTCAGCCTCGCCAGCGCCGCTTCCAGCGCCGCGTCCCCCCGCGTCCTCGCCGTCTCGAGCAGCGACCGGAACCGGGCCGTCACCATCGCGAGGCGCTCGTCGAAGCGGCGGGCCAGCTCGCCGAAGACGCTGCCCGTCTCCACCGGCGTGTGCTCGCTCAGGTCGCCGCGCCGCAACGACTGCAGCCTCAGCTCCATGCCTTCGATGGCGCCGTACACCCCGACGCCGAAGCTGATGTAGACGAGTTCCAGCGCCACCAGCGCGGTGACCACCATGACGATCGCCAGGTCGATCCACAGCTTGTAGACGATATTGCTGGCATAGGCCGGATCGAGGTCGATATCGACATAGGCCCCCTCCCCCGCAGGCGACGCCAGCGGCACCCGGGCGCCGGCGAGCGAGGTCGCCTCACCGGCCGAATAGAGCACCGAGTCGGTGGCGCCGCGGATCGCCACGTAGGACAGGCCGGCATTGTGCTCGACGACGTTCTCCAGATACGCCTCGATGCCGACGAGCCGGTCGAGGGGAATGCCGACGTCCAGCGCCCGGTCGACGAGGCTGGCGACCGACCTGCCCGCCGTCTCGGCCTTCTGGCCGATCTCCGGCACGATCAATCCCTCGGCCCTGTCGGCCGTGCGGAACGAGACGAACGCCAGCACGGCGACGAGCACCAGCACCAGCGCGAAGGACAGATGGATGCGGATGCTGTTCATGAGGCCCGTTCCGGCGCGACGCCCTCGCCGAGCTTTTCGACTTCGCGGTTGGCGATGTCGATCGTGTCGACGATGCCGTGATTGACCGTCCGGGCGGCTCGGCCGTGCAGACGGCGCAGGATGAGGAGCGCCGCGAGGCTTCCCGCGAGGGCAGCGAGCAGGCCGGCCGGAATCGCATCGGCGAGCACCGCCGTCGCGAAGGCGTCGATCTTCTCGGTCGGGGCCTGCCGGTCGTAGCGCACGTGCAGGTCCACCACGGGCGCGCCGAAATCGTTGGTGACCGTACGGCCGACCTCGAAACTGTCCGCATCCGGCGTCGCGGTGCGGTCGGCTTCGCTGCCGCTTCCGAACAGGACCTCGCCGTCGGGTGCGACGACGGAGATGGACCGGATCAGCGGGTCCGCCTCTACCAGGCGCGTCAGCAGGGCCGGCAGCGTCGTCTGTTCCGCCGGCGGTATCCCGACCGACACGGCGGACTCGACGTTGGCCGCGACGTCGTCGAGAACCATGTGCATGCGCGACGCGATCAGGTCGAGATAGGCGCTGCGCACGCCGGAGTAGTTCATGTACGCCCCGAGCGCCATGGCGAAGCCGACGATGACGGCAAACAGCGGAAGTGTTCTTAGGGCGAGTTTCAGCATGGGCAGATCACGGGGGACATCATATCGATATGCGTTCCGCTACGATACGCCTGATCAGTTGCGGGAAAGAGCTGAAAATTCCGTCAATGTCCACGCCTGTCGCGGGGCGTTCCGCCTGCCCGCATCTGCAGCCGGAACCGGCCTGCGGCAGGACGGGGGCCAAGTGACAGGTGCCTCTCCCTCCGATAGGTTCTCTGCCATCGTTCGCGCAAACGCAATCGACCACGCCCGATGTCACCCGCCGTACGGACCATTTTTGCCTTGTCAGTCCTGACACTGGTCGGGATCACGCTGTCCGTGCTGCTGATAAACGAGGCGCTCGACAGGCTCCGCGTGCGCGCCGTCGAATCGAACATCGACTTCATCCTCACCGAATTGCGCGATTCGGTTGAGGCCAGCGTAAGTCTGGGGCTGCTGCTGCCGGAGATCCATGTCGCGCAGGACCTCATCGAACGGGCGCGGCTCGGCAATCAGGAGATCCTCGCCGTCGAGATCTTCGATCCATCCGGGGTGTCGGTCTACAACACCGATCGGGGAAGCATCGGCGAGCGCGTCACCGACGATTGGCTGGAAGCGATCCGGCTGCGCGACGACAGCAGGCGCTGGCGGCTCGAACAGCTCGATACCGTCGTCGTCGGTGAAGAGATCCGCAACGACTTCGGAGAGCCGGTCGGCCATCTGGCCGTCACGCTGGCGGGTGCCGCGCATGGCGACGGGCTGGTCGGCGCCGTGGCCACCCGGTTCGCGGTCGTCGCGGCGGCCGGCGTGCTGATCGTCGCATTGCTGTCCGCCCTCATGTTCCACATCGCCACGCGGGACCTGAGGATGGTGGCGCGGCAGCTCTATGGGCAGGAACCGCTTGGCGGACCGTCCGCCGAACCCGGTACGCTGGCCGCGGCTGCCGTGGCGATGTGCGCCGCGATCGACGAAACGATCGTCGAGGTGGACCTGGCCGCCGAGAAGGTGCGGGCGCTGGATCAGGACGAGGAGATCGCGGCAGAGGACGTTCATGAGCCTGCCTGACGCCCGGCGCGACCTGATCATTGCTGCGATCGTCGGGCTGATCCTCGCGATCAGCGTCGGCGCCGGAGGCGCTCTGATGTTGTCCAGCGCCGAACGCGAGGCCCTGCCGGAACTTTCGGCAAAGGTCCGGGAGGGCAGCGACACGGTCGGCCAGGCGGTCGCCGACCAGATCCGGATGGCGCTCGACTATGGCATCCCGCTGGAGGGCCTCTACGGGGTGGACACCTACTTTGCCAATGTCGTCAGCGGCGTGCCGACCATCGACGCCCTGGCCCTCGTCGATCCGGACGGCGACGTGCTGACTTCCACGGCGGAAAACGTCACAGGACTGGCGTTCCCGGTCATCACCGGGGGCAAGCTGATGGCCAACGTCATCCTTGCGCCGGCCCCTCCCCTGTTCGGCCACACCGTCGGCAAGTTGCGGCTGGCCCTGGCTGCGACCGCGGTGGTGCTGGGTCTGGTGGCGGCCTGTATAACGCTGCTCGTCCTCAGACGGAACGTCTCCGCAGGACGTGCCCGGTTGCGTCATCTGATGCTGGGCGTCTCGCGAGGCGTGTTTCCGGCGCGCACGCTACCGAGCGGCCGGGGCGCGACGGTGGTGGCCCTCAGCGGCTTCGACTATCGCTTGGCGCCACTGGAGGCATCGGTACGTTGCCTCGAGGACGAGGTGGCGACGGTGCGCGCGATCGACTTCGACGGAAGCCTGTCGGAGAAGCTCGACCCGATCCTCGAACCCGTCGCCGCAGCACGAGGCGTGGTCGAGACCGCAGGCGCGTCCGTCGACCGGCCGGGGCACAGGTCGTTCGCCGGTTGGCTCGCCGTTGCCGCGCTGTCGGTCTACGCCATGTCCATTCCATTCGTGTCCAATTTCGCGATCGACCGCCAGTGGGAATACGTGCCGGTCGACTGGTGGCCGAGCCTGCCGTGGATCGCCGAAGGCATTGCGGCCATTATGGCCTCCACGCTCGCGAGAACCCTTCCGCAACAGGCGCGGCCGATGGCGGCGTTCTTCGGTCTCCTCGCCGCCGGACTGTCCTTTGCAGCCGCCTACGCCCTGCGCGACTACGGCCTCTTCCTCGCCTCCCGTGCTGTCGCCGGCGCCGGACTTGGCGTGACGGTGTCCGCGCTTTTCTCGGGGCGCAGCGCCGACAGCCGCGAACCTCTGCTCCCTGTCATGATGCTTCTTTCGTTGCTGGTGGCAGGACCGGTGCTCGGCGGCCTTCTGGGGGAGGCGATCGGCCGGCGGATGGCATTCCTCAGTGCCGGCATTCTTCTGATCGCGCTGGGATTCACATCGCTCACGGTGCGCTGGAACACGATCGGGGGGCATGCCGGCGCGACGGCACATGGATGGAATGGCGCGATGGCAGCTGCCGGGGCGGCATTCGGCGCCGTGTCGCTCGTGCTCGTCCCTTCGGGGCCCGGCTACGAGAACTACCTCGCAGCCGGGCTGCTGGTTGCCGCCGGCGGCGCCGCGGCGACCCTCGCACTCCCGTTGCACCCGCGCTGGCCGGTCTCACTGGCAGCGGCGCTGGCGGGCATGGCGCTCCTGTCCTGGTCCGGCCTGTCGATGTCTGAACCGATGCCGGGCGCAGCGACCGCTCTCGGCATGGCCGTGCTCGGCTGGGGAGCCGGGGGCCTGGTCCGGCCGCACCGGGCGACAATGACGACGCTGTTCCTGTCGACCGGGGCGGGAATCGCCGCCGGGGCCGGCTCCGTCAGCATTGCAGGCGCGTTTGCCCTGCCGCCGCTGGCGATTGCGGCATGTCTGGTTCTGGTGCTCACGCTGGCCGGCCAGGTGGCCGTGCGGCGAACGACCGCCGTGGCTGCCTGAGGCCGCGACAGATGCTTCTCCGCACCCGGATCATCATCCTCGTTTCGGCCGCCTTCATCGTCACGTTCGGCGCCCTCGTTCTTGCAGGCCTGCAGCGGGAGCGTCTCGCCGAGCGACCCTATGCGGAAATCGCCATCAAGGGCACGGAGGCGCTGTGGCGCGAGATTCTGCAAAGCGCGACCGACACGCTCGCCGAACTGACGGACGGGGCTGCCAACGACCGGCTCCTCGCCGATGCCGTGCGGGATGACGACTCCACCCGCATACGAACGCTCGCGGTGGGCTGGACGACGCCGCTGATCGCCGCGGGCGAGCTGAGCGACCTGCAGATTCTGGACCGGGACGGCCGCGTCCTCTTCGCAAGTTCCCATGTCGCCGAACCGACACGCCTTCTGGATCTCGGAACCATAAGGACGGTTGCGGAAGGAGCCGAACTCAGCGGCATCCGCCAGGTTTCGTCCGACCGGTTCCGGATCATCGTCGCGCGTCCGTACCGGGTGTCGCCGGCGGCGTCGGCGCTGGTGCTGGCGGTAGCGGCCCCCGTCGACAGTCTGCTCGCACGGTTCTCCCGGTCGCTTGGAGCGACCGCGCTGCTTCTCAATACGCGTGGCCGCTTCATCGAGGGCGCCGACAACGCTCTCTGGTCGGCGCTGGACCTGACACTGCCCCAGCACATCGCAGCGGTCACGGAAGCCAAGCAAGGCGACCGGATCTACGCCGTGACGTCGGTCCCGCTGGCGGATCTTGCCGCCGGTTCCGCCGGGCTCCTGGTAACGGTTCAAGATGCCACCGAAAGCCTGGCGGCTCTCGACAGACTGACCGTGCTGACGGTCGCCGGCACGCTATCGGCGCTGCTCCTGGTCCTGGTCGGGCTCTATCTCTACCTGCGTGTGGTGTTTCGCCCTCTCGACCGGGCCGTCGCCGTTCTTGGCGCGCTGTCGCGTGGCGACACCTCGGCCGGCCTGACGAAGGAATCCGATGACGAAATCGGCATGATCGCCGAAGCAGTGGCGGGACTCCGTAAGAGCCTGACCGCCTTCAGCGACACCCGCCGTCAGCGCGAACTGCAGCGGCGGCGGCAGGAACGGTTCATCCGCCGCCAGATGGAGGCTCTCGCGGAAACCCTGGAAGCCGGCGCCCGCGAGGAGCTGCTTTCCGACCTTCGGCGCATCGTCGCGGCGGCTTCGGGCCGGTCTGAGGACGGTGACGAAAGCAAGTCCCTCGACCGCCTGATACGCGAGGACGATCAGCTCGGACCGCTCGCCGCCGTGCTGCAGCAGATGTCCGGTCGCGTCGTCGAGCAGCACCGCCGCCTGTCGGAACTCATCGCCCGGCTGCGCGAGGCGCTGGTCCGCGAAACCGAACTTGCGAGCCTCCAGCAGGAACTCTCCATCGCCCGCGACCTCCAGCGCTCGGTCCTGCCCGTCGAGTTTCCCGATCGCGACAGCTATTCGATCTTCGGGATGATGGAGTCGGCCCGCGAGGTCGGCGGAGACTTCTACGACTTCTTCGAACGCGGCGACGGTCACATTGCGGTGGTCATCGCCGACGTCTCGGGAAAGGGGGTGCCGGCGGCATTCTTCATGGCGATCTGCCGTACCCTGCTGAAAACCATCGCCCTCTTCGAAACCGATCCTGCCGTCTGCGTGCGTCAGCTCAACGATCTGTTGAGCGCCGACAATGACCAGATGATGTTCGTGACGCTCTTCTTCGGGATATTCGATCCCGAAACCGGGCGCTTGCAGTACGTCAACGCCGGCCACAACCCGCCCTTCATGGTCTTTGCGGACGGCCGGGTCGCGCCATTGGACCGGAGCCTGGACATAGCGGTCGCCGTGGTGGAAGACACCGACTTCACCAACCAGGAGCTGACATTCGGTCCCGGCGACCGGCTCGTCATGTACACCGACGGCGTGACGGAGGCGTTCGACCCGGCCGGCGAACAGTTCGGCGAGGATCGGTTCATGGCTGTGCTGGCGGACACGGCGAGCCTGCCGCCGCCCGATGCCGCCCGCTCGGCCGTGGAAACGATCCACGTCTTCGAGGCAGGCGGCGACCAGTCGGACGACATCACGCTGCTGATCGTCGAGCGAAAGGCCTGACCGGAGGTGTCGTCCTGCCGTTCGTTCCGACGCGGACGGATGGAAAGCGCCGCTTCCTTGCGGTCAGCTCTCCTGGTGACGGCCCGACTCAAACAGGAACCACACCCGCCGTTCCGCCTCGTCGATCCAGTTCTCCAGCAGGCTGGCCGTCCCGACGTCGCCATGCTCGTCACAGAGGTCATGGGTCTCGCGCAGGAAGGTGAGCAACTGCATGTTGTCGTCCCGCAGTTCGGCCAGCATGTCCGGCGCCGTCACGAACTCGGCATCGTTGTCTGCCAGTCGCTGCAGGCGCGCGATATGGCCGATGGAGCGCAGCGTCGTGCCGCCAAGCTTGCGCGCACGCTCCGCCATGTCGTCCGTCATTGCGAATATCTGTTCCGCCTGCTCGTCGAGCAGCAGGTGATAGTCGCGAAAATGCGGCCCGGACATATGCCAGTGGAAGTTCTTCGTCTTCATGTACAAGGCGAATACGTCGGCGAGCAGGGCTGACAGTGCCGCCGAGATGTCGTTTGCGGCATTGTCGCCGAGGCGGTTCGGAGTCGCCAGGGCAGCTTTCTGCCGCGATTTGACCTTGGACGTGTTCATCGTCGATTTCCCTTCGTTGGCGAGATCCGTGAGGTGTCCGGAAGTGGATCGCGCGCCCATGTTATATGGTCGCCGGCGCCGCGGGGATCAATTCCCGGGCCGGCGCGGCCCGGCCGGCCGGTCCGCCAGTTGACGTTGGTCGCAGCCTATTCAGTCGGAGGCGGGACCAGCACGATCGGTTCCCCCTCCTCCTTGGTCGAGTCGGCTTCCGCCGGCTTCGCGGTCGAACTCCCGTAGGCCGAACTGCGGTTCGAACCGGAGGGATCCGGGATCCGCGGGTAGCCCGGCTTTATGGTCGTCTCCGCCGGCGGCGCGGTGGTGACGCGCGGCGTCGCAGGGACGCTCGGGGCACGCTCCACCGCCACCGGCGCCGCCGCCGGCACGACGGATCTTGTGTATTCCCAGTTCGACGGAGAGATCGGGTAGCCCGCCCTGCCGACGTTGGGATCGGCCGGCGGCGGCTTGCCGAACGGGTTCCAGCCGAACGCGCCGACGGTGCCGACGACGACGAGCCCGTACATGAGGTTCAGCAGTTCGTCCTCGCTCGCCGTCGGATCGCAGACGCGCAGCCGCAGATCCACCGCGCCGCGCGTCGGCGCCAGGATCGGCCGCGGCTCGTTCGGGGTGATCTTCTGCCACCCGTAGATGCAAAGGGCGCCGGACGCCGCACGCCCGACCGCGTAGCCGAACGGTCCGTAGGAATTCTGCGCGAAGTACGGCGAGACCTGCATCCTCACGCCCGGCAGGAATTCCCGCATCTCGTTGTGGATCCGATTCATCGTCGGCAGGTTTGGCGTGAACCGTTCGGTTGGATCGTAGGGGCCGCCGACCGGTCCGAAGACCTTGGCGTGGATGGCGTTCTGGCCCTCGTTCGTGGTGGTCGTGCGAAGCGCGATCTCCTGCGCCACGGCGTTGGAATAGAGGGTCTCGAGGACCGCAACCACCGCCGGGCCGCCGGGCGGCGGAACGATGAAGGCCTGGCCCGGATCGACCTGCCGGGTCGCGCTGGTGTTGAGGGCGGGCTGGTTGACCCGGGAACTGCAGGATGCCACGGCCAAGGCCAGCAGCAGAACTACTCCCTTAACCATATATTGATCCATTCGCCGAACACTGCCAACACGGTACGAACCGGTGCGCCTGGAGGCTTCTCGGATCCCCGTCCTGGAGCGTCGACAATGGGCTATCATACGCGTGGTGCTTGGCGAATCATCGTGATCCTGAATTGGTAGTAGGTGAATCAACCCTGGACGCCGAGGTCAAGCCCGACATCTTTTGCCGAAGCAGATGCTGGCACTTTTACTGGCAATCAAGAGCGTCCGGTTTTTCTCGATCACATGTACCGATAACACACAATACTCACGTAGAGGAGCGCCGCAGTTAGGGGACTGGGCAGAATCAAGCTTCTGTAGGGAACATGAAATTCTTCTCAGCCGTCTTCTGGATACTGTCCGCTGCTTGCGTTCTGTTTTTCGTGACGCAACCGGTGAGCTTGCAGGCCCACCTGACCGCGGGCCTGCTGGTCATGGTCGCGATCATACTCCTGAAGTTGCTGAGGCCCACCGGGATGTGGCGCCACATCGCGCTGGCCCTGGGGACGGCGATCGTCCTGCGCTACATCTTCTGGCGCACCACCAGCACGCTGCCGCCGGTGTCGCAGCTGGAGAACTTCATCCCGGCGCTGCTGCTGTATGTTGCGGAGCTTTACTGCGTAGGCATGTTCGCCATCAGCCTGTTTACCGTGTCGGATCCGCTGGCGCCGCGGCCGGCGCGCGAGAATCCGAAGAACGGATACTTCCCCACCGTCGACGTCTTCGTGCCCAGCTACAATGAGGACTACGATCTCCTCGGCATAACCCTGGCCGCCGCGAAGGCGATGGACTACCCGAGCGACAGGTTCACGGTCTGGCTCCTGGACGATGGCGGGACCGACCAGAAATGCGAAGCCGACGACGCGTCGGTCGCGATCGTCGCGCAGCAGCGCCGCGCCAATCTGCAGAAGCTGTGCGAAAGCCTCGACGTGCGCTATCTGACGCGGGCCCGCAACGAGCACGCCAAGGCCGGCAACCTGAACAACGGCCTCGCCCACTCGAAGGCGGAGCTGGTCGCCGTGCTCGACGCCGATCATGCGCCGACGCGGGACTTCCTGACGCAGACGGTCGGATACTTCGCCGAGGATCCGAAGCTCTTTCTGGTGCAGTCGCCGCACTTCTTCCTGAATCCCGACCCGCTGGAGCGCAATCTCGACACCTTCGGCACGATGCCGTCGGAAAACGAGATGTTCTACGGCGTGATCCAGCGCGGTCTGGACAAGTGGAACGCCTCGTTTTTCTGCGGATCTGCAGCCGTGCTGCGCCGCGCCGCGCTGGAGGAAGGCTCCGGGTTCAGCGGCGTGAGCATCACCGAAGACTGCGAAACGGCAATCGACCTGCACGCGCGCGGATGGAACAGCGTCTACGTCGACCGCCCCCTCATCGCCGGGCTGCAGCCCCTGACGTTCTCCGCCTTCATCGGCCAGCGCTCGCGCTGGGCGCAGGGCATGATCCAGATCATGCTGCTCAAGCGTCCCGTCCTGAAGCGCGGCCTGACCTTCTCGCAGAGGCTGTGCTACGCCTCCAGCACTTTGTACTGGCTGTTCCCGTTCGCCCGGCTGATATTCCTAATCTCGCCGCTGTTCTACCTGTTCTTTTCTCTGAAAATATTCAACGCGTCCGGCGAGGAGTTTCTCGCCTATATCGCGATCTACATGATAATAAACGTTATCATGCAGAACTACATGTATGGGCGATACAGATGGCCGTGGATATCTGAACTGTACGAGTATATACAGTCGGTCCACCTCGTCCGCGCTGCGATTTCCGCGATTCTTCACCCCACCAAGCCGACGTTCAAGGTGACGGCGAAGGACGAGTCGCTCGAGGAGAGCCGCATCTCCGAACTCGCCGCGCCGTTCTACATGATCTTTGCAATCCTGCTGTTCGGGGTCGGGGTCACGGTCTGGCGGGTGCTGGAACAACCCTACGACGCCGACATCACGCTGGTGGTCGGCGGCTGGAACCTGTTCAACCTGATCATCGTCGGCTGCGCCCTCGGGGTTGTGTCCGAACGACGGGACCTGCGGCGGAACATCCGCGTCGCGTTGGCTCGCCGTGCCGAGGCGACGTTCGGCGGCCAAAGCCACGCGGCAACTGTGCTCGACGCTTCCACCGGCGGCGTCCGCCTGTCGATACCGGGCGTGGAATCCGGCCGGATCGAGGAAGGCAGCACGCTGTTGCTGCGCCTTGTGCGACCGCGCTCCGAAGCGGCCAATCAGCCGATCGAACTGACGGTGCAACGGGCGACCCACAACGGCGAAGGCGTTGTTCTGGGCTGCCGCGTCGCCTCACCGACTGCGGACGACTTCCGCGTCATCGCAGACATGATCTATGCGGACTCGAGCAAGTGGTCGGAATTCCAGAACAGGCGGCGCGTGAACATCGGCGTGCTCTGGGGCACCATCCAGTTCCTGTTCATGGCGATTTTCCAGACAGGTCGCGGCCTCACCTATCTGTTCGCCCGGCGCGGCACTCCCGCCCGGCGGGCGGCCCCTTGAGGGTGGGAAAGGGATGACCGTGCCGGCCCGCTGGCTGATCGGAGTGCGTCTGGCAACCGCCGCAGGCCTTGTTCTCATGGCCCTGTCGGCACAGGCGCAGCAGACCGAGCGTCCGTTCCAGATGGAGCCCCGGACCGGCGACACCGTCGACGAGCGGCCCGAAGCCCCTGCGGAATCTCAGCCCGCGGCGCCCGGAGTGTCGCGTCCGTTTTCAATGGATCCGAGCGGCAATGCCCCCGAGCCCGTGAACCGCGCGGGGCAGGCACCCGTGCGCACGATGCCGGCCCAGGGCACCGCCCTTGTTGACCGTCCGGTTCTTCCGGCAGAGACTTTCATGTTCACGGGTGAGATTGATTCGTATGCGTGGACAGTCTTCCTGACCAGCAAGCAGGCGGAAGGCCCGGCAAGATTCAGCGTCCGTTTCACGAATTCCGTCGTCGTCGTACCGGAAGAATCGTGGCTGCGCGTGACAATGAACGACCAGATCGTACTGGAAACTCGGATAGACGCGTCGGACAGCGCTCGGACCGTTCAGGTCGACGTAGCCGCGGGCGTGCTCGCACCCGGTGACAACAAGGTGCGGTTCCAGGTGCGGCAATCGCATCGCGTCGACTGTACGGAACAGGCGACCTACGAATTGTGGACGCGCGTGTTCAGCGAGGGAACCGGGTTTCGGTTCTCGAACCCTCAGAGCGCGCAGATCACGTCGCTTGCCGAACTGCCCGCGATCGGAGTCGGCGAGAACGGGCGCACCACGATCCACCTGATTCAGGGCGGCAACCCGTCACCGGGCGTCATGGAGGCCGCGTTGCAGGCCATTCAGGAAGTCGTGCTGATCGGCCAGTTCGCTCACCCCGTCGTACGGTTTGCCGACGACCTGCCCGCCGATGCCGGCTTCGGCGAGTTCGCATTGATAGTGGCAACCGCCGATACGGTCGCGTCCCGGCTCGGCCTGCGGCCCGACGATGCCGACCAGCAAGGGATATTCCGGGTGATCCCTGCCGACATCGCAGGCATAACGACCGTGGTGATCAGCGGCCCGACGCCCGAAAGCATCCGCAACACCCTGGAACGCTCGGCACAGCAGTTGCAGCAGGCCTATCCGCCCACCGACGTGATCGAGACGAGCAGCTGGTGGTCGCCGAACGTCGCGGTGCTGTCCGGATCGCGGGGGATCAGCCTGGCGGATCTCGGCGTCTCCTCCATCGAGTTCGCCGGCCGCCGCTTCCAGACGCGGTTCATGGTGGGTCTGGCTCCCGACTTCTACGCAGCCGCCTACGGCGAAGCCACGCTGTTTCTCGATGCTGCCTTCGCCAGCGACGCACTGCCGGAGAGCAGGGTCGACGTGTACGTCAACAACCAGATCGCCTCCACGCTCCAGATCCGGACACGCGGAGGCACGCTGTTCTCGCGGCAACCGATCAATATTCCGCTGAAGAATTTCACGCCTGGCCTCAACGAGATAAGGCTCGAGGCGATCGTCAAGACGAGTGCCGACGCGGCCTGCCTGCCGGGCGCCACCACGCCCACGCAACCGCGCTTCGCGCTGTTCGACAGCTCCGAACTGCGGTTCCCTGAATACGCGCGCATAGCCCGCAGGCCGGATCTTGCCCCGTTCGCGGCGGGCGCCTACCCCTACGCCGAGGAGGGCGTGACCACGATCCTCATCAGCGACACCGATCCGCAGTCGCTGTCGGCGGCCGGTACGCTGAGCGCGCGGCTTGCGACACTGCGCAGCAGGCTGATCCCGTTGCAGGTTGCCGCCACGGATGCCGAACTGGCCAATGCCGCGGCCCTGATCGTCGGTCCTGTAGCCAGCCTGCCGCCGGGCATCCTGCCCCAGGTCGGAGTCAGCACCAACGTCCGCCAGACGTGGCAGCCATCGCCCAGCCCCGGCTCCGAGGGTTCCGGACCCGACATTACAACACTCCCGCGCGGCGAAGGTGCGCCCGACGGGCCCATGACGATGCGGACCCCACCCGGCGCGACGGACAATCTGCAAGCCGAGTGGCGCGAACGGGTGACGACGAGCACCTGGCGCAATGCTCTCGTGCGCCTCGAGAACTGGCTCCAGGAGACGTTCGACATCACCATATCGTCGTTCCCGGTGGAATTGGGCGAATCTGCAATGATGACCCCTCCGGCAGGAGCCGACCTGCTGATCGCGCAGGGACCAAGTTTCGATCGGCAACATGTCTGGACGCTGCTCACCGCGCCCGATGCCGAGGATCTGGCAAATGTCACGGCACAGCTCACCGCACCGACGCTGTGGCGCCAGATATCCGGTCGCGCGGCGACGTTCGACACTGCCTCGCAGAGCCTGAGCACCACGCCGGTTTCCACATTCGAGTTCGTCGTCACCAGTCCGCTGACGCCACGAAACGTCCGGCTGATTGCGGCGAATTGGTTGTCGGAGAACATCGCCACATATGCATTGCTGATCGCATTCTCATGCGTGTTGCTGGGCATTTCGACCGCCATGCTGCTGCGCCGCATCGGGAGGACCGAATGAGCGGCGGAGCCAACAACGGACCGGTCGCCGGATGTGCCGCAGCCATCCGTAGGCTGATCGTCGCATGCTGCGCAGCGACGGCGCTGGTGGCGGTTGGCTCGCCCCTGTCGGCCGAACCAATCACGGTGAATCCTGCGCACTGGGAGGTCTACAAGCAGAAGTTCGTGCAGGCCGATGGCCGCGTCATCGACACGGCGAACGGCGACATCACGCACAGCGAGGGCCAGGGCTATGGAATGCTGCTGGCTTTCGGCGCGGACGACCCGGCAACCTTCGAACGAATCTGGACCTTCACCCGCAACGAGCTGCTGATCCGGGACGACGGGCTGGCCGCATGGAAGTGGGATCCGGCGGCCACACCCCACATCAGCGACATCAACAACGCAACCGATGGCGACATCCTCATCGCCTACGCGTTGTCGCTTGCCGGTGAGCGGTGGGCGAGCCCGGAGTACATTGCCATCGCCACCCGGGTCGCCAAGGCCGTCGGCGAGCACATGTTGATCCCGCTAAACGGCGAAACGATCGTCCTCCCGGGAGCCGAAGGCTTCAGGGACGCCGGCACGACCGACGAAGTCGTTATCAACCTGTCCTACTGGGTCTATCCCGCGCTGTTGAAGCTGCAGGAACTGGCCGCCGATGCCCCGTACCGCGCGGCAGTGGAATCGGGGACCAGGCTGCTTGCGCGCGCCGGCCTCGGGCCGCTCGACCTGCCCAGCGACTGGATGCAGTTCGGGCAGCGGGGACTCTCTCCGGCACCCGACCGGGCGCCGCTGTTCGGCTACGAGGGCCTGAGAATTCCGCTTTACCTGATGATGGCGGGCCTGGACACCCGGGAGCTTCTCGCACCTTTCTTCGCGGACTGGATTACCCGCAATGACGGCGTTCCCGCGGTGGTCAACCTCGAGACAGGTTCGGTAACCGAGAGGCTCGAGGAGCCCGGCTACCGATTTCTCGCAGCGCTGGTCGCCTGCGCTTCTGCGGGCACCCCGATTCCGGACGACCTGAAAACGTTCGCGCCAACACTGTATTACCCGTCGACGCTTCATCTCCTCGGCCTCTCCGTTGCGGCGGAGCGCTATCCGCGATGCTGAGTCGCTGGCTCGTCCCTCTCATCGTCCTGGGTATCGTCGCCACCCCCATTGTCTACGCCGTATATTCCAACGAGCGTACCGCCCTTCGTGCCGCCACCCAGGTGAGCGAGAGGGCGCAAGTCCGGCCCTATGAAATCGCCGATACGATCCAGACCGGCACGCTCTACGCCCAGGCTCCGACGACAACACAGGACACCGCCCCTGCCGCCGCCGCTCCGTCACAACCGCCTGCGGACCCGCCCCGGGCCGCCGCCGGTGTCGATGAAAGCGCCTTGCGGTATTTCGCAGCCCAGGGCGACATAAAGCGCATGGAGGCGGAGATTGCCCGCCTCAAGCGGCTGCATCCCGAATGGGTGCCGCCCCGCAATGTGGATGAGCTTCTGTCCGGATCCGACCCACAGACGCAGTTCCTGTGGGACTTGCTCTCCGACGGAAACTACGCGGCCGCGCGCGAAGAAATCGCAAAACGCCAGGAGTCCGATCCGGGCTGGCAGCCGCCCGACTCCCTGCTCAATGCTCTGGACATGGCCGAAGCCAGGCAGCGGATCGCCAATGCGGCAACGTCCCAGCAGTGGCGAACCGTTCTCGCGACGGCGCAGGCCTATCCCGATTTGCTCGTCTGCGCGGAGATGTCCACACTGTGGAATATCGGGGAAGCCTACGCGCAAACCGACCAGGAGAACCGCGCGGTCGACCTCTATTCCTACATCCTCACCAATTGCAACGATCCCGCCGAGCGTCTGTCGACCATCCAGAAGGCGAGCGCCCTCCTGCCCCCCGACGACGTCAGCCGCCTGCTTGATTTCGAGCGTCCCGGCCCGGGCGGGGAAGGAGAGTTCGAGGCCGTGCGGATGGACCTGTTGCGCGACCGCGTGGGCGCTGCGGCGGAGAACGGCGAACCCGACATTTCGAGAGAAGAACTAGAACTGCTCGCATCGGTGGCGCGGTCGGAGGAGAGCGCAACCGACGCCACACTGCTCGGCTTCTACTACTATTCCCGGAACGACGCCGAAGCGGCCGTTCCCTGGTTCAGCGATGCGATGGACTGGGGCGGCGACGCCAAGGCCGCGGAAGGCTACGTGCTGGCGCTCGCGGATACAGGCGACAGGCAGCAGGCCGCCGTCGTCGCCGAAGAGTGGCGTGATGCCTCCGAGGCCAACGCCAAGGCGTATATCGACGTGCTGACCAGTCTGTTGACGGACGATCCCCCGCCTCGCCTCGAAGCGGACATGGTCGCCGATTTCGCCGCATTCGTCAGCCGTGCACGAAATGCCACGGGAGCGCAGGGCCTGGGCTTCTACGCCCTGAATACCGATCAGACGGCGACCGCCGAGCGATGGTTCGACGCCGCACTCGAATGGGACCCCGACGAGGACCGGGCCGCCTTCGGCCTTGCCATCGTCTATCAGCGCAACAAGGACAGCAAGGCGCTGGCCGCCCTCATCGAAGAGTGGGCGCCCAGGTCGGATGCGATTGCGGCCCTTGCCACGTCCGACCGCGTCGCGCGCACGTCCAGCGCCTCGACCGCCCGTGGGGGCGGCAGCGGCGGCGCGGTCTATTCGGGTCCCGTCAACTGCGCGCGAGCGGCTCCCGATCCGCGGTCGCTCGCGGCGGGAACCGCGCTGGCCTTTGCCTGGTGCCTGATGGAACTCGATCGTCCCATCGTTGCGGTGCCCTATTTCGAACGTGCCATCGCCGCCGGAGACGCGAAAACCGCTTCGGATGCCTCATACGGCAAGTCCCTTGCATTCCTGCGCAAGGGGATGACCGGCGAGGCCGCGGCGGCCTCGACGCAGGCCGCCCAGACACCGGCGCGGGCTGTCGAGCTGCAGACCGAGATAATCACCCAACGCGCGCTTGCCGCCTACGATCGCGGCCAGTACGCGCTGACGCTGACCCTGCTCGATCAGCGCCGCCAGATCGCCCCGGAAGTGGTGGATCTCCTGGTCATTCGAGGCTGGTGCTATTACCGGCTGGGGCAGTACGACTCGGCCAAGCGTATGTTCCGGGCGGCCGTGGATTCAGGGCGCGTCGGTCCCGGCACCGAAGGGCTCAACGCCATCGACGAAAGACTCGGCGTCATCATCCCGGGCGGGTAAACCCTCCGGACCGCCCCTGCCCCATCGCGAACGCACGGTACGACCGGTCACTCAGCACCGAACCGATAGATCACTCCCGATTGTCCATTCGCTTGTGGAACGGGTGAACCGAGACCTGCTCCCACAAATCCGCCCGATGAAACGGGTCGTTCCGATTGAACTCGATGGCCGCTTCGAGGCTGTCGGCTTCTATCAGGAAGCAGCTTCCAATCATGGTCTCGTGGTCGTCCGCGAGCAGCGGCCCCGATATTAAAATGGAGATGGGAGCCTTGGCCAGATAGGCCTTGTGAGCCTCATAGTGGGAAAGTCGCTTTTCCACGGACTCTGCACGGTCCAGGCAGTGGATAATGTAGTGCAAGGTCTCTCCTCGTCGCCTCAACGGCCGATCCGGCCAATGTTGCCAAGCCAGGTCTGCGACATTAATCGGGTATCCAACGCGTCGACAGCTTACATCCATGTTACTGTGTTCGTCGGCAGAGCGTTGCGGGATTGCAACCTCGGCGGCCAGCGTCGGCCATCGGCCGCAAGCTTGGGGGCGATCATGATCGACAGGACTGACAGGCCCCGACGCAGGTTCGGCGGCAGGCGCCGAACCCCTTGCACAGCTGATTGATCGGCTCGGATCCGACATGCTCGAAAGACGAGACGACCCCCGGTTCGTGGCCATTGCCAAGCCGTGCGAGCACGCCCTGGCGCTGTTGCGACAGGTAAAGGATAGGACGTCCGCCCCGAAGGTTGCAGAGGTCGGAATCGGCATCGGGGCGACGTCCGTCGAGTTGTGCCGGATACTCGACGGGGACGGCGAGATTTCGTTCTTCGATTTTGCGGAGAAGGTCGACGACCTTGCCGCCGATCTGACGGCCCACGGATTCGAAAATTTTCGCACCTACGGCAACACCCGGCGGACGTTCGACAGCTACTGCTGGGCCCTTGCCAAGGTCCTGCAGGACATGCGCCGCGCGGGCGAGGACGGCGTATTCGACTTCATCTATCTCGACGGCTGTCACATGTTCCATCACGATGCGCCGGCCACCGTGATCTGCAAGGAACTGGTCAAACCGGACGGCATCCTGCTGATGGACGACTACAACTGGTCCATCGCCATTTCGCCGACGACGCGCCCTTCGGCAAATCCTCGCATCACCAGGCACTTTACCGACGAACAGATCGAGGTTCCGCACGTGGCGCTTATCTGCGAGCTGTTTCTCGATCACGATCCCGCCTTCGAAAGGCTGGACATCGGCTATGCCGAGACTCCGCACGAGCATCGGCGGGCCTTTCGCAAAAAACCCGGCGCATGATGTCCGCCGGCCCGCCCGATCCGGTCCTCGTGGACCGATGCGAAGCATTGCTGAGGGCGGTTCACACCGCAGCGCCCGGAGCCACGATCCTCGTTGCCCCGGAAATCATCGACATCGATACGTCCCTGACCGTTTCGGTCCCGCTCAAGCTTGCATCCTCGTCGCAGGAAAGGCCCCTGCTCCGGTTCCTCACCGCGGATACGCGCCTGGTCATCGAAGCGGGGGCGAGCGGAGGCTCCGTCGCGGGGATCGACATCGCCGGTCGGGGCCACCGCGAGGGCTCCCTCCTGGAGATCGAAGGGGTCGACGACTTTACGGTCACGTCGACCGGTATCGGCCGATGCGAGGGCCTCGGATTCGCCATGCGGGAGAGTTCGAACGTCCGCATGGAACAGGTCTTTGTCTCCGATGTCGGACTGGGAGGCGGTGAGATCGTCCATTGCCGGAACGTGGACCTCGACATCGTCATGACGATGATCGGACGCCGGGCACGAGCCGATGCCCTGACGCTGGCGGGAGTGTCAGGCAAGGTCGCGCTGGCGGCCAGGGACGTGTCGGGCAATGCAATCAACGTCCGCCATTCTCCCGAAGGCGCTCCCTCGGCATCCGCCCCCCTGCGGCTGCACGTACACGCCGTCGAGTGCTTCCGCGCGCTCGGAATCCTCGGAAACTCGGACACCCCGCTTGAGGCGATCTCGGCGGACGTCGTTGCGGAAGATGTCGAGGACTGGGCCGTGCTCCTGAACAACTGCGATGGCCTGGAGGTGGCGATGCAGACACGGCGCAGCGAGCCGCTCCGGCTCGACGGCCGTGCCGGAGCGCGCAACTGTACCATTGCAATCGCCACCGACCGGCCTGATCGCATCGTCACAGCCGGCGGCAGCAAGGAGAACACGATATCCGAGGTTGCGATGGCCAACTGGCCGCCGCCACCCCGCGCGCCCTCCGCGACATCCTTCAAGCCGCGATTTTCACCCCACGAGGTCGAGGACACCTGCACCGTTTGCGGTTGGCATGGAGTATTCCGGCGCACGCAGGACAAGATCAGGGAGACCTTTGCCTGCGGGGCCTGTCGTGCCTCGCTGCGGTACCGGGCACAAGCCCAGGCGCTGCTCTCCGTCGTTGAAGGGGGCAGGTATGCAACGCTTCGCGCCCTTGCCGCGGAGGGCGGGCTCGCAGACAAGTCGGTCTTCGAGCCCGGCCAGGCCGGTCCGTTTCGTCCCTATCTGCGGCAAGCCCCGGTCTACAAGTCGTCGCTCTTCGACCCGAGGATGCGCAGCGGCGACCTGGTGAACGGTATCGAGTGCCAGGACCTCACGGCGACGAGCTTCGGGCCGGAGACATTCGACCTTGTCGTCACCTCCGACATCATGGAGCACGTCCGCAGACCCGACGCAGCGTGGACGGAGTTACACCGCATCCTGAAGCCCGGCGGCTATCACGTCTTTTCCATCCCGGTTACCGCGAAAATGGCGGAAAAGTGCGTGTCGCGGGTCGATACCAGCGGCGACGAGGACCGCTTGCTGATGCCGGCGGTCTATCACGGCGACGGCAGCGGCGGGCTTTCGCTGGTCTATACGGACTTCGGCGCCGACCTGCTGGACATCCTGGATGGATACGGGCTTCCGACGATTGCCGTGCCATACGCGACCGATGACGACATGTGCGGCAGGGTTCTGAGTTTCGTGTCTCGGCGCCGCAGATGACAGCTCCTGCGTCGCCCAGATCGCTCGCGCCCGACCTCGTCGCACAGATTGCGGGGCATGCGACCCGCAGGAGCGACCAGGTCGCCCTTCGCTTTCTTCGCCGTGGTGAGGAGGTTGAGGACGAGGTCACCTACGCCGGGCTCCACAGGTCGGCGCAAGTCGTTGCATGCAACCTGAAGGCGGCGGGGCTGGTGGGCCGTCCCGTCCTTGTCGCGCTGCCGCAGGGCCTCGATTTCGTGCGCTGTTTTCTCGGCTGCCTGTATGCCGGCGCGATCGCGGTGCCGACCCCGGCCCTCGGGGACCCGCGCGGCGCCGAGCGCATTCTCCGCATTGTCGAGCACGCGCAGCCCGCCGCACTGATCGCTCCCGGGGACCGGTACAATCCGGATGCCTGGGCGACGCTGCGGACGCTGTCGCCGGCGCTCGACTTCGTCGCGGCGCACGATCTGGTGTCGGGCGAGCCCGGCGAAACGCCGCCGCAACGGCCGGCCGACGATATCGCCTTCCTGCAGTACACGTCCGGCTCCACCACCAACCCCAAAGGCGTGGTGGTGACGGGGGGGAACGTTTCGGCAAATCTCGCGATGATACAGTCCGCATTCGCGCAGGACGCCACCAACAGCACGGTCAGCTGGCTGCCGCTTCACCACGACATGGGCCTTCTGGGCTGCGTCCTCGAGCCGCTCAGCATCGGCGCGACCGCGATCCTGATGTCGCCGCTGTCGTTCCTGCAGAAGCCCGTCAGGTGGCTGCGGGCGATGGACCGCTTCGAGGCAACGACGGCCGGGGCGCCGAATTTCGCCTACGACCTCTGTGTGCGGGCGATCGACCGGGACCAGGCGCGGACCCTGGACCTGAGCCGATGGAGCCTCGCCTTCTGCGGCTCCGAGCCGGTGCGCGCCGGCACGCTCACGCGGTTTGCCGACCGTTTCGCGGCAAGCGGCTTCCCGGCGGGGGCCTTCTACCCCTGCTACGGCCTGGCGGAAGCGACGCTGTTCGTCACAGGAGGCGATCGCGGCAGCGGCGTCCAAACCGCCTCGCTGCCACGCCAGGGCGGCGGAGCGATTACTGCAGTCTGCTGCGGCTATCCGCGCAACGGCACCGCAATTTCGGTGGTGGAGCCGGAGGGCACGAGGCGCCTGCCCGCGGATGCCATCGGGGAGATCTGCGTCGCCGGCGAACAGGTCAGCCCCGGCTTCTGGCAGGCCGACGGCAGCGTCCGGCCGGATCCCGGGCGCGAGCTGGAGATCGACGGCCGCCGGTACCTGCGGACCGGCGATCTCGGTACCGTGCGGGACGGATCGCTCTACGTCGTGGGGCGATGCAAGAACATGATCATCGTCCGCGGCATGAACATCTACGCCGAGGATGTCGAGCAGACCGTGCTGAGACAACCCGGCGCCGCATCGTGGGGTGCGGTCGCAGCGCTGGGCGTTCTCGATGGTCGCGGCACCGAAGAGGGCGACGAGGGACTGATCATCGTGTGCGAACTGGCGCGCGGCGGCGAACTTCCGGCTCCCGACCCGCTGCCCGCACTTGCCGAAGCGATCTCGGAAACGCACGGTATCCTGCCGCTGGATATCTTCGTGGTGCCGCACGGCGCGATCACACGAACCGTGAGCGGCAAGCTGCAGCGCGATGCCACCCGCCTGCGATTGAAGAACCGGGACCTCTCCGTCCTGCGGCACTTCCAGCCGATCCGAATCGGGAGAACTCCGATACACCGTCTCCCGTCCGACAACCCGCACACACGAGGCACTTCCTGAAATGACTCTGTCTATCGAAAGCAGAGACGTTCCTTTCGCCTGCCCGCCCCCCGAGGCACTCAGTGGCAAGTCGCTGCAGCAGCTCTCCTACCGGATGCGGGTTTTCGAACTCGTTCTGAAGGAACTCGGGGATGCGGCGGGACGCAGCTTCGTCGATCTCGGCGCCGGCCCGCTGATGTTTGCCCAGCGCGCCAGGGACAACGGCTACACCGTGACGGCGGTCGACGCACGCCCACCGTGGACCGGTTCGGACCCGGAGGGAATCGTCCATATCCTTGCCGACATCCGGACCTTCCCGCTGCACGGCTTCGACGTCATCGGCATCATCGGTCTTCTCTACCACCTCCGCCTGGAAGAGCAGATCGATCTCCTGCGGCGCTGCGAAGGCCGTCCGACCATCGTCGATACCGAGGTCTGGTGCCCCGACCTCGTCAAGGAGATGGGCCTGGAATCGCCTCGCATACGACCTTGCAGCGAACTCGGCTATTCCGGTGCGATGCTGCAGGAGACTGGCAACGTTTGGTCCTCGTTCGGCAACGAGGAATCCTTCTGGCTCGACGAGCCGGGCCTCCTGCACGCCGTCGAGGAAGCCGGCTGGAACTCGGTCACCCTGATGGAGCCCCCCTACTTCTCGCGCTTCGGAAGGCGGCGCTGGTATCTGCTGCAATGACCGATCCGGACACCTCCGCCCGCCGCGCCCTTCAGTTCGGGACCTTCGATGTCGCGAATTACGGCGATCTGCTGTTCCCGATCGTCGCAGCCCATCGTCTGGCGCCGCACGGCTGGCAGGTGGTGCCGGTCTCGCCGACCAAGCAGCGGACGGTGTTCGGGGATGCTCCGGCGGTGGAGTCACTCGGCAACCTGCCGGCGGGGCTTACCGGAGACGCGGTTCTTATCGGCGGCGGGGAAATCATCCATTCCTGGCCTGCAGGTTTCCTGCAGGAGTACCGCGTCGGCGACCTGCCGGCCTGGGCCTATCCGTCGCTGTGGTTCGGGGCCACGCTTGCCGGCGCGCTCTCCGACATTCCGGTCGTCTGGAACGCGCCGGGAGTCCCCTCGCCGTTTCCCGAGCAACTCCGGCGCACTGCCGTGGAACCGGCCCTCGCCGCAGCCGACTATGTCGCCGTGCGCGACGCGCCGGGCATGCGGTTTCTGGGATCCGGCCACCAGACGGATGTCGGCGTGGTGCCGGATACCATTCTCGATCTGGCGCGGGTGTGGCCGCTGGATTCCCTGCGACCGGCTTTCGAGGCTCTCGCGGCGCGCAAGGACATACCGGCCGAAGCGGCGCTGATGGCCGTTCACGTGCGCACTGCCGGACTGGGGCCGCTGGAACTGGCCGATCTCGCCGCGATGGTGGATGCATTCTCCGCCGAACGCGGCCTCACACCGGTGCTGGTCGCCATCGGCCCGAGCCTCGGCGACGCGGCCGCGGCGCGCGCCATGAGCGATGCGATGTCGCGGCCTCACATCTGTCTCGACGACCCCAGCGGCCTTCGCGAGATCGCCGCGGCGATTGCCTACTCGCGTGTCTATGTCGGCAATTCGATGCACGGCTACGTCACGGCGCACTGCTATGATCGACCGGGTGTGATCGTCGCCCGCCCGGCCTTCCGCAAGTTCTCCGGGCTCGCAGACCATCTCGGCCGCCCCGACGACGTGGTGTCCGACTGGCCTGACGGTCTGGCCCGGGCGGCGGAAACCCTGGGAACGTCCGTCCGGGTCCCTCAGTCCGTCTTCGCCGCACTGGATGGACACTGGGAGCGCGTCGTCGCCGCCATCGCAGATCCGGGCGCCGGCCGCCTCCGACGGGCGGAGTTCCTGCGACGCTACGTTTCGAACGGGCTGGCGACGAGCGGGATGGGCTGGCTGCTGCAGCCGGTTGCGGGCCGGTCCGCCGGGAGGGCGCCGTGAACGACCGCCCGTCCGATCGGGCCGCGAGATCGGCCGCCGTGCGTGAGGACCTGGCCGCCAACCGTATCGAAACCGCCGTCGAGCAGGCCAGGTCCCTGCTTGCCGACTACCGCGACGACCTGCGCTGCCATCTGCTGTGGAGCGAAATCCTCGCGGTGCAGGGCAGGCATGCCGAGGCCGTAACCTATTGCGAGGCGCTCCTCGACCAATGGCCCGACAACCCATGGCTGCTCGCCCGGCTCGTGAGCGCCCACATGGCCAATGGCGACCCGGGTGCCGCGATCGCACTCTATCGAACCAGGGTAGAGGACAGTTCGCTCCCGAACGAAGACAAGAACAGAATCGCCAGAAACCTGGCGGCCGCCAACCGACGCAGCCCGGAAGCCCGGGACATCCTGGAGCGCCGCCTGTCGGCCGCGCCCGACGACCCCGCCCTGCTGCGCGACATCGCCAGTGCGCGGCTCGCGCTGGGTCACGTCGAAGAGGCTCTGGAGGCGTTCTCGCGATCGGCGACCCTGTCACCGCTGCCGGGCTGGGCGGCGATGCTCCATCTCAACGCGCTGATCCAGCATCGGCGCTTCTCCAACCTGGTTCCGGTGGCCGACCCGGAAGTCCTGGCAATCCTCAAGGACGCCCTGACCCGATTTCCCGGCGATGCGGTGTTCGTTCGCGTCTTCAGCCAGTTGCCTATGGCGCGGACGGAGTGGGCCGAGCTGTATCGCCTGATCCGCGCCAACTTCGATTCCCCGGATCCCAACGCCATGCTGCGGTTCGAGGTGGCAAAGGCCTGCCTTCAGGCGTCGGATTTCGCGGACGCAAGGCGTATCCTCGAAGCGCTCGATCCGGAGTCGCACTGGGGCAAGGTGTCCCGCCCGCTGCTGACCGTCCTGACGACCATACCCGACGCGACGTGGAAGCGGACGCGGCTGAGCGACGATCCGGCCGCGGAGGTGCAGGTGGTCAGGACACCGGGCGCAAGCATGACGGTCCTGGTATTCGCGACGCTGACAGGCAACTTCATGATGTTGCCGATCGCCTGCATCGACGCCCTCCTCGCCGACCTGCCGGTCCACGTCATTTACCTCCGCGACACGGTTTTCGGCTCCGCGCTCACCGGACTGCGCTCGCTGGGTCCCGACATAACCGCGACGCTGACGGGCCTGCGACGGATCATCGCGGACCTCGACGGCGGCGAACTGGTGACCGTCGGCGCGTCCGTGAGCGGGCTGGCCGCGATACGCTACGGCGCCAGGCTCGGCGCAGGCCGCGTCGTCACGTTCGGGGCCCTCACCACGGTCGATCCCGAGTTCCAGGGAACGCCCGCCCGCCTGCAGCGTACGCTGCGGTGGATGCAGCAGCAGCCGGGAGCGCGGGAGGCGGAACGTTTCGGCGACGTCGTCACCGAGCTGGCCCAGGCTCCCGCAATGCGCGTCGATCTGCATGTCGGCGGCGCGTGCGAGCTCGACCTGCAGCAGGCGCATCGCCTGGCAGGCAATCCGCAGATCCGGGTGCACCGCGAAGCTGGTGTGGATCACCACTACGTGGCATTGTCGACCATTGCCAGGGGCAGCTTTTCGGCCGCCGTTGCAGGTGGGGTCGCGTAACCGATGGGGGTTCCAATCAGCATCGAAGAAGCCAAACGAGTGCCGACGCGAACCGAGGCATCCGAATGGATGACCGGCTACATCGTCTCGGCGCTGGACATGCAGCGCGCAGACTTCTCCCCCGATGCGCGGTTCGATTCCTACGGCCTGGATTCGGCCGAGCTGGTCATCATGGCCGGAATCCTCGAAGAGCAGTTCGAAATCGAGATCGATCCCGAAGTGCTGTTCGAGACGCCGACGCTGAATGGGGTCCTCGACAATCTCGTTGCCGGCGGCGTGCTGCAACCGCATTAGAGCGAGTTCGGCATGAGGCATGAGATCAGCCTGGTGCTGGTGAGCTATGACATGACCCCGCAACTGCGGCGGACGCTTCGCTCGCTGGCGCCCGATTATCAGCGCAACTGCCGGCCCGGCCGCTGCGAAGTGATCGTGGTCGACAACGGCTCGCCTGTGCCGCCGACGGCCGAGGAAATTGCTACACCCGGGCTGGACATCACCCTGCATGCCTGGCGCGACGCGCCGGGTTCGCCGGTGCCGGCACTGAACTTCGGCCTCTCGCAGGCGACAGCGCCGATCGTGGCCGTCTGGATCGATGCCGCCCGCCTCGCCTCGCCCGGCCTTATCGACGCCTGCCTGCGCGCCTGCGCGCTCCACCCCAAGCCGGTGGTGGCCAGCTACAACTACCATCTCGGCTCCAAGCCCCAGTACCACAGCGTCCGGGAGGGGTATGACGAGGCCACGGAGGCCGCCCTGCTGGCATCGATCGACTGGCCGAACGACGGCTATCGACTGTTCGACATCTCGGTCTTCGAGGTCGGCGAGGGCTGGCCCGGCCAGATGCTCGAGACCAATTCCATCTGCATGCCGCGCGCCCTCTGGGATGAACTCGGCGGCTACGAGAAGCGCTTCACCAGCGCCGGCGGCGGCGCCGCGAACCCCGACATCTTCTCGCGCGCCTGCGCCCTTCCCGGCACCCAGCTCATCAAACTGGCCAACGAGGGAACCTTCCATCAGTTTCACGGAGGGGTGGCGACGAATGCCGAAGACCATGCCATCTTTCGCAAGCTCGCGCTCGAGTACATGAAGATCCGCAAGAAGCCGCTGGCGCCCGTTCGCGCGCCCGGCTGGCTCTTCGATGCCCAGACAGGTACGGTGACGCGGCCATGAGCGACCTTGAAGCCGATATCCGTGCGCGGTTCGGCCTTGCCGATATCGCCCAATCCGGTCCGCCGGCCGGGGCACGGCCCCTGGCCGACTGGCGCATCACCCGCTACGCGGACTGCCAGGAGGCGCTCCGCCACCAGTCCGTCACGACGATCGACATGGCCCAGGAGATGTGGGTGCTCCAGCGCTCGCGCTCCGTCGACCTGCCCAGCCTGGCCTCCTTCATGAGCGGGGTCCTGATCGCCCGGACGTCGCCGTTCCACCCCAAGGGACGCGAATTCCTGCGCATCCTGCAGAAGTCGGCGCCGGCGTCGCCCGAGGCCATCGCCGATCACGCCAACACCCTGCTGTCGGGCGTTGCCACCGGCGAGCCCTGCGACATGGTTCCCATCTGCAACGCGCTGCCGCTGGTCGTGGTGGCCGACTATGCTGGGCTGGACCGCGACACCATCAGCCACCTCGACCATGCCAATCGAAAGATCATGATCCAGTGGGCCGCGGGCCCCAACACGGCGCCGCTGCCCTACCTCGACCAAGAAGCCGGCAAGGTGACGAAATGCGTGCTCGACGCCATCGCCGCAGCCCGCCGCGCCGGCGCCGGGCGCCTGCACGACGCCGTCGAGCTCGGCAGCCGCAGGTTCGAGCTGGACGACGAGGAGATCTGCGGTCTCCTCCTGTTCCTGATCGTGGCGGCGGTGGAGACGTCGGCGGGCTTCCTCGCCAATCTTGTCCTGCTGATGCAGCGACATCCCCAGTTCGCGGAGGCCGCCATGCAGACGAAGGCGCCCCGCAATCGGCTGGTGGAAGAAGCCATGCGCTTCCTGGGGCCCGTCCGCCGGGGAAGCCGCAGGCGCGCCACGGCGGCCGTCGAAATCGGCGGCCAGCAGATTTCCGCCGGCAGTTCGCTATTCATCGACTTCGAGGCAGCCCACCATGATCCGCTCGCATTTCCGGACCCCTGGCTGTTCGATCCGGAGCGCAAGGGTCCGGTAACCCTCGGCTTCGGCGCAGGCGCGCATACCTGCGTCGGGTCCCGGCCGGGCCGGCAGATGGCGGCGCTGTTTCTCGACGCGATGACTGCATACAGGATCGAGCCGGCCGACGACGGCCCTCCCGATTGGATCCCGCATCCGGGGTTTCGCATGCCGGGCAGCCTCCCGAGCGTGCTGACGCCCCGGTAGACATGGACGCGCGGCACGTCCCGCCCCTGACAGACTGTCCGCTTGGCCAGGCCTGGGCCGGATCGAGCGTCAACGCCTCGGCGTTCCGGTGCGAGGGCATACTGACCGTCGGCGAGGCGCAGATCGGTGCTTACTACGGCCCGCAGGGACAGGTGGTCGTCTTTCGGCGCAGCCTGACCGGCGACGCCGTGCAGAGGACGGAGATTTCCCCGCAAAGCCCCGACGACCTGCCCTGGGACGCGCACCGGTCGATCAGCATCGGCATCGACCGCGACAGGTGCATCCATCTCGGCTATGGCGCGCACGCCAGCACGGTGAAGCTGCTCAAGGGACCGCCGGGCCTGGATATCTCCGAGTTCTCGCCGTCGCGGCCGGATCTCGCCCGTGTCACCGACTCGGTCACCTATCCGAGCTTCCTCACCGTCGGCGATCCGCCGCGGCTGGTGATGCTGTACCGCGAAGGGCTGCCCAACAGCGGCGCCCTGCGCCTGCGTCTGTTCGACGAGGCGAGCGGACGCTGGGTCGACCCTCCGGAGCCGCTGCTGGACGGCCGCGGCCACCGCAACTGCGCCGGCCCCTACCTGAATCGGCCGGTGGTGCTGGACGACGGCACGGTGTGCGCGTTTCTGGTCTGGCGGCTCCGGCTGCCGCCGGAGGCCGGAGCCGACGTGGTCAATTCCGGCCTCGACCTCGTCGCGTTCCGCGGCGACGACCTGGGTGCGGTCGAAACGCTCTCCGGGATGGCGCTGCCGCGACCGGCCGGGCCGATGCACACCGAACGTGTCGCCGCGGTGCCGTTTCGCAGCGATCTCATGAACCAGGCCGGCGCCGCCGTCGATCCGCACGGCCAGCCCGCCGCCGTGACGTGGTGGCGCGATCCGGCCGACGAGGTGCCGCAGGTCCGGCTGGTGCGGCGCCGGTCGGGAAGCTGGCGGGCGACGAGGGTCAGCGACTTCGCGACCGATTTCGCCCTGTCGGGCCGGGGCACGCTGCCGCTGCCGCACAGCCGGCCCTACCTGCTGTTCGCCCCGGACGGCCGCGGCCTCGTGGTGTTCCGCAGCGCCGAGTACGGCGGCCGGCTGATGGCCGTCATTGTGCCGCAGGACGCGGAAGCGGGCGACACGGCGGAGACGGTGGTGCTGTGGCCGTCGGACCTCGGCTATTACGAGCCGATCGTCGATCCAGAGGCCTGGCAGAGCCGCGGCCGCCTGTCGATGTTCGTGCAGCCCTGCGCGCAGCAGCGCGGCGACGGCGCCGGCGACGACCTCACCTCCGCCGACTGCCGGATCGTGGAATGGGCCCGGGCGGCGATCTTCGGCCGCTGATGCCGCACCTACGTCGGTCGGCACCGGGAACGCCACCGCTACCGCACGACGCCGCTTGCAGGCACCTGGTAGGGTTCCTATAAGTTCTGTCCGACAGTTTGGCAATCGGACAGAAGGATCACGCGCAGTGACGAAGCTGGAGAGCAGGCCCGCCCCCAACGAGGCCGAGGCGACCGTGGCTGGTCCGACCGGGGCCGATGCCACTGGGCCCGCGGCGGCGGGGATGGAAACCACGTCGATCCGGACGGGCCACGGCTTCGACCTCGGCCGCCTTCAGGCCTATCTCTCCGACAAGCTGCCGGACCCGGCGTCGGCCTTCGACGTGAGCCAGTTCCGCGGTGGCCAGTCCAATCCGACGTTCCTGCTCGATGCAGGGTCGCGGCGCTACGTGCTGCGCAAGAAGCCGCCCGGCGACCTGCTGCCCTCGGCGCACTTGATCGAGCGGGAATACGCGGTCTTCGAGAAGCTCGCGGCGACGGCGCTGCCGGTGCCGACGGTCCGGCACCTGTGCGAGGATCCCGAGGTGATCGGCACGCCGTTCTACGTGATGGACTACCTCGACGGCCGGGTCTTCCGCGATCCGGCCCTGCACGGCTGCACGGCGGAGGAACGGGCGGCGATCTACGATTCCATGAACGAGACGATGGCCACCCTGCACGCGATCGACTACGCCGCGGCGGGGCTCGAGACGTTCGGCCGGCCGTCGAACTACGTGGCGCGGCAGATCGCGTTGTGGACGAAGCAGTACAGAGCCGCCGAAACCGAGACGATCGAGCCGATCGAAGCGCTGATCTCGTGGCTGCCGGAGCACATTCCCGACGGCGAGGAGCACGCCATCGCCCACGGCGACTTCCGGCTCGAGAATCTCGTCTTCGCGCGCGACAGCGCGAAGGTGCTCGCGGTACTCGACTGGGAACTGGCGACGCTCGGCCATCCGCTCTGCGACGTCGCCTACAACTGCATGGTCTACGATCTGCCCAGCACGACACCGAACCTCGGCGGCCTCAGCGATCTCGACCTGCCCTCCCTCGGCATCCCGCTCCAGGCCGACTATGTCGCGGCCTATTGCCGGCGAACGGGCCGCGAGGAGATCGCCGAGTTCGACTTCTACAAGGCGTTCGCGCTGTTCCGCTTCGCGTCGATCGCCCAGGGCATCTATGCGCGGGCCCTGGAAGGCAGCGCCAGCGCGCCGAACGCGCTTGAGGTCGGGCGCCTCGCGCGGCCGCTGGCCGACCTGGGATGGGCGCAGGTCTCCTGGCGCGCCTGAAATCACCGAACGACCTCCCGAAAAACAACGGGCCGGCATCCAGAGGGTGCCGGCCCGTTTTCGTCGTGTGCCGCCTGCCTGCTACATCTTGCAGGTGACCGGCGGAGCGACCTGATCCGGCGTCGCGGTCATCGTAATGACCGGGCGCAGCGCGCCGTCCTGCTCCTCGACCACGCCGAAATAGTTCGGCGTCAGGAGCTGGTGATCCTCGGCACGCATCGTCAGCTTGCCCATGATCGTATCGAACTCGCCGCCGGACAGGGCCTTCTGAAGGGCCTCCGGATCGGTGCTGCCGGCCTTCTCGACCGCCTGAAACAGCACCTGCATGCCGAGATAGGTCTCGCCCTCGAAGTTGGTGGGATCGTCGTCGTACATCTTGCGCCAGTCCTCGACGAACTTCTTGTTCTCGGGTGTGTCGAGGGTGGAGCTGTAGTTGATGATGCCGTAGATGCCCTTAGCGACGTCGCCCAGCGACTTCACGGTGTTGTCGGTGGTGAAGCTCTGACCGGCCACAGTGATCGCATCGATCAGGCCGAACTGCTTTGCCTGCTGGGCGAAGTTGATCGCGTCGCGCCCGGCGAGCACGACCCAGATACCCTCGGCGCCCGAATCCTTGACCTGCTGGATGTAGGGGGCGAAGTCGTTCGTGTTCGGCGGAATGAAGAACTGGCCGACCATCTCCTTGCCGGCGGACTCTGCCGTTTCGGCAAACGCTGCGCTGGACCCCTGGCCCCAGGCGATGTCGACGGCCACGACCGCCCACTTCTTCTCCTTGCGCTCGTTCAGCCACGGCTTGATCGTCAGCGCATCCATGGCGCTCTGCGTGTTCACGCGGAACACGCGCGGCTGGCACTGGTCGCCGGTCAGGGCATCGGCCTTGTTGATGGTGGAGATGTACAGGCCGCCCCAGCGCTCCATCATCGGCGCAATGGCGAGGCCCTCACCCGAGGCGATCAGGCCCAGGATGATCGGATAGCCCTCGCGAACCAGCTTCTCCGACTGCTTGCGGGCATTCTCCGGATTCGCCTCGGTATCGAGCGACTTGTACTCGACGTCCATTCCGCCGGACTTCGCCTCGGCGACGGCGAACTCGACCGCGCGAATGACCTGGTTGCCGAGGTCGGCATAGGTGCCCGACAGATCGGTCGGAACGCCGATCTTCAGCGTTTCGGCCGCCGACGCCGCCTGGCCGCCGAGGGCTATGGCGGCGGCGGTGGCGAGTGCCGCTCCGGTGCGTAGGTGCTCTTTGATCGTCATTTCCGTTTTCCTTCCCTTCACCTTGTTGGTTCGGCGGGAGCCCTGCTGCCCCCGACCGCGAAACGGAAGACCGTTCCGCTGCGGACCCTCAGATCGTGATGTGGTCCTGCAACTGTTGTGTCGTCATGCCGGCGAGATCGCCGGATTCGGTGACCGACCCCTTGGAGAGCACGTAGTAGCGGGCGGCCACCCGCTGGATCAGGTTGATGTTCTGCTCGATGAGCATGATGGCCGTTCCCTCGTCAGCCACGTGGCGGAACAGCTCGGCCAGCTCGTCGATGATGACCGGGGCGAGCCCCTCGCTCGGCTCGTCGAGGACGAGGAGTTCGGGATTGGCCATGAGGGCGCGGCCGATCGCCAGCATCTGCTGCTGGCCGCCGCTCAGGCCCAGGCCCGGATTGCGCCGGCGCTCGCCAAGGATGGGGAACAGTTCGTAAACGGTGTCGAGGTTCCAGCGGCCGGGACGGTCGACCGCCCCGCCAAGCATCAGGTTTTCCTCGATCGTGAGATTGGGAATGATCCCGCGCCCCTGCAGGACGATTGCGATCCCGGACCGGGCCGCCAGGTAGTGTGGAACGTCGGTGTAGCGCTTGCCGCCCAGTTTGATCGCGCCGGCGTGGATATCGGCGATGCCGCAGAGCGTGTTCACGACCGTCGTCTTGCCGACCCCGTTGCGACCGAGGATCGCGACCCGCTCGCCGGCGCCGACCTCGAAGGACACGCCGTTCAGGATTCGTGCCTGGCTGTAATATGCGTCGACCTGGTCGAATGCGAGAAGAACGCTCACGCCTGAGATCCCAGATAGGCGGAGACGACCGCGGGATCGCGCCGAACCTGGTCCGGACCGCCTTCCGCCAGCGTCTTGCCGAGATTGAGAACGGTGATCCGGTCGCAGATCGAGAAGATCACCTCCATGTCGTGCTCGACGATGAGGACCGTGGTTCCCCACCGGCGCACGAGATCACGCAGTATCCCTGCCAGCGTGAGAGATTCCTCGACGGTCAGCCCTGCAGCGGGCTCGTCCAGGAGCAGCACCCGGGGACGTCCGACAAGTGCCAGTGCCAGATCGAGACGCCGCTGGTCGCCGTAGCTGACTTTCGCCGCCTGATGGTCGAGCAGCGGGCCGAGATTCAGCGCCTCGACCACTTCGGCCAGGCCGGAATCGCCTAATGCCCGAGAGGCGACCGTGAGCTGCATGCCGATGCTCACCGTCGGAAAGATGTTCGTGCGCTGGAACGACCTGGCCAGACCGCGGTGGCGCCTGTCTTGGATCTTCAGGTGGGTGATCTCTTCGCCATCGAGGAAGATCTGACCCGACCAGTTCTGCGCGCGGCCCGACAGCACGTCGATCAGCGTCGACTTGCCCGCGCCGTTGGGCCCGATCAGGCCGCGGATCTGCCCGGATTCAACCGAGATATCGACCCCGTCGAGCGCCCGGAAGCCGCCGAAGGCGCGACTGAGACCACGTCCTTCCAGAGCAACCGTCATGACCGCCCCCTGTCCGCCCGGCCGGTGGCGCGGGCGAGAAGCTTGAGGATCAGACCGGCGAAGCCCTCCGGCAGCAGCAGCGTGACCACGATCAGCGTGCCGCCCACCAGGGCCGGCCAGTATTCCGTGGCGTCCCCGGCGATGTCCTTGAAGAAGAAGAGGATGAAGGCGCCGAGCGCGGGTCCCCACAGGATCTTGGGACCGCCGACGATCGCCATGATCAGGGCCATGCCGGAGGCGCTCCAGTGCAGCATCTGCGGTGAGATGTAGCCGTCGTAGAGCGTCTGGAGGATGCCCGCCATCGCGGCGATAAAGGCGGAGACGCCGTAGATGATCGCCCGGGGCAGCGTCGTCCCGTAGCCAATGAACCGCGCCCGCTCGTCGTTCTCCCGGATGACCTCGGTCAGCTGGCCGAACGGACTGCGGGCCATCAGCGCGAGCCCGAAGAGGGTCAGGACGAGCAGCGACCAGCAGAACACCAGCATCGTTGCCGGCGACTGGAAGAAATCGCTGTCGATCCCGAAAATCGTGTCGGGCAGCGGCACGCTCATGCCGTCATCGCCGTTGGCGAGTGCGCGCCACTTGAACGCGATCTCGTAGAGCGCCTGACCCACGGCAAGCGTCAGCATGGCATGCGCCACGCCCGGGATGCGGGCAATCACCAGTCCGAGCAGGAAGGCGATGAGCGTCGGCACCACGAGGGCTGCGACAAGCGCCAGCTCGGCCGAGCCGAACTCCCGGACGGTAATGACGCCGAACGTGTAGGCGCCGAGGCCGAAGAAGGCGGCCTGGCCGAAGCTGATGCGGCCGTTCTGCCGGTACAGGATGCCGACGCTGGTGGCGAGCGTCATGTCCACGACGGCCTGCGTCAGCAGTGACATCCAGAGCAGCGACGGGATCAGGTGCGGGGCCAGGAAGCCGAGCGCCAGCGCGATGCAGGCGATGGCAACCAGCCGGCCGTTGCGCTGCCGCGCCACGCGAAAGCCGGGACCGTCGATGCGGGTGTCGGCGGTCGTCATGTGCGCTTGCCCGCAAGCCCGGACGGCCGCCAGATCAGCACCCCGACCATGAGAAGGAACGGCAGCATGGTCGACGCCCAGGGCAGATAGATCGCCCCGAAATTGTGGATCTGCCCGATCAGAAGTGCGGCGACCAGCGCACCGGAGAAGCTGCCGAGACCGCCCACCACGACGACGATGAAGCTCTCGATCAGGATGAAGTTGCCCATCGTCGGCGACAGCGCCATCAGCGGCGCCGCGACCACGCCCGACAGTCCCGCAAGGCCGGTACCGAGGCCCACGACGATCAGGCTCAGCCGGTCCGTGTCGACGCCGAGGATGGCCGTCGTCGTCGGATCGACGCTCGACGCGCGGACATACAGGCCGATGCGCGAGAACCGGAGCCAGGCGGTCAGCGCAGCGGCGACGCACAGGCTCACGGCGATCACGAACAGCCGGTAGACGGGGAATGGCTGGCCTGCGATGTCGACCGTCCCGGAGAAGATCGCAGGCGGCGTCATGGAGCGGTAGGACTTGCCCCATACCGCCGTCGCGAATGCCTCGAGGACGAGAAGAATGCCGAAGGTGACGAGCACCGTGACCATGTGGTCGTGCTTGCGGAGCGGCCTCAGAACCGCCGCATCAAGGCAGATGCCGATCGCCGTCATCGCCACCAGCGACCCAAGGAGGCCGAGCCAGAAGTCGTAGCTCGCCGCAATCGAGAAGCCGATGTAGGAGCCGAGCATGAACAGCGCGCCGTGGGCGAAGTTGACGATCTCGCGCAGGCCGAAGATCAGCACCAGGCCGACGGCCAGGAGATAGAGGAGACCGCCATAGACGACGCCGTTGAGGACCTGGATCAGCATGCCGTCAGCCCGCCGTGTAGCCGCCGTCGACGAAGATCGTCTGGCCGGTGATGAAGGAGCCGGCATCGGAGGCGAGCAGCAGCAGCGCGCCGGCCAGATCCTCCGGTTCGCCGAGGCGTCCCATCGCCGTACGGCGGACGACGCCTTCGTACAGTTCGGGCTGGGTGCGCACCGCCTCGCGATTGAGGTCGGTGACGATGACGGTCGGCGCCAGCGTGTTCACGGTGATGCCGTGCGGCCCGAATTCGAAGGCCAGAGCCGAGGCCATGTTGGCGACCGCCGCCTTGGTGGCGCTGTAGGCGACCCTGTTCGCCATGCCGCGCGCCGACAGGATCGACCCCATGTTGATGATCCGGCCGCCACCGCCGCGGATCATCGAGGGCGCGAACGCGCGGATGGTCAGGTACGTGCCGGTGACGTTGACGTCCAACAGCCTCTGCCAGTCGGCGACCTCGGTTTCAAGCAGTGTCCTGGTCGAGGTGATGCCGGCGTTGTTGAACAGGATGTCGACGCGCCCCGCCGCCGCCTCCAGGGTTTCGACCGCCGCCGCCATCGAAGCCGCATCGGTTACGTCCGCCTGGATGACATGAGCCGCGCGGCCGCAATCGCGCACGACTCCGGCGGTCTCCTCCAGCTTCCCGACATTGCGGCCGACAAGGGCGACATCGGCGCCGGCCGACGCAAAGGCCTGCGCCGCGAGCGAGCCTAGGCCGCCGCCACCGCCGGTGACGACCGCCACCCTGTCATCGAGCCTGAATCTTTCGAGCATTCCGGGCAGTTCCTCTCCGATCGCCGCCGGCTTTCTTCGGCCGGTGCTGCGACGTTCATTTCATCGTTCACATCGCCATCTGGCCGCCATCGACCGGCAACGCCACGCCCGTCAGCATCCGAGCCTCGTCGGAAGCGAGGAACAGGAGTGCGTTGGCCGTATCGACGGGCTCCGGCATCCGGCCGAGCGGGATCGTCGCCCGGAACCGGTTCATCGCCTCGTCCTTCTCGGCCGCCATGCCGGGCAGGAAATGGGCGAGCATCGGCGTCTCGGTGACGGTCGGGCAGACCGCGTTGACGCGAATGTTGCTCGGCGCCAGTTCCAGCGCGAGGCTCCTGACGAGGCCGATCAGACCGTGCTTTGCGACGGTATAGAGGCTGAAATTCGGCTTCGCCTTCAGGCCCTGCAGCGACGACGTGACGAGGATCGAGGCGCCGGACGGGGTCGCCCGGGCCTGACGCTCCAGCGCCGGTATGGCGGCGCGCACCATCTTCAGGCTGCCCATCAGGTTGACATCGATGACGCGCTCCAGCGTCGCGTCGTCGACGTCCTGGAACGGGCCCGTGAACGGGCCGCCCGCATTGGCGTGCAGGATGTCCAGCTTGCCGAAGGTTTCCAGCGCCAGCGCGATCGCCGCCTCGCATTGTCCGGTGTCGGTATGGTCGGCGCCGATCGCGACCGCCGCGTCGCCGAGCCGGGCGGCCAGCTCCCTCGCCCCGGCCTCGTTGACGTCGGCGACGACGATGCTGGCGCCCTCGTCCGCGAAGCGCTCGACGACGGCGCGGCCGAGCCCGGACGCGCCGCCGGTGACCACCGCCACCTTTCCCTGCAACCGGCCGCTCACTGCTGCCCTCCCTCGTCCTGCGACAGATCGGCGCCGGCGATCGAGGCCAGCGCGGCGATCCGGCCTTTCAGGAACTCGGCCTGACCGCGCATCAGCGGGTCGGCCGACCCGCACAATTCGTCCGCGAGGCGCTGCATGTCGCGAAGGATGCGCACGCTGTCCCCGGCCGCTGTGTCCGTCATAGCCGGTACCCCTGCTGGCGCTCGTCGCTCCAGCGGCGCGCCTTGTAGGTGAATTCCGGCAGCTCGCTGCGGTCGACCACCACCACGCTCATGGAGACGTTGGTGCGGGCCTTGACGGCGCTGCCGATCGCCCCGGTGAGCTTCTGCGCGTCGCAGCGGTTCCTGAAGGCGACCCGCAGCTCGCATTCGGTCCTTCCGCCCTCGCCGGTGAACACCCGGCCGACATATTCGGCCACCTCAGGGAACGAGAAGACCGACGCGTCGACGGCGTCCGGCCAGACGTTGTTGCCGCGGATCTTCATCATGTCGTCGAAGCGGCCGACGCCGCCGCATTCGATCCCGCCGAAGGCGGTCCCCCGGTCCGCGGCGGCGAAGAACCGGACACGGTCGCCGGTGCGGAACCGGATCACCGGCGAGGCCTCGACGGTCAGGTTGGTGACGACGAGTTCGCCCTCCTCGCCCGAGCCGACATGCGCGCCGGTCTCCGGGTCGATCACCTCGCACAGCGTCATCGTCTCGAAGAAGTCCATGACGCCGCGCCCGCCATCCGGCCCGACGGCGCCGGCCGTGCCGGTGGCGGCGGCGAAGCCGACGCACTGCGTGCTGCCGTAGCCTTCGTGGAGCGTGCAGCCCCACAGATCCTGGACGCGTTCGGCCCAGGCGGTCGGATAGCCTTCGGCGGCGATGAAGACTCCGGCGAGATCGGGAAAGGCCTCGCGCGGCGTGTGGCCCAGTTCGACCAGCACTTCCGTCAGCCGGTGCATGAAATTGGTCGAGGCGTAGATGAAATGGATCGGCCGGAAGCGCAGCATCAGCTCGACCTTGGCTTCCGTCGACAGCGCCGCCGGCGGCGTCAGCCCCATCGCCCCGGCGATGCGGATGCCTTCCGACGGGCCCCAGCCGCCCGTCGTCATGCCGCCGGTGGGAACGCAGTTCAGCATCGTGTGGCCGGGCCGCAGGCCGACGCGGACCCAGGGCAGCGCATGCAGGTAGCCGAGCGTGTGGACGTCGGCCTGGGTGCGGCCATAGGCCTCCTGGCCCTGGCCGGAGGTGCCGCCGGTCAGGTTTATCAGTGCGACCTTCTCGCGGGGCACGCTCAGTCTTGCGCCGAAGGGCGGATGCGCCTCCTGGTCGGCGAGGAAGTCCTGCTTGGTGGAGAACGGGAAGCGCTCGCGGAAGACGTCGAGGCTGGTGACGTCGGCCGGGCGCAGATTGGCGGCGTCCATCAGGCCGCGGTAGTAGCTGCTGTCGCGGTAGACCCTCTCGACCAGGCGGCGGATGCGCCGCAGCTGCACGCGCCCGAGTTCGGCGCGGTCCAGGTCTTCGGGCACCAACGGCGGCAGCGACATATCCGTCAGTCCCCGATCGGCTCGAATTCCGGCAGGGTGATCTCGTCGGTGACGTTCTCGAAGGTCACCTTCACCGGGAGGTCGGCTGCAACCGCGTCGGGATCGATGCCGACGAGATTGCCGACCATCCGGACGCCCTCGTCCAGGGCGACGATGGCGACGACGTAGGGCACGTCGCCGGCATAGATCTCCCGGGGCACCGGGTGCCTGACGACGATCCAGCTGAACACCCGGCCGCGGCCGCTGGCCTCCACCCACTCCGTCTCGTCGGACTGGCAATGCGGACAGAACGAGGTCGGCGGGAAGCGATGCGTCCCGCACGATCCGCAGCGCTGGATCAGGAGCCTGTGGTCACGGCACCCGTTCCAGAATTCCTCGGTCTCGGGATCGGGAGCGGGAAGCGGCTTTTCGTAGCCCATGCGGGAATTCCTCAGTTGTGCAGGACCATCGCGCTGCCGCAGGTCATCGCGCCCGCGGTGGTCAGCGCGACCTCGGCGCCTTCGATCTGCCTCGGCCCGGACTGGCCGCGCAGCTGCTCGACCGCCTCGACGACATGATTGAAGCCGTGGATGTAGGCCTCCGACAGCAGGCCGCCGTGCGGGTTGACCGGCAGGTCGCCGTCGCGGGCGATCTTGCCGCTGGCCGCGAACGGGCCGCCCTCGCCTTCCTCGCAGAAGCCGAAGCCTTCGAGCTGCATGACGATGCTGTAGGTGAAGCAGTCGTAGATCAGCGCCAGGTCGACGTCTTGCGGTCCGACACCGGCGCTCGCCCACAGGTCCTTCGAGATGTACTTCGAATAGTTGTGCGAATGGTCCGGCCAGCGGATCGCGTCGAACAGGTCCTCGCCCTGCTGCGGGCCGCCGCCATAGGCGCCGCCGCCGATGTAGACCGGCTTGTGCTTCATGTCCTTCGCCCGCTCCGCCGAGGTCACGACAATGGCGCAGGCGCCGTCCGATTCGAGGCAGATGTCGAGCATCCGGAAAGGATCGACGATCTTCCGTGAGTCGAAATAGTCGTCGAGGGTGATCGGCGTTCGCTGCATGGCGCGTTCGTTGAGCGATGCGTTGTCGCGCATCGTCACGGCGATCGCGCCGAGCTGCTCGTTGGTGGTGCCGTACTCGATCATGTGCCGCCGGCACCACATCGCCATCGCCTGCGGATAGGTGATCCAGCCGAAGGGCGCGGTGAACTGGGTGATGCCGTGCGCCGCCATCTGGCGCCCGCCGCCGAGGCGGAAGCCGGAGCGGCCGTTCATCGCCCGGTAGCAGACGACGGTCCTGGCGAGGCCGGCGCGAATGGCAGCGACCGCATTCAGCACGATCAGGTTCGCCGCGTTGCCGCCCGCCAGGAAGTCGACGGCGAAGCCGGCCTCCGGCACCCCGAGTTCGGTGGCAACGGCGATCGCCGGAACGGAATCGTTGAAGTTGAAGCTGACGAAGCCGTCGACGTCGGAGACATCGAGGCCCGCGTCGTGGATGGCCTTCAGGCAGGCCTCGCTGGCAAGGCTGCGGACGGTGCGGCCGGAAGCCTTGCTGTAGTCCGTATAACCGACGCCGGTTATGGCGCAGTAGTCGCGTGCGCTGAACACTCTCAACCTCTTTCCTGGTCGGACATGCGGAAGTTCGGACGGCGCTTCTCGGCGAACGCCACGAGGCCTTCCGTCGCATCGGGCTCGGTCGTCGCATAGCGGTGGACGAAGGCCTTCTCGAAATCGAGACCGGCCTCGAGCGACCCCTTCAGCCCTTCGTTGATCAGGTACTTCGCGCCGCGAAGCCCGACGGGACTGCAGGCGAGATAGCGGTCGATCAGGTCGCGGGTCGTCTCGGCCAGCTTGTCGGCGGGTACCGCCATCGTCGCAAGCCCGATTGCCTCGGCCTGTGCCCCGGTTATGGTGCGGCCGCTGTAGATCAGGCTCTTGGCGCGCAGCGGCCCCACGACCCGGGGCAGACGTTGCGAACTGCCGGCGCCCGGCAGCTGGCCGAAGTTGACATGGCAGTCGCCGATCCTGGCGTCCTCGGCGGCAACCACGACATCGCAGGCGAGAATGAGCTCGAGCCCGCCGGCGACGCAGATGCCGTTGACTTCGGCGATGTAGATCTTGCCCGAATCCTCGATCTGTCCGTTGAGAGCCTGAAAATCGTCGAGAAACCGCTGGAAGGCGGTCGGATCCCGGTAGAGCCCGAGATAGCCCTCTAGGTCCCCTCCCGCGGAGAACGCCTTGCCGCTGCCGGCAATGACGACGACGCGGACGGTCTCGTCGTCTTCCAGCCGCTCGACGATGGCGCGGAGTTCGGAGACGGTCTTCCGGTCGAGCGGATTGAGCTTTTCGGGACGATTCAGCGTGATCCGCGCGACCCCGTCCGACACATCGAACAGCACGCGATTGTCACCCTCACCACCACTGTTCGTGGCGCCTTCGATCATGTCGCAAGCCTAGTTGGCGTTTCCGAAATTCGACCAACTGTCGTTCTGTCGGACAGTTTGACAGAACGTAATTGGTGGCTTTAGGAAGATCAAGGTGGAAAATTCGGGGGCAGGATGGTTCCGGCCGCCAGCAGCGGCGATCCATCGGCACCGGACAGACCCGACGGGAGGATGTCCCGGCAAGGCAGGGACACGCTATAAATGACCGAACCGCAGTTCAGCACCATCGAACGCCAGCCGACCTACCGGCTGGTCTATACCGCCATCCAGAACGAGATCACCTGCGGCCGCCTGAAGGTCGGAGACCGGCTTCCCTCCGAGACCTCGCTGGCCGAGCAGTTCGGCGTCAACCGGTCGACGGTCCGCGAGGGTATCAGGCTGCTGGAGGAGAGCGGACTTGTGACCCGAACGGGCGGCGGCAGGCCCAGGGTCACGCTGCCGCACTACCTCGACCTGGCGTCCAGGGCGAGCCGCGCGCTGGTGCTGCACTCGGTCAGTTTCCGGGAACTGTGGGAGGCCGCCGTCGTCATCGAGCCGGCCGCCGCCGAGTACGCCGCCTCCCGGATCGACGACGTGCACCTCGATCGCCTGGCCGACAGCATCGTGCGGATGGAGGACATGGTCCGGGCTGTCGAGGAGGGCAGGAGGGTGGATACCGACGCCTTCGTGTCGCTGGACCGGGAATTTCACGAGATCATTTCGGACAGCACGGGAAACCGGGTCCTGGCGCTGTCGCGCGAACCGGTGGCGCGGCTGTTCATCCCCGCCGGGCGGGTGATCCTGCCTCGCCTGAAGACGCACCGCCGCGTTCTGGACGCGCACATCCGGATCCTGGCCGCGCTGCGCGAGCACGACACCGCGCTGGTTCGCGACTGGATGAAGCGCCACATGGAAGACTTCAAGCGCGGCTACGAAGCCACCGGCATGTCGATCGACACGCCCCTGGACGCCGTCGCGATCGGACCGGACGCGATGGGAACCGGCTAACCCCGCCGGCCGGACCGGAAGGCCGGTTTGCCGCCTCGCAGGAGGCGTCACGGCTCCGTCAAACCATTGATTACATGGGCTGGCTGTGCACTTTTTTCTTGACGAAACCGTCTCTGCTGACGTCAGGAAAGGAACGCAACTTCGCTAGGGCTGTGTATCCGTACACCGCTGAAAATCCGCGACTATTCAATGATATAAGCTAATTCAGTCCGATCAACTGCAGTCGGTGTCCGGACGGCTTGGCGCCGGGCTGGGCAAGCGAAACGCCCGAACCACGGTGTCAACTCGTGCCGTTTACCGGGACGGAGTTGCCGTTATGCGGGATTGGATTGTCGCTTCGTGGGAAGGGTTTGCCGTTACGCGGGATGGAATTGCAATCGAACGGTGCCGCGTGTCGTTGCGCAGGATCGCGTGGCGACTGGATGGGCTGCAGTCGGGTCGCGTTGTCGTTCGCGGAGCGTGAATTGCGATTTCGCGGGCGAGCTCAGTCGCGCCATGTGTGGATTGCCGTTAGCCGGGAGTGTCCCACCCGAGCGACGGCCTCCAGTCCCGACCAGCAGCTCGATGTCGCGATACCTCGTCGTTTTGCCAATGGCGATCCTGCAATCCGCGGTTCATTGCCAAGCGCTTCAATGAGCCAGTTTGGGCTCTGAAGGTGCAGGACCCTCATACGGCGCCATTCCAATTCGAGGCCGAGTTCGGCGTCGAAATAGAATATCGTTCTACAAATCTGCGCGTTTCGGCGGCCGTTTTCGCGATCTGTTTTCGAAGGGTCCTCGAAGGCCCCTAACAGGGCTTTCGAAGGGGTCTAAAAGGCCACCCTTGGAGACGTGAAACAGTTTTGCTTTCTGCATGGCCCCCGTTGCAGGGGATGTCTCCGTTCCTCTAATGTTCTGTTCGTCTGGTACTCGGCCGGACACCCCAGACAAGACCTTTTCCGCCCTTGCGCGGACCAATGGAGAATGCCGATGCATCCGCCAAACGACGAGTCATGTCCGATCGACCGGCTCGTGCCGTATGCCAACAACGCGCGCACGCACTCCCGGAAACAGGTGAAGCAAATCGCCGACAGCATCCGGCGCTTCGGATTCACCAATCCGGTGTTGGTTGCCGATGACGGTACGATCATTGCCGGTCATGGGCGGGTCGAGGCGGCCAAGCTGATCGGCATGAGCGACGTTCCGGTCCGTCGGCTGTCGCATCTCTCACGTGACGAGGTGCGAGCCTACATCCTGGCGGACAACAAGCTCGCGGAAAATGCCGGCTGGGACAGGGAGTTGCTGGCCATCGAGATGCAGGGCCTGATCGAGCTCGACTTCGATATTGAGGCGCTGGGGTTCAGCATGGCCGAGATCGACCTGACAATCGATAGTTTGGGCGACGGTACGGGCGACCGCGCGAACGGGCCGGATCCGGTGCTCGATGCCGTTGAGCCGGTTGCGCAAGGACCGGCTGTGACACGACGGGGCGATCTCTGGCGTTTGGGACCGCATCGACTGCTCTGCGGGGATGCGCGCTCGAAGGGCGATGTCGCCCGCCTGTGCGATGGGAAACCGGCGACCTTGTTGTTCACCGACCCGCCCTACAACGTGCCGATCGATGGCCATGTCACCGGGTTGGGTCGCGTAAAGCACCGCGACTTCGCGCTCGCCTCCGGCGAAATGGACTCGGCGACCTTCGCCAGTTTCCTAAGAGAATCTCTGGAAGCAGCAGCTTCGCAACTCAAGGACGGCGCCATCGCCTATGTCTGTATGGACTGGCGGCATATGCGCGAGCTGCTGGATGCCGGTCATGCGGTCTTCGAGGAATTGAAGAACCTTTGCGTCTGGAACAAGAGCAATGGCGGCATGGGCTCATTCTACCGCTCCAAGCATGAGCTCGTCTTCGTCTTCAAGAAGGGCAAGGCGGCTCATATCAACAACTTCGGATTAGGCGAGACCGGACGCCCCCGGACCAATGTCTGGGACTATCCCGGGATCAGTTCGCTGGGGCCGCAGCGGGACGAGGAGCTTGCCATGCATCCGACGGTCAAGCCGGTGGCTTTGGTCGCCGACGCGATCAGAGACTGTTCCAAGCGCGGCGACATTGTCCTCGACGTGTTCGGCGGGTCCGGCTCGACCCTGATAGCCGCAGACCAATGCGGCCGCCACGCCAGGCTCATCGAGATCGATCCTCTCTACTGCGACACGATCATCCGCCGCTTCGAGCGCATCTCTGGAGAGCCGGCGCAGCTGGCCGCAACAGAAGCGACGTTTGCGCAGACGGCGACGGACCGCATGGGCGCAAACGAACGCGATGACGGCATGGGTCCGTCGAATGATCAGGCTTCTTTGCGGGGCGAGTCTTCACCGCAGGACTTCGCTGGTGACGCCATGGCCAACGCCACCGAAGGAGGTTCGTGATGGCACGGAAAACAGGCGATCGATCCGGCGACTCGAGGAAGCAAGACCTTCGGGAACTGACCATGTTCCAGAAGACCCTGATCGAGGAGGCCAATTGGAAGATCATGCTGCGAACCGACGGCCAGGCCCAGGAAGCGACGCTCGCGGAAGTCGTCATCCGCAAACTGTTCCAGGTCGCCGCCAACGGCTCGCCGCATGCGCTCGGCCATGTCCTGCGCACCATCATCGACGCGCAATCCCTCAATCAGGCCCTGATCCGCGACGAGGTGGAACAGGGCCGGCAGATCAAGGAACGTCTGCAGAAACGCCTCGACCAGGCAGTTCATGAAGGCGCCGATCCGGTCTGGGTCGTTCCGCACCCGGACGACATCGTCGTCATCGAGGACGAAGGCTGGTCGGTGAAGGGTCCGGTGGACGAAGAAGGGCTCAAGCCTATCCGACAAACCGTCGCCATGCGGGACGTATTCCTGCTCCAGAGCACGCTGGACGAGCGGCTCGCGCTGGCATCGCAACGCGACGACCCGGCGCTACCCTTCGCAGAAACCGCCGGCAGCGCGTCACTGGTCTTCGCAGGCATGCTCAACGACAGTCTGCCGGAGCGGTTCCGCAAACCCGAAACCGAAATGATGGGCGACCTGATGAAATACCGCCGACTGACCAAGCGCGAACTGCTCAAGCTGACCCGTGGCGCCTGGAGCGTCATCAAGCAGCCCAAACCGCGCGGAACTACCATTCCGCCATGGAGAGACGTCAGTCCGCGGATGGAACGGCTCATCGGTATCATCAATGAGGTTCTGGATCGGATTAGGGATGGCACGCTCAAAGACGATCGCGCGGTTGCGGAGAAGCTGTGCGAGATGATCGAGAGGACAACCCGAAGAACGTGTTCTGGCTGAGACCATGGCTCCGGCACGCCTCGGCAATAGGTCTGCCGTCTTCTGCCTGCTTGATGATGAACGCCATCTGTGTGTTCGTGAAATTGCTCGCCTTCATGGCTCTCCATTCCTCTCCCAGCCAGGGAATCAACGCGGAAAACTCTAATCAAAAGAGAGGGCGTTTCCGGGGATCTGGAGTTGGAGTTCCCCCGGTTTCGTGGACGGATACACGTTAGCAGATTCTAGCCGTTCTAGCCTGTCTCCTTTCGTAGGCTATGGGCGACTGGTATCTGAGCGCCGAGTGGCGCCGGGCGGGATTGTACCATCCTTCGATGAACCCGAAGATCGCCATGCGCGCCTCCGCCTTGGTCTGGAACTTGCGCCGATCGAGCAGTTCGCTTTCCAGCGTGGCAAAGAAGCTTTCGCACATCGCATTGTCATAGGCATCGCCGATCGAACCCATGGACGGCCGAACGCCGGCTTCCTTGCATCGGAGGCCGAAGGCTACCGATGTGTATTGCGATCCCTGATCGCTGTGATGGATGACGTTCCTCGGCTTGCGTTGCCCGACCGCCATATTCATCGCGTCGATGACGAGTTGGGCTCTGAGGTTGTGACCCATGGCCCATCCGACGATCCTGCGGCTGAAGGCATCAAGGACGACCGCAAGATACAGGAAGCCAGCCCAGGTTGGCACATAGGTAATGTCGGCGACCCAGAGCATGTTCGGTTCACGGGCATAGAAGTTCCGGTCGACCAGATCGCTGGCTGGCCGCAATCGTTCGTCGCGGATCCTGGTTCGCGTTCCCCCGCGGCGGCTGACGCCCTTCAAGCCTGCGGCTTTCATCAATCGCTCAACACACTTGCGACCGACATGGACGCCGGCATCAGCCAGTTCGGCATGGATGCGTGGGGCTCCATAGGTTTTTTTCGAAGCGGCATGGATCTTCCCGATCCGCTGGATCAGATCGCCATCGGCCATTGAACGGGCCGATGGTGATCGGCTGCTCTACGCATAGAAGCCGCTGCGTGACACGCCCAGCGTCTTCGCCATCGTCTCGACAGGATACACGGCCTGGTTCGCGGTCATGAACTGGAAGACCGGGACGACGTCACGTCGTTCGCTGCAAACCAGGCCGCGGCCTTTGAGAGGATGTCGCGCTTCGTTCGAAGCTGACGGTTCTCCTTGCGCAGGCGCCGAAGCTCTTCCCGCTCGGCGCTGGTCAGGCCGTCATCGCGGGTCCCACCGTCGATCTCCGCCTGCTTGACCCAGCCATGGATCGTGGCGACACACGGTTCGAACTCCCAGGCAAGGCTCTCGATACTACGTCCCGCCTTAGCCAGCTCGACAATTTTCTCCTTAAATTCCGCAGGGTACGGGTTCCTGGTGCTCGGCATGAAAAAACGCTCCTTCACAATCGAAAAAGTGTCCATCAAACCGGGGGAACTCCAACTCCATTCAGACAACATAGGGCCACACCTCCTGTGCGCCCTGATAAGTCATGCTCAACGCAACATAGAGGATGATCAGAAGCCCGATATAGGCAATCCACCGATTGCGGTCGAGAAGTCCGGCAACGAACGAAGCGGCAGCACCCATTAACGCGACAGACAGAATCAGACCAAACACTAGAATAGTAGGATGTTCGTGAGCGGCTCCGGCGACCGCCAGCACATTGTCGAGCGACATGGAGATATCGGCAACGACTATCTGAACGGCCGCTTGACCGAACGTCTTAGTCGGCGTGCGAACACCGACGACTCCGTCAGCATCGAGGTCGGAGTCGGTGATCGTCTCCTGAACAATCAGGTCATCGTCGGCCGTGGATCGCATCTCGCGCCACATCTTCCAGCAAACCCAAAGCAGCAGGATGCCACCGGCCAGCAATAGGCCGACGATCGCAAGCAACTGAGTGGCGACGCTGGCAAACAGGATCCGGAGGATGGTGGCGGCGACAATGCCGACGAAGATCGCCCTGCCGCGCTGCTTTCGCGGCAGACCGGCCGCGGCCATACCGATCACGACAGCATTGTCGCCGGCCAGCACGAGGTCAATGACGACCACCTGAACGAACGCGATCAACGTCGGCGCCTCTAACAGATCTATCATGGCGGAACCTATGGGCCTGGAACTGCAAAGCTACGCTATGCGGCCGCTCGAAAAGCCGGATGAATTGAGCGCAGGGGCTAGACCGATGCTTCTGGATTGTTCGCGATGCCGGAAGCAGTCGCACCGACCGGGGCGATTGCCCGCAATAGGCGGGCAATGGCGGGCAAGCGAATGCCGGTTCCGCGAAGAAACCGGCATCCGCGACCCAGTACCGGATCGGACTACTGGGTGAGGCCCAGTTTGTCGGCCAGCGGGCGCATCCAGCCCTCCGCCGATTCGATCGCTTCACGAGCCTGGTCCCCGGTCAGATAGTTCGGGGTGAGCTCCAGCTGGATCAGGCTCTCGTCGAGTTCGTCGCCGTACTTGTCGTAGGCCTGCTTGTGGGCCTCGATCAGTTTGGTCTTCACGTCCTCGGGCAGTCCGTCGGGACCGACCAGTATGCTGTGATATTTTAGCGAGGCGTCGTAGCCGAGTTCCTTCAGCGTCGGCACGTCGGGTGCCTTGATCGCCCGCTCGTCGCCCGTGTTCGCCAAGAGCCTGATCTCCCCGCTGTCACCCAGACTTCCGAGAGAGGGCGGGATGCCGAGGTCAAGATGGCCGCCGATCAGCGCCGCGTTTTCTTCCGCGCTCGACTTGAACGGGATGTGGGCGACTTCCACGCCGGCCTCGCGCCACAGGATCTCGCCGATGAAGTGGCTGAGCGATCCGACACCGTGGGTCCCGTAGGTCAGCTCTCCGGGGCGCTGCCTGGCCTCCTCGATGAACTCATCCAGACTGGCCCAGCGCGCGTCCTTCTTGACCGCGAAATAGACCGAACCCTTTGCATAGGCATAGAGGAGATCGAAATCGTCGAGTTCGTAGTCGACCTGGCTCTGCAGTATACGCACGACGAGCAGCGGCGATTCGGAACCGAGCATCAGCGTATAGCCGTCCGGCTCGGCCTCCGAGACCAGCTTCGCCCCCAGCGCCGACCCGGCTCCGGGCTTGTTGACGACATAGACCGGCTGCCCCAGGAACTCCGACCATTTGTCGGCGAGGTATCTGGCCGACAGGTCGGACGTACCGCCCGGAGAGAACGGCACGACGACTTCGATCGGCCGCGACGGATACTCGTCAGATCGCGCTTCGTTGCCTGTCATGGTGATCGTCGACATCGCCATCAGGACGCACCCCGTCGCGAACCTGATCAACTTGTTTATGGCCATTTTCGGTAACTCCCTTTCCATTCCCCTCGAAGGCAGGTCAACCGCGGCCCCACAGGTCGCGACATCCGCCGGACGTCATTTCGGTGGATACATGGTCATTCGCGGCAGGCCGGCGCACGCGGCCCGGATGGAAGCGACGATTTCGTTGCGCCGCTTCGTGTTCACTCGCTGGCTGATTGCAGTCACGCTGATCGCGGCGGCAATCTGGTCATGCTCGAGCAGGACCACCGCGACGCCGCTCACGCCGCGTGTCATCTGGCCGTCCTGGTACCCGAATCCGAGCGTCCGCGACCGCGCCACGGCCTTGCGAACTGTCTCGGGATCGAGCCCGATCTCCTCGTAGGCGGCCTCGCACCTCTCCAGCACCCGATCACACTCGTCGGTCGGCAGATAGGCCAGCATCGCCAGTCCAGCGGCGCCGGCACCGAGCGGCAGGCGGGTGCCCACCTCCAGCACCAGCGCAGGGATCTCGTAGGTACCCAGTTCGCGTGCGATGCAGATCGTTTCGTCGCCCGACCGGATCTGGAGGAAAACGGTGTCTCCGGTCTCGGCGGCGATCCTGGTCATCGCCGGCCGGAAGAGATCGCGAACGGCGAATTGCGCATGCGCCGTAGCAGCAAGCGATATGAGCTCCGGTCCAAGCTGATAGGTCTTCTGGTCCGGTCGCTGCATGACCAGATTGGAATAGGCCAGCGTGCCGAGCACGCGATGGGCGGTGGCCACGTTCAGGCCCAGTTCGGTCGCGACGTCGGTCAGGCGCTTGCCGTTTTCGCCGCCGGCTGCAATCGAGCGCAGAACATCGATAGCGCGCAGTATCGCCTGGGTTCCGGCAGGCGGCTTCGATTGAGAAGGCTCGTTCTTTTTCTTGCGCACCGCATGACACCTTTCTTCGAAGTTGAACACGCGGCAAACCAGCCTCGAAGGCACAACCGGTGTCAACGCCCAAGACCAATCGCTGCACCCGGCCGAGATGTGCATGGCGCTGTCCTTAGTCCGCCGTCGCAAGCGGCGAGCGCGATCGCATCGCGCCCAGATCACGGTCGAACCAGGTCGCCTTGCGCGAATAGGAGGCGGCATCCTCGAGATGGCCGCTGGCCTCTTCCTCGGAAAGGGCACGCATCGGTCGCGCCGGCACTCCCGCCCAGAGCTCGTGCCGCCTGATGCGCTTTCCAGGAGACAGCAGTGCACCGGCCGCCAGCATTCCGCCACCTTCGACTACACAGCCGTTCAGGACGGTCGCGCCCATGCCCACGAAAGCGCCATCTTCCAGGGTGCAGCCGTGCAGGATGCAGCCATGGCCGACCGTCACGTCATCGCCGACCACGGTTCTCATTTCGCCGGGGTCGACATGGACGATCGTTCCGTCCTGGATATTGCTTCGCTCGCCAATTCGGATCGTATTTGTGTCGCCGCGAAGCACACAGTTGAACCAGACGCTCGAACCCGCGCCGATCCACACCTTGCCGATGACAGCAGCGGTTGGCGCGACCCAGGCGTCCGGATGTATAATCGGCTCCTCATCGCCGAGACTGAAAATACTTTTGCCCATCATGATCCAGAACTTCTTCTCAATTACGCACGAATATCAATTCTGCATTCTATAAATAGTAAGACTTGTGAATTATCTTCCAGCGACCGTCGATCTTCGCGAGATTGAACAGATCCTGCCCCTCCATCGCCCGGTCGCCCATGACGAACCGGAAAGGGACACGCGCCGTGGCAATATGGTCGGCGAGCAACACGTCGATCTCGAGCGCCTGCTCTTCGGCATTGTCGAACTTCTCGTGCAGCGATCCGATCGACTCGACGAATTCGTCGAGCGTGCTGACCCGCATCGCATCGCCCTTGACGTAGTAGTGCATGATGTTGGCATCGGGATGGAACGTCGATCTGAAGAGATCCGCGTTCCAGGTGCGGACCGCTTCCAGGTAGTCGTTGATGGCCGCCCGGACCTCTTCCTTCCGCTCGTCGACGCTTGCCGTATCACCTGCCATGCTGGCACCTTTCCGTTCTGCTGTTGTTTCGTGAGTGAAGGCTCACCGCACCGCCCCGCTTCGGCGGAGCCGCCGGCGCTCATCGGGTTCGATACCGACCCGTTCGAGGATGTCGTCCGTGTGTTCTCCGACTGCCGGGCAACGGCCACGCGGATCGCCGCTCGACAGCGGGACGCATCCGGGCACGTTGACGGTCGGAGCGATTGTCCCCTCGAAGACTTCCGCGTGCGGGAGTATGCCCGAGGACTTCACGTGGGGATCGGCGAGGAAATCCAAGTAGGTATTGACGGCGGAGTTCATGACCCCGGCCGCGCTCAGCCGCCCGGACCAGTGTGCAGTTGTCTGCTTCCTGAACTCGGCCGCGAGCATAGGCATGAGAACCTCCTTATGCTCGCGCCGGGCGTCGCGCGTCGCGAAACGCGGGTCGGTCGCCATGTCCGGCCGTCCGAGCTGCTCGCACAAGGCTGCGTAGTGCGCATCGCGCATCGCCGAGATGGCGATGTACCCATCGCTGGTCGGCATCACACCGACCGGCACGTAGGACACCTGCGGCCGCCCGTCCTCCATGTATGCCTCGATGATCTTGGCCGACTGGAACGCCGCCGCCGCCTGCATCATCGAGCAATCAATGTGAGCGCCGTTGCCGTTCCGCAGCCGCTCTATGAAAGCGCTGGCGATCGCCTGGTAGGCGTACAGACCGGTGAGGACGTCGATTGCCGTGATGTCGCTTCGCATCGGCGTTCCGTCGCCGTCCCGGTGAAGGGTCATCCAGCCCGAGAACGCCTGGATCACCGCATCGGTGACGCGCAAGTCGCGATACTCGCCTTTTTGGCCGAAGCCGCTGATTGAAAGATAGATGATGTCGGCCCGAAGCGTGCGCAGGTCGTCATAGCCGAAGCCCAGTCGCGCAGCGACACCCGGCCGAAAGCTCTCGATGAATATGTCCGCGCGTTCGGCAAGCCTCTTCGCGACCGTCTGTCCGCCCTCAGATTTCAGGTTCAGGGCGATGGACTGCTTGCCACGATTGAACGAAACCGCCTGTGCGCAGAACTCGCCGTAGCGCTTTCCGAGCGTCCGCCCCCAATCACCATCCATCGGTTCCAGCTTGATCACTTCCGCGCCGTTCTGCGCGAGAAGCATGCCCGCATGTGGACCGGCCACACCCTGCGAGACGTCAAGAACCTTGATGCCCGAAAACGGAAAGCCGCTCATTCCACCTATTCCCAAACAACGCACGGACCATTCAAAGGGCCGCGGATAGATTTGTCAATATATAAATATTCATTTCATAATATGAAATACCTGAGATTTACACTGCGCCCGGCGCGAACCGTCATTCCGGCGCCGGGACGGTCTGTTGAACGGGGAGAAAGCGTCCGGTCCGCGGGCGAAAGAGCCCCGCACACGAGCACGGCGGGGCGCGCCAGGGCGGCAATCGTTGGCGCCGCCAGCCAGCTCCACCGGCCCGGAAGCTTCCCTGCAAAGGCTGCCGTCAGGCAGGTTCGTCCGGCGCCCAGGCCGGCAGCGTCACCTGATCGTTGACCGGCCGGAAGACCATGCGCATGCGCTGACCGATTGCGACGGTTGGAACGGGCGGCGGCCCTTCCGCCGACGGTGGCGGCACCACCTTTGCCGCAATCCGGATTTCGGCATCGGGCCGATCGGCCTGCACGTCCAGCTGTACGATCGCGACCACGTACGGGTCCTCTCCCTTCGGCGTGTGCCGGACGGTCGTATAGGAGTAGACATCGCCAACGGCCTCGACCGACACCCATACGGAACCGGTCGCTCCGCAATACGGACACCCCCCCATCGGCGGATACCGGATCAGCCGACAACCCTCGCAGCGCTGGAGCCGAAGCTGCCCCCTCCTGCAATGGTCGAGAAACGCGATGTTGTCAGGATCGAGGTCATCGACCACGAGGCGCGCCCTGCCGAGATCCGCTTCGATCGCCACTTGCTAGTCCCTAGCCAGTACCATTGCCGATCCGGTCGCGATCGTGCCCCAGCCAAGATTGGCAGCAACCCGGGCGTCCCGCACTTGGCGGCACATTCCCGCCGGCCCGTGGTCATAGGTGTGCATGCGCCTGCCCGAAGCGCCTACCGGACAGCCATCGTCGGCGTCATGCCGCAGCTGCCGCACGTTCTCGATCACGAGGTTCATCCCGTTGGAATAGCCCTCGCAAAGAAGGCCGCCGCCGGTGTTGTTGGGGCGCTGTCCGCCCAGTCTCATGGTCCCGTCGGAAACGTAGGCCCCGCCCTCGCCCTTGGAACAGAATCCGTAGTCTTCCAGAAGCAGAAGCGAAGTGAAGGTGAACGCGTCATAGGCCGCCGTGACATCCACATGCTCAGGACCGATGCCCGCATTCCGCCACAGGCGGTCCGCGGCCAGCCGGCCGGCCGTCGTGGTGATGTCGCCTGAGAGAAAATAGATATCGCTGCGCGGCTTGCTCACCCGGCCGACGACCGACTGCACGAAGACCGGCACGTGGCGGCAATCCATCGCCCGCTCGCGGCTGGTAACGATAATGCAGGTGGCGGAGTCCGTTTCCACGCAGCATTCGAGCAGATGGATCGGCTCGGCGATAATACGGCTTTCCAGTACCTGGTCGACGGTTACCTGCTTCGGATAGAGCGCCTTGGGATTGCGCGCCGCATGCTCGCTGTGGATCACCTTGACCATCGCGACCTGCTGCGGCGTTGTGCCGTAGACGTGCATGTGCCGCATGAATGCCGGCGCGAAGCTCTGCGCCGGCGAGGACAGGCCCTGCCCCCGGGTATGCAGCTCCGCACCGGACATGATCCTCGTCTTTCCGGGCGCGCCGATGCGGACGCCGCTGTAGCCGTTCATGGAGCGGTACACGGCCACCGTCTCGCACATGCCTGCCTCGATCACGCCGATGGCGACGCCGACGAGGGCCTCCACCGAGGCTCCGCCGCCGATGCTGTCGAGGTGAAAGTTCAGGCGAATACCCAAGTCTGCGGCAACGAACTGAGACACCGTGGAGTCGGCCATGGAATGCGACAGCATCCCGTCGATGTCGGATAGACGCAGCCCGGCATCCGACACCGCGTTCCGGATCGCCTGACCGGCCATCGCCCGGGTGCTCAGTCCCGACCCGCGCGTGTACGCCGTTTCGCCGAGACCGACCAGCGCGTAGCGGCCACGTAAGGCGGAAGCGGTTGCGCCGTCCGTTTCAGCGTGCCGGCTGGCCGCGGTCGTCCCCATCGCGCGCCGTCACTCGTACCGCGGCAGCGCGAGCCGCTCGGCGTACTCCGGTCCGCGATCGAAGCGATGGTCCGCGACCGGCCGCTGCCTGGAAAGCCGGTCGCGCAGTTCCCTGCTGGCATCTTCCGCAACGGCGCCGTCGACGATCACCACCCCGTAGTCCGAGGCCGCCTTCTCCGCCGAGACCCGGCCGCTTCGAACGTCGGCTAGAACAGCATCGAAAGGCCTTTGCAGCGGGTCGCCATAGCCGCCGCCGCCGGTCGTGAAAATCTCGATCCGGTCGCCGGCGGCAATGCCGGTCACGAACTTCGAGGGAACGTCCTCGCTGTCGCCGTTCCCCCGATGCAGGATCGTGCGGCAGCACGGCGCTGCCGTCCCGCCATCAAGTCCCCACGGCGCGAAGTCGTGCCGGTCGCGACGATGGGTCATCACCGCGTCGCCGCGCAGCAGCTCGATCTCCGAGTGATAGCCGAGGCCGCCGCGGTAGCGGCCCGGACCACCGGAGTCCTGCCACAATCGCAAGTACTTGACGCGGAACGGCGTATCGGCCTCAAAGGCCTCGACGGGGTACCGCACGATGTTGGAGGCATCCGACGATATGACGTCCACGCCATCCTTGCCGGGACGGCCACCCATACCGCCGGACGTCGGCACGCCCAGCATGGATACGTATTTGCGCGACACCTTCGGATCGGATCCGCCGACGTAGATGTAGTTCGACTGTCCGTCGCAGGCGGCCGGAACCCGCCCCGGGAACGCCTGCGCAAGCGCCCCCATCATCACGCTGACGATACGGCGGACGGTGATCGTGCGGGCTGCCACCGGCGCGGGAAACGAGGCGTTGACGATCGTCCCTTCCGGAAAAATTGTGCGGATCGCCCGGTGAACGCCCTCGCATTTCGGCGCCTGGGGGACGCATACGGCACGGATTGCGAAATAAACCGCGGCCAGCGTCGTGGAGGGGACGCAATTCAGCGCGCCGCGCGCCTGCGGATCGGTGCCGGTGAAGTCGGCGATCACCGTCCCGTCCTCGAAGCTCAGCTTGACGGCGATCTTCACAGGTGTGTGCGGGTCGATGCCGTTGTCGTCGAGATAGTCGGAAAACTCGAACGGTCCGGGCGGTGCCTTTGCCAGGGCTTCGCGCGTCAGCCGTTCGGCGTGGTCCTGCAAATGGTCGAAGCCGAGGACCAGGCGATCGTGACCGACCTCGTCGACGAGCTCGAGGATGCGCCGGCGCCCCATCAGGCAGCAGGCGACCTGGGCTTCGATATCGCCGACGACGCCTTCCGGCACGCGCACGTTGCTGGCGATCATCTCGAAGAGGTCTTCGTTGCGTTCGCCCGCCTTGAACAGCTTCATAGGGGGGATGATCAGCCCTTCGGCAAACAGCTCGGTGGAATCCGGCGGCGTGCTGCCGGGGACCCTGCCGCCGATGTCCTGCTTGTGCGCGATGCTGGCGCTGTAGGCGATCGGCACGCCGTCATGGAAGACAGGGCAGATGACGTTGATGTCGGGCAGATGCGTGCCGCCCTTGTAAGGGTCGTTGAGGCAGAAGATGTCGCCTTCGACCATGTTGCCTTCGAACAGCTCTATTACCTTTCGCACGGCCGGAATCAGGCTGCCGAGATGGACGGGGATCGCCGAGGCCTGGGCGATCGTGTTGCCGCCGGCATCGAAGATGGCCGTCGATCCGTCGAGGGCTTCCTTCATGATCGCCGAGAACGAACTTCTCAGCAGGATCGATTCCATTTCGTCCGCGACGACGTTGAGTCTGTTGCGGATAACCTCGAGTGTGACGGGATCGATTTCGATCGATGCGACTTCTTTTTCTGCAACCAGCATGACTTTGCCTTGTCTCTTACCCGACCGAGGGTTCGATGATGAGATTGCCGACCGCGTCGACGACCAGATGCTGTCCCGGAAACAGGATCGTCGTGGTGTCGCGCTGTTCGAGGATGGCCGGTCCGGCGATGCGCGCGGCAACCGGCAGTTTCTGGCGGTCGTAGACGTCCGTGGAACGGTACCCTTCGTTCAGATCGAACAGCGCCATCCTCGAGGACTTGCGAGCCTCGTCCACGGACCGCGCCTCTCCTGAGTATGCGAACACGGGATTGGACACCGGATGCGACAGGACCACGCCCAACGCGACGATGGTCGTTTCCTGATTGCTGCGCGAATACCCGTACAGCCGCTCGTGCTCGATGTTGAAGTCGCCGACGATTCGTTCGACGGTTGTCGCCCCGACCGGCTCCGTCCCATCCAGGGCGATCTCGAGGTCGTAGGACTGATTGGAATACCTGATGTAGGCGAACCGGTTCACCCGCGCCGCATCGGGATCCACGCCGTCTCCTGCCATGCGCTGTCTGCACACAGCGGTGAGCTCGGTGAACTCGCGTTCCATCTCTTGAAGATCGATGTGCTCGGTCTTCCTCAGGAAGGTTCTCGACTGCTCGTGCTCGATCTGGGCTGCAAGCAGTCCGTTCGCGCACAGCACGCCCGGCAGGGGGGGAATGATTGCCTTCCGGCAGCCCAGCGAAGCGGCCAGCGCAGCGGCATGGACCGGCCCGCCACCGCCCAGCCCCATCAGCGCGAATTTGCGGGGATCGTATCCCCGGTCGACCGAAGCGAGCTTGATCGCATCCGCCATCATCGCGTTGATGATCCGGTGCATCCCCAGCGCGAGGGTCGGCACATCCATTCCGATCTTGTCCCCGAGACGGCCAAGCGCCTCGCGGGCGCGCTCAGGCTCCGCCTTAACCTCGCCCCAGCCGAACTCCTCCGCGTCCAGGTACCCGAGCACCAGGCTGGCATCGGTTATCGTCGGCTCGGTGCCGCCGCGACCGTAGCAGGCCGGTCCCGGCGACGCGCCGGCGCTCTGCGGACCGACCTTGAGCGCGCCGCCCTGATCCACCCAGGCGATACTGCCGCCCCCTGCCCCGATGCAGCTGACGTCGACCATCTGCTGGCGCAGAGGGTAGCGGTCGAGCTTTCCCTCGCCGGTGACAAGGGGCTTGCCGCCGGTAATCAGCGCGATATCGCAGCTCGTTCCGCCGATATCGACGCTGATCAGATTGGTGGCGCCAGCTCCCCGGCCGCAGTATCCCGCCCCGATCACGCCCGCCGCCGGGCCCGACAACGCCGTCGTAATCGGCCTTTCCGCGGCCTGACGCCATCCGACGATGCCGCCGCGGCTCTGCATGATCTGCAGCGTCACGGCGCTGGACTCGCTCGTCAGGTTGTCGGCGAGATTGCGCAGATAGGTTTCCGCGACCGGCTTCAGGTAGGCGTCGAACGCAGTCATCACCAGCCGCTCGTACTCGCGCATGTGCGGATCGACCTCCGAGGAAATGGAGATCTTCACATCCGGGTATTGGCGGCCGATCAGGTCGCGCGCCCTGCGCTCATGGTCGGGAGCGAGATAGGAGAACAGGAAACAGATCGCGATCGAGGTGACGCCGCAATCGACCAGTCGGCGGGCGGCGTCGACAACGGCTTCCTCGTTCAGATCGACAACCACATCGCCGCTGGAATCCAGCCGTTCGGGAATCCCGTACATCCGTTCGCGCGGGCACAGGAACTGCGGCGTCTCGGGATCGAGGAACAGATCGTACATGTCCGTACGCTTCTGCCTGCCGATCACGAGTATGTCCTCGAATCCCTCGGTGCAGAGGATTCCAAGCTTCGCGCCCTTGCGCTCGAGTATCGCGTTCAGCGAAACCGTGGAGCTGTGCGCGACCCTTTCGAGATCGCTCCTGTCCTTGCCGACCATGCCGAGGATCTTGTCCACGCCGGCAACCACCGCCGCGCCGGGATCGTGGGGGGTCGACGCAACCTTCGCAAAGGCCGCGACATTGCCCTCGGTGTCCAGGGAAACGACGTCGGTGAAGGTACCGCCGATATCAATCCCGATCGTAATGCTCACAAGTACTCCTCCAAGAGAGACTCCTCCTCAATGCACGCTCGACGACATGCCGGCATGGGATGCAGGAGGGATGCGTTAGGTTGAACTCTTGCCGACCACTCGCTTCATCAGCGGAAAGCACAGCACGATCGCCGCCAGGGCAATCAACGCGGCACTGATCGGCCGCTCCACGAAAATCTGCGGAGATCCGCGCGACATCAGCAGCGACTGGCGGAAGGCGTTCTCCATCAGCGGGCTGAGCACCAGTCCGAAGATGAACGGAGCGATGTCGTAGCTGAGCTGCCGCATGATGTACGCGAACACGCCCAGCACTCCGATGATCAGAATGTCGAACTCGTTCTGGGAGACCGTGTAGGCGCCGACAACGCAACCGACGATGATGATCGGAAACAGCAGGGTGTAGGAAATCCGCAGCAACTGGACCCAGAGGCCGATGAGCGGGAGATTGAGAACCATCAGGAATACGTTCCCGATATACATGCTCGCGATCACCGACCAGAACAGGTGGGGATGCATCTCGATCATTGCCGGTCCCGGCTGGACCCCGTGGATCTGCAGGGCTCCCAACAGCAGCGCCATGACGACGTTGGACGGCAGACCGAATGTCAGCAGCGGAATGAAGGCGCCGGCGGTCGCCGCATTGTTGGCGGTCTCCGGACCGGAGAGGCCCTCCACGGCGCCGCGGCCGAATTCCTCCTTGTGATCGGAGAGGCGTTTCTCGAGGGCATAGGAGGTCAGCGAGGCCATCACCGCGCCGCCGCCGGGCAGGATGCCCATGAAGAAGCCCAGGACCGTTCCCCGCGCCATCGGCTTCGCCGACCGCCGCCACTCCTCGCGATTCGGGAACAGGCTGCGGATACTGGTCTTGACGACATGGGGCTGGGCGGTGCGGTCGAGAAGGTTCGACAACACCTCGCCGATGCCGAACAGTCCGATCGCGGCGACCGAGATCGAGATGCCGTCGGTGAGAGTGAGCGTCCCCATCGTGAACCGGTTCTCGCCGGAGATGAGATCGATGCCCACCGCGCCGGCGAACAGGCCGAGCACGGCCATCGTGGCCGCCTTGACGAAGGGATCGGTACTCAGATTGGTAACGAGCAGGACGCCGAGCAGGATCAGCGCGAAGTACTCCGGCGGACCAAAGGCCAGCGCCACCTTCGAAAACAGTGGCGCCGCGAAGACGATCCCTGCAATCCCGATCGTGCCGCCGAAGAACGAGCCGAACGCGGCCAGTCCCAGTGCGGCGCCCGCCCGGCCCTTCCGAGCCATCATGTAGCCGTCGATGCAGGTGACGACGGATGCCGCCTCGCCGGGAATTCGCATGAGGATGGCGGTGGTCGAACCGCCGTACTGGGATCCGTAATAGATGCCCGCCAGCATGATGATCGCATTGGCCGGCCCCATGCCGAACGTGATCGGCAGCAACAGCGACATGGCGGCGGCGGGCCCCACCCCGGGCAGCACGCCGACCAAGGTCCCGGTCAGCACGCCAATGAAGCAGTACATTAGCCCCGAAAGGGTGAAGGCTTCCGCCATGTATTCCCAGATCATGGCTCACCCGATCCCGAGATTCTGGAATATGCCCATCGGCAGTCGCAGGCCGAGTAATTCGTTGAATACGATGTCGGACAAGACGGACAGGACGACCGCATACAATAGGCTTGTCACGATGTTCGCCCGCTGAATGAAGATAAGGATGACCGAAAGGGCAACTGTATTCACGACGATAAAGCCGAGTTCGTAGAATGTGAATGTATAAAAGAGAAAGACGCCCAGTATGACCGCGATTAATACAGACTTCTTCCTAAGCAAAAGAAAAAGCGCGTCCCAGGAAAAGCCCAGTCTGGTCTGTTGAGCGAACAGGACCGTACCCAGGAGTGTGAGGATCGCGCTGAGAAGCAGCGGGAAGGCCCCGGGTCCCGGCACGGCGAACGATCCGAGGCGAAGCGTGCACGACCAAGCCATCAGACCGACCCCGGCCGCGAGTACCAGCACGCCGCTGCACCTGTCGGGAGCCAGTCCGGATTCCGAGCCGAGCTCGGAATCCGGCAGTTCCGGGTCGAGCGGGACGGTCACTTCGCGGCACTCATCTGCGGGGCCAGATCCTTGAACCACTGCTCGCGCTCAGCCATCAGTTCGGCGACCTCGTCGCCTTCGATGAGGACGGGCGTCTGCTCCAGATTGAGCAGGCCTGAGTCGATTTCGTCCTTGTACTTTTCGTATGCCTGCTTGTGCGCATCGACCAACTTCTTCTTCACGTCGTCGGGAATACCGGCCGGTCCCACGATGATGTTGAGATAGCTGAGGCTCGTCTCGAAGCCGAAGTCCTTCATCGTCGGAATATCAGGTGCATAGGGCATCGTATCGCCCGCCGAGGAAACGAGGATGTTGACGTCATCGTTGTCGGCAAATGCACCGACGCGCGAGGAAACGGAAAGATCCACGTGACCTCCAAGCATCGCCGAATTGGCTTCCGGACTTGACTTGTAGGGGATGTGGGTGACGTCGACGCCGGCCTCGCGCCACAGCAGTTCGGCGGCGAAGTTGCCCATCGTGCCGATGCCGTATGACGCGTAGGTCATCTCGCCAGGACTGGCCTTGGCCGCCTCGATGAATTCGGGAAGCGTCTTCCATGCCGCGTCCGCCTGGGTGGAGAACACGATCGCACCGGCGCCATAGGCGAACAGATAGGTAAAGTCGTTGCGGTCGTAGCCGGCGTCCGGCTGCATCGTGGGGACGCTCAGAAGGCTGGTCTCGGAAGCGACCAACAGCGTGTAGCCGTCCGGCTTGGCATTGGCGACGAAGCTCGCGCCGACGGCCGAGGCGGCGCCGGGCTTGTTCACGACGATAACCGGCTGCCCCAGGAATTCGGACCAACGGTCGGCGAGGAATCGCGCCGTAAGGTCTGATGTTCCGCCTGGCGGGAAGGGAACAATCACCTCGATTGGACGTGTCGGAAATTCTTCCGCGACAGCCTGCGCCGGGCTGAGCAGCGGCATCGCGGCGGCGACGCCCAGGGCCATCGCGAGAAATCTGGTGCGTATCGGGTTCACTGCATTCTCCTCTGTCGAAGGGATCGAAGGTCCGCCTTCTGCGTACGGTCGCCGACAGACGACCATCACCACACTATTTTGTCAATATGTAATATTAACTTCCACAATATGATATTTATGAGATTGCTTCTCGCAGCGCGCCGTCCTGTCGCCGAAGGCATACAAGTCCAGATCCGCTCGAGGACAACCGGAGAACCAAGCTTTTAAGAATCGGAATGGGTCACCGGCATGCACAAAACGCCCGGTCAGCTGAGCGGTGGCGCAATGCCTATGGTGCGACAGACCGTGCTTTATCCCGCGCCGAGCTTTATCCCGCGCCGATCTCGACCGGAATTTGCAGCATCGCGAAGGACAGGGTCTTGCCGTGGCCGTCGAGCCCGAGACTGCCGTTCACGCCGCCTTCGAGCGCATTCTCCAGAACGAAGTTGAACGCGCCGAGTTCCGGCAAGTCATACCTGGTCACCCGTGTGGGCTTGCGGAAGCTGAAGGCTTCCGCGACCCGTTCGGCTGTCAGCTGCCGTGCGACGGTCTCGTACATCTCCGCCCTGTACAGAATGACCGAGATGTTGAGCGTGTTGCCCTTGTCGCCGGCACGGGAATGGGCGAGTTCGTGAAGCGGCACCCTCGTCCGGCTCATCGCAGTCCTCTCCTCCCTGAACGGCCTTTTCCCCGCCATGCGGGCGCGGCCGATCCGACGCCGCCTCGCGTGTCAGTCAACAAAGTACGCGCGCGGCGCAACGAGGCCGCGCTCAATCAGACAGGACGCGCTCTTGTAGCGCCTCGCCAGACGCCGCCTGACTCCGCCGCCGCCTGCCGGCCCCGCGCAATACAGCGCCTCCACCTCGTCAAGCAGCAATCCGGCGGTGGCGGCGTCAGGCGCTTCCGTGGCGAAGCGGAGCCGGATGTCCCCGCAGTCACCGGCCGGGCCGGGCGGAGAAGGATCGAAGGATATCCCGGAAAAAACGCTCTGCACGCCGATCATGTCGATACGGACCGGCAGTCCGGGGGCGCGGTCCCGCATCCTCCGGCTGACGACATCTGCCGCCAGGCGGGCGCGGGCGCGGGCATTGGGGCCGGCGTAGGAGATCTCGGCTTCGCCGAGCACGCCTCCCTCGAAGCACACGGTCGCCTTCAGTGTTTCCGGTCTCGGCCGGCCCTTTGCGCCGACCACGCTGACACGGTCATCGCCGAGTTCGGCGATCCGGACAGCGCGGATGTCGAGGGTCACGTCGGGCGTAAGATAGGCGGCCGGGTCGTGAATTTCGTAGAGCAATTGCTCGAGGACCGTCTGCCGGTCGACCCTGCCGCCGGTCCCGGCGGGCTTGGATACGATTATCGAGCCGTCCTCGTGGAATTCGGCGATCGGATAACCGACATCCTCGAGCCCCGGCACGTCCTTGTATCCGGGATCGGCGAAGTAGCCGCCCGTCACCTGTGCGCCGCATTCCAGAAGATGCCCTGCCAGCGTGCCGGCGGCGAGCAGATCCCAATCGTTCTCGCGCCAGCGCGCGCAGTGAACAAGCGGCCCGAGCACCAGCGCCGGATCGGATACGCGGCCGGTGATGACGATATCGGCACCGAGATCGAGTGCCTCGGCGACGGGCCGCGCGCCGAGATAGGCATTGGCGGAGACGATTGCCGGTGAATCGCTCAACAACGTATCGCCGACTTCCCGTTCGGCGAGCTGTCGCGCGGTCAGAACGCCGGTCAGGTCGTCGCCCTCGACGGCGGCGACCTTGGCATCGGGCCGGCCGAACGACGCGGCGATCTCCTTGAGTTTCTTTGCGCCGGCGCCGGGATCGGCGGCACCGAAATTGCCGACGATCCGGATTCCCGAGTCCAGGCATTTCCGGAGAACGGGCCGGACCAGTCGTTCCAGCGACGGGCTGTACCCCTCGCCGCCTTGCTCTCGTGCGCCTTGCAGCGCTAGGGCCAGGGTGCGCTCCGCCAGGGTTTCGAAGATCAAGAACCGCTCACCCGGGCGTCCGACAAGCTCGTCCACCACCGGACCAGCGACATCCGACCGATCCCCCGCGAACCCCGCGCCGCACCCGATATGGACAGGAAGCATTGGATATCCCCGCGCTGACAGCGAGGAACCCTATTGACCGATATTCATAGAGTCAAATAGGATAATTCGCCGTTTATATAGGATGTATCTATGAAATTGACATTGCGGCAACTCGAAGCCGTAGTCTCTGTTGCCGACACCGGATCCTTCACGGCCGCCGCGTCCCGGTTGTTGATTTCGCAGCCGTCGCTGAGCGAAGCCATTCACCGAACGGAGACCGAACTGGGCGTCAGGATTTTTGAGCGCACGACCCGGTCGCTGAAGCTCACAAGCCACGGACGCCGGATCGTGGACGTTGCGCGGGAAGCGGTCGAGAAACACCGTGCAGCCATAGCGGAGATCGGCGATCTGGCGCAGGGGCGTCACGGCCGCATTACGATCGCGGCGCTTCCGTCCCTGGCGCACGCAACCCTGCCGAACGCGCTGCTCGCGTTCCGCCGCGACTATCCGGACCTCCAGGTGTCTGTGCTGGACGCCCACCACGACACTGCATTGGAAGCCGTCCAGAGCGGTATCGCGGATGTCGGCCTGACCATGCGGCCGACCATCGCAACAGACCTCTGTTTCGAGGATGTCGGCGATGATCCGTTCACTCTTGTCGCCGGGCGGAAACACGCCTTACTCGACAAGGCAGATGTCGCCTGGCGGGAACTTCTCGGCACGCCGTTCATCGCCCTCGCGCGGGGATCTTCCGTGCGGCGACTGACCGACAGGGCATTGGAAACGGCCGGGATAGCGCTTGTTCCGGCAATCGAAACCGCATCGGTCTCGTCCGCTACTGCGATGGCTTGTGCCGGTCTCGGCGTGACCGCACTGCCGAGACTGGCGTTGACGCTGGTAGAGGAGAGCTCCGTTGGAATACGCCCCCTAGTGGACGCGCCGCTGAAACGCAAACTCGGTGTCCTACGGCAGACCAAGACGTTTCCAAGCTCGTTTGTCGCTGCAATGGTCGCATGCCTAACCGAGGCGATCGGCACGGCGCTGGCACGCACGGAATAGCGCTCAATACTGCGCTCAGGACTTTGTTACGATATCACCACCGGGTCACAGCATACCATTCCGGGGTCCCATGCTATACAACGGCGCATACCCGTGGCCTGCTGCCGGCTTCGTGGACACCGAGTCAAAGTGTTTCAGGGAACCGGCAGCAGGCCAAATCCGGGTTTTCGAGCAAGGCGCTGACAGGGATCGTCAGACTTGGCTCCAGGCTACTACGCAAGAAGCGGCTGCCAGGGGTCAGATTGCTGAAACTGTTCCCTGGCTTTGATCCGCAGCTGCTGTACGCGGCCGCGGAAATCTACCTAGATGGAATGGTGCTCGAGCTCTACGGGTCGGGGAATGGGCCCGCCGCAAACGACGAGTTTACAGCAACGCTGCGACATCTCTCGCAGAACGGCTCGCCCATGGTCGGAATCTCGCAGTGCCTTTACGGACTGCTCGAACCGGGTGCGTACGTATCGGGTGGCCGCCTCTTGGCCAATGGACTTATCGCCGGACTGGATCTCACGCCCGAAGCCGCTCTGACCAAACTTCTTTTTCCTCGTTTGTTTTCGACGCCCGGAGCCGAACTCGCTGACGCCATGCAGACGCCCGTTACCAGAGAGATGACTTCAAGAAATGCTTGGTCAAGTCCACTTACCTAGTAGTCTCAACGAGCGGTTCTCATGGTGCAGGCGACGAACCTCGTGGCATTCCTCGTTGGTCAGGCGATCGCAGAGACAACCACTATCGCGATCCATCTGCTTGAAGTGGGTAGGATCGTCACCGCACGCGGCTTGAACGCGCAGGACAAGCCTTAACACTTCACCCAGTTTGAGCCAGCGCAGCTATCCGCTCCCGGAACTCAGGTGGCCGTGGGTTCCTCGCGCCCGGCGTCGTGACGCATTCCTCTTCCAAGCCGAATTGTATCCATCAAACCGGGAGAACTCCGCATCGAAGAGTTTATGCTTTTTCCGCTGGACATTGTGAGCTCCGCAAGCATGCATGGGCACGTCGCTGATGAGCAAAAGTCGATCTTGGCGATTGCCCGGTTGAACTCCGGGCTTTGGGTGGTGGAAGCGCTGGTTTGGGATCAGCGCGATGGAAAGGAGCCACCCAATGGCAACGAAAACCAAATCCAAACCTCTCTCCGAAACGCAACTCGTCCTCCTGACCGGCGCCGCTGGCCGCACTGACGGTACTGTCCTGCCCCCGCCGACTTCACTGAAGGCGAGAGGCGCAGCGTTGAAGAGGGTGGTCGCGGCATTGCTGAAGTCGGGCCTGATCTCAGAACGGCGCGCCAAGCGTGATGACGAAGTCTGGCGGTCCGACGACAACGACACCCGACTGACGCTCGAGATCACGCAAGCCGGGCTTTCGGCGATTGGCCTGGAAAAGCGTGAGGACGACGTCGCACCTGCCGGCAACGCTGGACTCGAAAACAGCAAGACCAGCCCGGCGAAGAAGCGCGGCGATTCTAGCCGGAAGATTGATCGATCCCCGAGCAAATCACGGCGGTCGACAAATGCCGCGCAACAGGAGCGGCCTGCGACCAAGACGGCAACCATCACAGCCCTCCTGCAATCGACTGGCGGAGCGACCATCGACGACCTGATGGAGGCCACGGGATGGCAAGCCCACTCGGTCCGCGGCTTCCTGTCCGGCACGATCAGGAAGAAGCTAGGCCATACGGTCATCAGCGAGCGTCAGGACGGCGTGCGTCGTTATCGGATCCCGGCATGAAGCCGGCCCCGATGAAACCCGATACACCACACATTGCAGGTATCGAGATCGGCGACCTCGCCGGTCTCGACCTGCAGTCCCTTCGCCAGCACTGGCGAACCCTGTACCAGTGCGAACCGCCTGTCCGCATGAGCCGGGAACTGCTCATGCAAGCCATCGCATACAGACTGCAGGAGCAGAAATACGGCGGTCTCTCCCGTACGATGAAACGGAAGCTGGCCGAAGCAGCAAAGCAAGGGGCCGGCAGCAAGAACGGTGGCCGGTCGAAGGCGTCCGTTCACCGGACGTTCAAACCGGGCACGCGCTTCCTGCGCGAGTGGCAAGGCAGGACACATGAGGTCACTGCCACGGCCGACGGCTGCTTCGTCTATCGCGGCACCACCTACAAGTCGCTGAGTGCGATAGCACGAGAGATCACCGGTACACGCTGGTCCGGACCAGGCTTCTTCGGACTCTCCAGGCAGAGCAGAGCCAATGGCAAATCACCGCAGAGATAGCACTGGCAGCTTCGGCGACGGCTCGAAGACGCGGCGCAAACTGCGCTGCGCCGTCTATACCCGCAAATCCAGCGACGAGGGTCTGGAACAGAGCTTCAATTCGCTGCACGCCCAGCGCGATGCCTGCGAAGCCTATGTCGCAAGCCAGAAACACGAGGGCTGGGTATTGCTGCCTGAGGCCTATGATGATGGTGCCTACTCAGGTGGGTCGATGGACCGCCCTGCCCTGCAGCGGCTCCTCAACGACATTCGTTCCGACCGCGTCGACATCGTGGTGGTCTACAAGGTCGACCGCCTGACACGATCGCTCGCCGACTTCGCCAAGCTGACCGAACTGTTCGATACACATGGCACGAGCTTCGTGTCGGTCACCCAGGCTTTCAACACCTCGACATCCATGGGGCGACTGACCCTCAATGTGCTTCTGTCCTTCGCCCAGTTCGAACGGGAAGTCGCAGGCGAGCGTATCCGCGACAAGATCGCCCTGTCGAAGCGGCGGGGCATGTGGATGGGCGGTCTGCCGCCGCTCGGTTATGACGGTATCGACAAGAAGCTGATCGTCAACGAGTCGGAAGCCGAGACCGTCCGACTGATCTTCCGCCGTTATCTTGAGCTCGGCTCCATCGCGACCCTCAAGCAGAAGCTCGATGAAACCGGCATCGTCTCCAAGCGACGGCGGTTCAGCGATGGCCGGGACGTAGGCGGCGTTCCGCTCAGCCGCGGCGCGCTCTACCAGATCCTCCGCAATCGACTCTATCGCGGAGAGATCGCCTATCGGGACGAGGTCCACCAAGGCAACCACGAAGCCATCATCGACGAAGGCCTGTGGTCGCAGGTGCAGGACTTGCTGGTCTTACAGAGCCAGCGCAGGCGCCGGGCAACTGGACGCGCCGGCGACAGCGCCGCCGGCCTACGATCCACGGAGCCAGCCCTGCTTGCCGGTCTCGCTTTCGATGAGCACGGCAATCGGCTGACCCCGACCTATGCAACCAGGCGCGGTCGTCGCTATCGCTACTACGTCTCGGCTCCACTGACGCGCGGCGAACGCGCCAGCAATGGCATTCGGGTCCCCGCACCGGATCTGGAAGCCCTCGTCGCTGAAACGATCGAGCGGCACCTGTCCGATGGCTCATGGATCTGCGATCACTTCGGCTCCGGTCTGGACGCGGCACAGATGGAACAGCTGATCGCTACGTCCCAACTACTGGCGACCCGGGCAACCTCATCGGCAGCAGGGACGGATGACGATGCAATCAACGGTCCCGACGACGGCGTTCGATCGCTGATCGCACGCATTACTGTTGGCAAGAAACAGCTGACCGTCGACGTCGATGGGCCGAGAGTTTGTGAGGCGCTGACGGAAATCGACAGCGGTCTGAATCGGTTGGGCGTCCGAGAGGAAACAATCCTGATCAAGGTCGAAGCCCACACACTTCGCTGCGGCAAGCAGGTCCGTCTCGTCGTCGGCGAAGTAATGGCTGAGCGCCGCGCACCGGACCCGAAACTGGTCAAACTGATTACCGATGCGCATCGGTGGTTCGATGATCTCAGAACCGGTCGCCGGGCGACCATCGCGGAGATTGCTGCCGAGGAGCACTGCCAGGTCTCGCACCTCAGCCGGACCATCGGGCTCGCCTTCCTCGCCCCGGATATCGTCGAGATGATCCTGACAGGCAACCAGCCGATCACCCTCACGCCGGAGAGGCTCAAGCCGCGCAGGCCGCTGCCACTGGGTTGGGATGAGCAGCGAGGAATTCTGCTTCGGTAGGACCGAACGTCAGCGCATAGCCAACATTTTCCACCCCCAACCGGCTTTCGTTTTTGACTGGATTGATGACCGCCTTGCGCCCCATCGCCGCCGTTCAGTTGAGAAAGGCCATTTCCTACAGGCTGCAATGCCGCTGGGCACACCAACACAAGATGCAAGTCTTCTTCCACGCTCGCACGATGTTTGCAGGTCTCTTCCTCTTGGATGTTGTAGCGTCAGCAAGGCTGTCTCTTCAGGCCTGAGCACGAAACACCATAGTGGAGTCCCACATGAAAGGTTCGGGATTGCAAATCGTGCGGCCGTCGCTGTCTTTCGACAACTCAACGGTAATGAGCTTATCACCCGGCGACGCGGGGCTTAGTTCGAGGGAAAGATACTCAAAGAGCGGGCGTTCATGGACAGCAATGATGACCTGGCGTCCCCGTTGCTTAGAGAGTGTGCGGAGAAGCGCTGCGAACTGCGCAATGTGAATCTCATCCATGCTTTGGACCGGATCGTCAATCACCAGCCAGGGCAACAGCGGCTTCACGGATAGGTGCAGCGAAAGAAATAGGGTCAGCGCAGCAGTGTTGAGATTCCCCGCGCTCAGCATCGCCTTGGGGTTCCCCCCGCGGTCATCACCACGATAGCGGGTAATGAGCTTGGCTTCGACCGGTCCCTTGCCTCTATCCGGTAATTCGAAAGCCGGCAAAAACGGCTCTTCGGGCGCTAGACGGACAAAAAGGTTGCTCCATACTTTGTTGAGGGACTCATTGAAGACGTCCCGCACTACAGTGGTCCGCGCCTCGACCGCACGGTCCGACAGCTTACGGATTTCAGCACGGGCATCATCCGCCGACTTGATCGCGTCTTTCACGCGTTTCTGGTCAGCTCGCGCCGACTTGAGGTCGCTCTCCAGATCTTCCAACCGCGTGAGAGAAATGGAATGCTGTTCCAACGCCTCCTCGGCCTTCCTGCGGTCCTGTTCCCGGCGGGTGGCTGTCTCCAGTGACCGATCGGCCGCTGCAAGGTACTGTTCCAAGAGAACGCCGAGGTCATCACTTTCGGCGGGTGGACTTAGGCGAAGCTGCTCGGCGAACCCGGCAACAGATCTCCGCACACCGATCAAGGATTCCTCATCACTGCGCAGCGTGGCAAGATGTTCGGAAGCTGCGACAACCGCGACGGCGAGAGCGTCACCTTCACTCGCCGCAGCTTCCGTGTCATTGAGTTGGCGAACGGCGTCGCTGAGGGATGCCCGCCGGTTCCGCAGCGACGTCACCTCTTCATCCTCCAGCACGGTGTCTTGCAAGCGCGTGAGCGATTGTTCGTGCTTGGCGATCTCATTTCGCACTGTCTGGCGTTCGTCGGCGACTGAGCGCAGCCTGCTGGCGGACTGCGATAATGACGCAATATGTGTAGCCAGATGCGTTCGCAGCGGTGTGGGTCCGGTTTCGGAAAAATCCCTCTGGCACACGGGGCAGATCTCGCTATCCACCAGTGGTGCCAGCTCAGATAGCGCCTGAGCGAGGTCTCCGCTGTTTGCAGCCAAAGCGCCAAGGCTCTCATCCAGCCGCGCCTCGCGGGCTCTCGCCTTTGTCAAGGTTTCGCGGAGCTCAGCAATCTCCTTACGTGCATTCTCATCACGTACGAGGCGCGCTTCCGTCTTGGACAGCAATTCAGACAGTTCGCGAACCGCTTCTGCATGCGAAGCATTCCAGCCTACCGACCGGGCTGGAGACAGATCCGCGTAGAGCGAAGCGGCGGCCGCAAGTGCTGCCTCCAGGGCAGCGCGCTTGCTCGTTGCCCACGCATCCAGTTCGGCTTGATGATTACGGAGTTCAGATTCGGCTGCCGACCGGGCCGCTGCCCCCGGTTGCTGTTCAAGCCGCCGCCACAACGACAGAGCTGCCTCTATTTCACGCCTCAACGCGTTAATCTCAACTGAGCGACGGCGCTCCGCCTCTGCATCACCGAGGCCCGAACGATCTTCGCCGACTTGATCCATCAACTTGAGGCCGAACGGCTTAAGCGCCTGCTCAAGCGCTCGCTGGCTTTCTGTCAGACGCTCTTTCGCAGTCGTCACGGCCTCTTCGAGTCGGTTCACCCTCTCGTCGAAATCGGCAAGTTCATCGCTGACCTCGCCATAAAGCGGCAAGCTCTTCACCAGGCGGCGCTTGTCCCCGGATGCGTGCAGGCCGTCCACAAGAGCATCGAGTTGATCGAGCCCCAAGAGGTCGTTCACAAATCGCGTGAGGGGGCTTGTCGATTTACGGGCATCGCTTTCTTCGTAGATTTCCAACAACCGACCTAACGTTGCCTGGGCAAGTAGGGATCGTTCAGTAAAGAATCGGCTTTGCAGCTCGGATAAGAGCGGCATCCCGCGAATGTTTCCGTTCTCGACGACAAGTTCACTTGGCTTCGCCGGAATCTCATCGTGTTCAGCACTAACGATTACCGATGCTTTCCCCAATTGGGCGTCCAGATGGACGAGGTTTTCAGCATAGGCCGCGTCGTACCGCTGCAAAGACGAGACCGCCCCTGTAAGGCCGAGCTCGATGGCGGAGAGAAGGCTGGTCTTGCCGCTTCCGTTGGGGCCGTGAACCAACACCACAGGCGCATCGAGGGGCACGGTAATCCTGCCTCGGATGCTGCGAAAATCCGAGATTTGTACCTGAGTAAGGCGGGCGTTCATGCCTCATCCTCCCAGGCGGCGGTCAGATGTTCTGAAAGCAACTCGTTGACGGCTGCCTCGACGGCTTCCGCACCGTTTGGCATGTGGTCACACAGCGCTTTCACCTCTGGACTCAAATCATCAATCAGCGTCTCCAGCGCTGACATGGGATCGGCGACCACGCCGTCTGTGTCGATTTGGTCGAGCGGCGTGAGGACCGCGAGCCAAATGGAAAGATGAGTTCTTGTCTCGTCTGGAACAACGGGAACGGTGCCCACAGAGAGAGCGCGACAAACCTGCATTGCCTTGCTGAGGTGATCGGGATGCAACCGCGGACCTACTAGAACCGCGGTCAACGGATTGCGCGACCGCGCAATATCCAGAGCTCGTGCGACACCATGTATTCGACGAACGATTTCGGCGTCCTTCGCATCTACTGTGTCGGAAACAAGAACGATTTCGCTCGCATTCCCAGGTCCCATCATAACAGCAGGAAATTCGAAGGTTGTCTGACTGATGACCAAAGGGGTTGGGAGGAGCCGGAAATTTGCATCCTTCAAGAAGGCAACCACCCGCTCGACTGGAGCACTCATGTTCATAGGCTCGCCTCCAGCTTAAATCGATCCATCAGTTCGTCTGGAGTGCCGCCTATTGCAATCAGACTTGCCATGCTTAGGCGTCGGGGGCCAGGAGACCTTACCGTGCGCCCGGGCGCACGGTTCGGTGAACGGGGCAGTCTCTCATGGATCTGTCGCGCGTGGATAAGAATTACGTCTTCGTCCTCTTCAAGAACCGCCCCGCTGTCCGATAGTGCAAGCTCGGCCTCAGGCCTGCCAAGCACGAATACCCGGTCGGTACGAGTGCCTTTGGTGACCTCGACAGTACCGTTCGTGGTGTCGGGCGCCTGAGGTAATCTTAGCGACCAGTCTCCCGCTTCCGCACCTTGGGCCAGAGTCGCAATAATCAAGGCTCCTTCTGGCGAACCGTTCGTCTCCGACTCAAGGTCCTGGTTCATCTGGTTTAGGGGGACGGGCGTCAGAGGCTCATATCGAGTGGCATCGATCTCGTTTTTCCCGGAGAGGAATATGCGCTTGCTGCGAGACAGACCGAAAACGAGCGACAGCACAAATCCAAGATGGTCGCCGTCGTCTGTCGCGGCTATTCGGTCGCGGAACGACTTGATGCCGTTGTCGACCCAGGTCGCCATCTCATCGGAAAGATCGAATGAGCCAAGTCGAGCGAGGCGCCGAAGTTTCGCTGCGAAGGCCCACAAAAGCAGTGCGGGCAAGAGAGGATTGGCGAACGCTCGGAGATGTGCACTGCTCTTAATCGCCGCTCTATCGGCTCCTGCAAACTGATCACGATAGACGTTTCCAAGAAGCGCGGTCTGCGCTTCGCCGATAGAATCTTCGGCCATCACATAGGCCGGCAGTTCGCCCGGCCATGCCCAGTTCTGTGTGGCCGCCGCGAGGCCAAAAACTTTGCGGATGTTGGCGTCTTGAGCGGAGAAACCGAGCATCAACGTGGGCTTGGTAATCGCCACGCTTATGAGGTACTGAGCCAAGCCCTGGGTCCTCGGATTGGTTTCCCAGCCGTCGATCTGCCGTTGGGCGCCCACGAGATAAGGGCGGTAGTTGGCTTCATCTTCGCTCGCTCTTATGGCGCAGCCATGGAACTTGATGAGAGTTGCCTTCTGGTCGGGCGCCTGCAGATCCTCGGACCTCACACACACCTTCAGCCCGTTGGGCTCTCCTGACAGCTCCCCAATCGCTTTTTCGATAAGACCGTCCCAATTTGCCGAAGGAAGCTCCGTGACCAGCCCCTCCCTTACGAGAGCGGCAATTGCGTAGTGCTCAGCATCGGGCGACACGGTCGGATCAGCATAGGTCGCGGCTACGTCGACCGCTTCCCAAACCATAAGATCGAGCGGTTCGCCGTCGATATCAATATTGAGGAAAGCAGCGTACTGACCGCTGAGCCGGTCTCGTAGAAGGTCCACAACCGGCCAGTCTTCGACTGGAACAGAAAGATCGATGGAGGCGCGCTCACCGGCAGTCAAATTGGCGATGCCAAAGGCCCGCTCAAGCCCGGCGTAAAAGGGGCAGGAGTCGGGAACTGGGCCTACCCGCGTTCGAAGAAACTCGAGCGCTTTCACCACGATCTGCTTTAAGCCCGGAAAGCGAGAAAAGGAAATGCCGGACCCCAGCCAGAAGGCATAGCGAGCGTTTACCACCCCGCTTGCAAAGGCGGCGAAATCCCCGTCAAGGAGCGCAAGAGTTTCTGTAAGAGAGATCGTTGCAGCTCTTGGCGCGGTGCTCACTTTTCCCCCCGATATTCACGCGCCAGTGGTCTAGTTGCCAATCTTCCCGCGTTCTTCTGACTCTCACAGAGAGCATACTTGTTGGGATGTCACCTGCCAATGGAAGATCTTCAGGCAAGCTCACAATACGACGTTCAACGGTCATCAGGCACTCATTTGCGGCGGTTTAGTAAGTCTGTCGCCCGAAAAGCTGCCAGTCCGAATCCGGTCCAACTTTGGTCAAATGCTCGACTGGAGATGATAGTTTGCTTCCTAACCCAATCCGGACTTCGATGCTCCTCCCGCCAGTGCATCCGGTTCAGACGCGCAAATCTTCGCGAACGGTATCGACCTTGCATGTCACGGAAATGGTCCAACAGAGAAATTGCCTGGGCGTTCCCGCAAAACCGCCACTCTCTGCCTTGAGAGAACGGCACGGTTTCCGCAAGAAGGCGCGTAACTCTCGGAAATGTCGGGACTATTCGAACCAGCCCTTTTCCAGTCCGCAATCCGGCAGACTGGCTGGCTGGGGCGGCAGGATTCGAACCTGCGAATGACGGGATCAAAACCCGTTGCCTTACCACTTGGCGACGCCCCAATCGCCGATCCACGCGCGGTTCCGCAAATCAGCGCGGACACCTATATCGTCGCTGCGCATGCGGCTGCAAGCCGCCTCTGCCGGTCGCTGCCGCAATCGGTCCGGTCCGCGATCTGGAGCGGGCACCCTTGTCAGGGCGGAGCCGATAATCTAGGTGGCTCGCGGAGGCGCCGCGAAAGCACGCCTGCCACGCACCGGGATGACAACTGCAACCGCATGAGCTCAGAGCTGCCGTTCGACCGCCATTTCGACCCGACGCCGGGCATTGCCGAGGATGTCGCGCCAGGCGTGCGCCGCGTGCTGGCGCCCAATCCGTCGGCCTTCACCTTCCGCGGCACCAACAGCTACATCGTCGGGCGCGGCGAAGTCGCGGTGATCGATCCGGGGCCGGACGATCCAGATCACCTCGCCGCACTCGAGCGCGCCCTCCAGGGCGAGACGGTGAAGGCCGTCGTCGTCACCCACACCCACCGCGACCACTCGCCGCTGGCTGCCGCCCTGTCGCGGCGTCACGGTGCGCCGACCTACGGATTCGGGCCGCACGCTCCCGCCCGCCCGCCGCAGCCGGGTGAGCACGAGAGGCTCGACGCCAGCAACGACACCGATTTCCTGCCCGACGTCGCCCTGCCCGACGGTGGCCGCGTCGACGGCCCGGACTGGTCGCTCACCGCGGTGCACACGCCGGGACACACGTCCAACCATATCTGCCTTGCCCTCGACGGCACCGGTACGCTGCTCTGCGGAGATCACGTCATGGTCTGGTCGACGACCGTGGTCGCGCCGCCCGACGGCGACATGGCCGCGTTCATGGCATCTCTCGACAAGCTCGCGGAGCGCGACGACAGGCTCTACCTGCCCGGCCACGGCGGTCCGCTGAGAGAGCCGCAGAGGTTCGTTCGCCTGCTCAGCCTGCATCGCCGCCAGCGGGAAGCCTCGATCCTCAAGCGGCTGGAGGCCGGGGAGCGCTCGATACAGGCCGTGGTTGCCCAGATCTACAAGGGCCTCGACCCCAAGCTGAGGGGCGCCGCCGGGCTGTCGGTGCTGGCGCATCTGGAGGAGCTCGTGGCCAACGGGAAGGTGGTCCGCGAGGGTGAGCCCGGCCTGCGCGGCGAGTACCGCCCCGCCTGAGGCGTCTATCCCAGCGGCTGCCCGGACCCCGACTCCGTGTCCGGCAGGACCGGCTGGTCCAGCCGGCGCGTCAGGTCCGTCAGGAAATTGTAGATCCGGGCGGCGTTCTCGCCGAAATCGTGCCGCCCCACGCGCGATGCGGACCGCATGTCGACCCGCGTCTCCTCGGGTCCCTGGCGTTCGATGACTATGACGACATCGTCCCTGAAGCCGAAGACCAGCGTCCTTGCGACCGCTTCGATCCGCCCCTCGCCCTCGAAGCCGGGGGCGATCGCCTCGACTTCCTGCCAGCCGTTGTCGGCGACGAGCTCGCGGGCGGCGAAGTACACCTCGTTGGCGGAATGGCGGAGAAACAGCGGCACGATCTCGGGATAGGCGGCACCCTGCCGGATGGCGAAGTCCTGTCCCGGATAATCGGTCGACAGGTCGTCGGGTCCGCGCAGCCGGGGGGCTTCGTGAAACTGCGGCGGATTGAACCAGTCGGTGGTGACGTCGTTGATCGCCGGCAGGTAGACGAGATGGGCGGCACGCCAGGTCGGCCAGGCAAGCACCAGCAGCGCGCAGACGATGCCGGCCAGGGCCTGCGGCATGCCCTTGAAGCCGCGCTGCCAGATCACCGCGAAGGCACCGATCCCCAGGACGAGGGCGACGAGGGCGATCGCGATGGTGAGGCCCAGCAAAGCCAGCCCGGCAACGGTATCCAGATTGCCGAAGCGGTGCAGCAGCGTCGTGATGACCGCGAGCGGGACCGCGAACAGGCCGAGCCGACGGCTCCAGCGTGCCTGCAGGGACCGTCGTTCGGGATACCTTGCTACCAATACAGCATTCCTGTCCCGACCCGCCGGTCCCCTGCGCCCTACTCGGCGGCGTCGGACGTCGGCAGGCGATAGTCCTTGAACCGGTCGCGCAGTTCCATCTTCTGGATCTTGCCCGTCGCCGTGTGCGGAATCTCGTCGACGAAGACAACGTCGTCGGGCATCCACCACCTGGCGATCTTGCCCTCCATGTAGGAGATGATGTCCTCCTTGGAGGGGCTGCAGTCCGGCCGGCGGACCACGACCAGCAGCGGCCGCTCGTCCCACTTGGGATGCTGGATACCGATGACGGCCGCCTCGGCGACCTCGGGATGGCCGACGGCGATGTTCTCCAGGTCGATCGAGGAGATCCATTCGCCACCCGACTTGATGACGTCCTTCGAGCGGTCGGTGATGCGCATGTAGCCGTACTGGTCGATGGTGGCGACGTCGCCGGTGTCGAAGAAGCCCTCCTCGTCGAGGATCTCGCCGCCCTCTCCCTTGAAGTAGGACCGCGCAACGCTCGGGCCGCGCACCTGCAGCCGTCCGAAGGTCTTGCCGTCCCAGGCCACGCGCGCGCCGCTGTCGTCGGAGATCTTCATGTCGACCGTGAACGGCGCGAAGCCCTGCATCTCCTGGATGTCGAGCCTGGCGTCGCCGTCCAGGTGGGCGTATTCCGGCTTGATGGCGCAGGTCGAGCCGATCGGGCTCATCTCGGTCATGCCCCAGGCGTGCATGACGTGGACGCCGTAGTCGTTCTCGAACTTCTCGATGATCGTGCGCGGACAGGCAGAGCCACCGATCGCCACGCGCTTGAGGTGCGGCAGCTTGTTGCCGCTCTTTTCGAGATGCTGCAGCAGCATCAGCCAGATCGTCGGCACGGCGGCGGTGAAGGTGACCCGCTCGGAATCGAGCAGCTCGTAGATCGATTCGCCATCCATCTTGGCGCCGGGCATGATCAGGCGGGCACCGGCCATCGGCGCCGAGAAGGCGAGCGACCAGCTGTTGGCGTGGAAGAGCGGCACGACCGGCAGGATGGTGTCGGAAGTGTGCAGGTTCAGGACGTTGGGAGTCGACACCGCCATGGAGTGCAGCACGTTCGAGCGGTGCGAATAGACGACGCCCTTGGGGTGGCCCGTCGTGCCGGAGGTGTAGCACATCCCGGCCGCGGTGTTCTCGTCGAACTCCTTCCAGGCGAAGTCGTCATCGACACCGGCGATCCAGTCCTCGTAGGCAATCGCGCCGCGCAGCGTGGTCTCGGGCATGTTCGCGCCGTCGGTCAGCACGATGTAGCGCTCGACCGTCTTGAGCTGCTCCTGCAGCTTCTCCAGCAGCGGCACGAAGGTGAGATCCGTCATCATCACCCGGTCTTCGGCGTGATTGATGATGTAGACGAGCTGATCGGCGAACAGGCGCGGGTTGACGGTGTGGTAGATGGCGCCGACCCCCATGATGCCGTACCAGGCCTCGAGGTGGCGCCAGGTGTTCCAGGCAAGCGTGCCGACGCGGTCGCCGAGCTTGATGCCGTCACGCTCAAGGGCCTTGGCGACCCTGAGGGCCCGGCTGCGGACCTCGGCATAGTCGGTGCGGTGGATCGGTCCTTCGACGGAGCGCGACACCACCTCGCGATTGCCGTGCTGCTCGGCGGCATAGTCGATGATCCTGTGGCAAAGCAGCGGCCAGTCCTGCATCAGCCCTAGCATGAAGTCCTCCCCGGGAACGCTTGTCGCGGATTTGTCGTGCTGTTTTAGCGTTCCCGATCCGATCCGCCAACGGTCGCATGCGCGATGTCGCTAGAATCGCCGCGGAATGATATCGTTTCACGGCATTGCGACGCTGCGGCAACCGATTCTCGAGGAAGTGGACATGAATCAAGATCCCGTCGACGACGTTACCGGCGCCCTGACCGGGCGCGAGCCCGCAAAGAGCGCGGTCCTGATCTACATCCTCTATCTGGTGGGCATCATCGTGCCGATCGTGCCGATCATCGCGGTCGTGCTGGCCTACATGTACCGCAGGGACATGACCGGCTGGCTGGAAAGCCACAACACCTACCAGATCCGCACCTTCTGGATCGGGCTCGTCTACGGCATCGTCTCGATCGTCCTGATGCTGCTGCTGATCGGCTGGCTGATCTACATCGCGATCGTCATCTGGCTGGTCGTGCGCTGCGTGAAGGGGCTGCAGGCCATCCAGCGGCGCGAGCCGATCCCAGATCCGCAGACCTGGCTGGTCTGACCGATCGCCCGCCCGGCGGCAGACGCCCCCGCCGGGACAGGAGCCGGTCAAGGGGCTGATCCAAGGCCTGGGACAGGTGAACGGCGCGGCACGGGTCGCGCCGTCGACCGGCTCCCGGGCCGTCCTACCGGCTGTCGAAAAATCGCCGCTTTCTGCCCCTCACATCGCGGCCATGCTTATGACCCGCAATAACACCGACCGGGGGGCGGTGGACCGGATTTCAGACAGCATTCGGCAAGCGATTGCAGCCGATGCGTCTTCCGACATCCGTCACATCATCGAAAGCGCCCGCCAGGCGCTGGTCGAGGCCGAGGCCGTCAGCCTGTTCGGCCTGGAGACGCCGCACCCCGACTTCGGTTCGGTACACTGGATCGTCGGCCGGACGGACCCCGCCGACGACGGCGAGTACGTGGTACTGGGCATCGCCGAGCACTCCTCGCCGGACAGCGCGCCCGGCGAGGACCGGCCGCTGTTCGCCGCCGGCGCCGAGGATCTCGGCGAGGCCTTCAGGCAGTTGCCGCCGGGCTTCGTCGATGCTTCCGAACCAGCCGATTGGCGCGAACCGGAACTGCTGAGCGCCTGAGCCGTCAGTTGCCCGGCCGCGGATCGATCGGCACGATCGGTTCCTGCCAGAGGATCGATTCCAGGACCTTCGCCCCGGCAAGCAGCCGCGCCTCGCCACGGGTGGGCGCGGCGATCTGCAGCCCCACCGGCAGGTTCTCCGAGGTAAACCCGGCTGGAATCGAGATTGCCGGGCTGGCGATCATGGTCATCGCATAGGCGATCGCCAGCCACTCGACATAGTTCGAGAAGCGGTGGCCATTCAGTTCCTCCAGGTAGCGCTGCTCGACCGGGAAGGCCGAGACGATCGTCGCCGGCGTCAGCAGCAGGTCGTAGTCGCCGAAGAAGGCGCGCGCCCGGGCGAACAGCTCGGCGCGCAGGTGCTGGGCGTGCGCGATCTCGCCCGCCGTCAGCTTCAGGCCGGCCTCGATGTTCCAGACCACCTCCGGCTTCAGCTTGTCCTTGTGCTCCTCGTAGAGCCTCTTGTGGGCGGCGACGTAGGTCGCGGCCCGCAGCACGTCGAAGCACTCGTGCACGCCGGTGAAGTCGGGATGGGCCTCGACCACCTCGACGCCGGCCTCCGCAAACCGCATCGCGGCGCGTTCGCAGATGTCGGCAACCTCGCTATCGACCGGGGTGATGCCAAGGTCGCGCGAGAAGGCGACGCGCAGGGGCTTCCAGCCCGACCGGGCGGCGTCCAGGAAGGACTGGCCGCCGTGGTGCAGGGAGATCGGGTCGCGCGGATCCTCGCCGGTCAGCGCATCGAACATCAGGGCGAGATCCTCGACGTTGCGGGCCATCGGGCCCTCGACGCCAAGCGTCTGGTCGATCGGCGGCGTCGGCGTTGCCGGAACCCGGCCCGGCGAGGGACGCATACCGACGATTCCGCAAAAACTCGCCGGATTGCGGAGCGACCCGCCGAGATCGGACCCGTGCGCGAGCCAGGCGGTTCCCGTCGCCAGCGACACCGCCGCGCCCCCGGAGGAGCCGGCCGCGGAACGGGACGTGTTCCAGGGATTGAGCGTGCGTCCGAAGACCTCGTTGAAGGTGTTGGCGCCGGCGCCGAATTCCGGCGTGTTGGACTTGGCGTAGACGACGCCGCCTTCCGCCTCGAGCCGCTCGACCATGATGTCGGACACCTCGGGAACGTGCTCGGCGAAGATCGGCGACCCCTTGGTGTTGAGCACGCCGCCGACGTCGACCAGATCCTTGATCGGCACCGGCATCCCCGCCAGCATGCCGCGCTCCTCCACCGGCTTGTCCATGAGCCGGCGTGCGTGATCGCGGGCCCTGTCGAAGCACAGCGTCGGAAGTGCGTTCACCGCGCCGTCGACTTCGGCGATGCGGGCCTCGAGCGCATCGAGCAGATCCAGCGGCGTCACCTCCTCCTTCAGCAGGAGGTCGCGGACGGCGACGGCGGACATGCGGATCAGGTCGTCATTGGTATCCATTGAGCTTCATCCTTCGGGCGTTCCCCGGCCTGTTGTTGGTCGTGTGCAGACGTTTCGGCGAAATCGGCGCGCGTGTCATCCCGGAGCCGCGGATTCGGCCGATGGCGGCAGCCGGTCACCTCGGCGTCGCGACGCCGGCGAGCGCGTCCCACTCCCGCAGCAGGCCGTCCCGCGTTCGCAATCCGGGCGATCCGGGTGTCTGTACCTCGTCCTGCGCCAGCCGGGCGAACACGAGGCTGTCGCTCCCGCGGCTCGCCCAGCCAACGTACCAGCCCCAGCCGTGCGCCCTGTCGAAGGAGCCGTCGGGGCGACGCGGATATGCGCCGCCGGTCTTGCCCGATACCGCCCAGCCGCCGGGCAGCACATTCGTCTCGACGATCGCCCGGGTCATCTCCACGGCGTGAGAGGATACCGGCAGCTGACGGCCGACCAGCTTGCGGAGGAATTCGATCTGTTCCCGCGGGGAGATGTGCAGCGACGAGCTGATCCAGGCACGCTCGAGACCGTTGTCCTTGCCCGGGTCTCCGGAGAAATCGGCGTTGCCGTAGCCGAAGGCCTGGGCATAGTCGTGCAGCCGGTCCGCACCCAGTTGCGGGGTCAGTTGCTGCGAGTACCAGACCACCGAATAACGCATCCACCTGGCAGGATCGGTCGGCTGGGTCCACGCTTCCCCGCCCCAATCCGGATAGCCTTGGCGGAACGGCAGCACCGGATCATGCGCGTCCTTCAGCAGGCCGGCATCGAAGCCCATGAGGCTCAGGGCGATCTTGAAGGTCGATGCCGGCGTGACGCGACGGTCGCAATCGCCCTCCTCCAGCAGAACCTGGCCGCTCCTCGCGTTCGCGACGATGGTGCAGATCGTCCCGGCGTGAGCGACGGGCAAGACCGGCAGGCAGGCCGCAAGCAGCGCCGCCATTCCCGTCGCCATGAGCAGTCTCGCAACCCGCCTCATTGGTCCCGACACCTCGGTTTCGCGGCTTCCCGCCCCGACGGGCGCGCATCGCAGCCACGCGCCGGGCCAGCTTTACATTGCCCCGAATATCGGCTTGTGATGCCGCAGTTCTCTCCAGCCAGACGGAGCCCGTCCATGTCGCCGCTTTCCAATCTCGCCGTCCGAGACATCGAGACGGTGCTTCATCCCTATACCAATCTCGCCACGCATCGCGACACCGGACCGATGGTTCTGGAGCGCGGCCAGGGAATCTATGTCTATGATTCGAGCGGCAAGGAATATATCGAGGGCATGGCCGGGTTGTGGTGCACGGCACTCGGCTACGGCAACGAGGAACTCGTCGAGGCGGCCGCGTCCCAGATGCGCCGGCTGTCGTTCAGTCACCTGTTTGCGGGCAAGAGCCATGATCCGGGCATCGAACTCGCCGAGAAGCTGAAGGCGATCGCGCCGAACGAGGCGTCGAAAGTGTTCTTCGTGAACTCCGGCTCCGAGGCCAACGACACCCAGATCAAGCTCGTCTGGTACTACAACAACGCCCTCGGCCGGCCGAACAAGAAGAAGATCATCGCCCGGACCCGCGGCTATCACGGCGTAACGGTGGCGGCGGCGAGCCTCACCGGCCTGCCGGCCAACCACACCGACTTCGACCTGCCGATCGCCAACATCCTGCACACCGATTGCCCGCACCCCTATCGCGGAATGGAGGCAGGCGAGTCGGAGGAGGATTTCGCAAGCCGCATGGCCGCGAGCCTCGACGAGTTGATCCAGCGCGAGGGTCCCGACACGGTCGCCGCCTTCATCGCCGAGCCGGTGATGGGCGCCGGCGGCGTGATCATCCCGCCGAAGACCTACTACGAGAAGATCAAGGCGGTATTGGACAAGCACGACGTGCTGTTCATCGACGACGAGGTGATCTGCGGCTTCGGCCGGCTCGGCACCATGTTCGGCGCCGAGGCGATGGGGATGAAGCCGCATACCGTGTCGGTGGCGAAGGCCCTGTCGTCGGCCTACCTGCCGATCGGCGCGGTGATCATCGATGATCCCATGTACCAGGCCACCGTCGACGAGAGTCGGAAGATCGGCACGTTCGGCCATGGCTACACCTATTCCGGCCACCCGGTTGCGGCTGCCGTCGCGGTCAAGACGCTGGAAATCTACGAGCGCGACGACATCGTCGGCCAGGTGAATTCGGTCTCGCCGACCTTCAAGAAGCGCCTCGACGCGATCGGCGAGCACCCGCTGACGGGCCAGGCGCGAGGTCTCGGCCTGATCGGCGCCCTGGAACTCGTTGCCGACAAGGCTACCAAGCGGCCCTTCGATTCCAAGAAGGGCGTCGGCGCTAGGGTCGCCGCGTTCGCGGAAGAAGAAGGCCTTATCCTGCGGGCGATGGCCGGCGACATCGTGGCTCTCTGTCCGCCGCTCGTGATCTCCGAATCGGAGGTAGATGAAATGTTCGATCGCCTCGGCCGGGCCCTCGACCGTGCCGAAGCCTGGGTCGGCAGCGAGAACCTGCGGGCAGCCTGAACGGACCTCCAGGTCCTGTGCATCCGCCACACATCCGCCCCAAGGGAAGGGTTCATGTCTGCGGCGGCCGGCTGTCAGCCGGCCGCGAATATGTTAATGAGCCGCATTCCACGGGGCGTCAGGCAGTGAGGTGAACGGATGCGGGTGACCCGCAGGGGTTTCCTGACCGGTGTGGCGGCGACTGCGGCCAGCGGCGTGTCTCTGGGCGGCTACGCCTTCGCGATCGAGCCGAGGTTCCGGCTCGTCGTCGCACGCCACGCGGTGGAAAGCCCGGCCTGGCCCAGGCGTTATCCGGCTCTGCGCATCGCCGTATTGTCCGACCTGCATGCCTGCGATCCCTGGATGCCGGTCGGGCGTATCGACGAGATCGTCGACCGTGCGCTGAAGCTCGAACCGGACGTCGTCGTCGTGCTTGGCGACTTTGCCGCGGGACTGCGGCGGTTCCGCACCCGCGAAGTGGAGCCCGAAGACTGGGCAAAGCCGTTGTCGCGCCTGTCGGCGCCGCTTGGCGTTCATGCCGTGCTCGGCAATCACGACTGGTGGACGGATGTAGACGCCGTGCGCTTCGGACTGAAGCGCGCCGGCATTCCGGTCTACGAAAACGACGCCATGCGGCTGAACCACCGGGGCCGGAAATTCTGGATCGCCGGGCTCGGCGACCAGATCGCCATGCAGAACAACCAGGGTGGCTTCCGCGGCGTCGACGACCTTCCCGGGACGCTGGAGGCAGCCGGTGACGGTTTTCCCGTCGTCCTCATGGCGCACGAACCGGACATTTTCGTCGACGTCCCGGGGGAGCAGGTCGCGGTGACGCTTGCCGGCCATACGCACGGCGGCCAGATTCGCCTGCCCGGCCTCGGCCGGCCGGTCATCCCATCCCAGTACGGGGACCGCTTCGCATACGGCCACATCGTCGAGAACGATCGGCACCTGGTGGTGTCGGCCGGGCTCGGCTGCTCGATCCTGCCGGTCCGGTTCGGGGTACCCCCGGAGATCACGCTCGTCACGCTGCGCTCCCGGTCGGCCTGACCTGCTGCCCGTCCGGTGAACCGCGCCTGAACGCCCGGTTCTAATCCCGTTCAGCACCCCTCTGCTTTGCTCCCAGCCATCCTCCGATGGCCCGTCCCCGGGCCCGACCTGGAAAGGAAGCAGAGATGTCGCTCACGACCGCCAAAGCGAGAACCGATGGCCGGGCCCTGACCGGCCGTTACGGTGCCGTCGGCATATCGGCGGTATCCGCCGCCCTGATGTTCACCGGCAGAGCCGCTGCCGAGCCGGAGAGAACAGGGTCGCCGGGTTCCGTCGCCTGTCCCTCCCGTTGCCGACAAAGCTCGCCGACAGGGACTTGGTTTGCCAGCTGAAATAATTCGTCCGGAACATTGATCTTATCGCCCCGTTAACTTTGTGCCGGTCCAATAGTCAGGTGACCGGCGTGGCGGACGGCTGAATGTCACGAAAACGCAACAGACGGCACGGACGAACGGAAAAGCGGATTTGCCGGTTGCGGTCGCCGTAGATACGCCACAGTCTCACACACTATGCCGCGCGATTGTTCAACGCGGTGCATAAAGAGTGATCGATATGACTAGAAGTTCAGCACAGGCAGCCACGGGAGACCGGACCGACCCGAGCACAGAGGTGCGGTGGTCGCGGATCGGCATCAACGCCGTGGCCGCCGCGTCGATTTGCAAGCCGAACGGCAAGGGCGCCTGCAAGGACGAAACGTCCTCGAAGAGGGCGTTCCCGTTTGCCGAGACCGATTTCGCGACCGACTGAGGCGCCGCGGGCAGCCGGTCGGGTTCGTTCAGCGGAAATCCGCCAGCGACACAGAGGCCCGACCGCCTCCGGCAAGGCCGGCGGAGATCCTCTCGCCCGCAACCGCGAGGTTGCCGACGACCGGACCCGGCAGCGGTGCTCGACCGATGATCCTGAGCCGGCCGCCGGACAAGCCGACGGCAACCAGCACGGTCCTGCCGGCATCCGGCAGCACCAGGTCGACGACCCCGTCCCGGTCGACATCGACGAGCGCCGACAGGCCGAGCTGACGCGAGCCGATGACGTGGTTTGAGAAGCCGCCGGCTGCGGCGATCCGCGACAGCGAACCGGCGCCAAACCGCCAGAATTCAAGCGTTCCGCCGACATGCGGCGTCTTGACGATGGCGATTTCCGGCCGGCCGTCGCCGTTGAAATCGGCAATCCCGGCAGGGTTCAGCCACCGCGCGGGCCGGCCGATCGGCGCGGTTTCGGCGAGCCGAACCAGTTCCCCGTTGCGCATTCCGAACACCGCGAGCGCGGAGCCGCGGGTCAGGTAGCTGCGTACCGCGACCACTTCCGCGGCACCGTCGCCATCGAGGTCGGCGAGGCGCGGTGTGAGGTCCTCGAAGACCGAATCGTCGGGAAGCGTTAAGACGTGCTGCCGGCCGGTCGAGTCGCGCACGGCGAGGCCGCCGGCCTCGACCGGATCGCCGAGGATCCCGTGGCGGTAGCGGGTGGTCGGCTGGACGTACCAGGCCTGCACCACTCCCGATCCGCCGGCCCGCGCGGTTCTGCCGTCGCTCAGCCGTGCCTGTGCCAGGACGGTGCCGTCCGTGTGCCACCACAGTGCCAGGACCGCGCCAAGACCGGCCAGCAGGCGCACCAGCCGCGAATGCCCTCCGAAACCTCCCGACACCCCCTCGCCCGACCGGTCCGTGACCACCATCCGGCGCCTATACGTGCTGGCCGCCGTTGATGTGGATCTCCGCGCCGTTCACGTAGGACGATGTCTCGGTGCACAGCACGTAGATGATCTTGGCGACCTCCTCAGGCGTGCCGAGGCGGCGCATCGGGATCTGCTCGACGATCTTCTCGGTCCCCGGCGACAGGATCGAGGTGTCGATCTCGCCCGGCGCGATGGCGTTGACGCGCACCCCGAGCGGGCCAAAGTCGTTGGCCATCTCGCGGGTCAGCGCGGCGAGCGCCGCCTTCGATGTGGCATAGGCGGCGCCGGCGAAGGGATGGACGCGGCTGCCGGCGATCGAGGTGACGTTGAGGACTGCCCCGCGCACCGAGGCGAGTTCGTCGAGGAGGCCGCGGGCGAGCATGATCGGCGCGAAGAAATTGACGTTGAAGACCGTCTTCCAGTCGTCGACGGTGGTGTCGATCGCGCCCATCCGCGCGCCGTCCTCGAGTTTCGGCGAGATGGCGGCGTTGTTGACGAGTGCGTTGAGGCGCGATCCGTCCGCCTTCAGCCGCTCCTTCATCTCGGCGATCGCGGCGAAGGTGTTGCCTTCATCGGCGAGGTCGACCTGGATGTGGTCCTCCGGACCGGCTTCCCAGGGGCAATCCTCGGGAAAGGGATGGCGCGAGCAGGTGATCACCCGCCAGCCGGCGCTGGAGAAGCGCTTGACGGTGGCGTGGCCGATGCCGCGGCTCGCGCCGGTCAGGATCAGCGTCTTCCGGATCTCGTTGGACAGCGGCATGCGGGTCTCCTGTCGGCGCCAGCGGCGCGGACCTCAAGGATACAGGCGTTGCTTCGACCACGCACCGTCCGGAGTGTCGCGGCAAAAGACGAGACGGTCGTGCAGGCGGAACATGCCGTCGCGCCAGAATTCGATCTCTACGGGCCTGATGCGGAAGCCCGACCAGTAGTCCGGCCGGGGGATCTCGCCGACGGCGAATTTCGCCGTGTAGCGCGCCACCGCCTTCTCCAGCGCATGACGGCTTTCCAGCGGCCGCGACTGCTTGGAGGCCCAGGCGCCGATCCGGCTGCCGCGCGGGCGGGTCTGGAAATACTCGTCGGCCTCTTCCGCGCTCACCGGCTCGACCGGACCGCGAATGCGCACCTGGCGGCGCAGGCTCTTCCAGTGAAAGCCCATCGCGGCCTTTCCGGCGGCGAGGATCTCGCGACCCTTGGCGCTCTCGTAATTGGTGAAGAACACGAAGCCGCGCGGGTCGTGGCCGCGCATCAGCACCATCCGCACGTTGGGCATGCCGTCCGGATCGACGGTTGCCAGCGCGACGGCCGTCGGATCGTTGATCTCGCTCCGGGTGGCCTCGGCCAGCCAGTCGCCGAACAGGTCGAAGGGCTCGGCCGCCTCCATAAAATCACCGGAAATTAACCCTTCCGCGGTGGAATCGGTCACGTGAAGCTCCATTGGATGCGTGGCGGGGCGACAGCCGGCCACGCGCAGCGATACCTGGTTCGATGCCGGACGCCCTGATATATCGGAGGAACCTCCGTTTGACGAGATCGCGGCATGCGGTACGGATCGCGGTCGCCGCGGCCGGCGCCATGCTGACGGCCGCCTGCTCGCTGCCGGTGACGATCCCGCTGGGACCGATGAACGGCGAGCCGGAGCTCATCACCGGCTCCATCGACATTCCCGAGGAGACGGTCGAGGAACAGGGCATCGCCGATCGCGTCGGGACCCAGGCCTGGGCGGCGCTGCGCGGCGCGCTGGTGTCGGCCGCCGAGCGCGGCGAGGACGGCCAGGCCTTCTCCTGGAAGACCGACAATGCCGGGGTCGAGGGCACCGTGACCACGGTCGACGCCTTCTTCGACGCGGACGGCGCGGTCTGCCGGCGCCTCGCCATCACCGCCGTCGCCTATGCCCGCGCCGACAGCTTCGTGGCCGACGCCTGCCGCCGCGACGGGGGCGGATGGAACGTCAAGCCGAGCGAGCAGACGCGGCGGTAGACGCAGCCGTCGCCGAGGCATGCGTGGCTCGGTGAGCATGCGGGCCAGCCTCTTTCCAATCGAGCAATGGCTACCTAAAAGAGGACGGCAGCAATGAAGGACCGATTATGCGCATCTGCGTGTGCATTACCGGGCAGGTAAGAGGCAATCTCGACAATCTCCGGCGCCTGGTAGCCAGCCTGACGGCGCATGACGTCACCTATATCGTGCAGGTGTGGGACAGGCGCGGGACTGCACTCCCGAAGAACATCGTCCGCCGCCGCACCAGCATGGCCGATGAAATCGGGTTGCTGGCCGGTCCCCACGCCGTCGCATCGGGCGCGATCGAAGACATCTATGCCTTTCTGGAAGACAGGCATGCGCAATCAGGCGCCGACGACCGCGTCAGCCTCGCCGATTTCGCCTTTCTTCCCGCCGACAGAAGCCATGTCGACATCAGGACGCAGGCTGAACTGAACGCCAGCCTGCCTCCCCTGCCGGTAGCGGTCGAAGACTCCGACAACAATATCAGGATGTGGTACCTGGTCGACCAGGCTGACCAGCAACGTCGGCAACTGGAAGACGACGGCGGCAAAGCCTTCGACATCGTCATCCGCATGCGACCGGATACCTTGTTCGCCCGCAACCTGGACACCGTGCTCGAGCGCATCGCGGACGACGTGGCGAACGGCATCGTATTCGTCGATGGACTGGCGCAGGAGATGTACGCGGGAAAGCGCGTGACCATGGTCGGTGACCAGGTGTTCGTCGCACGGCCCGATATCATGGATATCTGCACCAGCTACTATCGCCAGTCGCGGCTGCCAAGATACCAGGCCATGGAACCCTGCGACGCGCACTATTGCCTGTGGCTGTTCCTGCATGGTGAGAAGAACCTGGACATCAGGTTGCTGCCGGTTGTTGGACACGTGACCGCCGCGAGCTGCCGCATCTCCTCCGTCAGCCTGGCGCCCCATCTCGACCTCGACTTTGCTCGAGAGCAGCTTGCCGCTTTCCCGGCCGGGCCAGGATCACCGATCGGGGAACTGGCCACCCTGCTCGACCTCAATGCGCGGGTCGACGATGCCGAGGACCGGCGGGAACTCGAGGCGCTGCTGGACCGTCTGGCGCCACACCCCTTCCACGCCGACAGCCGGTTCGGGGCAAACTGGCTGCGCGCGCGGATCCTCCGCAAACTGGCCATGCCGGAGCGGGCCTTCGGGCTGTACTGCTCGGAGCTGAACGACGTCTTCGACCGGGCCGGCGAAAAGGTGTTTCAGGACATCCTGCTGAGAGAGGGGAGCTTCACGCTCAAGGAAATGGGCAAGCCCGGCGCGGAACAGGTGCGCACGTCGCTGTCCGACGACCTTCGGTTCCCGGCAGCGTGCATCCTGCTCTCGGCCAATCGCGCCGACGTGGCGAACGCCATGCTCCTGACCTGTCTGGAGCGTGGCGAACCCACCGAACGCCTCTACGAGAAACTGATCTTCAGCTTCCTGCGCCTGTCCAAATGGGACGAAGCGCTCGAACATGCCCGCAATTGCGCGAACCAGGGGATCGCCACGCCCGCCATCGGCAGGTTTGCGGCACAGGCCTGCGATGCGCTCGGGCTCCCCCGGAAACAGATGCCATCCAGCGACCAGACGCCGCCGCCACTCGTCGCCCGGGCCTGAAATCGCAGGGTGCCGCTTGGAAGCATGTTCGCGCGGTGCCCGCTGTCCGTGGATGCCCGGCACAGGGCCGGGCATGACGGCGGAGGTGGATTGCATCGCTCACCGGCGACGTCAGCGGTCCTGTCCCGGCGGGGCCGGCGGGGCGGCTGCCGCACCTGCTCGGGGTGACCGATGTAATGCCCGTAGCCTGGATGAAGCGCACGCGTAATCCGGGAACGGCGGTACGGCTCGCCGCCCCGGCCCGACCGTGCCGCCGGCGCGGCTCCCGGATTACGCTGCCGCTCCATCCGGGCTACGGATCGGGCTCGCTACGGATCGGGCTCGCTGTAGCCGAATGCAACTCCGGCGTCATGGCCGGGCCTGTCCCGGCGGGGCGGCTGCCGCACCTGCTCCGGCTGACCGATGGAATGCCCGTAGCCTGGATGAAGCGCACGCGTAATCCGGGAACGGCGACGCGGCCCCCTCACCGGCCCGACCGTGCCGCCGGCGCGGCTCCCGGATTACGCTGCCGCTCCATCCGGGCTACGGATCGGGCTCGCTGTAGCCGAATGCAACTCTGACGTCATGGCCTGCAGAATTTCATCCGCCGGTCGTCATGGCCGGGCCTGTCCCGGCCATCCACGTCTTCTCTGCAGTGACCGCTGTCCGTGGATGCCCGGCACATGGCCGGGCATGACGGCGGAGGTGGATCGCATCGCTCACCGGCGACGTCACCGGTCCTGTCCCGGCGGGGCCGGCGGGGCGGCTGCCGCACCTGCTCGGGGTGACCGATGGAATGCCCGTAGCCTGGATGAAGCGCACGCGTAATCCGGGAACGGCGATGCGGCCCCCTCACCGGCCCGATCGTGCCGCCGGCGCGGCTCCCGGATTACGCTGCCGCTCCATCCGGGCTACGGATCGGGCTCGCTGCAGCCGAATGCAACTCCGACGTCATGGCCTGCAGAATTTCATCCGCCGGTCGTCATGGCCGGGCCTGTCCCGGCCATCCACGTCTTCTCTGCAGTGACCGCTGTCCGTGGATGCCCGGCACAAGGCCGGGCATGACGGCGGAGGTGGGTTGCATCTCTTACCGGCGACGTCACCGGTCCTGTCCCGGCGGGGCCGGCGGGGCGGCTGCCGCACCTGCTCCGGCTGACCGATGGAATGCCCGTAGCCTGGATGAAGCGCACGCGTAATCCGGGAACGGCGGTACGGCTCCCCGCCCCGGCCTGGCCGTGCCGCCGGCGCGGCTCCCGGATTACGCTGCCGCTCCATCCGGGCTCCGGATCGGGCTCGCTTGCCCCCGGGAGCGTGAGCCCGGCCTAGCCTCAAGCATCGCAATCCCGCCAGTCGCTACGCAGCAGCGCCGTTACGTGTTCGACCGTCTGCCTGCCGTCGGCCATGCAACGGCTGCCGACTTCGGCCACGCGCCGATATCCCAGAGAGCGCTGCATCGCCCAGGACCTGTCGTTTCCCTCGAAGTAGCCGTTGACCAGTTTGGTCAGCCCCAGATCGCGGAAGGCGAACCGGATCTTCGCCGAGAAGGCCTCGCGCCCATAACCGTGTCCCTGCCAGGCCCTGGCGATCCAGATGCCTCCGCCACCCGTGCCGGCCTCCCGGTCGATCCGGTTGAGACTGACGCCCCCGATCACCGCGCGGTCAGATTCCAGTTCGACCGCGAATTCGTAAGCGGCGGGCCGAATGTCATCGCGCGAAATCTCCCGGCATCTCGTGATCCAGCTTTCGGCGTCTTTCCGGGTGTAAGGGTGCGGGACGAAGGCCATCCACCTCGCGACCTCGAGGTCGTTGAGGCCCAGCGTGAGCTGTTCGGCGTCTTTCTCGTCCCACGCCCGGAGCACAAGCCGCGGGGTTGCGATGCGAATGTCCACGACGTTGCCTCCCTCGCCCGAAAATCAGCAGCATGAAACGTTCAGATGCGCAGAAACCGGGGCCAGAATCGTCTATACCGCCATCATGACAGATCGAAAAATCCGCGTCGGGATCCTGTTCGGCGGCAAATCGGCCGAGCATGAGGTGTCGCTCCAGTCGGCCAAGAACGTCGCCGAGGCAATCGACCGGGACAAGTATGACGTGTCCCTCATCGGCATCGACAAGACGGGCCGCTGGCTGTTGCCGGATCAGGCGCGATACCTGCTGGACGCCACCGATCCGAAGCTGATCAGGCTCAACAGGGAGAACGAGCGGAGCGTCGCGCTGGTGCCGCAGAGTGGCGGAGCCCTGAGCGGCCTGCCGGCCGACGCCTCGGGAGCGGCCGTCGACGTGGTGTTTCCCGTCCTGCACGGACCGTTCGGCGAGGACGGCACCGTGCAGGGCCTGCTGAAGCTCGCAGGCGTGCCGTTCGTCGGCGCCGGCGTGCTGGGCTCGGCCGTGGGGATGGACAAGGACGTCGCCAAGCGGCTGCTGCGCGACGCAGGACTGCCGATCGCGCGATTCATGGTGCTCAAGGCCGCCGGCAAGGCGGACTTCGACGCCATCGCGGCGGAGCTCGGTCTGCCCTTCTTCGTGAAACCCGCCAACCTCGGCTCGTCCGTGGGGGTTCACAAGGTGAGCGACCGGTCGGGCTTTCTGGCCGCAATCGAGGACGCCTTCCTCTACGACAGCAAGGTGATCGCCGAGGAATTCGTCGAGGGGCGGGAGGTCGAGTGCTCGGTGCTGGGCAACGCCGATCCGATCGCCTCGGTCGTCGGCGAGATCGTCTCGAACCACGAGTTCTACTCCTACGAGGCGAAGTACATCGACGAGAGCGGCGCGGCGCTCATCGTGCCCGCCGAGATCCCGCCGGCGACCAGTGACCTGATCCGGGACCTCGCGATCGAGGCCTTCGAGGTGCTGGCCTGCGAGGGAATGGCGCGCGTCGACTTCTTCCTGAAGGCGGACGGGTCGGTGGTGATCAACGAGATCAACACCATTCCCGGCTTCACCAGGATCAGCATGTATCCGCGCCTGTGGCAGGCGAGCGGCGTTTCCTACCCCGACCTCATCGACCGGCTGATCGGGCTTGCGATCGAACGGTTCACCCGCGAGCAGAGGCTGAAGAACGCCTACTGACGGCCGCGCCACCGCGTCCGAGCCGGCATCCGGGACGGCCGCAGTCCGGGCGGCTCCCTGCCCGCCACGGCAATACGTATCGTGAGCTGGACCGCGCGTCTGCCTGATTGATCAAACCGGTGCGTTGGCGTTCAATACGCTCGCAATCGGGAGGGGTTTCAGCTTTTCGGGGATCGCGCAATGACGCGGAATCAATTGGCCGGGGCTCCCAGCGCGGGTGCCCTGCGCACAGAACACGAACGCCTGCTGGCGGCATTGAAGGCGGCACGCGCCGGAACCTGGGCCTGGAAAATCGCAGAGGATATCGTCGAATGGGATGACGCCCTGTGCGGCGTCTACGGGATCGCCCGCGAACGGGCGCCGCGGACATCGAGCGAGTTCCTGGCGCTGATCCATCCAGACGACAGGCGGCGCGCCTGGCAGAAGATCGACGCCTGCATCGAAACCGGCGTCGACGCCGACTACCGCTTCCGGGCGATCGTCGACGGCGAGATCCGCTGGATCTACGACCGCAGCTCGCTGGTGAAAAATCCCGACGGCAGTCCGGCCTACATGGTGGGCGCTTGCCTGGACGTCACCGACCGGCAGCGCATCGAAGCGGAGCGCAACGCCGCGCTCGAGAAACAGACGCTGCTGCTCAACGAACTCGGCCACCGGGTCAAGAACCACCTGGCGATGATCGTCAGCATGCTGCGCCTGAAAGGCAGTCGCCAGACCGATCCCGCGGCCAGGCTCGATTTCGAGCGGGCAATCGAGCGGGTCAACACCATCGCCTACCTGCACGGCCAGCTCTACCGGTCGGGTCAGGTGCAGACAGTCGATGCGCAGGCCTATCTCGGCGAGATCTGCCGCAATCTGGAGCACTCGGTGCTGTCGGAATCGGACATAGCGATCGTTTGCCAGCTGCAGCCCTGCGCGCTGCATGTCGACCAGGCCGTTCCGATCGGACTGATCCTCAACGAGTTCGTCACGAACGCGGCGAAATATGCGTTCGCGCCCGGGCGGAGCGGCCGCATCCTGGTGCGCTTCCGGGTGCGCAACGGGCGCGGCACGCTGACCGTTTCCGACAATGGCCGCGGCTTTGCGCCGGGCACGCAACCCGGTGTCGGCAGCCGGCTGATGCGGGGCCTCGCCCGGCAGGTCGGCGGCAGGCTGCGGATCGTCAGCGCCAACGGCCTGACGTGCTCGCTGAGCTTCGCGGTGACGCCGGGAGAGGCGGGCACCTCCGCGGGGACGGAGGCGTGAGCACGCGTCTCACCTGCAAAGTGGCCGACGGTCCTGAAACGTAGCGCGGCGTTACTTGCTGGTGCGGTGCAACAGAAGCTCGTGGGTGAACTTCAACTGCAGCACCTCGCCGTCCGCTCTCAGCACGTATTTTCGCGTGAACGGCACCGGGTCCTCGGTGGTGGCGTCGTCGTTCACGCAGATGCGTTCGAGATCGACCTTCATCACCCGCTTCTTCACCAGCGAGCCGGTGCCGATGAAAATGCCGCGGCCCTGCGTATTGGTGGTGCCGTTGTAGCAGATCGTGAAGAATCCCTCGCGCTGGAAGACCTCGATCACGCCGTCGTTGTCGACGTCGCTGATCGACGACTGCACGATCGAGCCATCGAGAGCATCGACGCCCTCCCAGAAGCCGAGAAACGCCTGGCGATGCCGGAGTGACGCTTCCGACGCGGCAGCGTCCGGAACGAACGCCCCTGAGAAGGTGACCGCAGCCGCCAGCATGACGGTGGACGCAGAAAAGGCTGTATTGAAATTCACCATAGTCAGACACCCCCTCCAAACCGACCATTTCCGGTATAGTTCCTGGTCTTTGTCCGAATATATCCGAGATCCGGGCTTGATGCCAGATTCACCCGGCCGGCAATATCGAACCAAATTAGACGAAATCTTCCCGCACCCAGCCAGCTCATGGGAGATTTACTGACGGTGAATTTGCCGGGGAGGCGCATTGCGGGCGGTGCCCGCCAGGATTTCGCGATCGTTGCAATGCGGTGTGATGTGCCGGCCGCCACCGGTGCAGGCCGGGTCGGCCCAAGGCATCCGGCGGACTCGGATACCGCAGCGATTTCGGCTATACACACGGGGCAGCTGAACTGCCCCCTCCCGAGACGCGAGCGACGGCGATCCGGCCTCTTGCGATCCGACGGGGAATCCCCACATCGGGTTGGGAATATTTTCTTCTCACCCTGAATTCCGGTTTCTGTACATGGCGCGTGATCCCTACGATGTTCTTGGCGTGTCCCGCACGGCTGGCGCCGGCGAGATCAAGAAGGCGTACCGCAAGCTCGCCAAGAAGTACCATCCCGACACCAACGCGGACGATCCCAAAGCCAAGGAGCGCTTCTCCGAGGCGACGGCGGCCTATGACCTGCTGAACGACAAGGACAAGCGGGCGAAGTTCGACGCCGGGGAGATCGACGCGGACGGCAACCCGAAGTTCGCGGGCTTCTCCGGCTTCGAGGGGTTCCATCCCGGCGCCGCCGGCACGACGCGCGAAGGCCCCGGCGGGATGCGCTGGACGTTCACCTCGGGCGGTCCCGGGGGAGCGGGCGCAGGCTTCGGCGGCGCCGGCGGCATCGATCCCGACGACCTGCTGAGCGAGATCTTCGGCATGGGCGGCGGCCGCGGCGCGTCCGGGTTCGGGGCCGGCGCGGGGACGCGCAGCCGCCACGGCGCCCAGCCCCAGCGGGGCGGCGACGTGACGTTGACGGTCTCGGTCGACCTGGTCGAGGCGGCCCGCGGCACGACCCGGCGGGTGCGCCTGCCCAGCGGCAAGGAGGTCGACGTCAAGATCCCGGCCGGCATCGAGGACGGCAAGCAGATCCGGCTGCGCGGCCAGGGCGCGCTCGGCCAGATGGGCGGCGCCGAGGGCGACGCGATCGTCACCGTCAGGGTCACTCCGCATCCGCTGTTCAAGGTGGAGGGCCGCAACCTGCGCCACGAACTGCCGGTGTCGCTCTACGAGGCGGTGCTGGGTGCCAGCGTCCGCGTGCCGACGCTCGACGGCCAGGTCGAACTGAAGATCCCGCCGAATTCCTCCAGCGGGCGGACGCTGCGGCTGAAGGGCAAGGGCCTGCCGGAGGGCGGCGACGGCGACAGGGGAGACCTGCTCGTCACGCTGCGCATCGTGCTGCCGGACAATCCCGACCCCGAGCTGGAAAAGCTGATGAACGCCTGGCGCGAGGGCCGGCCCTACGATCCGCGCGGCTGAACGGGGCGCGCCGACGACTGTCCTCACGCGAACGTGACCGGGGCACCGGAGCGGCCGTCGCGACCGGAGATTTGCAAGCCGTGCAACAGAATGCCGTCCGGTGCGGTTGCCGCAGGGTGCGTTCGCAAGCTAAATAAGGCGTGCAGGCCGGGAGCCCGGCCCAAGGGTTGGAAACGGTCAGGATCGCGGGGTGCTTCCAATGACCGGGTACAGGTCCCTCGCCGCGGCGCTGCTCGCGGGGTCGCTGGCAGCCGCATCGCTGGCCGGGGGCACCGCCGGATCCCTGGCTGGGGAGGCCCGCGCCGCCGACGTGGTGATCGGCGTGCCGGACTGGTCCTCGGCGAAGGTCACCGCGCACGTCCTGAAGGCGCTGCTGGAGCAGGAGTTCGACGTAGACGTCGCGCTCGAGGACGGCACCAACGAGTCGATCTTCGCGGCCATGGACGACGGCACCGGGGACATCCATCCGGAGGTCTGGCTGCCCAACCACGGCGCCCTGAATGCCGAATACGTGCTGCGGCGCAAGTCGGTGAACATGAGCCGGAAGGGCGTGCCGGCCCGGCAGGGCATCTGCGCGACCCGCCTCACCCGCGACGAGCACGGCATCACCTCGGTCACGGATCTCGCCGATCCGGCCAAGGTCGGGATCTTCGATACCGACGGCAACGGCAAGGGCGAGATGTGGATCGGCGCCGCCGACTGGTCGTCGACGCGCATCGAGAAGATCCGCGCCAGAAGCTACGGCTACGCGCAGACGATGGACCTGCTGGAGGCGCCGGAGGAGATCGCGGTGACAGCGATCGACGCGGCGATGGCGGCCGGCAAGCCGCTGGTCTTCTACTGCTACGAGCCCCACTACGCCTTCGAGCTGCACGACATCGTGTTCCTCGACGAACCGGCCTACGACCCGCGCAAGTGGACCGTGCTGACGCCGGCCCAGGATCCCGACTGGCTGGAGAAGTCGGACGCCGGCGTCGCCTGGCCGCCGTCGTTCTTCCACATCAACTATTCGACCCGGCTCGCCGAGGCGCACCCCGAGGTCGCCGCCTACCTGGAATCAATCCGGCTCGACGTCGATACGGTCTCTGAAATGACCTACGCGCTGATCGTCGAGCGGCGCGACCCGGACGATTTCGCCGCCGCGTGGATATCGGACAATTCCGACCGCGTGTCGGCCTGGCGGAACGGGGCGAAGCAGTAGCATCGGCAAGGAAGCGAGGACCATCGGAGTGCGCAGTCCAATGTCCCAGTCAACCAGCCGGCGCGGCCGCATCGGGCGGACGGCCTGGTCGCGCGCGGCGCGCTACGCGCTGGCCGGCGTGGTGTTCGCGGCCGGCTCGGCGGCGGCGCTGAACGCCAACACGCAGATCTACAATCCCCAGACCCGTTCGTGGGAGGACTACGATCCGCGCCGGGCGATGGAGTTCTTCCAGCGCCACGGCCAGACGCCGCAGGCCTTCCAGCGCCGCGTCGTGACCTTCCGCACCGCCGAGAAGCCGGGCACCATCGTCATCGACGGCGACAAGCACTTCCTCTACTACATCCTGCCGGATTTCCAGGCGATCCGGTACGGCATCGGCGTCGGCCGCGAGGGCTTCGGCTGGGCCGGCATCGTCAGTGTCGGCCGCAAGGCGGAGTGGCCGGTATGGACGCCGCCGGCGGAAATGGTGGCGCGCGACCCGAAGGCCGCCAAGTACGCGGGCGGCATGCCGGGCGGTCCCGACAACCCGCTCGGACCGCGGGCGCTCTACCTCTACGAGGGCAACCGGGATTCGATCTACCGCATCCACGGCACCACGGAACCCTGGTCGATCGGGCTCAACGTGTCGTCGGGCTGCATCCGGCTGAACAACGACGACATCATCGACCTGTACGAGCGGGTCCAGGTCGGCGCCAAGGTGGTCGTGCTGATGCAGGGCGCCGCGCTCTACAAGGGCGTGTGAGCGGGCGCCGGAGGCAAACGGGAATACGGGGGAAGACGACATGACAACGCCGATTCCGGGAACCGTGGCTGCGTGGGCCGGCCTGATCGGCCTCGGCCTGATGGCGGCCGGCTGCAACTCGACGACCCAGCAGGCGAGCGCGCCGTCGGGCCAGGCGGTCCGCCCGGCGGTGGAGACGGCGCCGGCCGACCTGCAGCTGCTGTGCGCGGCGGAGGCGGCGAACGTCTACGCGGCGCCGGCCGACAAGGTGCTGCCGACCGCCTCGGCGCGCTCCGGGTCGGCGACCTACACCGTCGAGCTCAACGTCAACGGACGCCCGGCGCGCTGCACCATCGACGAAAGCGGCACGGCGATCACGATCGTCGACGTCTGAGGCACCGTTTTCCTCCGCGCAGCCCGGTCTCCCCTTCCCGTGCCCGGGAGGGCGCGCGGCGCGACGTTGCGCCACCGGTGCAAGAGTCGCCCTTGGCACCCTATATCAAGCTGGTGTAACGCTTGAGGGCTGCCGGAACCGGCGGCCGGCAGGAAACAACCGGTAAAAACGCCCGACATGACACCCCCGACCACGACGCTCCTCGACACGGTTCGCCTGCCCGAAGACCTGCGCAGGCTCGACGAGTCTCAGCTTCGGCAGCTGGCCGACGAACTGCGCCGGGAGACGATCGACGCGGTGTCGGTGACCGGCGGCCACCTCGGCGCGGGGCTGGGCGTGGTCGAGCTGACGGTTGCACTGCACTACGTGTTCGACACTCCGGCCGACCGGCTGATCTGGGACGTCGGCCATCAGGCCTATCCGCACAAGATCCTGACCGGCCGGCGCGACCGCATCCGCACGCTGCGCCAGGGCGGCGGCCTGTCCGGCTTCACCAAGCGGGCCGAAAGCGAATACGACCCCTTCGGCGCCGCGCATTCCTCGACGTCGATCTCCGCCGGCCTCGGCATGGCCGTGGGCCGCGATCTCGACGGCCGCGACAACAACGTCATCGCGGTGATCGGCGACGGGGCGATGTCGGCGGGCATGGCCTACGAGGCGATGAACAATGCCGGCGCGATGGACAAGCGGCTGATCGTCATCCTCAACGACAACGACATGTCGATCGCCCCGCCGGTCGGCGCGATGAGCTCCTACCTGGCCCGGTCGATCTCCGGCCCGACCTACATGACCATTCGCCGGCGCGGCAAGCGGCTGACCGCCCATCTGCCGAAGTCGGTCGACCGGCTGATCACCCGCTGGGTCGAGCACATGCGCGGCTTCGTCACCGGCGGCACGCTGTTCGAGGAGATGGGCTTCTACTACGTCGGGCCGATCGACGGGCACAATTTCGACCACCTGCTGCCGGTCCTGAAGAACGTCCGCGACGCCCAGGAAGGCCCGATCCTGGTGCATGTCGTGACCCAGAAGGGCAAGGGCTACGAGCCGGCGGAGAAGTCCGACGACAAGTACCACGGCGTCTCGAAGTTCAACATCATCACCGGCGAGCAGGCCAAGGGCGCGGCCAAGGCGCCGAGCTACACCAAGGTCTTCGCCGAGAGCCTGATCGAGCAGGCCCGCAAGGACGACAGGATCTGCGCGATCACCGCGGCGATGCCGTCGGGCACCGGGCTGGACGCGTTCGGCCGGGAGTTCCCGGACCGCACCTTCGACGTCGGCATCGCCGAACAACACGGGGTGACGTTCGCCGCCGGCCTCGCCACCGAGGGCTACAAGCCGTTCGCGGCGATCTATTCGACCTTCCTGCAGCGCGCCTACGACCAGGTGGTGCACGACGTGGCGATCCAGTCGCTGCCGGTGCGCTTCGCGATCGACCGGGCCGGACTGGTCGGCGCCGACGGGCCGACCCATGCCGGCGCCTTCGACATCGCCTACCTGGGCTGCCTGCCGAACTTCGTGATCATGGCGTCGGCCGACGAGGCGGAGCTGAAGCACATGGTGGCAACCGCCGCCGCCATCGACGACCGGCCGTCGGCCGTGCGCTATCCGCGCGGCGAGGGTCTCGGCGTGGAGATGCCGGCGGAGGGATCGCCGCTGGAGATCGGCAAGGGCCGGATCGTGCGCGACGGCGGCAAGGTGGCGATCCTGTCGTTCGGCGGCCGCCTCGGCGAGGCGCTGAAGGCCGCCGACGAGCTTGCCTCCTACGGGCTGCCGGCAACGGTCGCCGACGCCCGCTTCGCCAAGCCGCTCGACCACGGCCTGATCCGGCAGCTCGCCAACCACCACGAGGTGCTGCTGACGATCGAGGAGGGATCCGTCGGCGGCTTCGGCAGCCAGGTGCTGCAGTTCCTCTCCGACGACGGCCAGCTAGATTTCGGTGGGATCAGTGGGGGCCTGAAGGTGCGCTGCATGACGCTGCCGGACGTCTTCCTCGACCAGGACAAGCCCGAGGCGATGTATGCGCGGGCGGGCCTCGACAAGGCCGGGATCGTGGCGAAGATCCTCGAGTCGCTCGGCCGCAACGCGATCGAAGAGACGACGCGGCTGGCCTGAGGCCAGGAGCGGCGGCTTCGCCGGGCTTTGCGCTGGGTCCCGGATCAGGTCCGGGACGTAGTCGGTGCCGTGGGCAGATGCTGCAACCATGCGACGGGCATACGCCCCGGCCCTGAGCCGGGGTCCAGCGTGACGAGCGGCCGGAGGCGCTATTTTCTGGCGGCGGGCGATCCGGGGCGGCACGCCCTCGTGGTTCGAGACGCGGGCTTCGCCCGCCCTCACCATGAGGGCTTGGGGTGGGGCCGGGGATGTGCAGAAAAGGGGCGGCTTCGCCGGGCTTTGCGCTGGGTCCCGGCGCGGGGGCCGGGACGTAGTCCGTGATGTGGGCAGGCGCTTCGCCATGCGGCGGGCGTACGCCCCGGCCTTGAGCCGGGGGCCAGCGTGACGAGCGGTCGAAGGCGTTATTTTCGGCTGCGGGTGACCGGTGCGGCACGCCCTCGTGGTTCGAGACGCGGGCTTCGCCCGCCCTCACCATGAGGGCTTGGGGTGTGGCGTGGGGATGCGCAGGAAGAGCGGCGGCTTTGCCAGGCTTGCGCTAAGTCCCGGATCACGTCCGGGACGTAGTCGGTGCCGTGGGCAGGCGTTTCACCATGCGACAGGCATACACCCCGGCCTCGAGCCGGGGTCCAGCGTGACGAGCGGCCGAAGGCGCTATTTTTTGGCGGCGGGTTATGGTGCGGCCCGCCCTCGTGGTTCGAGACGCGGGCTTCGCCCGCCCTGACCATGAGGGCTTGTGGTGTGGCGTGGGGATGCGCAGGGACGCGGCGGCTTTGCCAGGCTTGCGCTAAGTCCCGGATCACGTCCGGGACGTAGTCGGTGCCGTGGGCAGGCGTTTCACCATACGACGGGCATACGCCCCGGCCTCGAGCCGGGGCCCAGCGTCACGAGCGGCCGCAGGCGCTATTTTCTGGCGGCGGGCGATCCGGGGCGGTCCGCCCTCGTGGTTCGAGACGCGGGCTTCGCCCGCCCTCACCATGAGGGCTTGGGGTGGGGCGTGGGGATGCGCAGGAAGAGCGGGGGCTTCGCGTGACTTTGCGCTGGATCCCGGCGCGGAGGCCGGGATGTAGTCAGTGCGTTGGGCAGATGCTTTTACCATGCAACGGGCAGCAACGGGCATACGCCCCGGCCCTGAGCCGGGGTCCAGCGTCACGAGCGGCCGTAGGCGCTATTTTCCGTGCGCCTTATCCCGTCGCCTGGCGGCGGATCGGGCGCGACAGCTTCATCATCTCCTCGATGACCTTGGTGTGCAGGAAATCCGCCTTGTCGATTGTGGTGTGGTGGATGTCGGTGCGGTCCTTGAGGTCGGTGTTGACCAGCGTCGCCTTGAAGCCCGGCCCGGGTTTGACAGCCGCGCCCCAGCCGTTGTTCGACTGGTAGAAGTTGACGAAGCGCTTGACGTTGGTCGGCACGACGCGCGGATGGACCGGATCGAAGGTTACCGCGAGAGCCACCGGCACGCCGTTCTGGGCGAGCCGCTCGCACAGGAGGATGACCGCGTCGGCGCCGAGCGAATGGCCGACCAGGAACACCGGCTCGGGATATTTCGAAGCCTTGTAGCGCTCGGTGATCTTCTTCGCCAGGGTCGGCCAGGCGGAGTGATTCGTGACGACGGTGGTGAAGCCCTTCTCGTCGAGCTGCCTGCCCAGGGTGTCCATGCCCTGCGAGAACACGTCCATCAGCCCGCGCAGCAGGTAGACCTCTCCGGTGCGGCCGCTGACGGTTGCGGCAATCCGCGTGTCCGGGCGCGTGGCCGACGTCCCGTCAAGGCTGGTATTGGCGACACTGGCGACTGGTGAAAAAGAAAGAGACCCGAACAATGCAGCGGCAATGACAAGCTTCCAAACACGGAAATCCATACGTGACCCCTCGAAGTTCCGATTCCCGATTGCCGACGACGAAATCGCGCCGCCCGGCACCGGCGCCCCGTCAAACGAGTTTGCCAACCCCGAATCGATCAGCCAACTTATTTCCGCGTTGATTAACGCCAGCTGATTCTCAACAAATTTTTACCTGATTGGTTCCCCGATGGCCACGGCGCTTGCAACGCGGCCCCGGCTCCGATCCAATCCAGCGCCTGTCGATCGCTTGATCGCTTGACCGCGAGCCGGAATGCCAGAAGTGCCGCAGATCATCGGGCGTCGCGCCGTTCTCTATTTCGGAGGCTACGAGAAGGCCGATGCCGAGCGGCAGTACATGCGGCTCGTCCGCGAACTGAAGCGGTTCGAGGGCACCTGGAACGTCAGGTCGACGGCGGGCGCACCTCAGGAGGACATAGCGCACGGCGCGCTGACCTGGGACATCGACACCGAGGCTTCCAACTGGCGGGTCCGCACCCGGTTCCACTACTGCGCCTGGAACGACCTGATCGCCGAGGACTTCGCCCGCCCGGACTGGAAGGCGATCCCGGCGGGCATAGCGGCGCTGTTCGACTTCGTCCTGACCGGCACGGCGTTCCGCTACTTCGCGGTCGCCTGGCGGTATGGCCTGTTCTTCTCCTATGCGATCGTCCTCGTCGCGGCCGTGGCGCTCGCCGCGATGCTGGCCGTCGCGCTGGCCGACGGTGCCCTGTCGGCGCTCGGCGCGGCGATGCCGTGGTATGCGGAGCTGCCGCTGGGCGTGGCGGCCTTCTGGGCCCTGCTGCGCTGGCCCGGCGACCTGTTCCACGCCCGCTACATGCTGAACGACTGGAACTTCGCCAGCGCCATCGCCTGGGGGCGCCGGACGGACTACCGGCGGCGGCTGGACATGTTCTCGCGGCTGATCGGCGAGGTCGCCCGCCGGGGCGATGCGGACGAGGTGCTGATCGTCGGGCACAGCCTCGGCGCGGTGCTGGCCGCCGAATCGCTGGCCGGAGCGATCCGGGACGATCCCGGGCTCGCCGCCGCGAGCCCGCCGGTGACGGTGATGACGGTCGGCTCGTCGCTGCTGAAGGTCGGCCTGCATCCCGGCGCGACAGGCCTGCGCCGGTCGATCGAGACGGTGCTGAACACGCCGCAGGTCGCCTGGATCGACTACACCGCGCTGGTCGACGTGCTGAACTTCTACCATTGCGATCCGGTGCGGGTGCTGCGCCTCGACGCGCCGCGCTCGCCGGTGATCCGGACGGCGAAGATCCGGGCGATGCTGAGCCCGCGGAGCTACCGGCGGTTCAGGTACAACCTGCTGCGCCTGCACCGCCAGTTCGTGATGGGCAACGAGGTGCGCTACCACTACGACTTCTTCATGTCGTGCTGCGGACCGATGCCGATGCGCAGGCGCATCGAGAACCTCACCTTGTCCGTGGACAATTTCGCCGAAGACGGTACCTATCTGCCATCCGCCCAGGCGGCCGATTCCGCTTCCGATGCGGAACGGACGGCGCCGGGCCGAGAGGGAAAGCAGACCGGATGACGCCGATTATCGCCAAGGCCGTGTGGGCGATCTGCGCCGTGGCGTGGTACATCATCCGCTACCCGCACGAGCGGCGGGCGCGCAAGACGGCGGTCAGCCGCAGCAGCCGCGACGGCCGCGAGCTCGTGCTGCTGTCGATCTCGCTGACCGGGCTCGGCATCGTGCCGGTCGCCTATGTCGCGACGGGGTTCGACGGGTTCGCCGACTATCCGTTCTCGCCGATGCGCGCCTGGCTGGGGACGGCGGTGTTCGGGCTGGCGCTCTACCTGTTCCACCGCACCCATCGAGACCTCGGCCGCAACTGGTCGGTGTCGCTGGAGGTGCGCGACCAGCACCGGCTGATCACCGAGGGCGTCTACCGGATGGTGCGCCACCCGATGTACACCGCCTTCTTCCTGTGGGCGGTGGCGCAGGCGCTGCTGCTGCCGAACTGGATCGCCGGGCTGTCGGGGCTGGTCGGCTTCGGCACGCTGTTCCTGTTCCGGGTGTTCCGCGAGGAACGGCTGATGCTGGAGACGTTCGGCGAGGAGTACCGGGCCTATTCGGCACGCACCAAGCGCCTGCTGCCCTGGATCTTCTGAGACGCTCGCGCCGAAAGTTTCGGCCCGCCGCACACCGTGGCGCTTTCCGTGCTATCATCGGTGCGACGATGTGCAGCAGGGGCGGCGTGAAAGCGGTCTTCAAATCAATACAAGCCTGAGCGGACCCGACCTGCAGTCCGCGACGGACGGCGCCCCGCCTGTCTGAGTGCCAGCGCGCATCGATCGCCAGGATGTGCAGGAAACATCTGGAGGAGAACATGACGACAGGGGCATCCAGGGGGGCATCAAGGGGGGCGAGAGAGGCCGGAGGCCTTCTCGGACTGCTGGTGGCGGCGCTCGCCGGGCTGGGGCTGCTGGCAGCGGCGGCAGGACCGGTGCTGGCGCAATCGTCGCCCGGCGCCAGCGAGGTGGCGATGATGACGCCGCGCTCCGGGCCGGCGATCGGCGGCGGCGAGGCCACGGCGATGTCCTGCCCGCTGCGCTACAAGCTTCCCGGCGACGTCAGGGCCGACCTTCCCTCCGACAGCGCCCAGGGCGCCTTCGACAAGTATTCGTGGCGCACCTTCCTGGCGCTCAACGCGCAGGGTGTCGGCAAGCGGATCAGCCGCAGGGGCGACAACCAGACCCAGTGGAGCAGGTGGTCGTCCACCGACGGGCTGATCAACTGCGCCCGCGATCCGGACTCGCCGAACTGCAAGTGCCCGGACGGCGACTGCTTCGCCTCGGGCACCGAGTACTATCCCGACGAATGCATGGCAATCGACGGCTACCAGAAGTACCGCGTCCTCGCCGAGGTCAGCAAGGTGGACGACCTGTTCCTGCAGGCGGGCCACGGCGAGCTTTCCAACGACCCGCTGATCGACGCCAACGGCAACTTCCTGCGGTTCGAGATCATGGTCAGCCCGGCCGCGCAGCGATACGTCGTGGACAACGAGCTCTACGACGGCGACGTGGTGAACGGCCTGACCGAGAACGTCAACTTCCCCTGCGGTCGGGAGGGCTACAGGCGCGGCGATCCGGCCAGCCGCAAGGCCGGCGCCTACGTGGTCAAGAACGCCTGGATGGAGCTGCCCGACGAGGCGCTGGCCTTCGGCTATGCCGACCGGGGGCGCTTCCACATCGAGGAACTGCTCGTTCATTCGCCGGCCTATACCAACAAGAGCGGCGTGGCGACCTGCGAGAAGAAGGTGATGGCGCTGGTCGGCCAGCACATCGCGCACAAGACGGTCAAGCAGCCGCGCTGGACCTGGTCGACCTTCGAGCACAACCGCAATGCGCCGAACTGCACCGAGCTGCCGCCGACCGGCGACCAGCAGGATGCCGGACCGAGCACCGCCTGCCCGGCCAACGTCAAGCGGACGTACAACTTCTTTCCCAAGGAGTGCTCGGCCAACGGCGCCGATCCCGACGCCTGCCAGTCCTGCAACGTGGTGCCGGTGTCGAACCGGCCCGGCTGCAAGAACCCGGACGTCGATGGCGACACGAGCTGGTGTCTCGACCGGTCGCCGAAGCCCGTCGCCGGCATGACCCGGGCCTGCACCCAGGTCAACGTGCGCAAGTACTATCCGACCGCCCATGAGATGAACAAGGCGTGCGAGGCGGCGCTCGGCAGCCTGTCGGTGTGGTCGAACTACAAGCTGATCAGCACCCAGTGGTACAACACCAACAGCACCAGCTGCACGACCGAGACCAACGTCGACCGCGGACTGGAGCAGCCGCAGGTGCCGATCGCCGGGCGCGGCAACGAGGAGACGACGCCCTACCTAGCCAACAGCTCGATGGAGACCTACGTCCGGGCGAACTGCATGGGCTGCCACAGCAACGCCAGGATTCCCGGCCCGCCCGCGCAACCCACGCCCAGCACCGTCTACATGGACTTCATGTACTGGCTGAAGCTGGAGTCGGCCGACACCGGCGACAGCGACGGCCTGGCCGCGATGCTGGAGCGCTCGCCGCACTAGATCAGCCTGCCTTCAGGCCGATCGGGAGGCTCGATCAACCGCTCGTCCCCGTAGGGACGAGCGGGAGAGAGGGTGGCAGGTGCCCGCCCCACCCACAGCCGCTCATTCCGGGCACCGGGGACGAACGGCTGTGAGCGGCGGCAGTGAACGGACGGGGAGCCGGAACTTGAGCGTGACGGTTGGCCGAAGGCGCAATGCTCTCGGGGGGCGGTCTGATGCGGGCCGCCCTCGTGGTTCGAAACGCGCTCATGCGAGCGCTCCTCACCATGAGGGCTCCATTTGCAGGGCAAGGACGCGCTGCAACAGCGGCGGCGGCGTCGGGGTATGGCGCCGGGTCCCCTGATTTCACGGGGACGAGCGGAAGGCGCTCACGTGGCGCGTCAGTGCGAGCGCAGTGCGCTCCGACCTCGAGGTCGAGGACATCGCTGCAGGTGCGCCGCCGATGCGGCCCACCGCCGTTCCTTCACATCGCATTTCCCGCCGGCGCTGCTATAGACATCGCCATGACACGCTCCAGGCTCGACGAGGCGATGGTGCGGCGCGGGCTTGCGCCGAGCCGGTCGCGTGCGCGCGACGCGATCACCCGCGGCCACGTGCGCGTCGCCGGCCGCACCGTCGCCAAGGCCGGCACGCCGGTCGCCGACGACGCCGAGATCGCCGTCGACGATCCGGCGCTCGCCTGGGTGTCGCGGGCGGCGCTGAAGCTGATCGCCGGCCTCGACGCATTCGCAATCGATCCGGCCGGCCTGACCTGCCTCGACCTCGGCGCCTCGACCGGCGGCTTCACGCAGGTGCTGCTGGCCCGCGGCGCGGCGCGCGTCGTCGCCGTCGACGTCGGCCACGGCCAGCTCGATCCGGCGGTCGCGGCCGACCCGCGCGTCGCCGTCTTCGAGGGCCTGAACGCCCGCGACCTGACGGATGCGCAGGTACCGGATCCGGTCGACCTGATCGTCGCCGACGTCAGCTTCGTCTCGCTGAAACTGGCGCTGGATCCCGCGCTCGCTCTCGCAAAGCCGGGGGCGCGGCTGGTGGCGCTGGTCAAGCCGCAGTTCGAGGTCGGCCGCCAGGCGCTCGGCCGCGGCGGCATCGTGCGCGACCGCGAGGCGGCGCAACGTGCGGCCGAGGCGATCGCCGACTGGCTGCGCGACCGCGGCTGGACGATCGTCGGCCTTACCGACTCGCCGATCGCCGGCGGCGACGGCAACCGCGAGTTCCTGCTCGGCGCCAGACGCGACGGAGCCGGTGATGACGGCTGAGGCGAGACCGGAGGTCCTCACCATCGACCGGCTCGGCCATCTCGGCGACGGCATCGCCGCGACCGACCGGGGGCAGGTGTTCGTGCCGATGACGCTGCCCGGCGAACGGGTCGAGGTGCGCTACGAGGGAGCCGACCGCAACCGCGCGCGGGCGATCCGGATCCTCGAGGACAGCCCGGACCGGACAGCGCCGATCTGCCGGCATTTCGGCGATTGCGGCGGCTGCGTGCTCCAGCACATGGCCGGGCCGGCCTATCTCGACTGGAAGCGCGACCAGGTTCGTCATGCGCTCGGCCATCGCGGTCTCGACGCAGAGGTCGATCCGACGGTGCCGATCGGCCCGGGCACGCGCCGCCGCGCGGTGTTCGCCGCCAGGCGGGAGAAGGGGCGGATCCGGTTCGGCTACCACGCCAGGCAGTCGCACCGTATCGTCGAGATTTCCGAGTGCCCGATCCTAGTGCCGGAAATCGCCGGCGCGCTCGACGGCCTGGCGCGGCTGGCCGCGCCGCTGGTGCCGCCCAAGGGCGAGCTCCGCGTCGCGGTGACGGCGACGCTCACGGGCCTCGACGTGGCAATCGACGGTCCGAAGCTGCGGCCGGCCGACCTGCCGGCCTCGGCCGCCGCGGCGGTTCAGGAGCTCGACATCGCCCGTCTGTCGGTTGCCGGCGAGACGGCGCTGCAGATGGCCGAGCCGGCGGTCGGGCTGGAGGGAAGCGCGCTCGAGAGGATCGAGGTCGCGGTGCCTCCGGGCGCCTTCCTGCAGGCGGTGGCGCAGGCGGAAGCGACGATGGCGAGGCTGGTCTGCGAGGGCGTCGGCAAGGCCGACAGGGTCGCCGATCTCTATGCCGGCATCGGCACCTTCGCGCTGCGGCTCGCGCGGACCGCGCGCGTGCTCGCCGTGGAGGGCGACCAGGCCGCACTCGTCACGCTCGCGCTTGCCGCCAGACGCGCCCGAGGCCTGAAGCCGGTGACGACGCTGAAGCGCGATCTGGCCCGGATGCCGGTCACCGCCGGCGAACTGGCGGGCTTCCGGGCGGCCGTGTTCGATCCGCCGCGCGCCGGGGCGGCCGCCCAGGCGGCCGAACTGGCCGGATCCCGCCTGCCTCGGATCGTCGCGGTCTCCTGCAATCCGGCGACGCTTGCCCGGGATCTTCGCATCCTGGTCGACGGCGGCTACCGGATCGACAGGGTGACGCCGGTGGATCAGTTCCTGTTCTCGCCCCATATTGAGGTCGTCGCGCAGCTTTCGCGCGGCTGACGGCAGCAGGAGCGCAGTTCGCCATGGCCGCGGCGCCCGATCGATCCGACGTTGGAAGGCCCGGTCTCGGCCGGCTCGGCCTGCGCGCGAGCTACGGGCTGAGGCAGGGGCCGCGCGTCGCCTGGTACCTGGCGCACGGCTATGCGATGGGGCGTCTGCGGCGCTTTGCCGAGGAGCAGCATCCCGACGCCGCGGTCAAGCGGTCGACGACGCGTCCGACGCCCGAGCGCGACCGGCTGTGGCGCGATCTCGGCCAGCTGTTCGCCCGCGACATCGCCAATGTCGAGGCGGGGATCTATCCGCTGCCGAACGACCATGACGGCCCCCTGCCCGCCCTGCTCGACCGCAGCCGCACCTTCTTCCTCGACCTGCCGGAGATCTTCGAGCGCCGCCGCAAGGGCGAGCACCAGCAGGTCTTTTCCGAGGAGTTCCGTGACAGGTTCCCGCGCTACTACCTGCAGAACTTCCACTACCAGTCCGGCGGCTACCTGTCGGAGGACTCCGCCAAGATCTACGACCTCCAGGTCGAGGTCCTGTTCAACGGCACCGCCAATGCCATGCGGCGGCAGGCGCTGGTGCCGATCCACGCGGCGCTGAAGGGCCGCGACCAGCGCACGGTCTCGCTTGCCGACGTGGCCTGCGGCACCGGCCGGTTCCTGCGGGCGGTCAAAGATGCCTTCCCGGGCCTGCGCGCCACCGGCATCGACCTGTCGGAATCCTATGTCGAGGAGGCCCGACGGCATCTCAGGCGGCGCGGCCGGACCCGGTTCCTGGTCGCCAACGCCGAAGCCCTGCCGCTGGCCGACGGCAGCCAGGACGTGGTGACGACGATCTTCCTCTACCACGAGCTGCCGCCCAGGGTGCGCCGCATCGTCGCCGCCGAATTCGCCCGGGTCTTGAAGCCGGGCGGCTTGCTGGTGTTCATGGATTCTCTGCAGCTCGGCGACGTCGCCGACTATGACGGGCTGCTGGAGATGTTCCCGCACGGCTTCCACGAGCCCTACTACGACAGCTACACGCGCGAGGACCTGCCGGCGCTGTTCCGGGAGGCCGGGCTGGAGCAGGTGTCGAGCGAGCCGGCGTTCGTCTCCAAGGTGATGGCGTTCCGGAAGGCGTGAGGGCGGGTATCGCGTTCAGGTTGGTTCGGGGGCCGGTGTGTCGCCGCGGCAGTGAGCGGGACAGAGGGTGGCAGGAGCCCGCCCCGTCCTTAGCCGCTCGTTGCGGACGATAGGAGCGAACGGCAGCGAGCGGACGGTGGGCCGAAACCCAGCGCGACGGTCCGCCGAAGGCGCAATGTCTTGCGCGGCGAGTGATCGCGCGGGCCGCCCTCGTGGTTCGAGACGCGGGCTTTGCCCGCTCCTCACCATGAGGGCTTGGGGTGTGCCGTGCGGACATGCAGCATGACAGCGGCGGCTTCGCCGGTATGGTGCGCTGGGTCCCCGCTGTCACGGGGACGAGCGGAAGAGGAGTCGCGCAGCGTATCCATGCAAACGCAGCACGCGCCAGTCGCTTGCTGGAACCGGGCGGCGGCGGCGCGACAGTCCGAGCCCGCGGCCCTTTTTCGGGCGCTCTTTTGCGCGTGTCCGGGCGTCGGCCCGAGCCGCGGGTGTTCGCCGTTTAAAACGCCATGCGTTTCGTCCGCTGACGCGGCACCGCCCCGGCCCTCGGCTTCGAGCCTCGGGCGTTCGTCGCTCGAAACGCCATGCGTTTCGTCCGCTTGCGCGGACCGCTCCTCACCCCCTCTCCAACTCTCCCCCGCAAGGGGGGAGAGGGTCCCCTGGGGCATCCGCCCGTCGTTGGTCGATGTGTCGATGCCTGCTGCGCGACAGGAGCATGTGGGACCTGCAACGACCGGCGCCTTGCTCCTCTCTCCCCCCTTGTGGGGGAGAGTTGGAGAGGGGGCCGCCGCGCAGCGGCGGGGCGGGCGGGCGGCTCGATGCCGCCTGGGAACGTAGGCACCCAGCCGCCAACGCCGTCACAAATCCGCTATCGATCGTGTGTCATCTGGTCCGCATCCTGGCCCGAAGCTCCCAACGGTCCGATGCTGACCTGGCTCGTTCTCAAGCCGTTCGCCATTCTCGCCCTGGTGGCGGGCGCGATCACGCTGCCGACGCCGCTGCCGCTGGGGGCGCCGCTGATCGCGCTGGGGCTGGCGATCCTGGTGGCGACCAGCACGAGCGTGCGCGCCTGGCTGAGGAGGCTGCGCGGCCGCTCGGCACGGATCGACGCCCTGGTGACGACGATCGAACCGCGTCTCGGCCGCAGGCTCGGCGTCTTCCTGCGGCGGACGAGACCGCCGGTCAAACGGTCGGGCTGAGCGGTGTCGGCCGGGGCTCAGTTGGCGATGCGTGCGGGAAAGTCGACCCGGAACACACCCTTCCGGCCGAACGTGTCCTTGTAGGCGGCCTCGATCTCGACGAACTTCGCCTGCGCCTCCGGCGTGTTCTCGTGCACGACGATGAGCAGCTTGCTGTTCTCGGCGACGATACCGCCGGGCGGTCCGCTGGAGCCCTGACCGTAGGCCGCGATGATCGTCAGGCCGTCCGGGAACCGCGGCGAGATGACGTCCTGCACGAAGGCGCCCCATTCCTGCTCGCTGACGCCGTTGCCGTCGGGGCCGTGCATGCCGAAGAACATCTGCGTCTGCAGCGTAGGGGTGTCCGGCCACGGCGCGTCCTGGGCAGCGGCCGCCGAGACGGCGAGCAGGGCGGCCAGTGCGGCGGCAACCAGCGTTCTGACGATCATCGACGCCCTCCCCGGCGGACATGTCCCGGGGGGATACTATATCAGGCGCCGCCCATCTCAAGCCCGCCCCGTCGGCGCGCCGGACCTCACAGCTTGAGGGCGGCCTCGGACTTGACGTAGGCGAGGCCCTGCGCGTCGGCGACCGGCTTGCAGGTGACCATGCCCTCGATGACGTTGAGGCCGTCGCGCAGGTGACGATCCTCGGCGAGCGCCGCGCGGTAGCCCTTGTCGGCGATGGCGAGCGCGAACGGCAGGGTGACGTTGTTGAGCGCGAAGGTGGAGGTGCGCGACACCGCGCCGGGCATGTTGGTGACGCAGTAGTGCACGACGTCGTCGACCACGTAGGTCGGATCGGAATGGGTGGTCGGACGGCTGGTCTCGCAGCAGCCGCCCTGGTCGATGGCAACGTCGACGATGACGCTGCCGGTCTTCATGCCGGCGACCATGTCGGCGGTGACGAGCTTCGGCGCAGCGGCGCCGGGAACGAGCACGGTGCCGATCACCAGGTCGGCGCCGCGCACGAGGTTCTCGATCGAGTCGCGCGTCGAGAACACGGTGCGGATCGAGGTGCCGAACTCCGCCACCAGCCGGCGCAGCACGTCGGCGGAACGGTCGACGACGGTGACGGTGGCGCCCATGCCGAGCGCGATCAGCGCCGCGTTGGTGCCGGCGACGCCGCCGCCGAGGATCACCACGTCGCCGGCCGGCACGCCCGGCACGCCGCCGAGCAGCACGCCGCGGCCGCCCGCTTCCTTCTCGAGGCAGCGGGCGCCGACCTGCACCGACATGCGGCCGGCGACCTCCGACATCGGCGTCAGCAGCGGCAGGGTGCGGTTGGGGCTGGTGACCGTCTCGTAGGCGATGCAGATCGCCCCGGATTCGATCAGGTCCTGCGTCTGGGCCGCGTCGGGGGCCAGATGCAGGTAGGTGAACAGGATCTGGCCGGGGCGCAGCTTCTTGCGCTCGACGGCGAGCGGCTCCTTCACCTTGACGATCATCTCGGCGGTGGCGAACACCTCGTCGGCGGTCGCGACGATCCTGGCGCCGGCGGCCACGTAGTCGTCGTCGGTCTGCCCGGCGCCGAGGCCCGCACCGGTCTCGACGATCACCTGATGGCCGTGATGGACGAGTTCGCGGACCGAGGACGGGACCAGCCCGACGCGGTATTCGTGGTTCTTGATTTCCTTCGGGACGCCGACGAGCATTTCCAGATCTCCCAGTGCAGGCGGTTATTCCCGGCGACGGCCGCACCGTTCGTGCGACGCCACGCCGAGCTTGCGCGACTCCTTGCACGAATCGCGCGCAATTGGATTGAAATCTCGGGGCGCGCCGGGACGTTTTGTGATAGGATATTCGATGAAAGCCTGTCCGGATGAAACATCATGCGACAACCGGAGCTCGATGACCGAGATCGCGCCATCCTGCGGGCGCTGCAGGAAGACGGACGGCTGAGCAATACCGACCTTGCCGACCGGGTCGGACTGTCGCCGTCGGCCTGCCTGCGGCGGGTGCGGATCCTGGAAGAGTCCGGCCTGGTGGCGGGCTACGCGATGATCCTCGACCAGAAGGCCTTCGGGTTTCCCGGCACCGCCTTCGTCTCGATCACGCTGGACCAGCAGGGCCGCCAGGCGCTGGACGCCTTCGAAAGTGCGGTGCGCGCGGTTCCCGAGATCCCCGAGTGCCACCTGCTGGCCGGCCAGTCGGACTACCTGGTGCGCGTCGTCTACCGCGACGCCGCCGATCTCGAGCGCATCCACACCGAGATCCTGACGCGGCTGCCCGGCGTGGTGCGGATCACCTCGACCCTGGCGCTGCGCGAGGTGAAGAAGACGACGCGGTTGCCGGTTTGAGGGGCTACGCGGGCCCTGCCGCTTCTTCCAGCAGCAGGACGATCCCGCCATACGACGTAGGCTCGGCATCGCGGACCTTGTCCACGAAGCGGCGATCGGCACTGACGAACCGGCAGTTCCTGTCGAGCGCCAGGGCAAGATAGACGCAGTCGTAAGCCGCGTGGTCAAGCTCGACGGCGATGCGGGTCGCGGCGTCAAGCAGATGGCGGGTCGGACTGATCTCCACGTCGGCGCGCTGCAGGATCCGCGCGGCCAGGATCGCCTCGTCCAAGGAGAACTCGCCCCGCCGCACCTTCTTCCACAGGACGTTCGCGCATTCGGAAATCAGAAGATCGGGGGCGAGCAGCCGCGCCGATTCGAGGAGGTGCAGAGCCGCGTCCGAGCCCTCCTCGCCGGTCACCCATTTGACGGCAATGCTGGCATCGATGACGTAGTCCGTCACCGCTCCTCGCGGCCTTCGCGGACAAGCTCCTCCGACGGCGTCTGGATTCGCCCGCGGGTGAGCCTGCGCAACTCGGCGGCAAGGCTCTCGAAGTCGGGCTCGGCCTCGTCCGCGAGTGCCTGGCGCAGGATCTCCCGATGCTCCGCTTCCGCCGAGCGGCCATGCCGCGCGGCGCGGCGCTTCAGGCGGGCGATGAGATCGTCGTCGAGATTGCGGACCTGAAGGCTTCCGGCCATTCCGGCCTCCGTGACGTCATTGTCTTCAATGCTGTCACAGTTGGATAGTAACCGTCAATTCCGCCGTCCCCTACTCCTCGTAGATCTCGGTGTCCTCGATCTCGATGCCGAAGCCGGTGAGGCCCACGTAGTGGCGGGCGCGGGTGGTGATGATGCGGATGGTGGAGACACCGAGGTCGCGCAGGATCTGGGCGCCGAGGCCGATCTCCAGCCACTCCTCCTCGCGGCTCTGGGCCGAGGCGTGCTCCTCGCGGCCGCCGTCGGCAGGCTCGATGCGCGAGCGCAGGCTCCTGCCGCGGGCGACGCCGACGGACCCTTCGCGGAGGTAGACGACCACGCCGCGGCCGCCCTCGGCGATCCGCTTGACCATTCCGTCGAGCTGGCGGTGGGTGCCGAAGACGTCGTCGACGACGGTCTCCAGATGGAGGCGGACGGGTACGCTGCGGCCGTCGCGGATGTCGCCGTAGACAAGCGCCAGATGCTGCATCGGATCCCAGGGCGTGGCGTAGGTGATGGCGGTCGCAGGGCCGGCGAAGGTCTCGACACGGGCCTCGTCGACTCGCTCGACGAGGCGCTCCTGCCGCTGCCTGTAGGCGATCAGGTCGGCGACCGAGACGAGCTTGAGGCCGTGCGTCGCGGCGAAGGCGGTGACCTGCTCGCCGCGGGTGACGCTGCCGTCGTCGTTGACGAGTTCGCAGATCACGCCGACCTCCGGCAGGCCGGCGAGCCGGCATAGGTCGACGGCCGCCTCGGTATGGCCGGAGCGCATCAGCACGCCGCCTTCCTTGGCGATCAGGGGAAAGATGTGGCCCGGCCGGACGAAGTCGGAGGGGCCGGCATTGGAGTTGGCCAGCGCCCGCACCGTGGCGCAGCGGTCCTCCGCCGAGATGCCGGTGGTGGTGCCGAACCGGTAGTCGACGGACACGGTGAAGGCGGTGCCGTGCGGGGCGTCGTTGTCAGACACCATCGGGTCGAGACGCAGGCGCCGCGCCTCCTCGCGGGTCATCGGCGTGCAGACGATACCCGACGTGTGGCGCACGATGAAGGCCATCTTCTCCGGCGTCGCCTGGCTGGCGGCGACGACGAGGTCGCCCTCGTTCTCGCGGTCGTTGTCGTCTGTGACGACGACGATCTCGCCGCGCTCGAAGGCACGGAGCGCTTCGGCGACGCGGCGCATGTCTTCTGTCATTCGAACTTCACCTTCTCAGAAAACGTCATTCCGGACCGCAGCATCTGCGTTCCGCGGCGATCCCGACTCTGCGCTTCGCCTGGCCGGGATGACGGGAGAGTCTTCAACGGCACGACGACTAACCGCCCACCTGCGCCCGGTGACGCAAATAGTGGTCGGCGATGACGATGGCCAGCATCGCCTCGCCGACGGGCACCGCGCGGATGCCGACGCAGGGGTCGTGGCGACCCTTGGTGGAGATGTCCGCCTCCTCGCCGTCACGGGTCACGGTGCGACGCGGGGTCAGGATCGAGGAGGTCGGCTTGACCGCGAAGCGGGCGACGACGGGCTGGCCGGTCGAGATGCCGCCGAGGATGCCGCCGGCGTTGTTCGACAGGAACCGGACGCCGTCATTGCCCATCCGCATCTCGTCGGCATTGTCCTCGCCGGACAGGGCCGCCGCGGCGAAGCCGGCGCCGATCTCGACGCCCTTCACGGCGTTGATCGACATCAGCGCCGAGGCGATGTCCTGGTCGAGCTTGGCGTAGATCGGCGCGCCCAGCCCCGCCGGCACGCCCTCGGCCACGACCTCGATCACGGCGCCCGTGGAGGAGCCGGCCTTGCGGACGCCGTCGAGATATTCCGCCCACTTTTCGGCCGCCTGCGGGTCCGGGCAGAAGAACGGATTGTCGCCGACCGCAGTCCAGTCCCAGCGCTGCCGGTCGATCGCATGCGGGCCGACCTGAACCAGCGCGCCGCGCACGGTCAGGCCCGGCACCACCTTGCGGGCGATGGCGCCTGCGGCGACCCGCATCGCGGTCTCGCGCGCCGAGGACCGGCCGCCGCCGCGCGGGTCGCGGATGCCGTACTTCGTCTCGTAAGTCATGTCGGCATGGCCGGGGCGGTAGCTCCGGGCGATCTCCGAGTAGTCCTTCGAACGCTGGTCGACGTTCTCGATCACCAGCGAGATCGGCGTCCCGGTGGTGACCTGCGTGCCGTCGGCGTCCTGATAGACGCCGGACATTATCCGGACCTCGTCGGGCTCCCGGCGCTGGGTGGTGAACTTCGACTGGCCCGGCCGGCGCCGATCCAGCCAGGGCTGGATGTCCGCCTCGCTCAACGGAATCAGCGGCGGGCAGCCGTCGACCACGCAGCCGATCGCCGCCCCGTGGCTTTCGCCCCAGGTGGTCACGCGGAAGAGATGGCCGAAGGTGTTGTGCGACATCGCCGGGGATATGGCCGACACGCACGGCGTTTGTCGAGTCCCGCTTCGCCAAAGCGTCGCCATCGCTGCGAGCCGAAGAGCCAGGATCCGGCGGCAGTCCGGGTGAAGGATGCGCGACTTGCCGGGGAACGCTTCCCGGCTCCGGCGACAGAGCGATGCTCAAGTTGACAGTGTCAACCTGAGCCTGTTATGGAGGTTGACACTGTCAACCTAAGGAGGATCCTCCATGCCTTCCGCTCTCATCACCGGCGGTCACGCGGGCATCGGCTATTCGTGCGCCCGCCACCTCGCCTCGCACTACAAGTGGGATCTCGTCCTGGCCGGCCGGAGTCCCCGGCGCATGCAGCAGGTAGCCGGCGAGCTGCACCGCGACTTCGGCATCAAGGTTACGAACCTCCATCTGGACACCTCCTCGCTGAAGTCGGTGCGGGAGGCCGCGGCACACGTCGCCCGCCTCCGGCACAACGGGCAGATCGGCGGGCTGGACGCCGTGCTCTGCAATGCAGGCGGGCGCTTCGACGGCCCGATCGCCTATTCGGCAGACGGACATGAACTGACCTTCGCCACGAACTGCCTCGGCCACTTCCTGCTCGTCAATCTTCTCCAGGACATCATCGAAGACGACGGACGCTTCGTGTTCACCGCCAGCGGAACCCACGATCCCGATACCGCGGACGGCAAGATGGTGGGCGCCGTCGTCGAGCCGGATGCGAAGGCGCTTGCCAGCATCGGCAAGGCGGGCACCGCATCCGTGTCGGCAGGCAAGCGATATTCGACGTCGAAGCTCTGCAACATCCTGAATGCCTACGAACTGCATCGCCGCCTGAGAGCGTCGGGACGATCCGTCTCCTCGATCGCGTTCGACCCCGGCAGCGTTCCCGGCACCGGGTTCCTGCGCGGCATGCCGGTGGCGGTGCAATGGCTGTCGAAAACCGCCCTTCTGAGATGGATCTTCAAGCGGCGCGGCATCACGATGGGATCCCTCGACTTCTCGGGCGCCTCGCTGGCCCGGCTTGCCGCCGACCCCGGCTTCGCCGACGCCTCGGGCAAGTACTACCAGTCCAACAACGGAACCCTCGCCGAGACGCGGTCCTCCACTCTGTCCTATGATGAAGCCCGCGCCGCCAAGCTCTGGGCGCAGATGGAAGAACTTGCCGGGCTGCATCCGAATGACGACTGCAACCAACAAGACGACAGGCGAGAAGCTGGTCGAAGCAGCGGCTGACCTCCTCGATTCCGGCGGCGAGAACGCCGTTACCTTGCGCGCCGTGGGCATGGCCGCCGGCCTGTCGCACAACGCACCCTACAAGCATTTCGCCAACCGCAATGCCTTGCTCGCAGCCGTGGCCGCCGCTTCTTTCGAGGACCTGGCACGAGCGGCGAACGCCATTCGCACCTCCTCCCGGCCGCCGGCCGAGAAGATGGCCGACGCCATCGGGCTCCTCATCGACTACAGCCAGCGGCGGCCGGCCCGGTACAGGCTCCTGTTCAACAATCCCGAGACCGCTGCCGCCGGCGGCGAACTGAAGGAAAGAGCCCTGGAAACCTTCGAGCAGTTCCGGTCGATCGTTCAGGAATGCCAGGAGGCGGGCGTGCTCCCCGATGTCCCCAGCCAGACCCTGGCCAGCCTCATTTTCGCAAGCGCGCATGGTCTGCTGGCGATGGAAGGCAACGGCCAGATGCATCCGGAAAAAGGACTCTCGGACGTGGCAACCAGCATGGAGCTCTTGCTCGACCTCCTGTCCCCGAACGGGAAATCGCGAAGGTAGCCTTTGCGGGACGGGCGGTCAGCGGAACCTGCGGGAAGGGCAGCGCGTTGTCCGGTCATGCCCGGACATTCACGAAAATGGCCTTATCGCAACAACGACCGCAAGATCGGCGGGAATAATTTGCTTCGGACCCGTTGCCGCCATCTCCGCGCCATCACACATCTACCAGGGAGACGGTAGCAAAGCGCAAGCTGCGCCGTTTTCAGTGAACCGAGTATCGAGAGACACCAAATGCGAGCGCTACTGGTTTCCGCAATCCTCGTGTCCCTTCTTGCGATCGGCAGCCTCAAGCCCGAGACGCAGGAGACGTTCGGCGCGATCAGGTCGATCGATGCCGACAACCGTACGCTGACCCTTAGCAACGGAGCCATGTTCTCGATGCGCAAGCGCATCGATCAGGAGGCGCTGTCGGTCGGCGAGAAGGTGCGTGTCAGCTTCGATGCCAAGAAGGCGCTCAACACGGCGCGGGCCGTGACCGTCATCCAGTGAGCCTGGCAACGGTCGGGGCCGGTCAGATCCACTCGGCCCGGCCATCCCTCCAGAGATAGATGCGATCCTGCGGGATATCGAGGATCGGCACCTCTGGTATCGGCACACCCTCGAGCATGCCGCGCACCACACGGGTGATGCCGCCGTGGGCGACGCAGACCGTGTCGCGTTCGAGGCCGAACAGCCACGGCCGTATCCGCGCGCTGAGGATCTCGTAGCTTTCCCCGGCCGGCGGCACGAAGCGCCACTTGTCGGCCTTGCGCGCGGCGTGGCCATCCGGGTCGCGGACCTTGACCTCCGGAAGGGTCTCGCCTTCCCATGATCCGAACGAGATTTCCCGCAGCACCGGGTCGGTGCGGTAGTCCTCGCGGACCAGGCCGATCTCGCCGCGCAGGATCTCCATCGTGTCGCGGGCGCGGATCAGGGGGCTTGCGACCCAGTCGAACCCGGCCGGCGTCAGGCCGTTGGCGTGGAAGTGCTTGCCGAGCTCGACCCCGTTGCGGGCGGCCTGCTTTCGCCCGCGCGCGTTGAGATGGATGTCCTTCTGGCCCTGGAGCCGCCCCTCGACGTTCCAGTCCGTCTCGCCATGCCGGATCAGGTAGAGCGTCGGCTTCAGCGAACTCACAGTTTCAGGACCAGCTTTCCGAAATTGCCGCCCGTATAGAGGAGGTTGAGTACATCGGGGAACGCCTCCAGACCGCCCTCGCGCACGTCCTCGCGCATCTTCAGCCTGCCCTCGGCGTGCCAGGCGCCGAGTTGCTCGTTGGCGTCGGCGATCTTCTCCTGGAAGTCGAACACGATGAAGCCGCGGACCGTCAGCCGGTTGACGAGGATCGAGCGGAAGTTGGTCGGCCCGGCCACCGGCGCCGTGGCGTTGTAGGCCGAGATCAGGCCGCACACCGGGATGCGCCCGAACAGGTTCATCTGGGCCAGCACGGCGTCGAGGATCTCGCCCCCGACATTCTCGAAATAGACGTCGATGCCGTCAGGGCAGGCCGCCCTGAGATCGGCTGCAAGGTTGCCGGCCTTGTAGTCGACACAGGCATCGAAGCCGAGTTCCTCGACCACGTAGCGGCACTTCTCCGGCCCGCCGGCGATGCCGACGGCGCGGCTTCCCTTGATCTTGGCGATCTGCCCGACCAGCGAGCCGACCGCACCGGAGGCTGCCGACACCACGACGGTCTCGCCCGGCTGCGGCCTGCCGATTTCCAGGAGCCCGAAATAGGCGGTCTGGCCGGGCATGCCGAGGCCGCCGATCCAGCGCTCCAGCGGCGCCCTGGAGGGGTCCACCTTGAAACAGCGCTCGCCCTTCGAAATCGCGTAGCGCTGCACACCGAGCATGCCGGCGACAGCCTCACCGGGCCGGAAGCCTGGATGGTTGGACGAATCGACGATGCCGGCGGCGAAGGCACGCATCGTGGCGCCGAGCTCGACGGGCGGCACGTAGGACTTGCCCGGCGCTATCCAGCCGCGCATCGCCGGATCCAGCGAGACGTATTCGACCTTCACCCGGAACTCGCCGTCACCGGGCTCGCGCGCCGGTTCCTCGACGATCTCGAAATCGTCGCGCTTCACCATCCCGTCGGGACGGCTGCGGAGCTTCAGGGCATGGTTCACGGTCATCTGGCTATTCGTCCTTGACGACGCTGATGTCGGGCGCGTCGACGGCCTTCATGCCGACGACGTGGTAGCCGGAATCGACATGGTGCACTTCGCCGGTGACCGCCCTGCCCATGTCGGAGAGCAGGTAGAGCGCCGACTGGCCCACCTCGTCGATGGTGACGGTGCGCTTCAGCGGCGCGTTGTACTCGTTCCACTTGAGGATGTAGCGGAAGTCGCCGATGCCCGAGGCGGCCAGGGTCTTGATCGGCCCTGCCGAAAGGGCGTTGACGCGGATGCCGCGGGCGCCGAGGTCGACGGCAAGGTAGCGGACGCTCGCCTCAAGCGCCGCCTTGGCGACGCCCATGACGTTGTAGTGCGGCATCACCTTCTCGGCGCCGTAATAGGTCAGCGTCAGCAGCGACCCGCCGTCCGTCATCAGCTTCTCGGCCCGCTGGGCGATCGCCGTGAAGGAATAGCAGGAGATGAACAGGGACTTGTCGAAATTGTCGGGCGTGGTGTCGATGTAGCGCCCGTCGAGCTGGTCCTTGTCGGAAAACGCGATGGCGTGGACGACGAAGTCGAGGCCGCCGAACAGCCTGCCGCACTCGTCGAAGACCGAATCGATGGTGTCGGGGTCGGTGACGTCGCAATGGCCGACGACGGTCGCGCCGAGCTGCTCGGCGAGGGGTTCGACACGCTTCTTCAGCGCATCGCCCTGATAGGTGAGAGCCAGGCTGGCGCCCTCGGCCGCGCACGCCCTGGCGATGCCCCAGGCGATCGAGCGGTTGTTGGCGATCCCCATGACGAGACCGCGTTTTCCGGCCATCAACCCCCGGGATTCGCTCATTTCCACTGTCCTCAAGTCACGCCTCGACGGCAGGGGATCGTATGGCATGACAGCCGGTTGACCGCAAGGCACGGCCGGACGGAGCGTTCCGTTCGATCGCGCCCGCCGAAGGCAACCGACGGCCGGTCGGCCGTCGGCCGACGCGGCGCGCGATGCCCGGCTAGTCGACGTCCAGCGGTTCGGTCGCCGCGGCCGTTCCGTCGGCGCCGACGACGATCCGCTCGACCCGCGCCTCGGCCGACTTCAGCAGCTTCTCGCAGTGGTTCTTCAGGGCCTCGCCGCGCGTGTACATCTCGATCGACGTCTCGAGCGGCACGTCGCCACCCTCCAGCTGCTCGACGATCTGCTCGAGCTTCTTCAGCGCGTCCTCGAAGGACAGGCCGGCGATGTCAGGCGGCGGTGTCGTCTGCTGCGTCATACTCACTCTCTCTGCTCGCAGGCCCCGTCACGCCTCCATCAGGGCGGCCACATGCGCCGCCGCCGACAGGGCGAGCCCCTGCAAATCGTACCCGCCTTCCAGGAGCGACACGACCCGGCCCGAACAGCACGAATCGGCTATCTCCGCCAAGCGTCTGGTGATCCACGCGAAATCCTGTTCCACCAGATTGATGTTGGCGAGCGGATCGCGTGTATGGGCATCGAATCCTGCCGAAATGATGACGAGCTCGGGCGCGAATCGCTCAAGCCCCGGCAGGATCACCGCCTCCATCGCCTCGCGAAACTCGGCGGCGCCGTCGCCCGGCTGCAGCGGCGCGTTGAAGATGTTGCCGGCGCCGGTCTCCGACGGCGCGCCGGTGCCGGGGTAGAGCGGCATCTGGTGGGTGGAGCCGTAAAACAGGCTCGGATCGTCCCAGAAGATGTCCTGGGTGCCGTTGCCGTGGTGGACGTCGAAGTCGACGACGGCGACCCGTTCGAGGCCGTGCTGCCGCTGGGCATGGCGGGCGGCGACGGCGGCCGTGCCGAACAGGCAGAACCCCATGGCGCGGACCTTCTCGGCGTGATGGCCGGGCGGGCGCACCGCGCAGAAAGCATTGCTGACCTTGCGCTCGACAACCTCGTCGACGGCGGCCGTCGCCGCCCCGATGGCCCGCAACGCGGCTTCGAGGCTGCCCGGCGACATCACCGTGTCGGGATCGAGCTGGACGTGCCCCTCCTCCGGCGCCGCGGCGGCGACCCGGTCGACATATTCGCGCGGATGGGCGAGCTCGGCCTGCTCCAGCGTGCCGAGCGGCGCCTGCTCGCGGATCAGGCTCTGGAACAGCTCGTTCTCGAGCGCCCGCTCGATCGCCAGCAGCCGGTCGGGCCGCTCGGGATGGCCGAAGCCGTTGTCGTGTTCGAGGCAGGCGGGATGGGTCAGGTAGAGGGTGGACAATTCGCAAAACCGGATAAGGACCCCGATTCCCGGACCTTAGCGTCTGATGCTGCCGATTGCGAGGGGTCGCATCGGCGCCCGCCCGCTCCTGTCGTTCAGAGGGAATCGTCCTGGAGGTGGCGACGCATGAACATTCCCGCATCGGCAAGCGCCCGGCGCCCCGGTTCCAGCCCGGCGTTCCACATCGGCCAGGCATGGATCATGTGCGGCCAGACCTGCAGCGTTACCGGAACGTCGGCGGCGCCCGCGGCCTCCGCGAACCGTGTGGCATCGGCGAGCAGGGTCTCGTCCGATCCCACCTGCACGAGAACCGGCGGAAACCCGCGCAGGTCCGCCCGGAGCGGGGAAACGCGCCAGTCCGAAGCATCCATGCCGACGGGCAGGTACGCTTTCGCCAGTTCCTCGAGATAGGCCTTGTGGATGAGCGGATCGACAGCGTCCTTCGTTGCCAGCGTCGAGCCCGACATGGTCAGATCCGTCCACGGCGAGAGCAGCCAGGCGCAGGCCGGAAGCGCCTCTCCGGCCTCGCGCAGCGCATCGAGGAGCACGAGCGTGAGATTGCCCCCGGCGCTGTCGCCGCCCACGACGATGTGGCCGGCGGCGATACCCTGGCTGCGAAGCCACCGCCAGGCCACCAGCGCATCCTCCAGCGCCGCGGGGTACGGGTGTTCCGGTGCCAGCCGGTATTCGATCGCCAGCGTCCGGAGCCTGCCTGCACGGCCCGCCTCGGTAACCAGCCTGCGATGACTGACGATCGAGCCGGAGCAGTAGCCGCCGCCGTGGAAATAGAGGAGCACGCGCGAAGGCTCGCTGCCGGGAACGAGCGACCATTCGCCGGGAACGCCGCCGACATCGACCGACTGAAGCCTCACGTCGGGGGACACGGGCCAGACCGCGCCAACCTCGTCGATGCGCCGGCGCCGCTCGCGCCAGCCGACCGGCCGGGGTTTGGCGCCGAGCAGGGCCCGGATAGACTCGATTTCCCCCTCGGGCATATCCGCTTCCTTTCAACGGCCAGCATCCGGTGACTTCGTCTTGCCGACTCGTCTCGGCAAGCCTTCAGCGGATCGGGACTACACACCAATCCGGACGTCCCGTCGACGGGATCATGATAGACTTGGCCCCATGGATGTGCAGGGCCCGCAGTTCCTGTATCGGGGCGAAAGCGGGCCGCCGACCGGTCTGTTCGAACAGAGAACCTGACATGATGACCGAGGAGCAAACCGGCGTGGCCGGATCAGTGGCGGCACGGATCTCCCATCGGATCGATCCGGCAAGCGAGCACGCCTACGAGGACCTTCTGGCCGGGGTCCACGAGGCGGTGATGCGATTTGACGGCTATCTGCGACGGGAGGTGATCAAGTCGACCTCCGGGCCGCATCTCGAGTACACCACCATCCTGCATTTCGACAGTGCGCAGAGCCTGCAACGCTGGCAAAACTCACCCGAGCGGCTGGCCTGGGCAACCCGCATGACGGCGCTCGCCGCGCACAGCACGCCGCTTCAGGTGCTGACGGGGCTCGAAACCTGGTTCACGCTGGCTACCGACCGGCCGATCATCCCGCCGCCACGCTACAAGATGGCCGCAGTCACCTGGATCGCGCTGTTCCCGCTGATCACGCTCCAGGCCTACGCGATGGCCGCCACGGGCATCGACACGTCGATTGCCGTCCATACGTTCATCGCGACCGTCATCCTGGTCCCGCTGATGACCTATGTCGTGATGCCGCGCATGACGCGGTTGTTCGCACGCTGGCTCTATCCTGATTGACCCGCAGGGCGCCCTTGGACGCGCCCGCGCGATCAGGCCGACCATTGCGCTTCAGTTCGGCTGGAGTCGCTCGAGGCTGACCGGCGGCTCGGAGTCGTCGGGGACGAAGAAGTCCACCTGCAGGTCGACTGACGAATCGACCCGGTACTTGTCGAAGTCGCGCTCTCCCGCCTCGTGGAGCAGCGTGTCGTCGATGCAGAAATTGCCGCTGAACTCGCGCGCCGGGCGCGTCAGGATCTCGTGGGCGGCGTCGCCGAGGATGTCCGGCTTGCGGCTCGCCTGGGTCAGCGCGTCGCCGCCGAGCAGGTTCTGCACCGCGGCGGTGGCGATCGTGGTGCGCGGCCACAGCGCGTTGACCGCGATCCCTTTCGTCTTCAGCTCACCGGCGAGGCCGAGCACGACCATGCTCATGCCGAACTTGGCCATCGAATAGGCGGTGTGCGTGGCGAACCACTTCGTCTTCATGTCGAGCGGCGGCGACAGCATCAGGATGTGCGGGTTCTCCGCCCTGGCCAGGTGCGGGACGCAATATTTCGACACCATGAAGGTGCCGCGGGCGTTGACCTGGTGCATCAGGTCGAAGCGCTTCATCTCGGTCTGCTCGATCCCGGTCAGCGAGATGGCGCTGGCATTGTTGACGCAGACGTCGAGGCCGCCGAAGGTCCCGACGGTCTTCGAGACCGCCGCGTCGACCTGCGCCTCGTCGCGGATGTCGCAGACGAGCGGCAGCGCCTTGCCGCCGGCCGCCTCGATCTCCTCGGCGGCGGTGTAGATGGTGCCCGGCAGCTTAGGATGCGGCTCGGCGGTCTTCGCCGCGATCGCAACGTTCGCGCCATCCCTCGCCGCCCGCAGCGCGATGGCCAGCCCGATCCCCCGGCTGGCGCCGGTGATGAACAGGGTCTTGTTCTTGAGTGTGGCCATCCGTGCCTCCCGCTATTCTGTCGGCTTGCCCAGTTGGGTCGGGCATTCAAGAATTCCGCCCATTCCCGCGCAAGCGGGAATCCAGAAACGGCGGCTGCGCCGGGTCTTGACGCTGGATCCCCGCTTGCGCGGGGATGAGCGGAGGAGATGTGCGCACCCCGCCAGCGCGACGTCGGCGCCGTTACGTGTTGTCGTAGTGGTCAAAGATGTCCTGGAATCGCTGTTTGGCAGTCGCCAGCTGTGCGGCCGTCGGCGGAACAGCCCGCTGGAAGTCGATTGATCCTGGTATCTTCGTGTCCTTCCGGACCACCAGGAATGCGATATCGGGGCGACCGCTGCGCTTCTCTTCAAAGCCGATCTCATCTAGTACGGTTTTCCATGGTCCCCGGGCCTGGCGCCCCGTCAGAGAGCCGAGTTCTCCGTATGTAATGGTGCGGCGCTCCTTCGCGCAGTCGATCAGGATCCTTCTGACGTCGTCCTTTAGCGATTGAGCTCGCGATACCATTCTACCCCCTCTTGAACTTATCACCCCGCCAGCGCGACGTCGGCACCGAGCACCGTGTAGGCACCGCCCGTGACCGTCGCCGCCAGTCCGGCTGCCTCCGGGCAGAGGTTGTCGGCGAAGAACCGGGCGGTGGCGACGTGCGCGGCGCCGGCGCCGTTCATCGCCTGCGCGGCAAGGGCGCCCCTGGCCAGCGCCGCGCCGCCGCCGGCGAGCGCGAACAGCCGGAGATACGGCGTCGCGCCGGCGAGCGCGGCGTCGGGCTCGGCCTTCAGCGCCTCCAGCATCCAGGCGGTCGCGGTCTCCAGCGCGTCGATCGCCCCGCCGAGGCCCTCGCCCATGCGGCCGAAGACGGGCTGGTTCGATTCGGCCACCTGGCGGGCGATGTCGCGCAATTCGGCGATATAGGCGGCGATCGCCGCGCCGCCGGCCATCGGCAACTTGCGCGTGACGAGGTCGATCGCCTGGATGCCGTTGGTGCCCTCGTAGATCGGCGCGATGCGGGCGTCGCGCAGGTGCTGGGCGGCGCCGGTCTCCTCGATGTAGCCCATGCCGCCGTGCACCTGGACGCCGAGCGAGGCCACCTCGACGCCGATGTCGGTGGAGAAGGCCTTGGCGACCGGCGTCAGCAGGTTGGCGCGCTCCTGGGCGGCCTTGCGCCCGGCCTCGTCGGCGGCGCGGTGGGCCAGGTCGGTGGCATGGCCGGTCTGGTAGCAGATGGCGCGCGCGGCGGCGGTCAGCGCCCGCATCGTCATCAGGCTGCGCCTGACGTCGGGATGGGCGAGGATCGGCACCGCCTGCTCCTGGCCCATGCCGGGCAGCCGTCCCTGCCTGCGCTCCCGGGCGTAGGCCAGCGCCTGCTGGGTGGCGCGCTCGGCAATCGCCACACCCTGGATGCCGACCGAGAGGCGGGCGTTGTTCATCATGGTGAACATGCACGCGAGACCACGGTTTTCCTCGCCGACCAGCCAGCCGACCGCGCCACCGTTGTCACCGAACCCCATCACGCAGGTCGGGCTGGCGTGGATTCCGAGCTTGTGCTCGACGCTGCGGCACCACACGTCGTTGCGTTCCCCGAGCGACCCGTCGTCGTTGACGAGGATCTTCGGCACCAGGAACAGCGAGATTCCCCGCGTTCCCGGCGGCGCGTCGGGCAGGCGGGCAAGCACCAGGTGGACGATGTTGTCGGTGAGGTCGTGCTCGCCGTAGGTGATGAAGATCTTGGTGCCGCGGATCAGGTAGGTGCCGTCGCCGCGCGGCTCCGCCTTCGCGCGCAGAAGCGCCAGGTCGGAGCCGGCCTGCGGCTCGGTCAGGTTCATCGTGCCCATCCACTCGCCGGAGACGAGCTTCGGCAGGTACGTCCGCTTCAGTTCCTCGGTCGCGTGGGCGTGGATCGCCTCGACGGCGCCGACGGTCAGCGTCGGCCCGATGCCATAGGCCATCGAGCCGGAGTTCCACATCTCCTGGGTGGCGACCGCCAGCATGGTCGGCAGGGCCTGGCCGCCGAACTCCTCCGGACCCGTCAGGCTCGCCCAGCCGCCCTCGATCCACTTGCGGTAGGCCTCCTTCCAGCCCGGCGGCATCGTCACGACGCCATCCTCGAGGGGCGTGCCGGCCCTGTCGCCGGGAGCGTTCAGCGGGGCGATCTCCTCGGTCGCGAACCGGCCGGCTTCCTGCAGCACGGCCTCGACAAGGTCGGCGGACAGGTCGCCGAAGGCGCCGCGCTCCAGCTCCGCGTCGAGGCCGGCGATATGGCGCAGCGTGAAGGCGATGTCGGCAACCGGGGCACGGTAGGTCAAGGCGGTCTCCCTGCGGGATGAGGCGCGCCAGCTTGACGCGGCGCTTCGGTGTCGGCCAATTGGCGGCCCACATCATGCAAACCGGCACTTTAGGCGCGGGACGCACCGCGTCAACGGCGGTCTCAATGGATATCTGGACGCTAGAGGACACCACCTCCCGGCAGGAGCACGAACGGCGCGTCGCCGACGCCACCCGCCATCTGGCCGCCGGCCGCCTCGTCGTGCTGCCGACGGAGACCGTCTACGGACTGGCCGCCGACGCCACCACCGGCATGGCGGTGGCACGGATCTTCGAGGCCAAGGGCCGGCCGCGCTTCAACCCGCTGATCTCGCACGTCGCCGGCTGCGACATGGCGGAGGCACACGGCCTGTTCGACGAGACCGCCCGCAGGCTCGCCGACCGCTTCTGGCCGGGGCCGCTGACCCTGGTCGTTCCCAGGGCGGCCGGCTCGACGATCTGCGACCTGGCGACCGCGGGCCTCGACACGGTCGGCCTGCGATGGCCCGACAGCCAGGTCACCGGCGCGATCATCGCGGCGCTGGGCCGGCCGGTCGCCGCCCCCAGTGCCAACCGGTCCGGCCGGATCAGCCCGACGACGGCCGAAGCGGCGATCGAGGAACTGGGGGCTTCGGTCGCCATGGTCGTCGACGCCGGACCGTGCCGCGTCGGGCTCGAATCGACCATCGTCGCCTGTATCGGCGACCGGCCGGTGCTACTGCGGCCCGGCGGCGTGGCACGCGGGGAGATCGAGGCGGTGCTGGGCACCAGGCTCGACACGCCGCACAGCGATCCGGACCGTCCGCGGGCGCCCGGGATGCTGGCCTCGCATTATGCGCCGGATGCCGCGGTCCGTCTGAACGCGACGCATGTCGACCCCGACGAGGCGCTGCTCGCCTTCGGTCCCGACCTGCCGCACGGCGCGACGCAGGCGCGGGCGATGCTGAACCTGTCGGAGCGCGGCGACCTGGCCGAGGCGGCGGTCAACCTGTTCGCCAGCCTGCGCCGGCTCGACGCCAGCGGCGCCCGCCGCATCGCGGTGGCGCCGATCCCCGGGACCGGGCTTGGCGAGGCCATATTGGACCGGTTGCGACGGGCGGCGGCGCCGCGCGGGTGAAGCGGAACCGGGCTCTCAAACGAGCGCGGCAAGGCGTTCGGCGGTTTCGGGCAAGCGTTTCAGGCTAGCCGCGATCCGCTCGCGCCAACGGGGTCCGCGAGACAGGGCGTCCTCGTAGGCTTCCGCGAGGTCGTCGGGGCGGTCCTCGGATAGAACCGCGACAAGGAATTCGGCCTGGGCCCGGTCCTTTCGGGCCTTCAGCCGATCGGGTCCGCCGCGGCGCCGATCCGCCACAATCAGTTTGTGGATCGCGAACCGTTCCGGCCGCGGCACCTGGATCAGGACGCCGGAGCGGTAGACAGCCACGGCATGAATGGGTTCCGCGATCAGGAAGTTCAGGTAGTTGAGCGCCTGGGCACTGACGCTTAAGGCCGGGAGCGGCACAACCCTTTCGTCGCCGAAGGCCGGTGTCAGGAACTCGACCATCGTCTCGGAATGGCTCTGCCGCCATTTCCAGACCGGTCGGCCGTGTATCCCGGGAACGGGTTCGAACTTGAGCACTTTGAGTATATCTGCGGGGGTCTCTTCGACCTTGTCGTCCAGCACGACCGAGAGCCGGTGGAAACTGGCGACATCGATGTCGCCCGTCTGGGCCAGCGCCTCGTGATCCATGCGCACGCCGAGTTCGCCTTGGTAGAGGCCGTAGGCAGATGTCCCGACCAGGGTTCCACCGAGCCGGAAAACGCCTGCCCTGGAAAAGGCCAGAAGAATCGAGCCGGTCTGGCGATCGGTTGTAACGAAGCCCTCGGCACGAAGTGCTCTTGCAAGCTGCGCCATCCGCTTCCGGCGCGCCTCGGCGGCGGCCTTCAGCTCTTCGGCGCGCCGCAGGCGCGAGCGCAGCTCCGGCCTGTCTTCGCCCAGATACCGGCTCATCATTTCGGTTCCGATCCGGAACCGCTCGTACAGATAGGTGCGCCCGTTGCGGTGCCGCTCCTCGATGGTGCCGGCGAAGCTCGAGGCCAATTCGTCGAGATGAAGCCGCAACAGGTCCTGGTAGGCCACAACTGCCGAACGACTGTGAGCAACGATTTCCACGAGCGTCCCCGGATTTGTGCATCAAATTATTTCTTGCTGCACACAAACCGAGATTGTGCCGCAGATACCTGTGTGCATCAAATATATTTTTCGATGCACACGGCATCTTTTACGGAAGTCGTGCGGTTTCCCCAGGAGAAAGGACACCATTCAAACGCGCGGCCGGCACGTGCGCAGACGGCCGGCGGCAGAACCGAACCGCTTTCGCCACTAACCGGGTCGCCGCTGCGGATCGAATCCGGACGATCCGCGTTGTTGCAGCGTTCCACAACCCTACATCCTCCGGTCACCATGAAGCTCTTCCAGTGCCAGAACTGCGGCCAGCCGGTCTATTTCGAGAATGTCGCCTGCGAACGCTGCGGGGCGAGGCTCGGCTTCCGGACGGAGGACATGCAGATGTATGCCCTGGTCCAGGACGCCGGGTCGCACTGGCGGCCCGCAGCCGGTCCGTCGGAAGCGTTGCGGTTCTGCGCCAATGCCGGCCACGGCGCCTGCAACTGGCTGGTGCCGGCGGGATCGGCGTCCGATTTCTGCATCGCCTGCGCCCCGAACCGGACGATCCCCGACCTGTCGGACGAGTTGAACCTCCAGCACTGGCGGAAACTGGAGGCGAGCAAGCGCCACCTGTTCTATTCGCTCCTGCGGCTCGGCCTGCCGCTGAACGACGAGGCGGCAGCACCGGGCACCGAGCTCGCCTTCGAACTGATCGGCGACACCGACCCGGACACGCCGGTGCTGACCGGCCACGCCGACGGGCTGATCACCATCAACCTCGCGGAAGCCGACGATGCCGAGCGCGAAGCGCGGCGCACCGCGATGGGCGAACCGTACCGCACGCTGCTCGGCCATTTCCGCCACGAGATCGGGCACTATTACTGGGATCGCCTGGTGCGCGACGGCGGCCGGCTGGAGTCGTGCCGCGCGATGTTCGGCGACGAACGCCGGGACTACCAGCAGGCGCTTGCCGACAACTACGAAAAGGGACCGCCGGACGACTGGCGCGAGCGGTTCGTGTCCTCCTACGCGAGCGCGCATCCCTGGGAGGACTTCGCCGAGACCTGGGCGCACTACCTTCACATCATCGACACGCTGGAAACCGCCGAAGCGTTCGGACTGCGGACGCGGCCGAACATTCCCAACGGCGAGACGCTCGGCCACACGGTCACCTTCGATCCCTACGACGACGTCCCGTTCGACAAGATCATCACGGCGTGGCTGCCCCTGACCGTCGCCGTCAACAGCCTCAATCGCAGCATGGGCCAGCCGGACCTCTATCCGTTCGTGCTGCCGCCGCCGACGATCGGGAAGCTCGAATACATCCACCGGCTGGTGCACGGGGCGACGCCGGCAGATTGATTTCTGTCACCGGATCGCATACGATGTAATACGTTGTCATACACTATTGGAGTACGCGCAATGTCGAAGGACGCCGTGACGTTCCGGATGACCCCGGAGAAGCGCGGCCGGCTCGATGACGTGGCGACGGCGCTGGGGCAGGATCGCAGCCAGGCGATCGACCAGGCGATCGATGCCTATCTGGATTTTCACGAATGGCAGATTCGCAAGATCAGGGAGGGGCTGGCGGACGCTGACGCCGGGCGTTTCCTGTCCGACGGCGAAATGGATCGGATCTGGCAACGATTCGACCATTCGGAATAGACAGTGCGCGTCCGCTGGACACCGACCGCCGCACGTCATGTCGTCAGCATTGGCGACTTTATCGCATCCGACAGTCCCCGGGCGGCGCACGCCGTGCTGTCGGCCATACGCAATGGTGCCGAGCGCCTCTCCTCCTATCCGACGATCGGCCGCAGGGGCCGGATTGCCGATACCCGCGAACTGGTGATTGCCTCGACACCCTATATTGTCGTTTATCGCCTTGGCGCGAATACTATCGACATCCTCGCGATCATCCACGCCTCGCGGGACTGGCCAAAGTCTTTCTGAACCCCTCGTTCTGCCCCGAGACCGGAGCGTCATGCCTGCCCTTGCCGCCGACCTCCTCAAACGTTTCGCCGCAATCGTCGGCGATGCCCATGCGATCACCGAACCGGCCGATCTCGAGCCGTTCCTCATCGAGCATCGCGACCTCTATCGCGGCAGCACGCCGCTGGTGCTGCGGCCGGGCTCGGTCGCCGAGGTGGCGCAGATCATGGCGCTCGCCAGCGAGACCGGCACGCCGATCGTGCCGCAGGGCGGCAACACCGGGCTGGTCGGCGGCCAGATCCCCCACAACGGCGAAGTCGTGCTGTCGCTGTCGCGGCTGAACAGGATCCGCTCCGTCGACCCCGGCAACGACACGATGACGGTCGATTCCGGCGTGGTGCTGGAACAGATCCAGAAGGCCGCCGACGAGGCCGACCGGCTGTTCCCGCTCAGCCTCGGGGCGGAGGGCTCCTGCCAGATCGGCGGCAACATCTCGACCAATGCCGGCGGCACCGCCGTGCTCGCCTACGGCAATACCCGCGACCTGGTCCTCGGGCTCGAGGTCGTGCTGGCCGACGGCCGGATCTGGAACGGGCTGAGGTCGCTGCGCAAGGACAATACGGGCTACCACCTGAAGGACCTGTTCATCGGGGCCGAGGGCACGCTCGGGATCGTCACCGGCGCCGTGCTGAAGATGTTCCCGAAGCCGCGCGAGGTGGCCACCGCGTTCGTCGCCGTCGACGATCCGGCAGCGGCCCTGAAACTGTTCACGGTCGCCCGCGGCAAGGCCGGCGCGCAGCTCACCGGCTGCGAGATCCTGCCGCGCATCGGCATCGAGATGGTGCTGAAGCACGCGGCGGGAACCCGGGACCCGCTGGCGGAGGCGCATCCCTGGTACGTGCTCGTCGAGCTGTCCTCGCCGCTCGAGGGCGCCGACGTCGACGGGCTCATGCAGGCGATCCTCGAGCAGGCCTTCGAGACCGGCACCGTGCGCGACGCGGCGATCGCCGGATCGATCGCCCAGGCGCGCGACTTCTGGCAGATCCGGCTGATGATGTCGGAGGTGCAGCGCAGCGAGGGCGGGTCGATCAAGAGCGACATCTCGGTGCCGGTCGGCAAGGTCGCCGAGATGCTGGAGCGCGGCATCGGGATCGTCGAAAAGATGATCCCGGGCGTGCGGCCGGTGCCGTTCGGCCATCTCGGCGACGGCAACATCCACTTCAACTTCAGCCAGCCCGTCGGGTCCGACCGGGCCGCCTTCATGGCACACTGGGACGAGGTGACGCGGGTCCTCGACGACCTGGTGATGGAGCTCGGCGGGTCGATCTCGGCGGAACACGGCATCGGCTTCATGAAGCGCGACCTGATGGAGTTGATCAAGCAGCCGGTCGAGCTAGACATGATGCGGGCAATAAAGCAGGCCTTCGATCCGAAGGGCATTCTCAACCCCGGCAAGGTCGTGTAGACACCCCGGCTTCGCGCCTGAAGGCGTCGGTCGCAAACCCGGACCTTGCCATGCCCGCTCTCGACATCGCCGAAATCGCTGACGCCGACGTCGAGGCCGTCGCGGCGCTGTGGGCACGCTGCGGACTGACGCGGCCGTGGAACGATCCGGCCGCCGACATCGCCTTCGCGCGCTCCGTTCCCGGCGCCGCCGTGCTGGTCGGCCGGGCCGGCGGCGAAATCGTCGCCAGCGCCATGGTCGGCCACGACGGCCACCGCGGCACCGTCTACTACGTTTCGGTCGATCCGGACCGCCAGGGCGAGGGCCACGGCCGCGGGATCATGGCGGCGGCCGAGGACTGGCTGAGGCGCCAGGGTGTCTGGAAGCTCAACCTGATGGTCCGCGCCGACAACACCCGGGTCGTCGCGTTCTACAACGCGCTCGGCTACGACACCGAGGAGCGGATCAACATGTCGAAGTGGCTCGACCCCTCGAAGCGGCCGGGGTGAAGCGTCAGAACGAATGATCGGCTCATCGAGAGCCGATCATGCGCACCCCCTCCCCGACCCTCCCCCATCAAGGGGGAGGGGGTCAGGCAGCTGAGCTGGTCCTGTTTCGACTGCCGACGGCGAGAATGGCACGCCGCGGCGTGGTGCCCGGATTGCCATTGTTCGGCACTCGGTATGAGCCGGGGCGGCGCGGCGCCGGTTATTGACGCCGCTTCGCGGCGACCCCCTCCCCGACCCTCCCCCACAAGGGGGGAGGGAGGCGCACGCTGCGCCGCCGTCCACAAACCTCAGTCGGCATCTGCAGAATCGTTTTGCGCTCGAAGTGAGCCGCAACCGAGCCGAATGGCTCCCTCCCCCTTGATGGGGGAAGGTCGGGGTGGGGTGCGCGGCGGGCGGGCTCAAGGCCCGCGCTTCGCGAGCGGACCTACAGCAGGCTCGTCTGGCCGCCGTCGCCGCCCTTCGCCTTCTGCGGTTGAGGCTTGCGCTCCTCGGCGGGCGGGCTCGAGGCCCGCGCGTCGCGAGCGAACCTACAGCAGGCTCATCTGGCCGCCGTCGCCGCCCTTCGCCTTCTTTGGCTGAGGCTTGCGCTCCTCGGCGGGCGGGGTCGTCGGCTCGGCGAGCGGCGCCTGGATGTCGGCATCGTCGTTGGCGACGGAGTTGACGCGGGTCGAGATCGGGAATGCCTCGAAATAGTCTTCCGGCGCCGCACGCAGCAGATCCGCGACATCGTCGGCGGGGCGGTCCGTGGCGTCGAGCCAGCGGTCGAAGTCGTCCGGCATGACGATGACCGGCATGCGGTCGTGCAGCGGCCTGAGATGGTCGTTGGCCGCCGTCGTCATGATCGTCGCGGTGTCGATCTCGCTGCCGTCGGCCCCCATCCAGCTCTCCCACAGGCCGGCGAAGGCGAACGGGGCGCCACCGGGACGGCGGATCAGATGCGGCACCTTGCGGCCGTTGTGGGTCTTCTGCCACTCGTAGAAGCCGTCGGCGGGGATCAGGCAGCGGCGGCGGCGCATGGCGGCGCGAAAGGCCGGCTTGGCGGCGGCGCCTTCGGAGCGGGCGTTGATCAGGGTCGGGAAATCCTTCGGGTCCTTGACCCAGGAGGGCAGCAGCCCCCAGCGCATCAGCGTGAAGGACCGCGCGCCAGACGAGAGCCGGACCACGGCGATCGGCTGGGTCGGCGCGATGTTGTAGCGCGGCGGGAAATTGGGCAGTTCCAGGAATCCCATGAACTCGCGCACCGCCTGCGGCGGCAGGGTCAGGGCGTAGCGGCCGCACATGGTCGTCTCCGTCGATTGCTCCGGTCTTGCATATGGGGCGGCCGGGGGCAATGTCCGCCCCGTGGCGCGAGGCCGACGCCGCCGTGCTAGGGTGCGGCGATGACCGACGCAGACCTCCCCGATCCCCGCGCCTATCCCGCCAATCCGCTGCTCGGCGTCTCCGCCGCCGTGTTCCGGGACGGCCGAGTCCTGGTGGCGAAGCGCGCCCGGCCGCCGCTCGACGGCCTCTGGAGTCTGCCCGGCGGGCTGGTCGAGATCGGCGAGACCCTGGGCGAGGCGGCGGCCCGGGAGGTCTTCGAGGAGACGGGGGTCAAGGCGGAAATCGTCATGCCCGCCGACATCGTCGAGGTGATCCGGCGCGACGCCAGGGGGGTCGTGGTCCGGCACTTCGTCATCGTCTCGTTCGCCGCGCGCTGGATCGACGGCGAGGCCCGCACCAGCGATGAGGCCGCCGACGTCGCCTGGATGGCGCCGGACGATCTCGGCACGCTGGAGATGACCGAGCGAACGCCGGAGGTCGTCGCCAAGGCGGCGGCACTTGTCGACGCCGAGCCGGCGCGATCTCATTGAGATTGCCCGCCGCCGGGGCTAGATAGTCGTCATGGAGACACGTTCCCTGCCCGAGAGACTGCGCAGCGTCGCCGCGATCGTCATCATCGCGCTTGTGCCCGTGCTCGCTCCCGCGGCCGCCGGGGCGCAGGCGCTGCCGACCGCGCCTCCCTATGAAAAGGAAATCCAGCGGCTTGCCGAGATCCTCGGCGCGGTCCACTACCTGCGCGGCCTGTGCGGGGCCGACGAGGGCCAGACCTGGCGGTCGATGATGCAGCAGCTCATCGATGCGGAGAACCCCTCCCCCGACCGCCGCGCCAAGCTGGTCGACAGCTTCAACCGCGGATATCGCGGCTTCGAGCAGACCTATCGCGCCTGCACCGATACGGCGGCTTGGGTGATCGACAGCTACATGAGCGAGGGCGCCGACATCGCCCAGCGCATCGCCTCGCGCTACGGCCAGTAGCGCCGGCGCGGCCCTACCTCTCGCGCGGCCCGATCTGCAGGGCGAAGGGCACGCCCTCGTAGGCGAAGCTGCCGCGCCCGATCCCGGCGATCGCCCGGCGCATGCGGCCCTGCCGGCCAAGCACGTCGTCGGCGATATGGACGAGCCGCGAGTTCGGCGTCGCCGTCGGCGAGGACGCGCGGATCTGCAGGGCAAGTTCCTCCTCGTCGATCCTCGGGTTCAGGGCGCAGGCGGCAATGTAGGCCGCCGCCGTCGACCGGCTGATGCCGGCGAAGCAGTGCACCACCATCGGCTGGGCGCGGTCCCAGTCCTCGACGAAGGCCAGGTAGTCGGCGACGTGATCGTGCGAGGGCAGCACCATGCCCTCGGTCACGGCGGTGATGTCGTGCATCGCCAGGAACAGGTGGCGGTCGGGAAGGATCGCGGCCGGCCGGGGGACCTCGGTGCCTTCGGTGATCAGGGTGACGAGATGGCTCGCGCCGGTCTGGTCGACGACCTCGGCGATCCGGGCCAGTGAACAGACATGGATTGCAGGCATCGTTCCGCTTTGCGCCTCATTTTAGGATAGTCGGCTTGCCTCTTATATGGGCGGATTCCCGTTCGGCTTCCACCTCGGAATCGGAACCGCCTAGTCGCTGAGGTCCGCGAACCGGGCGAGGAAGCGCCTTTCGGCGCGGGCGACCGGCTGCGCCTCGAGCGTGAACAGGCTGTCGAGCGCGGCGCCGCCGATCTTGCCGGGCCGGTCGAAGTACCGGGCCGCCTCGTCATGGGAGAAGCCGGCCAGTTGTGTCGCCTCCAGGAACGCCGCGGCGATATCGGCCCTCTTGATCGCCTTCGCCACCGTCGCCGGCAGCCGCGCGGGCAGCCCGAAGCGCAGGTGCACGGCTTCGAGGATGCGTATCTCGACGCCCTTGTAGCCGTCGCCGAGCACCGCCTTGAACGGGCTGATGATGTCGCCGATGACGTATTCCGGCGCATCGTGCAGCAGGGCGGCAAGCCGCCAGCGCCGCTCCAGGTCGGGATACATACGGCCGACGAGGTCCTCCACCAGCAGGCTGTGCTCGGCGACCGAGAAGGCGTGGCGGCCGCCGGTCTGTCCGTTCCAGCGGGCGACGCGCGCCAGTCCCAGCGCGATGTCGGAAATCTCGATGTCGAGCGGCGAGGGATCGAGCAGGTCGAGCCGGCGTCCCGACAGCATCCGCTGCCAGGCGCGCGGCGATGCGGCGGCGCTCACGTCCCGGTCGCCGTGGTGCCGGCTGCAGCGGCATCGGGCCAGTCGAACCGGGCCCAGTCCGGCCGGAGCGGGTGCAGGACCGCATCCCCGGCGGCGATCGGCTGGCCCGCGGCCATCGCATCGCCGATCCTGTCGAGCCGCAGCAGCGCGAGGCCGCGCCGGCCGGCCGACGAGCCCATCGTGCCGACGGCCTTTCCGCCAGCCTCCACCGCCGTGCCGGGCTCCGGTGCGGCGCCGTCCACCTCGACGGGAACGAACCGGCTGCGCGCCGTGCCGCGATGCTGCATGCGGGAGACCACTTCCTGGCCGATGAAGCAGCCCTTGTGGAAATCGACCCCGCCAAGCTGGTCGAGATCGGCCTCGTGCGGAAAGACTTCGCCCGATCCGTAGTCCTGCCCCAGTTCGGCGACGCCGAGTGCGATCCGATGGGCATGGTAATCGGGCTCGGCGACGATGTCGCAGCCCTCCAGCGCCGATTCGGTCGCGTCCTTCGCAATAATCGCCCGCCAGCCCAGACCGGCGAGGCGCGGGTCGGCGAAGGCGCCGGACACCGACGGCTGCTGCCCCTCGCCCCAGATCGCGACCACGGCAAGACCGTCGGCGACGGCGATGTCGACCCTGGCGCGCAGCCGGTAGAACATCAGCCGCCGGGCGAGATCCTGAGCCAGTTCCGCCGGCGTCTCCAGCAGGAATCCGTCGGGATCCTCGGCGTAGAGAATGAATTCGTGCAGGATCTTGCCCTGCGGCGTCAGCAGCGCGGCGTTGCGGGCCTCACCCGGCCGCAGCTTGTCGATGTCCGATGTCACGAGGCCCTGCAGGAAGTCGCGGGCCTGGTCGCCCGACACGGCGACGACTGCCCGAGACCCGAGAATTGCCGCCTGTTTGCCCGTCATGCATTCGTCCTTTCGGCGTTGTGCCTTCCGCTTCGCGGAAACGTCGACATTTCCCGGTTTTGGTCTGGCCGAACCGGAAAAACTTGCTATGCCCTATATAGGGGAAGCGGCAGGCAATCGGGACCGGCTGAGGAAAGATGAGCGATATCTACGATGTCATCCTTCAGGGCGGATCCGTCGTCAATCACGACGGCGTCAGCGAGCGGGATATCGGCATACGCGACGGGCGGATCGCGGCGCTCGGCGACCTCGGCCAGGCCGATGCCGGGGAGCGGATCGACTGTCGCGGCCTCACCGTCCTGCCCGGAGTGATCGACACCCAGGTGCATTTCCGCGAGCCCGGCGCCGAACACAAGGAAGACCTGGAGACCGGTTCGCTTGCCGCGATCATGGGCGGCGTCACGGCGGTCTTCGAAATGCCCAACACCTCTCCGCAGACGGTGAACCGGGAGGCGCTCGAGGACAAGCTCGCCCGCGCCAGAGGCCGCATGCATTGCGACCACGCATTCTACATCGGCGGCACGCACGAGAACATCGGCGACCTGGCCGAACTCGAGCAGCTTCCCGGATGCGCGGGCGTCAAGGTCTTCGTCGGCTCCTCGACCGGGTCGCTGCTCGTCGAGGACGACGGGAACATCGCCGCGATCCTGCGCAACATCCGTCGCCGCGCCGCCTTCCATGCCGAGGACGAGCCGCGGCTGCGCGAGCGGGCCGGACTGAGGGAGAGCGGCCGGCCGCAGTCGCATCCGGTCTGGCGCGACGAAACCGCCGCGCTGCTCGCCACCCAGCGGCTGATCCGCCTCGCCACGGCGGCCGGCAAGCGCATCCATATCCTGCATGTGTCGACGGCAGAGGAAATGGCGCTGCTGGCGCAGCACAAGGACGTGGCAAGCGTCGAGGTGACGCCGCATCACCTGACCCTCACGGCGGACGGCTACGACCGGCTCGGCACCAGGATCCAGATGAATCCGCCGGTCCGCGATGCCCGCCACCGCAAGGGGCTGTGGGCGGGCGTCGACAACGGGGTCGCGGATATTCTCGGTTCGGACCACGCCCCGCACACGCTCGAGGAGAAGGCGAAGGCCTACCCCGACTCGCCCTCGGGCATGACCGGCGTGCAGACGCTGGTGCCGATCATGCTCGACCACGTCAATGCCGGGCGGATGTCTATAGAGCGCTTCGTCGACATGACCAGCCACGGCCCGGCCCGGCTGTTCCAGATCGCCAACAAGGGCCGGATCGCGGCAGGCTACGACGCAGATTTCACCATCGTCGACATGCGCCGGAGCGAGACGATCAGCGACGGCTGGATCGCCTCGCGGGCCGGATGGACGCCCTATGACGGCATCACCGTGTGCGGCTGGCCGGTCGGAACGATCGTGCGCGGACGCCAGGTCATGTGGGACGGAGAGCTGGTGTCGCCGGGGACCGGCGAACCGGTGCGCTTCCTCGAAACGCTGCAGCCCGGCTGACCAAGTGACGCTTGTGATCCGCCCCGCCGCCGCCGAAGACGCGGACGCTCTCATCGGGCAGATCGACGCGCTCAATGCCCATGTCGGGGCAGCATCTGGCCGGATCACGCCGGACATCCTCGCACGCGACGCCTTCGGTCGGACGCGGCACCTGGAATTCATCGTCGCGGAACGGGACGGCACGATCGCCGGCTACGCCGCCTGGTGCGATGCCTACGAGACTGAGCACGCCCGGCCGGGCGTCTACATGATCGACCTCTATGTCGATCCGGCCCATCGCCGCAACGGCATCGCCCGCCGGCTGGTCGCCGCCGTCAGCGCGGCCGCGCGCGCCAGGGGGTGCGGGTTCGTCTGGTGGACGGCGGAGCCGGGCAACGCGGAGGCCGCGGCCTTCTACGGGCGGCTCGGCAGCCAGTCCGCGCCGATGATCGCCCATGCCCTCTATGGCGAGGCGTTCGAGACGCTGGCGGACGAGGGGCAGGACTCGGTTCAGTCGCCGGCCACGAAGTAGTGCCAGGTGCCGTCCGGACCGATGCCGAGCCGGAAGAAGTTGTAGGCGCCGAACTCCTCCATCAGCTGGCGGTCCATCGGCGTGATCAGCTTGTACAGCTCGACTTCCTGCTCGGGCGTCAGGGAATCGAGCGGCAGGGCGTAGAAGTACGGCCAGACGTAGAGTTCGCGGGGCGTGCCGGGTTCGAGATGAACGAAACCGGCCTCCAGGATCTCGATCATGATCGCCATGATCTCGCGTCCCTCGGGATCGCCGCCGGCCTCCCGCCAGAACGAGATCGGGTCGGTCTCGCCGCCGAACGAGACCAGCGGCGGCAGTTCGTTGACCTCCACCACCGGCCGCAGGTTCTCCAGGTCGCCGGTCTTCGCCGCCGCGATCATCTGCTCGCGCATTCGCCGGACCGGCGCAGGCAGCAGCGAGGTGTCGTACAGGACGTCCGGCAGGTCGGCGGTCTCGGGCCCCGCCTCGACCGCCGCCGGGTCCCCGGCCGGCACCGCATCCTCGCCCGCATCCGGGGCCTCGACCGCATCCGGGGCCTCGACCGCATCCGGGGCCGTCTCGCCCTCCGGTGCGGGCGGCACCTGGATGGTCTCGGTCCTGACCTTGTTCTGCGCAGCCGCCGGCGGCAACCAGAGTGGAACGCACAGCAGGGCCAGCGCGACGGTGATGCGGGAGACGGACATGGCACAATGATCGCGCGAAGCGGGCGCGGGTCAAGTCACAACACGGCGCCGGTTGTGAGTTCGTCCCGCAGGCCATAAGAATCGCAATCGGCGGAACGATCGGGGCTTTCCGCGGTTCTGGGGGAATATGACCAACCTTCTCGTCATTCCTGTCGGAATTCTCATTGGTATCGTGGTCTCGGCGCCGGTCGGGCCCGTCAACATCATCTGCATCGGACGGGCCTTGCGCCTGGGTTTCGTTCCCGCCGTCCTCGCCGGAGTGGGAGCCGCGGTCGGCGACGGCGTGCTGGCGCTGATCGCAGCCTTCGGCATCAACGCTGTGGCCGAGGCGGTGTCCGACCATAGCCGCCTCATCCAGCTCGTCGGCGGGCTTATCCTGATCGGCTTCGGCATCCGGGTGACGATGTCGACGCCGCAGAGTTCGGCGCGGGCTGACGCCCACATCAGCGACTCGGCGATCAGGATCATTCCCGCGACGTTCCTGATAACGATCACCAACCCCGGCGCGCTGCTGGGCTTCCTGGCGATCTTCGGCGGAATCGTCGGAGAGGAACTGCTTCCGGAAGGCGACTACGCGGCCGCCGTCCTGATGGTGCTCGCCGTGAGCGGCGGCGCGCTGTTGTGGTGGGCGGGCATATCGGCGTTCGTCGCAAGGATCCGCCACCTGATCTCGGATGCCACCCTGCGCCGCATCAACATCGTCTCCGGCGTGCTGCTGGCGGGACTGGGAATTCTGCTGATCGTTCGGGCGACCCTGCACCACCTCGGGGTGAGCATTCTCTGATCGGAGATGCCGGGGGACGCGGACGGGCGCCCGCAATCGCCCGCGGCGGACGGGTCCGCAGCGCCAGAGCGCTGGAGTTCCAAAGTCCTTGCTATCCCTGCCCCGCCGGGGCATCGGCAGCCGCCCTGAACTCCTCCGGGTCCGCCGCCGCCGAGACCTTGCGCAGCAGCTGATGCAGAGTGGCGATCTCGCCGCCCATCGCCCGCTCCACCCGCTTCTGCGCGGCGCGCCAGTACGGCACCGCGGCCGCGACCGTCTCCTGGCCCCTGTCGGTCAGGGCGACGAGCTTGGTGCGCCGGTCGGAGCCGGCGACGATCTCCACGTCGCCGCCGTCAATCAGCCGCTTCAGGGTGCGCGTCAGCGTCGAGGCATCCATCCCCATCGCGTCGGCGAGCCCGGACATCGGCCGCGGGCCGCCGGTCGCGATCATCGCCAGGATGGAGAACTGGGTGACGGTCAGGCCGGCCGGCGCCAGCGCCGTGTCGTACAGCGCCGTCACCCGCCGGGCGGCCTTGCGCAGCCGGTAGCCGGTGCAGCTCAGGTCGGCGAGCGCGGCAACCCGGCCGTCGCCGCGTCTGGCGCCCTCCGGAATTTCCGCGTCACGTTTGTCGGGGTCGTGCTTGTCCGTCATATTTTTATTGTATATGCATCTAACATATCTGTCCACATGACACGCCGAAGGAGTGCGAACGATGTCGGAAGCCTACAGCCGGTTCGCCACGGTCACCGGGTTCGACACGCTGCCGCTGGCCAGGATCAGGGACATGGACGGCCTGTCCGTCCTGCAGGCGATGATCGCCGGCGACCTGCCGGCGCCGCCGATCGCCCGCACCCTCGGGTTCATCCTGGACGAGGTCGGCGAGGGCCGGGCGGTGTTCAAGGGCATGCCCGCGGCCGACTATCTCAATCCGCTCGGTACGATCCACGGCGGCTGGGCCGGCACGCTGCTCGATTCGGCGCTGGGCTGCGCCGTCCATTCGTCGATCAGGGCGGGCGAGGCCTACACGACCGTCGAGTACAAGGTGAACCTCGTGCGGCCGATCATGCCCGACACCGGCGAGGTCACCTGCGAGGGCGTGCTGATCCACCGCGGCAGCCGCATCGCGACGTCGGAGGCGACGCTGAAAACCGCCGACGGCAAGCTGCTCGCCCACGGATCGGAGACCTGCATCATCTTTCCGATGAAGGCCTGACATGGCCGTTGCCGACCCCTCCGGCTGCGCCGTCGTCGAACTGCGGCAGTACACGCTGCATCCCGGCCAGCGCGACGTCCTGATCGACTTGTTCGACCGCGAGTTCGTGGAAAGCCAGGATGCCGTCGGCATGACGGTGATGGGCCAGTTCCGCGATCTCGAACGCGACGACCGCTTCGTCTGGCTGCGCGGCTTTCCGGGGATGGAGCAGCGCGCGTCCTCGCTGGCCGCGTTCTACGGAGGCCCGGTGTGGGCGGCCCACAGGGACGACGCCAACGCGACGATGATCGATTTCGACGACGTGCTGCTGCTGAGGCCGGCGCGCTCCGGAGCGGGACTGGCGATCGATATTGGAGACCGGCCAGGCCGCGCGGCCGGGACGCCCGCCGCCGCGGTCTTCGCCGTCGACATCCATCCGATCGCCAGGGACGCGGCCGAGGCCCGCGTCTCGGTGTTCTTCGAGAAGGCGGTGCCGATCCTAGAGGCGACGGGCGCTGAGCCGGCCGGGGTCTATGTCAGCGAGCCGGGCCCGAACACCTTCCCGGCCCTTCCGGTGCGCGAGACCGATACCGTGCTGGTGTGGGTCGCACGGTTCGCCGATCAGGCCGCCTTCGACGACCATGCCGCCCGGCTGTCCGCGCATCCGGGCTGGGCCGCCGTCGCCGCAGACCTGGGCGAGGGCGGACGCGGCGAGCCCCTGCGCCTGATACTCTCGCCGACGGCGCGATCGGCGATGCGATAGCGCCGCAGGCGCCGGCGGAGGGGGGCGCTACGCGGCGATGTCCACCACCACGCGGCCGCGTACCTTGCCGGCGAGGATATCGGCCGCCGCCTGCTCGACTCCGTCGAGGCCGATCGTCGTGGTCATCGCGGCGAGCTTGTCGTGGTCGAGGTCGCGGACGAGCCTGGAATAGGCCTCGATGCGGCGCGACTTCGGCGCCATCACCGAATCGACGCCGATCAGGCTGACGCCGCGCAGGATGAAGGGCGCCACCGTGGTGGGCAGGTCCATGCCGCCGGCAAGCCCGCAGGCGGCGACCGAGCCGCCGTACTTCGTCATCGACAGCACGTTGGCGAGCGTCGTCGAGCCGACCGCGTCGACGCCTCCGGCGAAGCGCTCCTTGTTCAGCGCGCGCGGCTGGCCGGATAGTTCGTCGCGGCCGATGATCTCGGCAGCGCCGAGGCCCTTCAGGTAGTCCGCCTCGCCGGCCCGCCCGGTCGAGGCGACGACCTCGTAGCCGAGCTTGGACAGGATCGATACCGCCACCGAGCCGACGCCGCCGGCGGCGCCGGTGACCACCACCGGCCCCTTGTCCGGCGTGACCTCCTGCCGCTCCAGCGCCAGCACGCAGAGCATCGCGGTGTAGCCCGCCGTGCCGATCGCCATCGCCTGCGCACCCGACAGGCCGTCGGGCAGGTGGATCAGCCAGTCGCCCTTCACCCGGGCCTTGCCGGCAAAGCCGCCGTAGTGCGTCTCGCCGACGCCCCAGCCGTTGAGCACGACCTTGTCGCCGGGCTTGAACTCGTCGTTGTCGGAGGCATCGACGGTGCCGGCAAAATCGATGCCGGGGACCATCGGCCAGCGGCGCACCACCGGCGCCTTGCCGGTGACGGCGAGGCCGTCCTTGTAGTTGACCGTCGAGTGCTCGACGGAGACGACGACATCGCCCTCCATCAGATCGTCGAGGCCGAGGTCGGTCTTCTCGACCTTCTGCCCCTTCTCGCCTTCCCTGGAGACGAGGATTGCCGGAAACCGGTCTGACATGATGCGATGACTCCCTACCCGCGTGTCGCCGGGTTAGTAGCGCGGGGGCACGGGGAGGAGCAAGGGGCGACGCGATATAGGAGGCTTGCAGAAGCGAAGAGATTCCGTTGCCGGCGAGCCGTGGCGCCTATATCGCAACCACTCGGCAAACTCAGGCATCGACCCGGTCCGGACGGACGGCGAGACGGACACCGGTCATGGCCTGCAACCGGCTAATGACAGAGAAAACGTTGTCGGCGCGCGGGTTGCCGCGCGGCCCGAACATCCGCATCAGACTCTTCGATGGTGTCCCCACCTCTTCGGCCAGATCCTCGAAGCCGACGGTTGCATTGATGTAGTCCCGCAAGACGGCTTTGCCCGTCGCAACGTCGCCGGCCAGGAGCAGTTCCACGGCCTCGGTAAGCAATGCCGAGCGGAACGCCGCATCGCTTCCGGCTCGCGCCTTGACGGTCTCCTTGAACTCCCGAGTGAGTGGCATCTAGATTTCCTTCTTGCGTTGTCTGCAGTCGCGCCAGCGCTCCCGCGCCCGGACAATATCCGCCTGCTGGCGTCTTTTCGTGCCGCCTGCAAGCAGTATGACGAGCTCCGCGCCGTCTCGTCCGAAATACACCCGGTAGCCCGGCCCGTAGTCGAGCCGGCATTCGAGAACGCCTCCGCCGACGCTCTTGGCGCCAGACAGATTTCCTTGTCCCATACGGGCCAGCGTGACGGCTATCCTCGCGGCGGCGCGGGCATTCAAAGTGCCGAACCACCTCGCGAACGGGCTCCGGCCATGGGGATCGAGATATTCAACAACCCTCATTGCTCATATGGTACCATATCAGTTACCATATGAGCAATTACCACCATTCGGGTGCGAAGCGCTACTACCCCGCCGGCTGCAACCGCGCCACCGGCGCCTCGCGGATCGGGTAGTGGATGATCGCCGCGAACAGGCCGGCCACGACCGCTAGCCACCAGAACATGTCGTAGGAGCCGTAGATCTCGTAGAACACACCGCCCAGATAGACGCCGGCGAACGAGCCAACCTGATGGCTCAGGAAGACGATGCCGAACAGGGTGCCCATGTATTTCGGGCCGAACATCACCGCGACGAGGCCGGAGGTCGGGGGCACCGTGGACAGCCACAGGATGCCGATGACCGCCGAGAAGACCATGACGCTCGCCGGCGTGATCGGGATCAGCACGAACGCGGCGATCGCGACGGCGCGCAGCAGGTAGATCCACACCAGGATCGAGCGCTTGTTGATGCGGCCGCCGAGCACGCCGGCGGAATAGGCGCCGATGACGTTGAACAGGCCGATCATCGCCAACGACCACGCCCCGTACTGGGGCGGCATGCCGACGTCGTTGAGATAAGCCGGCATGTGCACGGTGATGAAGGCGACCTGGAAGCCGCAGACGAAGAAACCGATGGTCAGCAGGACGTAGCTGCGGTGCGAAAAGGCTTCCGAGAGCGCCTGACCGAAGCTTTGCTGCGAGACCGCCGCCTTGTGGCCGCCCGCCGGCGCCTTCAGGCCGATCGCCAGGAACGGGATCGCCAGCATGATGATCGCCATGTAGTAGAAGGCGTTCTGCCAGCCGTAGTTCGAGATGAACGCCTGGCCGAGCGGCGCGAAGACGAACTGGCCGAGCGAGCCGGCGGCCATGCCGATGCCGAATCCCCAGGAGCGCCTCTCCTCCGGCAGCAGCTTGCCGAAGGCCGAGATGACGATGGCGAACGCGGATCCGGAAATGCCGAGGCCGATGAGTATGCCGGCGGTCAGGGTGAGCATCAGCGGCGTATCGGCCGTGGCGGTCAGGGCCAGGCCGGCCGCATAGATCAGCGCGCCGGCGATGATGACGCGCGCCTCGCCCCAGCGGTCGGCAATGGCGCCGAACAGCGGCTGCCCGAAGCCCCAGACGAGGTTCTGGATGGCGATCGCCAGCGCGAACACCTCGCGTCCCCAGCCGCGCTGGTCCGACAGCGGCGCCAGGAACAGCCCCATCGCCGAGCGCGGTCCGAAGGCCAGCATCGAAATGAGGCCGCCGCAGATGACGATGAGCGCGATGCCGCCCCAGCCGCGCTGGAGGCCGGAGGAACTGGTAGATGTAGCCATTCTGTGCACCCTCTCCCGGGCTCCGCCGTCCGGGCAACCGGCCGGCCCGGACGGCCGATTCTGCGGCCAGACAGGCCTGCGGTCGGCCGCGACCGGATCGACGCGAAAACTGTTTCGCCACAATAGTCGTCTTCCAATGGCCGACATAATCGATTTTCATCATGGCAGCCATTAGCAAATCAGATACTTCTTTGTATCTGCAAGTTCAGGCGGGAGGGAAGACCAATGACGGGAAATTCGGCCGCCGAGATCGGCGCGGCAGTGGCGTCCGCGCGCAGGCGCGGCACCATGATGGCAGCCCCGGCCGGGTGGCCGCCGGCCGGCTCCGGCGCCGCCGAGGAAATCCAGGCAGCGGCGGCGGCCGCGATGGGCGAGCCGGTCGCCGGCTGGAAGATCGGCGCGACCAGCCGCGAGGCGCAGGCGATCATGGGATGCGACGGTCCCTTCTTCGGGCCGCTGTTCGCACCCCGTGTCCATGAGGGCGGCAGCTCCCTGCCCTTCGTCGAGGGAACGCTGGGCGTCGAATGCGAGTATGCCTTCCGGATCTCAACCGACCAGCCCGCCGTCAAGTCGGACTACGACGACCAGTCCGTGGCCGACCTGGTCGGCGCCTGCCACCCGGCGCTGGAGATCGTCGGCCGGCGTGTCCGCGGCGACGGGTTTCCGTCGGTGAACGAGGCGATCGCCGATTTCGCTCTCAACGTCGCTTTCGTCCATGGTCCGAGGATCGACGGCTGGCGGGATGCGGACCTCGCCGGGACACCGGTGCGCGGCTTCGTCGGCGAGGAGGAAACCAATGCAGGCCACGGCAGCAACGTGCTCGGCCACCCGCTCAAGGCGCTCGCCTGGCTCGCCAACGCGCTGGCGGTGCGCGGTACCGGCCTGAAGGCCGGCGACTGGGTGTCGACGGGCACCTGCCTCGGCGTTGTCCCCGCAGCCGCCGGGAGCACGGTATCCGGAGACTACGGCAGGATGGGCCGGGTCGCGGTGCGTTTCGACGGCTAGTCCGGACACGCGTCAGCGTCTCGATACCTTCGGATCGACATGCAGAGACGGTGCAGGCGCCGGCATCGCCTCGCCTCTTGTCCACACGTGATCCACCGGCGCCGATCGAAAACCCTCGACAGCCCGGGATCCCTTGGCGAAAGAATGAGGCTGGAACGCCAGCGGCTGGTGTAACGGCGCGCCGGCGCTCCAGACGACCGCATCACCATGCGGCGCCGGATTCCAGGCGGGGAATTGCCATGCACCGGGCTGCACAGGATCTGTCGGTTTCGGACGACATCGTCATTGTCGGCGGCGGGCCGGCCGGCCTGTTCTGCGCGCTGAAGATGGCGCCGCGGCCCGTCACGCTGGTGACACCGCATCCGGTCGAGGGCAAGGCGGGAACGGCTGCCGCCCCTCTCCGGCCGCTGGAGGGCCTGTTCTCCGGGAAGTCGTCGCCCGAAACCCTTGCCGCCGAAACCATCGAGGCGGGCGCCGGCCTCGCCGATGCGCATGTCGTCGCGCTGATGGCGCGCGAGGCGCCGGACCGGATCAGCGACCTTGCCGCCCATGGCGTGGAAGAGGGCATGACCGGGGCCGAGATCACGGCGGCGCTGCATGCCGCCGTCGCGGCCACCCCCTCCGTGCGGGTGATCGAAGGTTACGCGCTGGAGAGCCTGACCAGGGACGGCAGCCGGATCGGCGGCCTGATCGCGATTGCCGACGATCCGGCTGCCGGTGCCTCGGAGATCCGGCTCGGCGCCCGGGCCGTGATCCTCGCCTCGGGCGGCATCGCGTCGCTCTATGCGGAAACCACGAATCCCGTCGAGGCGCACGGCCAGGGTCTTGCGGCCGCCGCGCGGGCCGGCGCCCTCGTTGCGGATGCCGAGTTCGTGACGTTCAGCGCCACCGCCGCGCAGTTTCACATCGGCGGCGTCCTCGCGGATGCCAGCGGGCGCACCAGCATCGACGGCCTGTCGGCCTGCGGCGAGGTCGCCGCGACCGGCGTGCATGGCGCCGACTGCCTTGCGGCCAATCCGTTTCTGGAAGCTCTCGTCTTTGCGGCCCGCACCGCCGAGGACGTGCGCCGCATCTACCCGGCGCCGGTCGCCATGCCGCGGGCGGAGACGCTGTCGGATGCCCCGTTTCCCGGACTTTTCCTCGAGGGCCCGGCGATCGCGCGCCTGCGCACCCTGATGAGCGGGAACGTCGGTCCCCGGCGGACGCGCGCCGGCCTTGTCACGGCACTTGCGGAAATAGCCGCGATCGAGCGCGAGGGCGGCGCGTCGCACGGTTTCCGCAACATGATCACGGCGGCACGCCTCATCGCCTACGCGGCGCTGGTGCGCTCGGAGAGCCGCGGCGTCCACCGGCGCGCCGACTTTCCCGAGCGGGATCCGGCGAAAGCCCGCCGCAACGCGTTCACCCTGCATACCGCCGAGGCGGGAATCCGTGAGACGGTCGGACGTGAGCAATCAGCGCACGTTCTGCTATAGGATCCACTACAGACCAACCGGTGTACAACAATGTCCGACCCAAAGACCCTGCTGGCGCTCGCCGGCGCCAACCTCGCGCCGGTGCCGCTGTCGCAGGCGGCACTTCTGATCATCGATGCGCAGAACGAGTATCTCGACGGAACGCTGGCGCTGCCCGGCGTCCAGCCGGCGGTGGCGGAGATCGGCCATCTGCTGGAGCGTGCGCGGGCGGGCGGACGTCCGGTGATCCATTTACGGCACATGGGACAGCCCGGCGGACTGTTCGACGCACAGGCGCGGCCCGGACAGATTGTCGACCCGCTGACGCCGCTGGCGGACGAGCCGGTGGTGGGAAAGTCGCTGCCGAATGCGTTTGCCGGCACCAACCTGAAGAGCCTCGTCGACGAGCTTGGAGTCAAACAGTTGGTCGTGACGGGGTTCATGACGCACATGTGCGTCAGCGCGACAGTGCGTGCGGCGGTCGATCTGGGACTGTTCTCGACGGTGGTTGCCTCGGCCTGCGCGACCCGCGACCTGCCGTCGCCGACAGGCGGGGCTGCGGTACCGGCCCAGTCGCTGCACGAGGCGGCGCTGGCCGCGCTTGCCGACAGGTTCGCGGTGGTCGCCCGGGGCGCCGGCGACGTACCGGACTGAGCAGGACGATGGTCCCGCCCGGAGTGTGCGGCGTCAGCGCTGGCCGGGGCGCAGCTGGTAGAAGATGTGGGTGCCGACCCGTTCGACCTTGTTCAGGTAGCGGCTCCAGCGCGGCTGCACGTAGGTCGCGTGGTAGTGGGTCGCCTCGCCGATGTCTTCCATGAAGTAGTCGCCGTCGAGCGCTTCCTCGGCGATCTTCACAGCGGTCGCCCAGGAGCCCTTGTCGCTGATGCGCTCCGGCCGGCCGTCGCAGGCAAAGGAGAACTGGCAGCGGTTGCGCCAGGTCTGGTTCTGGAAGACGACGCCGCAAACGGTGTCGGGATACCGGTAGTCCAGCACCCGGTTGAGGATGACCTGCGCGACGGCCTTCTGTCCGGAAATGCTCTCTCCGCGCGCCTCGAAATAGATGGCGGTCGCCAGGCAGTGGCGGTCGCGGTCGTAGTCCTGGATCTCGATGCGGCCACGCCAGACGTCCTCGAGCGGCGAGGTCAGCAGCGGCTGGAAGGCGATGACGTGGCTGAGCCCGGCCGTCGGGTCGAGCGAGGCGACCATGATCGGCTTGCCGTTGGTCGGCGGCTCCACCTTGCGGAAGGAATGGATCATCTCCCGGTCCGATTCCTTCGGCGGCTCGATCATCAGACGCGGCTTGCGCACCAGACCGCCCGCGTCGGGATCGATATCGAAGCGCTCCGGCCTGCCGGCCCGGCTCATCAGCAGGTCGCCCTTGCCCTCGCGGACGACTTCGGGAAATGCGGGCGCCTCGCTGTCGGCCTCGAAGGATCCCGTGACGATCGCGTCGGCGTCCTCGTGAGAGGGCGCGATCACCACCGTGTCGCTGGGCATGCCGAGGCTGCCGAGGCTCAGCCCGATCGGCCGGTCGACGATCGGTGCGGCGTTGCCGAGCGGCAGCGCGATCTGCGGGCTGTGCTCGGAGCCGTAGGGGCTCGCAACGAGCGTCGCCTTCCAGCGCGGGACGGAAGCGGTTTCCAGGTCGACCAGGGCACCGGCGTCCTGGTAGGCCGCCTGCACCGTTGAAGCCAGCAATGCCGTTACGGCGAAGATGTAAGGGCGGAACGCCCGTACGCGGTGTCCCCCGAATAGCGCCGCGATACTCCGCACTACGCCTACTCCGTCAAGTGAACGCAAAAGCATCTCCATCCGCGCCGCTGTATCGACGGTCACGGAAGCGCAGGGCATCCCTCCTCCCCGCTGCAAGACGAAGGTGACGGCAAATCCTTTAAGTTCGCTTAACTAAGAAATCCCGCGAAAGAGCTTGGCTGCGGCGACCGGCGGGACCCGCTACCGGTCCCGCTCGATGGTGTCGCCGAGGGCGGCCTGTGCGGCGGCGAGCCGGGCGATCGGCACGCGATAGGGCGAACAGGAGACGTAGTCGAGACCGATGGTCTCGCAGAACGCGATGGAGTCCGGGTCGCCGCCATGCTCGCCGCAGATGCCGAGCTTGATGCCCGGACGCGTGCTGCGCCCGCGCTCGGCGGCGGTGCGGACCAGTTCGCCGACGCCATCGCGATCGAGGGTGACGAACGGGTCGACCGGGAGCAGGCCCTTCTCCACGTATTCGGCCAGGAAGCGGGCGGAATCGTCGCGGCTGATCCCGAACGTCGTCTGCGTCAGGTCGTTGGTGCCGAACGAGAAGAACTCGGCGGTTTCGGCGATCTCGGCGGCGCGCAGCGCTGCCCGCGGCAGCTCGATCATGGTCCCGATCTGGTACTCGATCGCCGTGCCCTTCTCGCGGTTCACGGCCTCGGCGACAGCGACGATGCGCTGCTTGAGCACATCGAGCTCCTCACGCGTCGCCACCAACGGCACCATGATTTCGGGGGTCACCGGGCTGCCGGTCTTGTCAGCGGCCTCGATGGCGGCCTCGAAGATCGCGCGGGCCTGCATCTCGTAGATTTCCGGGTAGGTGATGCCGAGCCGGCAGCCGCGATGGCCGAGCATCGGGTTGAACTCGTGCATGTCCTGCACCCGGGCCCGCAGCTTCTCGATGTCGGCGCCGATCGAGGCAGCCACCTCGGCGAGATCCTCCTCCTCGTGCGGCAGGAATTCGTGCAGCGGCGGATCGAGCAGCCGGATCGTCACCGGCAGGCCCGCCATGATCTCGAACAGCTCGCGGAAATCCTGCCGCTGCATCGGCAGGATCTTCGCCAGGGCGGCGCGGCGGCCGGATTCGGCGTCGGCCAGGATCATCTCGCGAACGGCGACGATCCGGCCCTCCTCGAAGAACATGTGCTCGGTGCGGCACAGGCCGATGCCCTCCGCGCCGAACTCCCGCGCGGTGCGGGCATCCGCCGGCGTCTCGGCGTTGGCGCGCACCTTCATGCGACGCGTCCCGTCGGCGAACTTCATCAGGCTGGCGAACTCGCCGGACAGCTCGGGCTGCTGCATCGGCACCTTGCCGAGCAGCACCTCGCCGGTGGCGCCGTCGATGGTGATGACGTCGCCCTTCCTCAGGGTCGTGCCGCCGGCGACCATCGTCCCCCTGGCATAGTCGACGCGGATCATCCCGGCGCCGGAGACGCAGGGCTTGCCCATGCCGCGGGCGACGACGGCCGCATGGCTCGTCATGCCGCCGCGGGTCGTCAGGATCCCCTCGGCGGCGTGCATGCCGTGGATGTCCTCCGGGCTCGTCTCGACGCGGACCAGGATGACCGCATGGCCGTCGGCGCGCATCTTCTCGGCGGTGTCGGCATCGAACACGATCTCGCCCTGGGCGGCGCCCGGCGAGGCCGGCAGGCCGCGGGCGATGGCGTTGCGCTCGGCGTTCGGCGCGATCGTCGGGTGCAGAAGCTGGTCGAGCGCGGCGGGATCAATCCGCCTGACCGCCTCCTCGGGCGTCACCAGGCCCTCCTCGGCCATCTCCACGGCGACCCGCAGCGCCGCCTTTGCGGTGCGCTTGCCGGCGCGGGTCTGCAGCATCCACAGCTTGCCCTGCTCGATGGTGAACTCGAGGTCCTGCATGTCGCGGTAGTGGGTCTCGAGGATGCCGCAGATCCGGTTGAACTCGGCGAAGGATTCCGGCATCAGGCTCTCGAGCGACGACTTGCTCGAGCCGGCGGCGACGCGGGCGGCCTCGGTCAGGTCCTGCGGCGTGCGGATACCCGCGACGACGTCCTCGCCCTGCGCATTCACCAGGAACTCGCCATACAGGGAATTCTCGCCGGTCGAGGGATTGCGGGTGAAGGCGACGCCTGTCGCGGACGTCTCGCCCATGTTGCCAAACACCATCGCCTGGACGTTGACGGCCGTTCCCCAGCTCTCCGGGATGTTGTGCAGCCGGCGGTAGGTATTGGCGCGCTGGTTGCGCCAGGAGCCGAACACGGCGCCGATGGCGCCCCAAAGCTGCGCCGAGGGATCCTGCGGGAACGGCTCGCCGAGCTCTTCCTCGACCCGCGTCTTGTACTGCCTGACGATCTCCTGCCAGTCCTGCGAGGAGAGGTCGGTGTCGAGCTCGTGGCCGTTCGTTTCCTTGTAGATTTCGAGGATGTCCTCGAAATTGTGGTGGTCGAGACCGAGCACCACGTTTGAGTACATCTGGATGAAGCGGCGGTAGGAATCGTAGGCGAAGCGCCGGTCGCCGGCACGCGCGGCGAGCGCCTCTACGGTCACGTCGTTGAGACCGAGATTGAGCACCGTGTCCATCATTCCGGGCATGGATGCGCGGGCGCCGGAGCGCACGGAGACCAGCAGCGGATTGTCGGCGTCGCCGAAGCCCCGCCCGACCAGGCGACCGACGTGGGACAGCGCCTCGTCGACCTGGCCCTTCAGGTCATCGGGATAAGCTTGGCCGTTGGCATAGTACCAGGTGCAGACCTCCGTGGTGATCGTGAAGCCCGGCGGCACCGGCAGGCCCAGACTCGACATCTCGGCCAGGTTTGCGCCCTTGCCGCCCAGCAAGTCCCGCATGTCCGCCGCGCCTTCGGCTTTGCCGTCGCCGAAGGTGTACACCCATTTCGCCATGACGCTCCGTCTCCAGATTCCCCGGTCCCGGCCCGGGCGCCATCCAAATCGCCCAAATCGGGACGCGTTTCAATGTTGCAATGCAAGATTCCCCGGGTCGGCCGGTATCGGGGGTCGGCCCGGCAGGACAAACATGGTTAATCTTCGGTTGACGACCCGGCCGCGGCGCGCGTGCCGCGGGTTGAGCCGCCTCTTGCAAAAGCGCACATATTGCGCTTACGCTCGATCCACCGGGCATAAGGCGGCAGGGACCTCTCGCGTTGCCGCCTGCTACCGGCCGGTCCGACACGGAGAGCGCGATGAAATACGCTCAAATCTCCCTGGTGGTCGCCGCCTGTCTCCTGCCGGCGTCGGCGGGCGCCGACATATTCGACAGCCGCCCCGACCTGCGGTTCTGCGTGGCAGGCATGCTCGGCGGCTTCCGGAACGGCCTTGAGGAACGGGCCTGCGCAAAGTACTTCGACCTGCCGTCGAACTACCATTTCGCCTGCGCCCGCGGTGTCGTTCGCGGGTTTCCCTCCAGGATCGACCGCGCCGCCTGTGTCACCTTCTTCGAGGGGCAGGCGGCAGCGGCGAAATCGGCCTATGTCCGCCCGCAGTGAGCGCGACGCATGCTCCAGCTAGTTGAAGTGCCCGATCAGCCCGAGCACGCCGACCAGGATCAGGTAGAAGGCGACGACATAGTTGAGCAGGCGCGGCATGATCAGGATGAGGATGCCTGCGATCAGCGCGACAAGCGGCTGCAGGGTGACGATATCGACGGTCATGGGCGTTGCCTCCGGGTTTCGCGTGATCGAATCACGCAAGCGCACATAATTCTACACCGCCCGCCAGGACGGCCGGCATGGCCTTGAACGCCGGACGCTCGACGGGGTTCCCCCGGGCGTGACCGAATATTCCTAGTGACTTTCGATCCGGGAGAAATCCGCGACCCGGTCGATGCTGCCGCGTATCTGCGAGAGCAGGCGCAGGCGGTTGTCGCGCAGCGCCGGGTCCTCGGCGTTCACCGTCACCGCTTCGAAGAACGTATCTACCGGCCCGCGCAGCCTCGCCAGCGCCGCCATGGCGGCGGCGAAATCCTCGACGCGCAGCGCCGCTTCGACCTCCGAGCCGACCTCCTCGATCCGCGTGAAGAGCTGGCGCTCCTCGTCCTGGGCGAAAGCGCCCTGGTCGGGATAACCGGCATGGGAGCGGCCGTCCTTCTTCTCCTCGATCCGCAGGATGTTGGCGGCGCGCCGGTAGGCGGTGAGCAGGCTCGCCCCGTCCTCGCTGTCGAGGAACGCCGCAAGCGCCTCGACGCGGCGGACGATCATGAGCAGGTCGTCCTGGCCCGGAAGGGCGAAGACGGCATCGACCAGATCGTGCCGCGCGCCCTCGTCCCGCAACTGGACCTTCAGGCGGTCGGCAAAGAAGACGAGGAGGTCTGCTGCGCTTGCCGCCGTCTTGCGGCCATTGGGCTGATGCGTGCGGCTGATCTCGTCGGCGATCCGTTCATGCAGCTCGGCGCTCAGGCTCAGGCCATGGGTGGCAATCGTCGAGTCGATCGCCTGCGCCAGCGCCTCGTCCGCCGAAATCTGCGATTCGATCCGGTAGGCGAGCATCACGAAGATCGAATGCAGGTGCAGCCGAAGCTGATTCTGCAACACGGTGCGGATGACGCCGAGCGCCGCCCTTCGCAGTGCGTAGGGATCCTTTGACCCCGTCGGCTTCTCGTCGATGGCCCAGAAGCCGGCCAGCATGTCGAGCCTGTCGGCAAGAGCGACGGCCATCGACACCGGGGCCGTCGGCACCTCGTCGCCCGCCCCGGCCGGCCGGTAGTGGTCGCGGATCGCGTCGGCGACCTGCGGGTCCTCACCCTGGTCGAGCGCGTAGTAGCGCCCCATGACGCCCTGCAGTTCGGGGAACTCGCCGACCATCTCGGTGACGAGGTCGGCCTTGGCGAGGCGCGCCGCGCGTTCGGCAAGCTCGGGATCGGCGCCGACCAGCGGCGCCAGCTCGCGCGCCAACCGGGCGACCCGCTCGACACGCTCCGCCTGGGTGCCGAGCTTTTCGTGGAAGATGATGTTGTGGAGCTTCTTTGCCTGCTCCTCGAGCTTCACCCTGCGGTCGGTGTCGAAGAAGAAGCGGGCGTCCGACAGGCGCGCGGCAATGACGCGGCCGTTGCCGGCGATGATCTCCGCCCCGCCGTCCTCGGCGACCAGGTTGGAGACCAGCAGAAAGCGGTTGGCCAGTTCGCCCGTCGAGGCGTCTCTCAGCACGAAGCATTTCTGGTTGGCGCGGATCGTCAGGCGCACCACCTCCGGCGGGATCGCCAGGAAGGCGGGATCGAAGGTGCCCATCAGCACCGTTGGCCATTCGACGAGCCCTGCCACCTCGGCGACCAGCCCCTCGTCCTCGACCACCTCGAGCCCCTGGGCGAACGCCAGGGTTCCCGCATCGCCGCGGATGATGTCCATGCGCCGCGCCGAATCGAGGACGACGAAGGCATTTTCCAGCTTCTCGACGTAGTCGTCGAAGCGGCGCACCTCGAACGTCTCCGGGGCCATGAAGCGGTGGCCGCGGGTGGACCGACCCGAGCGGATGCCGTCGACCTCGAACTCGACCACGTCGGTGTCTTCGGTCTCCGGCCCGAACACGCACAGGATGGACTGCAGCGGCCGCACCCAGCGCAGCCACCCGGATCCCCAGCGCATCGACTTGGGCCACGGAAAGCGGCGGATCACGTCGGGAACGATTTCGGCGATGACGTCCTTGGCATCCCGGCCCGGCTTCTCGAGGACGGCGACGTAAAAGTCGCCCTTCTTCGGGTCGCTCTGCACCGTCGCCTGGTCGATCGAGGCCAGTCCCGCGGCCTTCAGGAATCCCGCCAGCGCCTGCTCGGGCGCGCCGACGCGCGGCCCCTTGCGTTCCTCGCGGCTGTCGGGGCTCCTGGCCGGAACGCCGGTGACGTTGAGCGTCAGCCGCCGCGGCGTGACGAAGGCACGGGCGGCCTCGTAGACGAGACCGGCGTCGACGAGGGCGTCGGTGACAAGCTTCCGCAGGTCCTCCGCCGCGCGCGCCTGCATGCGTGCGGGGATTTCTTCCGAAAACAGCTCGAGCAACAAATCTGGCATGGACGGCAGGTCCGGTGACCCTGGTGGGAACGGCTTGGAGGGGTCTGTTCGAGTAAACTGGCCCGCACTTAGCAAGCCCGCCCCGCTTTGTCATCTCCCGCGGACGAATCGCAGAGGCAACAAATTTGCAATTTGGCAATCCCATTTCACTTAGTTTGCGTTAGACATAAGCCAACTGATTTTTCGAGGCGGGCAGTCCCGGCAATCGACCAATGCCATTTCGCATTCCCAACGACGACAATTCACGAAATCGCCTCTTTCGCGATCTGGCGGTCATCGGTGTATTCGCCGTGTTCGTCACGGCGCTGGGCATCTGGTTGGACGCGTTCGACAGGTTCTACGAGTACAGTCGCGCGCACGAGGACTACGAACTCGACGAACTCCTGACCTTCGGTTTCGTCGCTACTGCTGCGCTGGTCGTCTTTTCCTGGCGCCGCGTCGCGGATCTTCGCAGCGAGATCTCGGCCAGGAAGGCTGCCGAAAGCCGCGCCCGTCACCTGGCCAACGCCGACGCCCTCACCGGGCTGCCCAACCGGCGCCGGCTCGAGGTCGAACTGGCCGACGCCCTGCTCCGCGCCACGCCGGACGCCAAGCGCGGCTTCATGCTCATCGACCTGAACCGGTTCAAGCCGATCAACGACGTCTACGGCCACCAGGCCGGCGACGACCTGCTGGTCGACTTCGCCCGGCGCATGTCGGCAGCCGTCGATTCCGACAGCATCGTGTTCCGGCTGGGCGGCGACGAGTTCGCCATACTCACGCGGCCGGTGGCGCAGGTCGAGCAGATCGCGCGAATGGCCCGGCGCATACTCGGGGCCCTCGACATTCCGTTCGCGGCCGCCGGCGCGTCGATCAATCTCGGCATCGGTATCGGCATCGCGGTCACACCGGACGATGCGACGACGATGACCGAGCTGCTGCGCCGCGCCGACGTGGCGCTGTACCGCGCCAAGAGCGAGCGCGCCTCAACGTTCCACTTCTTCGAGGCGGGAATGGATCGGAAGGTAATGCGCCGCGCCCGGATCGAGGCGGAATTGCGCAAGGCGGTCGACGAGGGAGCGATTCATTCGCACTTCCAGCCGATCGTCCGGCTCGGCGACCGGTCCATCATCGGCTTCGAGGCGCTGGCCCGCTGGACCCACCCGGAACTGGGTGACATCCCGCCGGAGGAGTTCATCTCCGTGGCCGAGGACTGCGGGTTCATCCCCAAGCTGAGCGGCTACCTGCTCGAGAACGCCTGCGCGGTTGCGGTGAACTGGCCGAAGGACATTTTCCTGTCGTTCAACATCTCGCCGGCCGAGATAAGCGATCCCTCCCTCGTCCTGCGCATCCTGAAGGCGCTGGGCCGCAGCGGCCTGACCGCCGACAGGCTCGAGATCGAACTGACGGAGAACGCGCTCGTTCGCGACTTCGAGATCGCGCGCCGGACCCTGTCGGGCCTGCGCAATGCCGGCATCCGGATCGCGCTCGACGATTTCGGCGCCGGCAATTCGAGCCTTCACCACCTGCGCGAGCTTCACTTCGACCGGCTGAAGATCGACCGGAGCTTCACCTCGCAGATGCTGGTCTCCGAGGAGGCCGCCGCCATGGTGCGCGCCATCATCCATCTGGCGAGCGCGCTGAGCCTTTCGACGACGGCCGAAGGCATCGAGATGCAGGACCAGATCGGGCCGCTCATCGCCGACGGCTGCCTGGAGGCGCAAGGCCACCACTTCGGCGGCGCGCTGCCCGCCGAGCGCGTGGCCGAACTGCTGGCCAGCGACCGGTCCAGGGCGAAGGCCTGACGCCAGGGTCCGCTCGGGCAAAGCGGCTGCCCGACAGCCGCCAGGTCAGGCCGCGGCGCCGCCGCCCGCGGTCGCGAGCCAGGCCTCGCCACAGCCCTTCGCCAGTTCGCGCACCCGGAAGATGTAGCTCTGCCGCTCGGTCACCGAGATGACGCCGCGGGCATCCAGCAGGTTGAAGATGTGGCTCGCCTTGATGCACTGGTCGTAGGCCGGAAGCGCCATGCCGTGCGCCTTGCGGTCCTCGTCCATCCAGCCGGCCTCCAGATACTGCCGGCAGGCCGTTTCGGCATCGCGGAAGTGCCGGAACAGCATGTCGGTGTCGGCATGCTCGAAATTGTGGCGGGAGTATTCCTGCTCGGCCTGCAGGAAGACGTCGCCGTAGGTCACCTTCCCGGCGCCCTCGCGGCCGTTGAAATTGATGTCCCGGAAGTTGTCGACGCCCTGCACGTACATCGCCAGCCGCTCCAGGCCGTATGTCAGCTCGCCGGACACCGGATGGCAGTCGAAACCCGCCACCTGCTGGAAATAGGTGAACTGGGAGACTTCCATGCCGTCGCACCACACCTCCCAGCCGAGGCCCCAGGCACCCAGCGTCGGGCTCTCCCAGTCGTCCTCGACGAAACGGATGTCGTGGTTCTTCGGGTCGATGCCGATCTCGTAGAGCGAGCCCAGATAGAGGTCCTGCAGGTCCGGCGGCGACGGCTTGAGGATGACCTGGAACTGGTAGTAGTGCTGGTAACGGTTGGGATTCTCGCCGTAGCGGCCGTCCTTCGGCCGCCGCGAGGGCTGCACGTAGGCGGCATTCCAGTGATTGAGACCAAGCGAGCGCAACGTCGTGGCGGGATGGAACGTGCCCGCCCCGACTTCCATGTCGTAGGGCTGGAGGACGACGCAGCCGTAGGCCGCCCAGTAGCGCTGCAGCGCCAGGATGAGCCCCTGGAATGACCGTTTCGGGTCGAGTGGGTCGGTGTCGAGTGGGCGTCGAGCGTCAGACATGTCGGGATGCCGGTGTTGGCGGGAAACGTTGGGCGCTGCCGGCGACGGATCCGCGTCCGGACCGGCGCGGCGGACGGTATCGGCGGCGGTAACGGCGGTCAACCGCCGCGATCCCTCAGCGTTCCTTGGCGGGGCCGTAGATTCCGGTCTCCGGGTCGCGCTCGAGCCGGACCACGTCGCCGGTCGGCGCCTTGGCCGATTCCCGGGACAGCTTCTCGAACATGCGGCGGACGCGGCCGCGCTCCCGCATCATCCGCCAGCCGGCGAACGCGCCGCCGATCATCAGTCCGCCAATCAGTATGGGATTGGTCATCAGGGCAATATCCACTACAGACCGAAGCGTGACCACAGCGCCCGCGCCTCGATGGCCGAGATCAAGTCGTCGGCGAACCCGGCCGTCAGTCCGGGACCTGCGGCAGGCCCCGACGAGAACGGACGCAGCCGCCGGAGCAGGCCGCGGCGGGCCGTGGCGATCGGCACCAGCCGCACCTTGTCGCCGTAGCGCTCGCGCATGACGCTGGTGAGGTCGCCGAGGCGATCGATCAGGCCGAGTTCGAGGGCCCTGGAGCCGCTCCAGAACTCGCCGGAGAACAGCAGCCGGTCGGTGCCGTTCAGCGCGCTGCCGCGGCGCGCCTTCACCATGTCGATGAAGACGCCGTGCACGTCCTTCTGGATCGCCTTGATGCGCCGCACGTCTTCGGGCTTCTCGGGCTGGAAGGAGTCGAGCATCACCTTGCGGTCGCCGGCGGTGTAGACGCGCCGCTCGATGCCGAGCTTCTCGATCGCCTTGTCGAAGCCGAACGTCGCCGCCACGACGCCGATCGACCCGACCAGCGAGGTGGGGTCGGCGACGATCTCGTCGCCGGCGAGCGCCAGCATGTAGCCACCGGAGGCGCCGATGTCCTCGATGAAGACGAAAACCGGCTTGCCGTTCTCCTCGGCCAGATCGCGGATGCGCTTGTAGATGAGCCGGCTCTGCACCGGGGAACCGCCGGGAGAGTTGATCGAGATCGCGACGGCGGCGGCGCGCTTCATCTTGAAGGCCCGCTTCAGCGGGCTCTCCAGGTCGGCAAGCGACAGTCCCGGCCGCAGCGGCGTCACGGCGCCGATTGGACCGTTCAGGCGCAGCACCGCCACCAGCGGGTGCCGCTCGTGCCAGCTCGCCGGCAGCAGGTTTCTGATACGCTCGCCAAGCATCGCTCGTTCTTCTCCCGTCGGATACACATGTAGCCTGACCAGCCCCGCCGCAAGGCTAACGCGTCATTTCCAGTTTCGCTCCCGTGCGGAGCACGGCTTCCACCTCCGGCAGGAAGCCGTGGCCCTGTCGCCCGTGCAGCACCAGTCCCGGCAGGATCGCGACCGGCGCACGGCTCGCCTTGCGGCCCTGCACGAGGATCCGGGTCGCCGCCGCCCCGGGCCGGGGATGGACAGGCAGGATCGTGACGCCGCCAAAGCGCCTGCCGAACCCCTGCAGGACCAGGGAGACCGCCTCGGCCCGATGCACGAGGGTCAGCGTGCCGCCGGGCCGCACCGCGCGCGCCGCGAACCGGATCCAGGCGTCGAGCAGGTCGGCCGGAGCGGCATGGGCGGCCGACTTGGCCGGCGACGTGCGGCTGGCGGCCGGATCGTAGAACGGCGGGTTGGCCACGGCGTGGTCCACGGCACCGTCCAGGCCGAGAGCGCCGATGGCGCCACGCTCCGTCACGTCCAGAGCATGGACGTCGACACTTGCGTCCGCCCCGGCGACGGCAAAGCCGTTGCGCCGGGCGTTTTCGGCTGCCAGCGCGGCGAGATCGGCGTCGGCCTCGACGAGGACGGCCCTGGCGCCGGCCACCCGCGACAGCGCGCACAGCCCGGCGACGCCGACGCCGGAACCGATGTCGAGCACAGTTTCGCCGGCCGCCAGCGGCGTCGCCGCTGCGATGAGCACCGCCTCGATCCCGGACCGGTGTCCCTTTCGCGGCTGGGTGATCGACAGCCGTCCTCCCAGGAAATCGTCCTGCGAGCAGTCGAAACCGAACCGCCCGGAAGCATCCGCGACGGCGGGGCCGGTCACTTCAGGTTCTCCTCCAGGCCGGCATCCTTCATCAATTGTCGCGCCTCGGCCTCACGCTCGCCGTCGACCAGCAGCCGGCGCGGCAGCACGCCGAGCGAGCCTTCCATGATGCTCATGTTCTGGTCGACGACGGCGCAGGCTATTCCGGCATCCTTCAGCAACGCTTCGGCATAGCTGAGGACGACCATGTCGTTGGTGCGTATCAGTTCGATCATCGGCCAACCTTAGAGAATGTTGTTGCGCTTTGCAGTCAAAACCGCGCGGCCCGGCCCCCTGGAAACCGTATCGCATCGGCAACGGCTGCCACGGATCGGCAATTCGCCGCGGCCGGTGCTATTGCCCAGCAACCGGACGCCTCCTAATGTCCCCTGCAAACAGGTTATCTGGCGGAGTATTCGTGTGGGTACGGTCGTATCTCTCAAGAAAAAGACGGACCGCGAAAGCGGCATCGACCGCATTGTCGGTCTCGTCTCCGAGGACATGCAGCGCGTCAACGAACTGATCCTGTCGAAGACGGGGTCGGAGGTGACGCTCATTCCCGAGGTGGCCGCCCATCTGATCGAATCGGGCGGCAAGCGGCTCCGGCCGATGCTGACACTGGCGGCTGCGGGCATGTTCGGCTACCGGGGCGAAGGCCATATCCGCCTCGCCGCCAGCGTCGAGTTCATGCACACCGCGACGCTGCTGCACGATGACGTCGTCGACGAGAGCGACATGCGTCGCGGCAAGGCCTCGGCCCGCATGGTGTGGGGCAACGAGGCAAGCGTCCTGGTCGGCGACTTCCTGCTCGGCCAGGCCTTCAAGATGATGGTCGAGGTCGGCTCGCTGCCGGCCCTCGAGGTTCTCGCGGACGCCGCCGCGGTGATCGCCGAGGGCGAGGTCATGCAGCTTGTCACCACGCAGAATACCGCGACGACCGAGGACGAGTACCTCGCCGTGATCCGCGCCAAGACCGCGGCGCTGTTCGCCGCTGCCGGCGAGGTGGGCGCGATCGTCGCCGACCGCGACGCGGAGGAGCGCGCCGCGTTGCGCTCCTACGGCGCCAATCTCGGCAACGCCTTCCAGCTCGTCGACGACGCGCTCGACTATTCCGGCGTCCAGGCGACGCTCGGCAAGAAGGTCGGCGACGATTTCCGTGACGGCAAGATCACCTTGCCGGTGCTGCTCGCCTATCGGCGCGGCAACGAGGAGGAGCGGACGTTCTGGCGCCGTAGCCTGAACGACCGGGCCGTCGAGGAAGGCGACCTGGAGCGCGCGATCGAACTCATGGCCAGCCACCGGGCACTGGAGGACACGATCGGCAGGGCCCGCCACTATGGCGCGATGGCGCGCGACGCCCTGGAGATATTCCCGGGTTCCGAATACCGGCAGGCCCTTACCGAAGTCATCGACTTCTGCGTCAGCCGGGAGTTCTAGGTCGGCTGGGATCCGGACGGTCCGGTCGCCACGGACCTCACCCACCAGCCCTGCCGGGCGGCGGAGATCGAGGCGGCTGCCGCGCGGGCACTTTCGGCATCGGCGTAGATGCCGAAACACGTCGCCCCCGAGCCTGACATCCGGGCCAGCCGGCAATCGTCCGTCTGCCGGAGCGCGGCAAGCGCCTCGCCGATCACGGGTGCCGCCGCGATCGCCGGGGCCTGCAGGTCGTTGGAGGCAGCACCGAGCCAGGTGATCGCCGCATCCAGGCCGCGCAACCCGGCGGCGACGGGCAGCGGCGGCGAGAACCGGCCGGCGAGCGCGCCGAACACGGTCGCGGTCGACACCGCGACGCCCGGGTTGACCAGAACGAGGTCGAGCCGCGGAAAGCCCTTCAGGAGGCCAATGTCTTCGCCGATGCCCCGTGCCCGCAAGGGCCGGCCGTGGAGGCACATGGGGATGTCGGCCCCGAGCCGGAGACCGAGCGATGCGAGACGCTCGAGTGGCCAGTCCAGGCCCCAGAGCCGATTGAGCGCCCTGAGCGCGGCAGCGGCGTCCGCGGAGCCGCCGCCGATGCCGGAAGCGACCGGCAGCGCCTTCTCGAGGATGAGGACGGCGCCCGGCGCCGCGACGTCCTCCCCGAAGGCTGCGGCACGCAGCCGTTCCGCCGCCAGCAGCGCGAGATTCGAGGCATCGTCCTGCAGGTCCGCCGCGAACGGTCCGGTCACCTCCAGCGACAGGTCCGGCGCGGACCGGACGTCGAACCGGTCGCCGGCATCGGCGAAGGTCACCAGCGTATCGAGAAGGTGGTAGCCGTCCGAGCGCCGCCCGGTGACGGCCAGCGCCAGATTGATCTTGGCGGCGGCGAACTCGGAGATCACGCGGACCTGCCGGCGGAGACTATCCGTCGTTGCGGCGCAACTCGATCTCGGCGCGATCCGGCTTGTCGGCGAGCCCGCTCTCGAGCTTCTCCATGATCTTGGCCAGGTCGTCGGGGTCGGGGTCGAGCGCCTTGGCGTGGCTCCACTGGAAACGCGCCTCCAGCTTGCGGCCGACCTTCCAGTAGGCGTCGCCCAGGTGATCGTTGATGATCGGATCTTCCGGCTTCAACTCGACGGCCCGCTCGAGTTCGCGCGCGGCTTCCTCGTAGCGGCCGAGGCGGTAGTAGGCCCAGCCGAGGCTGTCGACGATGTAGCCGTCGTTGGGGCGCAACTCCACGGCCCGCGAGATCATGTCGAGGGCCTTGTCGAGATGCAGGTGCTGGTCGACCCAGGAATAGCCCAGGTAGTTGAGCACGTGCGGCTGTTCCGGATTCAGTTCGAGCGCCTTCTGCAGGTCCAGTTCGGCGAGCGACCAGCGCTTGTCCCGCTCGTAGCACATGCCGCGGAAGTAGAAGAGCGCCCAGTCGCGCGGATCGGCACCGTCGATCCTGTCGATGGCACGCGAGTAGACGGCGGCCGCCTCGCCGAAACGCTCGCGCCCGCGCAGGATGTTGCCGAGGGCAATGATCGCTTCCTCGTCGTCCGGATTGGCGGCGATGACGCTTTCGAGGACTTCGATTGCCTCGTCGGTGCGATCCATGTCGTCCAGGTTGAGGGCGCGATGGATCTCCGCATTGGGACGCAGGGGCGAGGTGTCCGGCACCTTCCCGTAGATTTCGATGGCCTTCTCGGAATCGCCGGACTTCTCGTAGTAGTCGGCCAGCGACAGGATGGCGAGCGGGTTGTTCGGGGCCAGATGCAGGCCGAGCCGCAGATAGATGGCTGCGTATTCCTCGCCGCTGTCGCTGCCGAGCGCCGAGCCGATGCCGTACAGCACCTCGGCGGCGCCCTCCTGGGCCGACTTGACGATCGGCTGGGGCACGCGGCCGGCATCGATGTTCTGCAGGGCCGTCAGCGTCAGCGGATGATTCGGCACCACGTCGCCGAACTTCTCCAGGACCTCGCGCGCCTCCTCCGCCCGGCCGGTCTGGGCCAGGTGTCGGCCCCAGGCCTGGACGATGCGGATCGCATCGGGATCGGCCCTGTAGGCTTCCTCGAAATACTTGCCGGCGGCGTCCTCGTCGCCGCCGACGCCGGCGATCAGGCCGGAGTGATAGGGCTTGAACACCTCGTACCACTCGGGACCCGACAGCGAGGCCACGGTCGCCAGCGACTGCGCGGTGTCGCCTTCGCCGGCCTCCGTCCAGGCCTGCAGCAGCGTCGCCGTCAGTTCGGCGAGCGGACCGCTGCCGGCTTCGGCAAGATGACGTTGCGCGGCGGCGTACTGGCGGGCTCGAATGGCGTCGACCGCCAGCGCCAGCTGGGCGAGGCGGTGGGACGGATCCAGCTCGGCGATCCGCTTCGCGGTCGCCATCGCGGTATCGTACTCGCCCGCGATCAGCGACAGGGTGAAGCTGCGATCGAGCAGGGACAGGTTGTCGGGATCGGCCTGGAGCGCCTGCTTGTAGAAGTGGGCCGCGGCACCCGAGTCGCTGAGCGCACCCGCCACGCGACCGGCAAGGTAGTTGCCCGCAAGCGAATGGGACCCGTGATCCTGCGGAGCCGTCTCGGCCCGCGACGGTGCCGAGGCGGTGGCGATCAGCGCGGCAACAGCTACGAGGAAACGCACCGGCCGGGCGGCGATCGCCCGTCCCGATGCGTAGAACCGGTCTCTGTTCAAAATTGTCAGCCCCTTAGGCGTTTGCGATCACGCATTCGATTGTTCTCGCAACTGGCACAAGATGATGGACGAAATGCGGCGCCGCGGCAACCGCGGCGGCATTCGCGTGTGTCTCCAGTGCATCCGGCCGGATCGCGCGGCTACATGTTCGGATAGTTCGGGCCGCCGCCCCCCTCCGGCACGGTCCACAGGATGTTGCGGTTCGGGTCCTTGATGTCGCAGGTCTTGCAGTGCACGCAGTTCTGCGCGTTGATCTGGAAGCGCGGCGCATCGGCGCCCTCCTCGATCCACTCGTAGACGCCGGCCGGGCAGTAGCGGTTGGACGGGCCGGCGTAGACGTCATGCTCGCTGCGCTTCTGCAGTTCCATGTCGAGCACCTTGAGATGGATCGGCTGGTCCTCCTCGTGATTGGTGTTGGACAGGAACACCGATGACAGCTTGTCGAAGGACAGCGTGCCGTCGGGTTTCGGGTACTCGATTCTCCTGCACTGGCTGGCCGGCTTCAGGGTCGCCGAATCGGGCTTGCCGTGGCCCAGCGTGCCGAACAGGGAGAATCCGAGCGTGTTGGTCCACATGTCGAGGCCGCCGAGCATGATGCCGCCGTAGAGCCCGTATCTCGACCATAGCGGCTTGACGTTGCGGACCTTCTTCAGGTCGTCGCCGATTCCGGAGTTCCGTACGGTATCGTCGAACTCGACGATCTCGTCGTTGGAGCGGCCGTCCTTAAGCGCCGCATGGATCGCTTCCGCCGCGAGCATTCCCGACAGCATGGCGTTGTGCGACCCCTTGATACGCGGAACGTTCACCAGGCCCGCCGAGCAGCCGACGATCAGGCCGCCGGGGAACGACATCTTCGGGATCGACTGCCAGCCGCCCTCGGTGATCGCCCGGGCGCCGTAGGAAAGGCGCTTGCCGCCCTCGAAGGTTTCGGCGATCGCCGGATGATGCTTGAAGCGCTGGAACTCCTGGAACGGCGACAGCCACGGGTTCTCGTAGTTCAGATGCACGACGAAGCCGACGGCGACCTGGTTGTCTTCCAGGTGATAGAGGAACGATCCTCCGCCGGTGCGCGAATCCAGCGGCCAGCCGAACGAGTGCTGGACGAGGCCGGGCCGGTGCTTGTCGGGAGCGACTTCCCAGAGTTCCTTGAGGCCGATGCCGAACTTCGGGGGCTCGCGTCCGGCGTCCAGATCGAACCTGGAGATCAGCATCCTGGCCAGCGAGCCGCGGACGCCCTCGGCGATCAGCACATACTTGCCGAGCAGCGCCATGCCGCGCATGTAGCCGTCCTTGTGATGGCCGTCGCGGGCGACCCCCATGTCGCCGGTCGCCACGCCGATCACCGCGCCGTCGTCGCCGTAGAGCACCTCGGCGGCGGCGAAGCCCGGATAGATCTCGACCCCCAGTTCCTCCGCCTTGGTGGCCAGCCAGCGGCAGACGTTGCCGAGCGAGACGATGTAGTTGCCGTGGTTGCTCATCAGCGGCGGCATCATGAAGTTCGGCAGCCGCACCGAGCCGGAATGGCCGAGGAACAGGAAGCGGTCGTCGGTCACCGGCGTCTTGACCGGGGAGTCCTCGTCGCGCCAGCCCGGCAGCAGTGTGTCCAGCCCGACCGGATCGATCACCGCCCCGGACAGGATGTGCGCGCCGACTTCCGAGCCCTTCTCGAGCACGACGACGGACAGGTCCTCGCCCGCCTCCGCGGCAAGCTGCTTGAACCGGATCGCGGCGGCGAGCCCCGCGGGACCGGCGCCGACGATCACCACGTCGAACTCCATGGATTCCCGCTCGGGGGTCTCATGCCCCATGGATTCGTGCCCGGTGGCTTCGTGCTGGGCGGAGTCGTGCTGGGGACCCGGGTCGGCTTCGTCTGTCATTCTTCTCCTCGGCCCATTTTTCGATCGTGTCGGGGGCGGATCTGCAAATCGCAGGCAATATGGCGTAAAATACCTGTCTGCACTACCGGAGCAACGAGACCGAGTTGACGGACCGGCAAAACCATTCACCCCCGCTGTCGCGGGAGGCGGCGCGAGCGCTGCTGGCGTGGCAACTGGCCGCCGGCGCCGACGAGGCCGTCGGCGACGCGCCTGTCGACAGGCTCGCGCCCGCCGCGCCGAGCGCTCCGGTCTCCCGCCCGGCCGGCACCGGGACTCCGGGCGACGCTGCGACGTTGCCGGCGTCCGACCATGGGGCCCACGATCCGGTCATGTCGGCACGCGCCAGGGCGCGCGAGGCGACCAGCCTGGAGGAGCTCCACCACATCCTCGAGGGCTTCGAGGGCTGCGCCCTGCGCTTTACCGCCAAGAGCCTCTGCTTCGCCGACGGCAACCCGGAAGCCCGCGTCATGTTCGTCGGCGAGGCACCGGGCGCCGAGGAGGATCTCCAGGGCAAGCCCTTCGTCGGCCGGGCCGGCCGGCTGCTCGACAGGATGCTGGCGGCGATCGGCCTCGACCGCACCTCTGCCTACATCACCAACGTGGTCTACTGGCGCCCGCCCGGCAACCGGACGCCGACCCCGCAGGAGACCCAGGTCTGCAGGCCGTTCATCGAGCGCCAGATCGAGCTGGCCGATCCGGACGTCATCGTGTTCCTCGGCGGCGCCGCGGCCAAGGAGATGCTGAACCGCTCCGAAGGCATCCTGAAGATGCGCGGCAAGTGGTTCGACTACGACACCGGCCGGCGGACGATCAGGGCGATCGCCACCCTCCACCCGGCCTACCTGCTGCGACAGCCGGGCCAGAAGCGCCTGGCCTGGCGGGACCTCGTGGCGATCCGCAAGGCGCTGTCGGACTGATCACGCTTTCGTGGACGATCTTTCCCCGGTCCCGCCGCGACCTAGGTTTCCTGCCGTCTGTCCAGACCGGAAAAGGGAGGTATGCGATGACCAGCCGCGCGATCACGACGGGTTTGTCCGCATTTGCGGTCGGCGCCCTGCTGCTGGCGGCCGGCGCGACGCTGTCGCTTGCCCATCACGGATGGGGCTGGGCGACCGGCGAGGAGTTCGAGCTCAGCGGCACGATCACGGCAGTGAAGCTCGGCAACCCGCACGGCGAACTGACGATCGACGCGGCCGGCGACTTCGAGGGCGAGCAGTGGGTCGTCGAGATCGGCCAGCCGTGGCGCAACGAAAGCGCCGAGCTGACCGAGGAGATGCTGGCGATCGGCACCGAGATGACCGCCCACGGCCATCGGTCCTCGAATCCCGACGTGAAGCTGATGAAGGCGGAATGGCTGACGATCGGCGGCGTCAAGCACAACCTCTATCCGGACCGGGAGTCCTGACCACACCCGATCGGGGGCCGCCCGGATGATCGAGGCCCTGGCCGGGCTCGAGAGCCTGCCGCTTGCGGCGGCGCTGAAACGGTCCGTCTGGCTCTATCCGTTCGTCAATACCGCCCACATCGTCGGCATCGCGCTTCTGTTCGGCGCCATCGTGCCGTTCGATCTGCGGCTGCTCGGCGTATGGCCGCGGACAAACGTGGCCACGCTGGCGCGGGTGCTGCTGCCAACCGCCGTCGCGGGCCTCCTGCTTGCGGCGGCGGCCGGGGCCATGCTGTTCATCACCCGGGCAGGCGACTACCTGGCCTCGACGTATTTCCTCGCCAAGATGGGCGTCCTCGCCCTGGTCCTCGCGGTGGCAGCGATTGCAACGCTGCTGCTGCGCCGTGCGCCGCCCGGCGCCGTTCCCGGCCCGGTCCGGCTGTGTGCGGCCCTGTCGATCGGGCTCTGGCTCGTCGTGATCACGCTGGGCCGGCTGGTCGGATACTTCTAGAGCGGTTCGGAAAACAGTGTCGCTTCAAGCGTTGCCACCCGGCTGGCTGCCGAGCAGCCGGCACAGAAACGGCTGGCGCGGCGCCACTTCCTGGGCATAGAAATTCAAAGCGGGGAAAGCCGGGGCACCCGGTCGGGAGTTGTGGCGCACCTCCTGTGCAGGGGATCCCGCGTACATCGTCGATACTGCGATCGAACTGAACGCCGGATCCGTCGTGCTGGAGGCCATGTCCCATGAGCACAGGTGAAATCGCCGGGTACCTGGCTTCCGCACTCGTATTCGTCACCTTCTACATGAAGACGATGCTGCCGCTGCGCATCGTCGCGATCGCCAGCAACGTCGCCTTCATCACCTACGCGCTGTTCGAGGGCCTGACGCCGATCCTCATTCTGCACGCCACCCTGCTGCCGCTGAACAGCATCCGGCTGGCGCAGATCCTGGCGTTCATGCGCAAAGTCGAGAACGCGGCGAGCAGTTCCTTCTCGATGGAGCCGATATTTCCGCTGATGCAGCGGCGGGTATTTCTCGCCGACGAGACCATCTTCAACATCGGCGACAGATCCGACGAACTCTACTACGTGCTGGAAGGGCGCATCTGGCTGCCACAGATCCAGAGAGAGATCGCCGCCGGCGACTTCCTCGGCGAACTTGCGGTGTTCTCCGAGACGCAGCGGCGCACCGCCTCCGCGATCGCCAGAACCAACGGCGTGTTGATGGTCCTGAAACGGCAGGCGGTGTTTAGCGCGCTCCTGCAGAATCCGGCCCTCGGCGTCCACCTTCTCAAGCTCATCACGCTGCGGATGCTGGAGAACATGGGGGCGCTCGATCCGCTCTATGCGGATGAAGGGCTGGCGGAGGAGCAGCCGGACGGCGCGGCGCTGGCCAAGGAGCGCAGGCTGCGCCGTGCGGGAATTGCCGCCGCCTTCCTGTTCAGCATCGTCGCGACGGTCGTCGCCATCGGGCCGCTGATCTACTCCATCGCCACCCGCAACGCCGCGCTGACGACCTGGATGAACGTCGCTACCGCGCCGATCGACGGCACCATCGAGCACATGGCACTGAAGCCCGGCGACACCGTGGATGCGTCGGGGAAGGTCGCGGACCTGACCAACCACCTGATCGAGCCGGACGAGGTCATCAGGGCCAGGGCGCAGTTCTCTGAGGCGCAGGCCAATCTTCAAGAGCTCGACACCCACGAAACGCGGCTGCTGACGCTTCTCGAGGACTGGAACCAGCGCACCGAGCGCTATGCAGACGCCTTTCGCGAGAATCTCGATCTTCAGATCGACAGCCTGACGCGCAGGATCGAGCTGCTGGAGCAGCGCGTGGAATACGCCCGCAGTTCGGCGGACCGGATGCGCACCCTGAGGAGCACCGGCGCCACGACCACCCGCGAGGCGGAAGCCGCGGAGTCGGAATTGCGCGACCGCGAAGCCTTGCTGGCCGAATGGAAAACCCAACTCGACGAGGTGCGCCTGCGACGCCGCATGGCCAGCGAAGGCATCTATCTCCAGGCCGACGGAAAGGAACCGGAATGGTCGTGGCGCAGCCGCGACGAGCTGCGACTGGAAATCGAGCGGACCAAGCAGCACAAGGCCAACGCCGTTGCGGCCCTGCAGAGGGCTTCGGAAGACCTGTCGGCCGCCAATATCGCCTACGAGCACAACGCCCGCGCGGCGGTGACGGTGCCTGCCGGCGCGCGGATCTGGAGCAGTTCGATGCGCGACGGCGTCACGTTCAAGGTGGGCGGGCCCCTCTTTTCGTGGATCGACTGCAGCAAGCTCCTCGTCGACGTGCCGACCAATGATCTGTTCGCGACTTTGGCCGAGCCCGGACAGCGGGCGCTTGTCATCCTCGAAGGGGAGGACAGGCTGCGCGACGCGACGATCCTCATGTCGCGCGCGGCGCCCGCCAAGCTGGGCCAGAGCGACCTCGCGGTCGTCGCCAGGGGCCATGGGAGGGGAACCGCCCAGCTCATCCTGTCGCTGGACGCCTCCGACCTGACCGCCACTTGTCCGATCGGGCGCGCGGCACGGGTCGAGTTTCCCGATATCGGGGTCCTCGATCTGGTCCGGGCATATTTCAGCGGGCTTTGACGTGGACGGCGACGACATGCCGGCCAGCCGCCGGCGACCTGGGCGACCGAACGATGACCGCCCGCAACAACACCGCTTTCCATTCGGCGCGCCGCGGCTATAGTTTTCCGATGATCGACACGCCGCGCGACTTCATCCCTCTATCGATCGCCGTGCTGACGGTCTCCGACACGCGCACGGAGGCCGACGACAGGTCCGGCCAGATCCTCGTCGACCGGCTGACGAAGGCGGGCCACGCCCTCGCCTACCGGGCGATCGTCCCGGACCATCTCCTGACGATCCGCAACAAGGTCGAGGCCTGGATCGACGACGCCGATGTCGACGTGGTGATCACGACCGGCGGCACCGGTTTCACGGGACGGGACGTCACGCCGGAGGCGATCGAGCCGCTGTTCGAGAAGCGCATGGAGGGATTCTCCCATCTCTTCCACATGGTCTCGTTCAGGAAGATCGGCACCTCCACCATCCAGAGCCGTGCGACCGGCGGCGTCGCCAACGCGACCTACATCTTCGTGCTGCCCGGCTCGCCGGGCGCCTGTCGCGACGCCTGGGACGAGATCCTCGAGAGCCAGCTCGACTATCGCCACATGCCTTGCAACTTCGTCGAGATCCTGCCCCGGCTGAACGAACACCTCCGGCGCAAGGGCTGAATTGCCGGATCGGAGGTATCCACCGATCCATTCTCCTCGCGTGAACGGCGGGCAGTTCCTGCCCAAAAAATCGCGTGTCGCGCCTCCCTCTCCGGTTGTATAATCGGGCGTTCTCGATATTCAGTCTGGCTATGTGGAGACTGCGTCATGAGGGTTGCGATCACTCGCGGCATGCTGTGGCTGGGACTGTTCGTGCTTGCGGCCGCTGGCGGCGTCGCCGCCAATCCCGGCAGCGCCGGGGCGGCCGATGGCGTCTGTGCCGACGACGGCGGCAGGTTTCCCAGGGAGTGCACGAAGGAAATCCGCGTCTACAACAATACGGCCCGTCCGATCTGGATCATCCTGCAGGGCAGCATCCAGCTGACCGACGCCGTTTCCTGTACCGTCAAGGAAAAGGGCGGCGGCGATGCCTGGCTGCAGTCGGCTCTCGGCGTGATGGACGACTGCCTGGCGGTCAAGAACGACTACTACATCTTCGTCAATCCGTCGGCGGGCCTCGGCAAGGGCGAGTTCGTCTCAATCGATCTGCCCTGGTGGTCGAAGCGGACCGATAACGCGCCCGATCGCTACATCGACTGGTGGCGCGGCGCGCGCGTCATCATCTTCGACGACCGCACGGCGTTGAAGGAAATCTACGACAAGTTCAACGACGGTCCCGAGATCGAATTCGCCAACGGCTCGCCGCAGCCTTCATGCAACAAGGACATGAAGGACAACTCCTGCAATCGGCTGCTGATCCACCAGGTTTCGCCGGGACTGGGCATCGCCCCGCATCTTCCCTTCCAGCTCAACGAGTTTACTTTCGCCGACGTCTGCAAGGTGACGTCCCAGGGCGAGTTCCTCAAGAACTGCAAGGAAATCTACGGCGGCGGCTTCATCGACTTCAACCAGAACTACAACGTCTCCAACGTCGATCAGGTCTATCTGCCGCTGGCGATGGAGCCTGTGCGCGACCCGGCCGATGTCGGCTATATGGGGACCGTAATGACGGTCAAGCGCTTCAGGAAGCAGCTGGCCGCATTCACCAATGCCGACCAGGGCCCGGACAAGCTGGTCTGGCCCGTCTACAACAATCCCGGCGACATGTATCCGAAGGCCGGCATCCGGGTGCCGTCGGCCCAGTCGGTGCTTGCGTTCTACATGGATCCCTGGCGCTTTCCCGACGGAAAGAACCTGGGGCTCATTCCCAGTGACCCGCCCAACCGCGTCGACCACATGCTGAAGCAGTGGGAGGACTGCACCCGGAAGAAGGTCACGTCGTGCACGGAGACGCAGGCCAGCTATTACAAGGCCGTCAACGAGGTGTTCCTTGCCAACTACGAGAACTACGTCGATACGTGCCCCGACAAGAAGATCCCGGAATTCCTGAAGCCGGTGAGCCAGAATCCTCCGATGCCGAAGCTCACGGCCTACCTGACTTTCATCTACGGCTGGGTCCCGTTCAATGTCGCCTGCAGCAATGGCGAACTGCCCGTCGCCGGCGATACTCCGCCGGCCAGCAGGTCGGTCATCGACTACTTCGCGATGCAGTACAACTTCGAGGAGCTTCGCGGACGTGAACGGCAGTGGTTCAATCCCTATACCCAACTCATCCACGACGATTTCAAGTCGGGCGGCCTCGACGCCAGCGCCTATGCGTTCTCGATCGACGATCACGCCAGCTTCCTGAGCAACAGCGGCGGAAAACTTCCGGGCGGACTGATCTTCGCCGTCGGCGGCCCCAAGGGCCTGATGAACGGCAAGAGGCACGCCCCGCCGGTTCCGCAGGGCTACAAGTGGTACAGCTACTACATCGGCCTGGGCAAACCGGCTCCAAACGGACCGGTCTGGACGAGGTACGGCATTTGCAAGACCGAAGCAGACACCGCCTTTCCGACTGAAGTCAGAGACGGATTCGTGCTTGGCATCGATCCCGCTCTGGAAGGGATCGGCCCCAACAACCGCTGCCCTGTCACGCTGGTGGACAGCGAAGGCCGGAAGTATCGGCTTGTCGTGAAAATGGCCAGGGTTCCCGGCACAAAGCTGCCGCAGACCCCGATCTGGCCGGCATTCGAACCGTCGGCCGGTGCGCTTTTCGATCCGGACGTCGTGGGCTGTCCGAGCAAGGCCGGGCTCGTCGATCCCGACGCCTGGTGCAACCACGCCAACGAGCGTGCGGTACCGGCCGCCAAACCCGACGAGCCCGGTTTCTTTACCATCGGCACCCCCCCGCCCCTGGCCGGGTAGCGCGTATCCGTCGGCCCGCGGCGAGACCATTTCCGGCGCTCGCCGCCGGGACCTGGCCTCGGCCTTGTTGGCACCGGACGGCAAGCCCCGCATCTGCGATCCCCCGGTCGCTGGTCGGGGCTGCCGCCGTTTGCAGGGTCCTGCCACACCTACGGCGACCACGGCCGGCGCGATCCCGCGACCGCGGCAGTGCCCGATATGCATTTTCTTCATGGAATAGATACACGAACGATTATGCATACGCTAACGTAGATAATTTTTGGGTTTTTATTGATTAAATCTCTTTAGTAGTTGAAATAGAATTTCGTTCATTAGTCATACTCTTCTTGTTTTCAGCGACAAACGGAATTTATATCAACTTGAATCGTCTTGTGCGCCCCGAATTTCGATGACTTTCACGAATTTATCCCTCGCACCTCGGCACATAGCGTTCACATTCGATGTTTTCATCTTATAATGCCGGCAGGGGCGAGTGAATTTGATTTGGAGGCTGGGACATGATTCCGAAACTCAAGCGCCGCATGCTGTGGCTCGGGCTGTTCGCGCTCGCAGCCGCCGGCGGCCTGTCTGCGAACCCGGGCGCCGCGTCGGCCGAGGCTGGCATATGCGCCGATGACGGCGGCACGCTTCCGCGCGACTGCACGAAGGAAGTGCGGATCTACAACAACACGGCCCGCCAGATCTGGGTGGTGTTCCAGGGCAGCATCCAGCTGACCGACGCCCTCTCGTGCCCGCGCGGCAGCGCCAAGGGCGGCGGCGACGTGTGGCTTCAGGTGGCGCTCGGCCGTGATGACGACTGCATGGCCGTCAAGAGCGACTACTATGTGTTCATCAATCCGGCGGGCGGCATTCGCAGCGGCGAGTTCGCCACGATCAACGTGCCCTGGTGGTCGAAGCTCCATCATTCCGAAACCGACCGGTACGTCGACTGGTGGCGCGGCGCCCGCGTCATCCTGTTCGACGACCGCTCGGCGATGAAGGAGGTCTTCGTCGAACTGAAGAAGAGCGATACCGTCAGGTTTGCCGGCGGCTCGCCGAAACCCAACTGCAAGAACCAGATGGCAGGCAATGCCTGCAACCATCTGAAGATCTACGAGGTGCCTCCGGGCAAGGGCATCTCCCCGCACCTGCCGTTCCAGCTGAACGAATTCACCTTCGCCGACATCTGCAAGGTGAACCCGGACGGCACCTTCCTGCAGGTCTGCGAGGAGGCCAATCCGGGCGGCTTCATCGACTTCAACCAGAACTACAACGTCTCCAACGTCGACCAGGTCTATCTGCCGCTGGCCATGGAGCCGGTGCGCAATCCGCCGGACGTCGGCTACATGGGCACGACGATGTCGGTCAAGCGGTTCAGGAAGCAGCTGACCGCCTTCACCAACGCCGACGACCGCCCGTCCAATCCCGACTGGCCCGTCTACAACAATCCCGACGACATGTTCCCCAAGGCGGGCATCAGGGTGCCGTCGGCACAGTCGGTAATGGCCTTCTACATGGACCCGTGGCTGTTTCCCGACGGAGAATCGCCTGGCCTGATTCCCGCCGAGCCGCCGAAGATGGTCCACCACATGATGAATCAGTGGGAGGACTGCACCGGCACCGTGACGTCATGCGCCGAGGATCAGGCTGCCAACTACAAGGCCGTCAACGCGGTGTTCCTCAAGAACTACAAGAGGTACGTCGACACCTGCCCGGCCGACCGGATTCCGGACTACCTGAAGCCGGTGAGCAACAACCCGCCGATGCCGAAGCTCTCGACATACCTCACCTTCATCTACGGCTGGGTGCCCTTCAACGTCGCGTGCCCGAACGACGAATTGCCGGTCGCCGACGATCCGCCTCCCGGCAGCCGCTCCGTGCTCGACTACTTCGCGATGCAGTACAACTTCGAGGAACTGGGCGGTCGCGAGCGGCAGTGGTTTAATCCGTACACGCAGCTCATCCACGACGACTATCCCTCGGGCGGCCTCAATGCCAGCGCCTATGCGTTCTCGATCGACGACCACGCCAGCTTCCTGAGCAACAGCGGCGGCTCGCTGCGCGGCGGACTGATCTTCGCCGTCGGCGGCAAGAAGGGCCTGCGCAACGGCAAGCGGCATGCCCCGCCGGTTCCCGCGGTCTACAAGTGGTACAACTACTCGATCGGCCTCGGCGCACCGTCGGGCGACGGCCCGTTCTGGAAGAAGTACGGGATCTGCAGCACCAACGCCGACACCAAGTTCCCGACCGAGATCCGGGACGGATTCGTGCTCGGCGTCGATCCGGCGGTGGACGGCATCGGCAAGGACAACCGGTGCCCGATCACGCTGCTGGACACCGCCGGCCGCAAGTACCGGATCGTCGTCAAGAAGGCCCAGGCGCCCGGCATACAGCTGCCGCAGAAGGCGATCTGGCCGGCCTTCGAACCCACCGCCGGCGCATTTTTCGACCCGGCGGTCGTGGCCTGCCCGGACAAGGCCGGCCTCGTCGATCCCGACCGGTGGTGCGAGCAGGCAAACCAGGTGTCGAGGCCGTCCGAAGATCCCAACCAGCCCGGCTTCTACACCATCGGCGCGCCGCCGCCGCTGGACAACGCCGACGCCGGCATCAGGTGATGTGATGCCCGCACGGCGCCGCTCTTAACGCGGCGCACCCCATTGCGGCCATGGCGGCGCTCGCCCGCCATGGCCCGGCCTTGCCCGCCGTAAGGCTAGACCCCTAGTCGTCTCCGGGATCGTAGGCGTTGATCGCGCTGCGCGTCCACGGCTTGTCGCGCTTCAGGAAGTCGTGCAGCGTCTTGCCCGGCTCCGGCTTGAACCGCTCGGCCGTCAGCGCGAAGTCGACGATGCGGTCGAGCCGGAACGTCCGGAAGTCGACGCGCAGCTCGCACCACGCAGCCAGCAGCCACACCGGCCCGAAATAGGCGAGCGACAGCGGCCTGACCGCCCGTTCCGAACCCTGGCCGAGCGCATCCGTATAGCGGAAGGTGACCTTAAGCTGCTGCCGCACCGCCCGCCTGAGCTCGGCCAGATCGAAGGTGATTGGTTCCATGAAGTGATGGGAGGGCGCCAGCAGCGCGGTGTTGGCCATGTAGCCGCGCAGCCGGTCGGGGATCACCGCCTCGATCTTGGCGATCACGTCGGTGGCGGCATCGGCGAGTTCGGCATCCGCCCAGGATTCGACGATCCGCGCGCCGAGCACCAGGGCCTCGATCTCGGTTTCCTTGAACATCAGCGGCGGCAGGTCGAAGCCTGCCTTGAGGACGTAGCCGACGCCGGCCTCGCCCTCGATCGGGACGCCGCTGGCCATGAGGTCCTGGACGTCGCGGTAGATGGTCCGTTCCGACACCTCCAGCGCCTCGCTCAGATCGCGCGCGCGCGTCGTCCGCGCCCCGTTGCGGCGCATCAGCTGGATGATCTCGAACAGGCGGTCGGCGCGGCGCACGGGGTGTCCCGGATTGCTGTAGGCTGCAGGGCGCGGACCCTACGGTATCACTCCTGACAGCACGGTGTCAGGAGCCGTCGGCGCTCCTGACAGAATGCTGTCAGTGGCGCTTCCCCATATTGCTTTCATCGATGCAGCGGGCCCCTCCGGCTCCGCCGCCGGAGACCCCGAAAGCCGATTGGAGAACCGCCATGTTGAACTACGCAATCGCCCCCGCCACCAGCCGCACCGGGACCAGGGCCGGCGTCAGGTCCCGGGTCACCGGCTTCGCCGCTGCGGCCGTCCTGGCTGCCTACCGCTGGTACCGCCATCGTTTGACAGCCCACAAGCTGCAGGAACTCGACGACCGGATGCTGAAGGATATCGGACTGGACCGTTCCGAGATCGAGCATGCCGCCTACACGGTCAGCCGCGGCCGGCCGGACAGTTACCATCGCTTCGACATCTATCCGAACGGCCGCTGATGACAGCGCGACAAGCAGACGTTTTCCGGGCCGCGACCGGTCTCGCGGCCTGGATTCTTCATTACTGCAAATAATACTTCAAGTATTGCTTTCGAGTAATTTACGTCGCTCTGCCGTGAGGTGTGCACTCTGCGAGCATCGTTCGGCACCGGCGGCACCGCCGACGGGCCCCCGTTCAGCCGGCGATCCCCCTCCTTACCCTAGGTAAGTCGCTGATTCGGTTGGCCTTCGCTGCCTCCGCAGCGAACAATTGCGCGTGATCGCACGCCCTGCACCCGCGTGCCCGTTGCGGGCGCCACCCATCCCCGAATTAGGCCTTTCTCACCCTGCGACCTGAACGGCAGCCGGCTAACATGATGATCGATAAGAGAATTATTGTATCATGTCTATTTACTTATCATCTAAAATACAATCTTGTTATACTAATATATCTTGAGTGATTAGCATGTTTACTAGTTCATTTGAACTATTTAACATAGCAATATTTGACGATTACGAGACTTGTGCCTAGTTATCTTGAGTATGCGCATGCGGATATTTTGGGATCCTGTCGAAGTCCGGTTGTCTGCCACGTGCGCCTGTCGCCGGGACGGGGTTTCAACTTAGCGGAGGAGTAAATGACAAGAATTAGAAAGATTGCCGTAGCGGCACCCGTCTGGTTGGGGCTTGCTGTTGGCGCTGCCACAGCAGCCGAACTTCCCGGCCATTTCCTCGGTCAAGCCAACACGCTTCGCACCGAAACCACGCTCGATTCGCTGCGGGCGTCCATCGACCGCGCCGCCTATACGTCGGCGGGTTGCCTGGGCACCAACGGCAAGTGGCAAACCAACAGGGTCAACGGACTGGGGGCAGGCAGCGAGGGCGAAATCGCACATGTGGGACTGATGCTCGCCAAGGCGCGCACGCAGAAGTCCAGTACCAGCGCGGTGAACGAGCACGTGGCGAGAGTCGACGACGTCGAATTGCTCGACGGCGTCATCACGGCCGATGCCATCAAGGCCGTCGCCAACATCAAGGCGACGAAAAGCAAGTTCCGTGTCGGGACCGGCCGCTCGGAATTCGTCAACCTGCGCGTCCTTGGCAATCTCGTCGACGCGGACATCGAAGACAACTCGGTCATCCAGTTGCCCGGGCTCGGTCAGGTCGTGATCAAGGCGGTGAACAGGAAGGTCAGGAAAAGCTCGGGCAAGATTCAGATAGAGATGCTGCGGGTCGAGATCGACGAGGTGAACAGTTTCGACATCCCGGTCGGCACCATTATCGTCGTCGCCGATGCGATGGCCGGCTACTCGCGGTTCGATGTCGACAATGCGATGTTCGGCGCCGCCTATCTTGCCGAATCCAATGCCAAGGTGGGTACCGAAGCCCGCGACCAGATCGGTCGTCCCGGATTGATCCGGGTGGGATGCAAGGGAACCAACGGCAAGGTCAGGACGATCGAGGTGGCCGAGATCGCCGGGGGAGACCTCCTGACCACCGCGGGCGGCAAGTCGACGGGAATGGGCAAGCAGACATCGACGGGCGTGAAGATCAGGATGACCTCCACGGTCGCCGACGTCGACCTGCTCGACGGCCTCGTCACCGCCGAGGAAGTCCGCAGCGTCTCCACCGACACGGTGAAAGAGGGGACCCGAAAGAGTTCGTCGAAAGGCACCCAGGTCCTCGACCTGATGGTCAACGGCGTCCCGATCGGGGATGTCACCGAAAGGAATGTCAGCATCGACATCCCGCTGGTCGGCACGCTCTACGTCAACGAGGTCAGGAAGCCGAAGTCGCCGAAGACGAAGCAGTTCGTCACGGGACTGCGCCTGAAGGTGGATGGTGTCGCCTCGTCCCTGACGTCAGGAGCCGAACTGGTCGTGGCCCGGTCGCAGAGCCAGGCATTCTGACGCGGCCGCGATCCTCCCTGGACCTTAAGGCCGGCGTCCCCTCGCCGGCCTTTTTTCGACCGCGGCATCGCCGCTTGCGGGATCCGGTCCTCGTCACAATGCCGTGAACTTGTGCCCGATCGGGGAAGACGTCGCGGACGCGGGGGTTATCTACTGCGGCAGGCTCCGCCGACCGCCATCGTCGCGCGAGCCAACGCCTCGAAACCGGGAGGAACCAGCATGAACGACCAATCCGCAAACCCCATGCAGATCACCCGCAGGAATGCGCTTCTGGCCACCGCCGGCGCCGCCCTGGTGCCGGTGCTCGGCGGAGGACTGACCGCACCGGCAAGGGCGGCGGCCCCGATGTTGGGCGCAACCCAGCCTCAGGTCTACCGGTTCCAGCTCGGCGAATTCGAGATTGCGACGGTCAGCGACGGCGCAGTCCAGGTGGACGGCCCGCATCCGATCTTCGGCAACGATCAGCCGGCAGAGCAGGTCCAGGACTACGCCTCGCAAAACTTCCTCCCCGAGGAGAAGCTGGAGATCAGCTTTACCCCGGTGGTGATTAACACCGGCAACGAACTCGTCCTGTTCGACACCGGCAACGGCGCTGCCCGGCGGCCCGCCGCGGGGGCACTCGCCAGCAAGCTCGAGGCGGCCGGCTATACGCCCGACCAGGTCGATGTCGTGGTTCTCACCCATTTTCATCCGGATCACATCGGCGGGACGATGGAGGACGGCAAGCCGACCTTCCCCAACGCGCGCTACGTGACCGGCCGCACCGAGTACGATTTCTGGTCGGACGAGGCCAAGCTCGGCGGGCCGATGGATCGGGTCGCCAGCCTCACCCAGTCCAACGTCGTGACGTTTGCCGACAAGACGACGTTCCTGGAAGACGGCGGCGAGGTCGTGTCGGGCATCCGTGCCGTTGCGGCCCCCGGTCATACGCCCGGCCACATGGCCTTTCTGGTCGAGAGCGGCGGCAAGCCGTTCCTGATCTGGGGAGACACGACCAACCATTACGTCCTGTCGCTGCAGAAGCCCGAATGGCACGTGTCGTTCGACATGGACAAGGACGAGGCGGTCCGCAGCCGCAAGAAGATCCTCGACATGGTCGCGGCCGACCGCATCCCCGCTACCGGCTATCACATGCCCTTCCCGGCGATCGGTTACGTGGAGAAGGCAGGCGACGGCTACCGCTGGGTGCCGGTGAGCTATCAGCTCAGGCTGTAGGCCTCTCGACAGGGATCTTCCGGCGCCGCATTTCGCTCCGGCATGTGGCGGCTGCGCGATCAGCCGCCGCGCCGCCAGCGCTGCCAGTCGTCGACGCCGTCGACATCCGGCAGCGTCGCGGCGGTCGCGACGCTCAGCCGCCGGCAGTTCGACAGCGTGTCGGCCAGCGCGTGCGGCGTGGACCAGCGCACGCCCGCAAAGATCCGGGCGACCACCGGCCGGCGCTTCAGGCCCACCAGCCAGTAGCCGCCGTCCTCGGCCGGGCCGATCACCACGTCGTTGCGATCCAGGAGGCGAAATGCCTCCCGCAGATGGGGCGGGCGGATCGTCGGAATGTCACTGCCCACGATGATCGCCGGGCCTGGCGGCAGGGCCTCCATGACCCGTTGCATCCGTCGGCCGAGGTCGCCGCGTCCCTGGGCCGTCACCGCCACCCCCGGCGGCCAGACCGGCTCGCGCGTGCAACGGTCCGGCGCGACGGCGAGCACCGTCTGCCAGTGCGGATCGCCGGCGACCCGGCGCACGAGGCCGTTGAGCACGACCCGGTAGAACCGCGTCGCCTCGGCGGCGCCGATGTCCTTTGCAAGCCGGGATTTGACGGCGTAGGCGCGGGGCGCCTTGGCCATCACCACCAGCCAGCGCTGCATCAGCCGTAGATTCGGGTGATCAGGCGCGGCGGCACTCGCAGGAAGAAGAGCGTCAGGCAACCGGCATTGCGGGCCATCCGCCTGACGTAGCCCTCATGCCGGTAGCGCGCGGCGCTGGTGACGGCGCGCGCCCGCAGGTAGACCAGTCCCCGCCGCCCGATGCGCCGCACCAGGTCGATATCCTCCATCAGCGGGATCGGCCTGAACCCGCCCAGGCTCTCGTAGTGCCGCCGCGAGATGAGCAGCCCCTGATCGCCGTAGGGCAGCGCGAACAGGAGGCAGCGAAGCTGGACGATCGTCTCCAGGAACCGCGCCCCAATGCCATAGTCGTCGAGCGCGAAGCGGAACACGGCCGCCCGCCTGTCGCGGTCGTCGGACTCGCCCGTCCGCTCGATGAAGTGGGCGACCTCGCGGTGCCAGCCCTCGTCGAGAACCGTGTCGGAATGCAGGAACAGGATCCACGGATGGCGTGCCGCGCGCGCTCCGGCGGCCAGCTGCGGTCCGCGGCCGCGCGGTGCCGAGACGATGTCGCAGCCCAGTTCGTCGGCGATCGCCAGCGTGTCGTCGCCCGACCCGCCGTCGCAGATCACCACCTGGCTGACGACGCCCGCCGCCGCGGCCGGAATCAGCGCGGCCAGCGTCGCCACCAGCGGACGTTCGGAATCAAGGGTCGGGATCACAACCGTCAACATGCGCGTTCTTATATCTACAGGCTGATCCGCCTGCCATCCGGCGCATTAGGAAAAATGGCGCAGAATGGGTTAATGTTCTTGTTATGTTCACGTCGGCGCACTAAGATTGGGTCCATGATGGAACGGAATCCTCGCTTCACCGAATATGACGACGGCTTTGCAGCCGCGCCGGGCGAATCTGCCGGTGCCCCCGCCGGCGAGACCATCGCGCCGGATCGCCGGCGCGGCCGCGGCGCCGGCTCGAACCGGTCCGGGCGGTTCGAGCCGCTGGCCCGCTCGATCTTCGACGACGGCTGGGGCACGGGCGAGGAGCTGCCGCCCTTCAGGACCTCCGTGACGGTCGAGAAGCCGAAGAAGATCATCACCCGCAACCAGTCGCCGGACATCTCGTTCGACCGCTCGATCAACCCCTATCGCGGCTGCGAGCACGGCTGCGTCTACTGCTTCGCCAGGCCGACGCACGCCTATATGGGCCTGTCGCCGGGCCTGGACTTCGAATCGAAGCTGTTCGCCAAGCCGAACGCCGCCGAGCTTCTCGAGAAGGAGCTCGCCGATCCGAACTATGTGCCGGCGACGATCGCGATCGGGACCAATACCGATCCCTACCAGCCGATCGAGAAGAGCCACCGCATCACCCGGCAGGTGCTCGAGGTGCTGGAGCGCTTCAACCACCCGGTCGGCATCGTCACGAAATCGGCGCTGGTGACCCGCGACCTCGATATCCTGTCGCGGATGGCCGATAAGGGGCTCGCCAAGGTGGCCATCTCGGTGACCAGTCTCGACCGCAAGCTGGCCCGCGCCCTGGAGCCGCGGGCCTCGACGCCGTCGCGGCGGCTCGAGGCGATGATGCGGCTGGCCGAGGCCGGCATCCCGACCGCGGTGATGGTGGCGCCGGTCATCCCCGGTCTGAACGATTCGGAAATGGAGTCGATCCTGTCGGCGGCATCGGCGGCGGGCGCCCGCGAGGCCGGCTACATCCTGCTGCGGCTGCCGCTGGAGGTGCGCGACCTGTTCGTGGAGTGGCTTCAGGACAACGCTCCCGACCGCGCCGCGCGGGTGATGTCGCTGATGCGGCAGACGCGCGACGGCAAGGACTACCAGTCGGAGTTCGGCACCCGGATGAAGGGAACCGGACCGCTTGCCTGGACGATCGGCCGGCGCTTCGAGCTCGCCGCCGAGCGCAACCGCCTCAATCGCGGCAGGACGAAGCTCAGGACCGACCTGTTCGAGCGGCCGCTGGCGGTCGGCTCGCAGATGAGCCTGTTCTGAGGCGGGACGCCGGACCGGCGGCGCTTTTCGGAAATTCGCGACTTGAACGGCACTACAGGGAGAAATTCGTGGACCAGCGTATCAGCCTCGTTACCCTCGGCGTCGCCGACGTCCAGGAAAGCGCCGCCTTCTACGGCAGGCTCGGCTGGAGGCGGTCCGAGCAGAGCCAGGCGGAAATCGTCTTCTTCGATGCCGGCGGCATCGTGCTCGGCCTGTTCGGCCGGGCCGCGCTTGCCGACGATGCCGACGTCCCGCCGCAGGGCAGCGGATTCCGCGCCGTCGCGCTCGCCCAGAACCTGCCGACCCGCGACGCGGTGGATGCAGCGCTTGCCGACGCGGTGAAGGCCGGCGCACGCGTCGTCAGGCGGGCCGAGGAGGTCTTCTGGGGCGGCTACTCCGGATATTTCGAGGATCCCGACGGCCACCTGTGGGAGGTCGCCTTCAACCCGCACTGGTCGCTGGACGAGACAGGGCGCATCGTGCTTCCGGGCTAGGCGCCCTCGTATTGCCGTTCCATCCCGTTCAGGCCGCCGCCGGTGTCGCTGCGCGGCGGCCGTCCGGGCTCGCAGGTCGCAGCCGCCCATCCCCCGCGACCTGTGACTGCCGGCCGGCGCCGCCCCCGCGCCGGCCGGCCCCAATTTCTGCCCCCCATTTTCGCTGGCCCCCCATTTTCGCTGGCCCCCTTGAAATGCGCCCGCGAGTCGCGGAAGCATCCGCGGCATGGAAGCGGTTGCCGATTTCGCGCGCGAGGATGCGGTCTACAGCAGCGGCTGCCCGCATGTGGCCGGCGTCGACGAGGCCGGACGCGGGCCGCTGGCCGGTCCGGTCGTCGCCGCCGCCGTCATCCTCGACCGCAAGCGCATCCCCGAGGGCCTGGCCGATTCGAAGAAGCTGACGGCGGCGCGGCGGGAGGAACTGTTCGAGCAGATCGTCGCCACCGCCATCGTCTCGGTGTCGGGCGCCTCCGCCCTGGTGATCGACCGGATCAACATCCGCCAGGCGACGCTGACGGCGATGTCGCGGGCGATATCGGGCCTTGCCCGGCCCGCCGCCCACATCCTCGTCGACGGGCGCGACCTGCCGCCGGCGCGCTGCGCCGGCGAGGCGGTGATCGACGGCGACGCGCTGTGCCTGTCGATCGCGGCGGCCTCGATCGTCGCCAAGGTCACCCGCGACCGGATCATGGACCGGCTCGCGGGCGCCCATCCCGGCTACGGCTTCGAGACCAATCGCGGCTACGGCACCGCCCAGCACCTCGACGCGCTCGGCCGCCTCGGGCCCTGCGGGATCCACCGGATGACCTTCCGCCCGATCGCCCAGCGGGAATTGTGTCTGGGTTAAGGCAGTCTTTACCCTGAGGCCGCATCTTCTCTTGCGTCAGTTGCGTAAGGGTTGAGTAGCGTAATGCCTTCAAGCGTACGGAGCCGGGCGTCTCGGGCGCCCGGCCCGGCTTCCGCCGGATACCTCGATACCATTCTCGTCGGCGATTGCATCGCGGCGCTCGAATCGCTTCCCGCGGGATGCGTCGATGCCGTCTTTGCCGATCCGCCCTACAACCTCCAGCTCGAGCGGGCCCTGCACCGGCCGGACAACTCCCGGGTCGATGCCGTCGACGACGACTGGGACAAGTTCGAGTCGTTCTCCGCCTACGACGCCTTCACCCGCGCCTGGCTGCTGGCCTGCAGGCGCGTGCTGAAGCGCGACGGCACGATCTGGGTGATCGGCTCCTACCACAACATCTTCCGCGTCGGCGCGATCATGCAGGACCTCGGGTTCTGGATGCTCAACGACATCGTCTGGCGCAAGACCAACCCGATGCCGAACTTCCGCGGGCGGCGCTTCACCAACGCCCACGAGACGCTGATCTGGGCGGCCCGCGACGCCGGCACCCGGGGCTACACCTTCAACTACGACGCCATGAAGGCGATGAACGACGACGTCCAGATGCGCTCCGACTGGCTGCTGCCGATCTGCACCGGCCACGAGCGGCTGAAGGACGCCGACGGCAACAAGACCCATCCCACCCAGAAGCCGGAAAGCCTGCTCGCCCGCGTCGTCCTGTCGTCGACGAAGCCCGGCGACACGATCCTCGATCCCTTCTTCGGCTCCGGCACCACGGGCGCCGTCGCCAAGCGCCTCGGCCGTCATTTCGTCGGCATCGAGCGCGAGACCGCCTATGCCGACGCCGCCCGGGCGCGCATCGACGCCGTCGAGCCGATGCCCGCCGAGGCGCTCGACGTCACCCGCCCGAGGCGCGACGAGCCGCGCATCCCGTTCGGCACGCTGATCGAGCGCGGCCTGATCCGGCCCGGCGACACGCTGACCGACGCGCGCCGCCGCCATGCCGCCACCGTGCGCATCGACGGCTCGCTGAAGTCCGGCGACACGGCCGGCTCGATCCACAAGGTCGGCGCCCATGTGCAGGGCCTCGACGCCTGCAACGGCTGGACATTCTGGCACGTCGAGACCGGCGGCGACCTCCAGCCGATCGACGCGCTCAGGAAGATCGTCAGGTCCGAGCTCGCCGTCGCCTGAGCGCGACGAGCTTCTCCGCATCCGGCCCGTGCAGCGCGCGCAGCGCGTGCGCGGCGGCCTTGCGCATCACCGTCGGCATGCCGACGCCGGGCAGGTCCGACCGCGCCACCCAGCGTGTGCCGGGAGCCGCGAAGCTGGTGACGTCCGTTGCCGTGAACACCGTCAGCCGCAGCCGGAAATGGGTGAAGACGTGCTCCACCTCGCCGGCGACGCGGTGCCAGCGCTCCTTGAACGGCGCGTGCGCGCGGGCCTCGGCGGGATCGACGTCGCGGCCGAGCGGCGTCAGCCAGACGCCGTCCATGCCGCCGAGCAGCCCCTTGGGCGGGCGCTTCTCGATCAGCACGGTGCCGTTGCCGCGCTCGGCCCAGAACGCCGCGCCGCGGCGCAGCGGCCGGTCCTTCTTCGCAGCCTTCACCGGCAGGCTCTCCTCGATCCCCTGCGCGTGCGCCACGCAGGCGTCGTCCCACGGGCACAGCGCGCAGGCCGGCCGCTTCGGCGTGCACAGCGTGGCGCCGAGGTCCATCAGCGCCTGGGCGAAGTCGCCGGGCCGGTCGGCCGGCACCAGCGCCTGCGTGCGCAGTCGGATCTCGGCCTTGGCGTGGGGCATCGGCGCGTCGATCCCGTAGACCCGGGCGATCACCCGCTCGACATTGCCGTCGACGGCGGCCGCCTGCCGGTTGAAGGCGATCGCGGCGATGGCGCCGGCGGTGTACGGCCCGACGCCCGGCAGCTTCAGGAGCCCGGCCTCGTCATCGGGGAACGCCCCGCCCAGGTCCGTCGCGACCACCTGCGCGCAGGCGTGCAGGTTGCGCGCCCGGGCGTAATAGCCCAGCCCCGCCCACTCGCTCAGGACTTCCTCGAGCGGCGCCTCGGCCAGCGCCTCCACCGTCGGCCAGCGCGCCACGAAGGCCTCGAAATACGGTCCCGCAGCGGCGACCGTGGTCTGCTGCAGCATGATCTCGCTGAGCCAGGTCCGGTACGGGTCGGCCGGCTCGCCGGGCGCCAGCCGCCACGGCAGGCGCCGGCGATGCCGGTCGTACCAGGCAAGCAGGGCGTCCGAGTGCGGGGTCTTCGTTTCGCGTCGTCGCTGGGACATGGGGTGAGCTTGGTGCAGTCGCGCGCTATGATCGCCGGCAGGCGGGGTCACCGGCGAGCGCGAATCGCCCGCACCCGCCACGCTGTTGATATACTGCCGGGATTGCTACGATCGAGACCATGGAACGGCGAAATCGACCTAGCCCGGCCTATGGCCCCGTCCGCCTCGACCGGATCGCGGAACCGCTGCTCGATCCGGTCGTCGCCCGCGCCGGCTTTTCGTCCACCCAGGTGATCGCGGCGTGGCCCGAGATCGTCGGGCCGGAACTTGCCGCGCGGTCGCGCCCGGAGAAGCTGCGCTGGCCCCGCCGCCAGGCCGAGGGCGAGGAAGCGACCGCGGAGGGCGCGACGCTCGTCGTCCGAGCCGAGGGGTTCGAGGCGCTCGAAATCCAGCACATGTCCTCCAACATCGCCGCCCGCATCAACGCGATCTTCGGCTGGCGGGCCGTCACCCGCGTGTCCATTCGCCAGGGACCGGTCGAAAGCCGGAGCGGGACCGCTGCCGCCAACCCGGGCACCCTCCCGTCCGCCCTCCCGGACGCGGAAAACGCGGCCGCCGACGAACGGCTCGCAACCGTCGAGGACCACGATCTGCGCTCGGCGCTCGCAAGGCTCGGTGCCCGGGTCTCGGCGGCCACGGACGCTGACTGAGACACAAAGGTGTGACCAATTCCGGCGAAGTATTGCCATATTGTCGCGAAAAAGCATGATCCCGTTCCATATGGCCTCAGCAAGCCGGTTCAGCAGACGTTCAGGTGCTGTCGTTCAGGCTTCCGGAAACGAACCAAGGATGACGATGATGACCGTGAGCCGCAGATACGTACTGATGACCGGCGTTGCCGGGGTCGCGACGCTGAGCGCCGGGGCGGCTGCGGCCGGCTTCTTCGGCAACCGGGCCGTTCCCGCGACCGGTGCGGGCGATGCCGCCGTGACCCTGGTCACCGAGACGCCGATGAAGCTGATGGTCGCCGGGCCGCTCGGCGAGCAGACCCTGGGCGATCCCAACGCCCCGGTGACGATCGTCGAATACGCTTCGATGACCTGCTCGCACTGCGCCCACTTTCACAAGGAGACCTACCCGCAGCTCAAGGAGAAGTACATCGACACGGGCAAGGTCTATTTCGTCTTCCGCGAGTTCCCTCTCGACCCGGTGGCCACCGCCGCCTTCATGCTGGCGCGCTGTGTCCCGGAGGACCAGTATTTCCCGTTCGTTTCCGCCCTGTTCGAGAACCAGGACGTCTGGGCGTTCACCAACGACCGGATCGGCGGCCTCACAAAGATGGGGAAGCAGGCCGGACTCACCGAGGAAAAGTTCAAGGAGTGCTTGACGAATCAGGAACTCCTTGACGGGGTGAACTGGGTGAAGGATCGCGGCGCCAAGGAATTCGATGTGACTTCCACGCCGACCTTTTTCATCAACGGTGAGATCGTCCGTGGCGCATTGCCGTTCGAGGAATTCGAGGAGAAGATCACCCCGCTCCTGCCGAGCTGAACGCACGGTCGGAGCAGGATCGTCCCTGCACGAATCGACTGCGGCCGGCGTGACGTCATCGTTGCGTCCTGATCGCGGCACGCGGCCATGAAGCTCACGCGCCTGCGCATCGTCGGCTTCAAGTCGTTCGTCGATCCGTCCGAAATTCACATCGAGCCGGGCCTGACCGGGATCGTCGGCCCCAACGGCTGCGGCAAGTCCAACCTGGTGGAAGCCGTCCGCTGGGTCATGGGCGAGAGCTCGCACAAGTCGATGCGCGCGTCCGGCATGGACGACGTCATCTTCTCGGGCAGCGCCAACCGCCCGGCCCGCAACTCCGCCGAGGTCTCGCTCGTCATCGACAATTCCGAACGGCGCGCCCCCGCGCAGTTCAACGACACCGACGTGCTGGAGGTGACCCGGCGAATCGAGCGGGAAGCCGGTTCCGCCTACAAGATCAACAGTCGCGACACCCGTGCGCGCGACGTGCAGTTGCTGTTCGCCGACGCCTCGACCGGCGCCCACTCGCCGGCGATGGTCCGGCAGGGCCAGATCGGCGAGCTGATCTCGGCCAAGCCGCGCGACCGGCGCCGGATCCTCGAAGAGGCCGCCGGCATTGCCGGCCTGCACAGCCGGCGCCACGAGGCCGAGTTGAGGCTGCGGGGCGCCGAGCAGAACCTCGCCCGCCTCGAGGATGTCATCTCGCAGCTCGCCCAGCAGCTCGACGGTCTGAAGCGGCAGGCCAGGCAGGCCGCGCGCTACAAGGCGCTGTCGGCCGAGATCCGCAAGACCGAAGCGATCCTGTGGCACCTGCGGCGCAAGGCGGCGCTCGCGGCGATCGAAGAGCGTCAGGCCCAGGTCGCCGAAGCCGCCGGGCTGGTCGAGGGCCTGACACGCGCCGCCGCTGCCGCGGCGACGGCACGGACGGAAGCCGCCGCCGCGCTGCCGAAGCTCCGCGAAGCCGAGGCCGAAGCCGCCGCCCGCCTGCGCCACATGACGGTGACGCGCGAGGGAATCGACCGCGAGAAGGCTCAGATCGTCGAACGCCGTGCCGAACTTGGCCGCCGACTCGAACAGATCGGCGCCGACATCGAGCGCGAGCGCTCGACGATCGCGGCGACCGGCGAGACGCTCGCCCGGCTGAACGACGAAGAAACCGAGATCGCCGCCGAAGCCGAACGCTCGCAATCGAACGCCGAGGATCTGCAGCGCAATCTGTCGCAGGCCGAAACGACCGTGCAGGAGGCCGAAACCCGGCTTGCCGAGGTGACGTCTCTCGCCGCCGACCTCGCGGCCCGCCGGCGCCAGTTCGAGCGAATCGTCCGCGACGAGTCTGACAAGCTCACCCGTCTTGCCGACCAGCTTGCCGGAATCGAGCGCGAGAGCGCGGCCCTCGGCTCCGAGGACACCGCCCGCGCGATCGCGGAGCTGACCGAGACGGTCGCCCGCGCCCGGGCTGATGCCGAGGCGGGAGAGGCCGCCGCGACAGCCGCCGACGAGACGCTGTCCACGGCCCGCGAGGCCTTCGAGGCGACGCGCGGCCCGGCCGGCGAGGCCGAACGCGACCTGAAGGCGCTGGAGACCGAGCATCAGACGCTTGCCCGCGTGCTCGCCGTCGAGGACGGTGCGCTGTGGCCGCCGCTGATCGATTCGGTGACGGTCGAGCCCGGATTCGAGGCGGCGCTGGGCGCAGCCTTCGGCGAGGACCTCGACCATTCGTCGGAGGAAGGCGCCGCCATCCACTGGCGCGAGGTGGCGCCCGCCGCGTCCGATCCCGCCCTGCCCGACGGGGTTCGGCCGATGGCCGAGGTGGTCAGGGCGCCCGCCGTCCTGTCGCGGGCGCTGTCGCAGATCGGCCTGGTCGAGGCCGCCGACGGGCCCCGGCTGCAGCCCGAACTCCGCCCCGGCCAGCGGCTGGTGACCAGGTCCGGCGACCTGTGGCGCTGGGACGGATTCACCGCGGCCGCCGACGCGCCGACCGCGGCCGCCAAGCGCCTCGAGCAACGCAACCGCGTCGCCGAACTCGAACGCGAGATCGATACCGCCAAGGCGCGACTGGCCGAGGCGCGCGCGGCCGTCGTCGCCGCCGAATCGGCGACGAGGACCGCGACCGAGCAGGCCGCCGCCGCCCGTCAGGACTGGAAGGCGGCGCAGGCGCGCCTGGCGCAGGCGACCGAAAAGCGGGCCGCCGCAGAGCGCAAGGCAAGCCAGCAGTCGGCCCGCGTCAGCGCGCTGGCCGAGGCGAAGGTCCGGGTGACCCAGTCGATCGAGGAATCGGAAGCCGCCCGGGCGGAAGCCGCCGCCGGTCTCGACTCGCTGCAGGGCGAGGACGAGATCAATGCGCGGGTCGATGACCTGAAGCAGGAAACCGCAGCCGCCCGCAGCCGCTACGCCGAGGCGCGCTCCGCCGTGGAAACCCACGCCCGCGAGGCCGACCTGCGCAAGGCGCGGGCCGAACGCATCGCCGCCGAGCGCCGCCGCTGGAACGAGCGGTTGGCCGATGGCGACAAGCACATCAACACGCTGTCGGAGCGCGAGGCGGAGATCCGCTCCGAATGGCTGTCGCTCGAGGAGGTCCCCGCCGCGCTCGACCGCAAGCGGTCGGCGCTGTCGGCCGAGATCGAGACCGCCGAGCAGACCCGCAGCGCCGCCGCCGACGCGCTTGCGGCCGGCGAGACCCGGCTTGCCGACAGCGACCGGGTGGCCCGGGAGGCCGATGAGACCCTGTCGGGGGCCCGCGAGGCCAAGGCGCGCGAGGAAGCGACGCTGGAGGGTCTCAGGCAGCGCCTCGCCGACCTCGAGGCCTCGATCGAGGAGGCGCTCGAGCGACCCGCCGACCAGGCCCTCGCGGTGGCGGGGCTGAGCGACGACGAGGGCCTGCCCGCCGTCGAGCGGCTGGAGGCCGACCACGACCGCCTGAAGCGCGACCGCGACCGGCTCGGCAGCGTCAATCTGCGCGCCGAGGAAGAGATGCGCGAGATCGAGACGCGGCACGACGGCCTCGTTGCCGAACGAACGGATCTAGAAGGTGCGATCCAGCGCCTGCGCCAGGCGATCGGTGGCCTCAACAAGGAAGGCCGCGAACGTCTGCTGGCGGCCTTCGATGTGGTCAACGGCCACTTCCAGAGCCTCTACACCCGCCTGTTCGGCGGCGGCGCGGCGGAACTGCAGTTCACCGAATCGGACGATCCGCTGGAAGCCGGCCTGGAAATCATCGCCCGCCCGCCCGGCAAGCGGCCAACGTCGCTGACGCTCTTGTCGGGCGGCGAGCAGGCGCTGACGGCGACCGCCCTGATCTTTGCGGTGTTCCTGACCAATCCGGCGCCGATCTGCGTGCTCGACGAGGTCGACGCGCCGCTCGACGACGCCAATGTCGAGCGGTTCTGCGATCTCGTCGAGGAGATCGCCCGCACCACCCATACGCGGTTCCTGGTGATCACCCACAACCCGATTTCGATGGCGCGCATGGACCGGCTGTTCGGGGTGACGATGGCCGAACGCGGCGTAAGCCAGCTGGTCTCCGTCGACTTCGGCGGAGCGATCGAACTTCGCGAAGCCGGCTGAGCCGCGCCGGGCCGATGGCGTCGGCCACATACCGCACTGCAGCAACGCTGAGAAAATACAGCAACTTCAGTAACTTAAGGAAAAGTTACCTGTTCTTGACAGCCCTCCGGGCTCAAACTATGGTGCGCCCGGCTTTGGGGGGGCGCCCCGGGCAGTTCGATGGGGCCAGATCGCGCCGCCCAGTATGGGACCGGCGATGAGCAAGGCACCTGAGAACCGACCGGGATCCGCTGATCCAGCCGCCAGAACGGCTGATCTTGAGGATCGCCGCAAGGCCCTTGGCGTCTCGCTCGAAGGCTTGCGGAGACATCATGCTCCGCCGCCCGACAATTCGGCGCGCGGTGGCGCGCTGGGCATGGCCCTGAAGGTTGCGACCGAGTTCGTGGCCGGAATGGTCGTCGGAGGCGCGATCGGCTGGTTTCTGGACAAGTGGATCGGATCGAGCCCGCTGTTCTTCCTGGTGTTTCTGGCGCTTGGCGCGGCAGCGGGAATAACCAGCGTATACCGCACGGCCTACCGCATGAACGCGGGGGCGCAGGGCGACACGGAAATTGGGACTGCGGACCGCAACGGTCCGGCCGGCGAAGCCGGTAAGACGGAACGTCGGGACTAGGAGCGCGGGCGTGGCGACAGAGACAGGACACGGGGCCGAGGCGGCGGGTGGCGCGCATGCGTTCGACCCGATGCACCAGTTCGAGATTCAGCGCATCCTGCCGCTGAACATCGGCGGCGTCGACGTCTCCTTCACCAACTCGGCCCTCTTCATGGTGATCATCGTCATCCTGGTGACGCTGTTCACGGCGGCCTCGATGAGCGGGCGGGCCCTCGTCCCCGGCCGCATGCAGTCGATGGCGGAACTCTCCTACGAATTCGTCGCCAACATGATCCGCGAGAATGCGGGAACCGAGGGAATGAAGTTCTTTCCCTTCGTGTTCACGCTGTTCATGTTCATCCTGTTCGCCAACATGCTCGGCATGATCCCCTACGCCTTCACCGTGACGAGCCACATCATCGTCACCTTCGTGCTGGCCATGGTGGTGTTCATCGGCGTGACGATCATCGGCTTCGTCAAGCACGGCGCGGGCTTCCTCCGGCTGTTTGCACCGGCCGGCGCGCCGATGGTGCTGATGCCGCTGCTCATCGTGATCGAGGTGATTTCCTACCTGACGCGTCCGGTGAGCCTTTCGGTACGTCTGTTCGCCAACATGCTGGCCGGCCACACCATGCTGAAGGTGTTCGCCAGCTTCGTCGTGATGCTGGGCTTCATAGGCGGCTGGCTGCCGCTGGCCGCCATGGTCGCCTTCACCGGGCTCGAGTTCCTGGTGGCGTTCCTGCAGGCCTACGTCTTCGCGATCCTGACCTGCATCTATCTCAACGACGCCCTCCACATGCACCACTAGGCGCAGACGGGGACCGTCAAACCGTATCCTTCCTCAAAACAGACACTCAAGGAGTCAGACACATGGAAGCGGAAGCTGCGAAGTTCATCGGCGCCGGCATTGCCTGCATCGCCCTCGCCGGTGCCGGCCTCGGCATCGGGAACATCTTCGGCAACTACCTGTCCGCCGCGCTGCGCAACCCCTCGGCCGCACAGTCGCAGTTCCCGAACCTCCTCCTCGGCTTCGCGCTTGCCGAAGCGACCGGCCTGTTCGGCCTCGTCGTTGCGCTGATCCTGCTGTTCGTCGTGTGACGCGCCGTCTTCGTGACGGCAACTTGATCGCAAGGCATTCGCGTCCGGCTTTCGGGACGCGAAGGAGTGTGCAGAGATGAACAGCGTTACAGGCCCGGGCTTTGTCATCGCCCAGGCGACCGGTGGCCAGGACTCCACGACGCAGGAGCTCATTCGGAGCGAGGACGTCGAGATATCCGAAGCCCTCGGCGTCGAGGAGCACGGGGAAGGCGGCATGCCTCAGTTCGACTTCTCGAACTACGCGCCCCAGGTGGTCTGGCTCGTGATCACCTTCATCGCGCTCTACCTCCTGATGTCGCGGATCGCATTGCCGCGCATCGCCACGGTGATCGAGCATCGCCGTGACCGCATCGCCAGCGACCTGGACGCCGCGGCCCGCCTCAAGGAAGAGACCGACGAGGTGATCGCGGCCTACGAGGCCGAACTCGCCGAAGCCCGCGGACGGGCCCACGAGATCGCCGCCGATACGCGCGAGAAGCTCAATGCCGAGCTCGGTGCGGAGCGCGCGGAGGTCGAAGCGGGCCTGGCCGAGAAGACGGCCGAGGCCGAGAAGCGGATCGCCGAGATGAAGGCGGCGGCCCTTGCCGAAGTCGATTCGGCGGCAGCCGACGCCGCCGGCGAGATCGTCACGACGCTGACGGGGCTCAAGCCGACCAGGGCGGAGATCGACGAGGCCGTCGCATCCGCGCGGTCGTCCTAGGGGAAGAACCGATGGAACTCCTGAACGCTCCGGAAACCTGGGTTGCCGTCTCCTTCGTCGGTTTCGTCGCCCTGGTCGTCTACTTCAAGGTCCCCGGCAAGGTGACCGGCGCCCTCGACGCGCGCGCCGAGCGCATCCGCCTCGAGCTGGAAGAGGCGCAGAAGCTGCGCGAGGAGGCCCAGGGCCTGCTCGCCGAATACCAGCGCAAGCGCCGCGAGGCCGAGCAGGAGGCCGAGGAGATCGTCGCGCTGGCCAGGGAAGAGGCCGACCGGTTCAAGATCGAGGCGCGCGAGCAGATGGAAGAGCTGGTGGCGCGCCGCTCCCGGCTTGCCGAATTGAAGATCGCCCAGGCCGAGGAGCAGGCCGTCGCCGATGTCCGCGCCGCAGCCGCCGACGCGGCCGTGGCCGCAGCCGAGACGGTGCTCGCCGCCAAGGTCACCGGCAAGACCGCAAGCGACCTGGTCAAGTCGTCGATCGCGCAGGTCAAGGACCGCCTGCAGTAGGCGCGTCCGCGGAATTGCCAATTGCACGACCCCGGGCCCGCCCCGGGGTTTTTTGTTGACCGCACCATACCGGCGCGTCCCGAACTCCCGCGCACAGCCTTGGCCGCGGCGAAGGCGTGGATGGCGTGCACGAGGCCGGCCGTAAGGACCGGGCGCAGGCCTGTCGTATGGTGAGGTCGTCAATCAACCCGCAGGCTGCGTCCCGGCCTCCGCGCCGGGACAACTCGGAGGCTCAAGCATCTTCCGCAGCCGCCTTCACTTCCGGCAACTGCCCCGCTGGGCCCCGGATCAGGTCCGGGGCGTAAGCTCGTAGTAGGGCAAGATCCCCACCCCCGCCCGCAGCCTACGTCCCGGCCCCAGCGCCGGGACCCAGCGCAAAGGCCCGGCGAAGCCGCCGCATTCGGGCGCGCCGGCGCCCGTTTCGACCGATTGGCCTCAATCGGCAAGCGCCGCGCTTGGGCCTGGAGCAAGTCCGGGGCATAAGCCTGTGTCGTATGGCGAGATCGCCACCCTCGACCGGCGGCCTCAGTCCCGGCCCCAGCGCCGGGACCCAGCGCAAGAGCCTAACGGCCGCGACCCGCCGCCGGATCCGCGGCCCTATTCCGCGAACCCGTCCGTCGCCTCGATCAGGTGATGCAGGATGCCCGGTTCGGAATAGGCGTGGCCGGCGTCGCGCACCTCGATGAACCGGGCCTGCGGCCAGGCGCGGTGCAGGTCCCAGGCGGTGCGCATCGGCGTGCAGACGTCGTAGCGGCCCTGGATGATGACGCCGGGGATCCCGGCCAGCCTGCCGGCGTCGCGAATCAGCTGGCCTTCCTCCATGAAGCCCCCGTTGACGAAGTAGTGGTTCTCGATGCGCGCGAAGGCGAGCGCGTAGCGGTCGTCGCGATGCTGTTCCTTGATCTTCTCGTCGGGGAGCAGCGTCAGCGTCTGGCCCTCCCACAGGCTCCAGGCCCGCGCCGCCTCGATCTGGACGGCCTCGTCCGGATCGGTGAGCCGTCTCCGGTAGGCCGCCATCAGGTCGCCGCGCTCGGCTTCCGGGATGGCCGCCAGGTAGCCCTCCCAGAGGTCCGGGAACAGCCAGGAGGCCCCCTCCTGGTAGAACCACAGCAGTTCCTGGCGCCGCAGCGTGAAGATGCCGCGCAGGATCAGCCCGGACACGCGGTCCGGGTGCGTCTGCGCATAGGCTAGCGCCAGGCAGCTTCCCCAGGATCCGCCGAACACCAGCCACCGGTCGGCGCCGATCATCTCGCGGAACCGCTCGATGTCGGCGACCAGGTGCCAGGTCGTGTTGGCCTCGAGCCCGGCATGCGGCGTCGACCGCCCGCAGCCGCGCTGGTCGAACAGCAGCACGTTGTAGCGCTCCGGATCGAACAGCCGGCGATGGTCCGCCCCGCACCCGGCCCCCGGCCCGCCGTGCACGAACACCGCCGGAATGCCGTCCGGATTGCCGCACAGCTCCCAGTACACCGAATGCCCGTCGCCGACGTCGAGATGGCCGGTCTCGTATGGCTCGATCGGCGGGTAGAGCGTGCGGCCCTGGTGGCCGGATGCGTTCGTCATGACAGCGTCGCCAGGGCCCGATCGACGGCGTCCGTCTCCTGTTCGATGACGGCGAGATAGGCAAGCGCCGGTGCCTCGGGTTTGCGGCGCCCCTGCTCCCAGTCCCGCAAGGTGCCGATCGGGATGCGGAAGCGCTCGGCGAACTGCTCCTGGGTCAGCCCGAGCGCCTGTCGCGCTAGCCGCACACGGCGGCCGAGCACGCCACGCTCGAGTTCTTCCTCCGTGGACGGAGGGTTGTCCGGATCGGACAGTGCGTTCGCCTCGATTTCCTCGGGCGTCATCGCGTCGAGACGGGCTTTCGTCTCGGGCGAAAGCTGCACGCGCCGATTCGGATCACGCCTCATTCTTACGGTCGCCATAGATTCGCTCCTCTCGCCGGTTTGCACGTCGCACCGAAATCAGTCTCGCGACGGCCGCCCGCCATACGAACACGGCGACGAAGATCCGACCGTCGATCATTCCAATCGCCTTCCATCGCACCTCCCGGTCTTCAGGTCGCGAAACATCCCAAACGACGTGACCGGGATCGGTAAACAGATCGATTCCGTCGTCGAATGTGATGCCGTGTTTTGAGGCGTTAGAAGCAGCCTTCCTAGCATCCCACTCGAATTCCAATGGCGGACGATATGAAAGCGGCATATCCGGCATTGCCGTACATATGTTTCAGAGACAGACGAAGCGCAAGCCCTAATCCGCTACATCACGCTTCAGCTCGACAGCGACCTGACTGGTTTGGCTCTCGTTGACCGGCGATGTTCCAACACCCGTCCAGATTCCTCAACTCGACTGTTGGAATTTGCCGCTGCGGCCCTATACTGAGTTCCAACAGTTGCCTCAGAAAGCCATATCAATGGTTGAAATGATTGAATTCCAAGAGCTTAATAACGATCAGCGCCGTGAGGCAGCCAATACGGAGCAGCGATTCGTTGTGTTCACAGAGGCACGAAAACGCGCCGACGGCTATCGGGGCTCGATGGTGTTTTCCGGCACGAACGGCCACGAGTACCTTCTCAGAAGTTACTACGACCCGCGGTCGGGAGTAAGACGGCAGAAATCCCTCGGACCGCGAAGCGCCGAAACGGAACGGCTCAAGGCCGAGTACGACTCCGGCCGCGCCGCCGCAAAGGATCGGTTGGCCGCGGCTCGCGAGGCGATCGAACGTCAGGCTGCCATGAACCGGGCCCTGGGCCTCGGCCGTGTGCCGGATCCGGGTGGACGGATAATTCGTGCCCTTGATTCGGCGGGGCTCCTCGGCAACGGCATGCGGGTCGTGGGGACCAACGCGCTATACGCCTACGAGGCAGTCGCCGGTGTCCGTTTCTCCTCCGAGGTAACGACCACCGACGACATCGACATCCTGTTCGATACCCGCGCCACCCTGCGGTTCGAGGTTTCGGAAGAGATCGGCGAGCGCACCCTGATGGGCCTGCTCCGGCGTGTCGACCGATCGTTCGAGCGCACGTCACAGCCGTTCCAGGCGAGCAATCGTGACGGCTATCTGGTGGATCTCATTCGTCCGATGCGCAACCCGCCGTGGACGGATGAACGCGATTCGCTTTCCGGCACCGCAGACGATATTCAGGCCGTCGAAATCCTTGGCCTCGTCTGGCAGGAGAGCGCCCCCTCCTTCTCGGCGACCGCCATCGATGTGCGCGGCTTCCCGGTCCGGATCGTCGCGCCGGATCCGCGCGCCTTCGCGGTACACAAACTGTGGCTGTCGCAGCGGGACGACCGCAATCCCGGCAAGCGGGAACGGGACCTTGCCCAGGCGAAAGCCGTGGCACAGCTCACGGCCCAGTATCTGCGCCACCTGCCGTTTCAACCGGAGGCCCTGAAAAACTTTCCAAAGGCGATCGTCGATCGCGCCGCGCCGCTGTTCGACCACGCACCGCCGCCGGAAGATCGCTTCGACTACTGAGGCGGCCGTAGCATCCGCTCCCCTACTCCGCCGCGTCCCTCCTCGGCTCGGGCTCGGTCGGCGGCGGCGGGGTCCAGCGCAGGACGGGCTGGCGGGCGGCGCGGGTCTCGTCGAGGCGGCGGCGCGGCGAGTACCAGGGGGCGCCGGCGAAGCGGTCGGTGTCGCCGCGCCCGGCCGCCATGGCGAGGTCGCGCAGCGTCGCGATGAACAGGTCGAGGCTCGCCTTGGATTCCGATTCGGTCGGCTCGATCAGCATCGCGCCGTGCACCACCAGCGGGAAGTACATGGTCATCGGGTGATAGCCCTCGTCGATCATCGCCTTGGCGAAGTCGAGGGTCGAGACGCCCGTTCCCTCCAGGAACGTGTCGTCGAACAGCACCTCGTGCATGCAGGGCTGGTCGCCGAACGGTAGGCTCATGACGTCCTGCAGGGCGGCGCGGATGTAGTTGGCCGACAGAACCGCGTCCTCGGCCGCCTGGCGCATGCCGTCGGCGCCGTGGCTCAGCATCCACGAGGCGGCGCGCACGAACATGCCCATCTGGCCGTGGAAGGCGGTCATCCGGCCGAACGGACGGTCGTCCGGCGCCTGTCCGGCGTGCTCGACGAGATCGAAGCCGTCCGGCCCCGACACCACCCACGGCAGCGGCGCGAACGGCGCCAGCGCCTCCGACAGCACCACCGGGCCGGCGCCCGGCCCGCCGCCGCCATGCGGCGTCGAGAAGGTCTTGTGCAGGTTGATGTGCATGGCGTCGACGCCGAGGTCGCCCGGCCGCACCCGGCCGAGGATCGCGTTCAGGTTCGCCCCGTCGCAGTAGAAATAGGCGCCGGCCTCGTGCACCGCCTCGGCGATCTCGATGATGTCGCGCTCGAACAGGCCGCAGGTGTTCGGATTGGTCAGCATGATCGCCGCGACCTCGTCCGACAGCTTCTCCTTCACCGCAGCGACGTCGACGGTGCCGTCCTCGCGGGCGGGGATGGAGGCCACCTTGTAGCCGAGCAGCGCCGCCGTCGCCGGGTTGGTGCCGTGCGCGGATTCCGGCACCAGCACCAGCGAGCGCGCCTCGCCGCGCGCCTCCAGCGCCGCCTTGATTGCCATCATCCCGCACAATTCGCCGTGGGCGCCGGCCTTCGGCGACATGGCGACGGCCGGCATGCCGGTCAGTTCCTTCAGCCAGGTCGCGACGAAGTCGATGAGTTCCAGCGCGCCCTGCACGGTGGAGACCGGCTGCAGCGGATGCACGTCGCCGAAGCCCGGCAGCCGCGCCATCTTCTCGTTGAGGCGCGGATTGTGCTTCATCGTGCACGAGCCGAGCGGATAGAGCCCGGTGTCGATGGCGTAGTTCTTCTGGCTGAGCCGCACGTAGTGGCGGATCGTCTCGGGCTCGGTCATGCCCGGCAGGTGCGGCGCCTCGGTCCGCTCCAGCCCGCCCAGGTGCAGTTCGATGTCCGCCTCGCCGTCGAGATCGCCGAAGTCTATGCCGGAGACGTCCGCCCGCCCGGTCTCGTAGCTCAGCGCCTCCTCGATCATCAGCGCCCTGTTGCCGGTGAAGGTCGCGTGCGCGCTCTCCCCAGCCTCGCCCGCCGTCGTCGGGCGGCCCTGCGTGTTCATGCTCATGCGTCGCTCCGGGGGGTGTGGTGGAAGGGAAGAGGTGCTCGCCGGCAGGGATCCAGGTCATGTGGCTCTGGTCGGGGAGCGCGGCTCGCACGACCCGGACGCAAGGGCCTCGGGTTCGAACCGCCGCCTGCCGCGTAGCAAAGCTGCAAGTCCTTACCTGCCGGCTGCGCCGGCGACCCCCCTCCCCGACCCTCCCCCACAAGGGGGGAGGGGGGAACAAGCGGTTCGGCCTGCGCCCGATCGCAATCCCCGAGCCGTCCAACAAACGCGGAGTTGCCGCCCGGACTCAACGGACGCCACAAACGGCCCCCTCCCCCCTTGCGGGGGAGGGTCGGGGTGGGGGGTCGCAAGCCGCAAGCGAGCAGCACAAGCGATGCCGGCCGGCGACCCGAGGCGAAAGCAAGCCGCCCCGCCCACGCCCGATCGCAATCCCCGATCCGTCCAACAGACGCGGAAGCGCCGCTCCAACCCGGCGCACGCCACATGCGGCCCCCTCCCCCCTTGCGGGGGAGGGTCGGGGTGGGGGGTCGCGAGCCGCAGGCGAGCAGCACAAGCGATGCCGGCCGGCGACCGGCGGCGAAAGCAAGCCGCCCGGCCCGCGCCCGATCACCTTCCCCGAGCCGTCCAACAGACGCGGAAGCGCCGCCCCGCCCCAACGGACGCCACAAATGGCCCCCTCCCCCCTTGTGGGGGAGGGTCGGGGTGGGGGGCCGCGAGCCGCAGGCGAGCAGCACAAGCGATGCCGGCCGGCGACCCGAGGCGGACCCAAGCCGCCCCGCCCGCGCCCGATCACCTTCCCCGAGCCGCCCAGCGGACGCGGAGTTGCCGCCCGGACTCAACGGACGCCACAAATGGCCCCCTCCCCCCTTGCGGGGGAGGGTCGGGGTGGGGGGTCGCGAGCCGCAGGCGAGCAGAGCGAAAGATGAACATACCCGCCGGAAACGGGAGGCGGACCCAAGCCGCCCGGCCCGCGCCCGATCGCAATCGCCGAGCCGTCCATCAAACGCGGAGTTGCCGCCAGGACTCAACGCACGCCACATGCGGCCCCCTCCCCCCTTGCGGGGGAGGGTTGGGGAGGGGGGTAGGAGCGGTTCGCGCAGCGAACGAAACGCGCAGCGTTTCGAGCGACCCGCCGCGCCGGGCGGCGGGATTTCGCGGCAACCGGGGAACACCTCCGTCGCCGCCTTCATCCCAGCACCTCCTTGAGCGCCGCGACGTAGGCGGCGCGGTCCTCGTCGGTGTTGACCTCGGTGGAGGCGACGACGATCAGGTCGTCGTGGCCGTTCTCGGGGAACAGCCGGCTCGCCGGGACGCCGCCGAGCACGCCCTTCGCGGCAAGGTCCTCGACGACCGCGTGGGCGCTCCCGGGAACGCGGATGGTGAACTCGTTGAACCAGGCATGCGTCAGCAGCTCGACGCCCGGCACCTCGCCAAGCGCCTTTGCGAGCTTCACCGAACTGGCGTGGTTGATGCGCGCAAGCGTCCTCAGGCCGGCCGTGCCGAGCAGCGTCAGGTGGATCGTGAAGGCCAGCGCGCACAGGCCCGAATTGGTGCAGATGTTCGAGGTCGCCTTCTCGCGGCGGATGTGCTGCTCGCGGGTCGACAGCGTCAGCACGAAGCCGCGCCGGCCCTCCGCGTCGACCGTCTCGCCGGCGAGCCGGCCGGGCATCTGGCGGACGAACTTCGCGCGGGTCGCGAACAGGCCGACATAGGGTCCGCCGAAGTTGAGGCCGTTGCCGATCGACTGGCCCTCGCCGACGACGATGTCGGCGCCCATCGCGCCGGGCGACTCGACCAGGCCGAGCGACACCGCCTCGGTGAACACGGCGATCAGCAGGGCGCCGTGGCCGTGCGCCTTCTCGGCGATGGGCTTCAGGTCGACGAGGTTGCCGAACACGTCCGGGCTCTGCACCACCACGCAGGAGGTGTCGTCGTCGATCAGCGCCAGCACGTCGTCCTCGCCGACCGGCACCGGCGGCAGCGCCACCACCTCGTGGCCGCCCATGTGGGCGAGGTTCTCGACGACGGCGCGGTAGTGCGGATGCAGGTTGCCGGCGAGCACCGCCTTCTCGCGGCGGGTGATGCGGTGGGCCATCAGCACCGCCTCGCCGGTGCCGGTCGAGCCGTCATACATCGAGGCATTGGCGACCTCCATGCCGGTCAGTTCGGCGACCTGGGTCTGGAACTCGAACAGCACCTGCAGCGTGCCCTGGCTGATCTCGGGCTGGTAGGGCGTGTAGGAGGTCAGGAACTCCGAGCGCTGGATCAGGTGGTCGACGCTGGCCGGCACGTGGTGGCGGTAGGCGCCGGCGCCCACGAAGAACGGCACGCTGCCGGCCGCGACGTTGCGGGCGGCCATGCGCGACAGCAGGCGCTCGACCTCCATCTCGCTCCTGGCAAGCGGCAGGTCGGGCAGCTCGGCGCGCCATGCTGCCCGCGGCACGCCGGCGAACAGCTCGTCGATGCCGGGAACGCCGATGCGGGCGAGCATCGCCTCGCGGTCGGCGTCGCTCAGCGGCAGGTAGCGCATGTGACGGTCTCCTCAGGAATCGGCGGATGCGGCCACGGGTTCGACGGTGACCTCGGTGCGGACGGAATTGGCGATGAAGCAGAGGTGGTGGGCCTCCTCGTGCAGGGCCGCAAGCGTCGCGGCGTCCGGCCCCCTGCCCTCGGCGAAGACGGCGCGCGGCCGCAGCGTCACGGTGTCGACCCACCAGCGCCGCGTCTCGAGCCGCGCCATGGTGCCCTCGGCGTCGTCCTCGTAGCTCTCCACCACGAAGCCCTTCTGCTGGGCGAGATCGAGGAACCACAGCATGTGGCACGACGACAGCGATGCGACGAAGGCCTCCTCAGGGTCGACGGCGTCGTCGCGCGACAGCGGCAGCTTCACCACCTGCGGCGAGGCGGAGGCGGGTACGGTCAGTCCGTCGAGGCGCCATTCGTGGCCGCGGCTGTAGGTGCCCGCGGCGAAGTCGCCGTCGCGGCTCCAGGCCACCGTCACGCGATACAGATGCGCCACGTCGCGTCTCCCTCAGTCCAGGCCCTCGCAGAACGACTTGTAGGCGGCCGCGTCCATCAGGCTGTCGAGCTGGCCGGCATCCGACAGGCGCAGCTTGACGAACCAGCCCTTGCCCTCGGCGTCCTCGTTGACGGTCGCCGGCGCGTCGGCCAGCCCCTCGTTGACCTCGACGACCTCGCCGGCGACGGGCGCGTAGATCTCGCTTGCCGCCTTCACCGATTCGACGACGCCGGCCTCGTCGCCCTGGGCGACCGACCTGCCGACCTCGGGAAGCTCGACGAAGACCACGTCGCCGAGCTGCTGCTGGGCGTAGTCGGTGATGCCGATCGTGCCGACGTCGCCGTCGACGCTGATCCATTCGTGGTCCTTGGTGTAGCGGGTGGTCATCGGTTCATTCCCCCTGGGATGGCTGATCAACGTTTGTAGCCGTGCGGCACGAACGGCAGTTTCGCGACATGCGCGGCCTCGGCGCGGCCGCGCACGCTCAGCACCAGCTCGGTGCCGGGCGCGACGAATTCGCGCTCCACGTAGCCCATCGCGACGGGCCCGCCGACGCTCGGCCCGAAGCCGCCGCTGGTGACCTTGCCGACCGGGCTGCCGGCAACGGAAATATCGGTGCCCTCGCGGGCCGGCGCGCGCCCGTCCGGGCGGATGCCGACGCGCCGCCGCGACGGGCCGTCGGTCAGTTCGCCGCGGATCCGCTCGAAGCCGGGAAAGCCGCCCTGGTCGCGCCGGCGCTTGCCGATCGACCAGGCAAGCGAGGCCTCGACCGGCGACGTGGTCTCGTCGATGTCGTGGCCGTACAGACAGAGCCCGGCCTCGAGCCGCAGCGTGTCGCGGGCGCCGAGCCCGACCGCCTCGACCTCCGGCTCCACCGCCAGCGCGTCCCACAGGTGGGCGGCATCGGCGAGCGGCACCGAGATCTCGAAGCCGTCCTCGCCCGTGTAGCCCGACCGCGACACCTGCACGCCGAAGCCGTCGAACTTGGCGGGTATCGCCGTCATGAACGACAGCTCGGCGGCTTCCGCGCAGTGGCGCCGCATCACTTCCTCCGCCTTCGGCCCCTGCAGCGCCACCAGCGCCCGGTCCTCGACCGGCTCCAGCGACACCCCGTCCGGCAGGTTGGCCTCGATGTGGTCGTAGTCGACGTCCTTGCGGGAGGCGTTGACCACCAGGAACAGCCGCCCGTCGTCGGCGGCCGCCAGCGGCCGCGTCACCATCAGGTCGTCGATGATGCCGCCCTCGTCCGTCAGCAGCTGGGTGTAGCGGGTGGCGCCCGGATCGAGGCCTGCGATCTCGCCCGGCACCAGCCGCTCCAGCGCCGCGGCGGTGGTCGCGTGGTCGGGCCCGTCAAGCCAGGCCTGCCCCATGTGGGAGACGTCGAACAGCCCGGCGCTCTGGCGCGTCCACTTGTGCTCGGCGAGGATGCCGCCGGCATACTGGACCGGCATCGAATATCCGGCGAACGGCACCATCCTGCCGCCGGCCGCCAGGTGGCGGTTGTGCAGCGGCGTCTGGAGGAGTTCGGAGACGGCGTTGTCGACGGTCATGACGGGTCCTGCGCAAAGACGTGACTTCGGAACCGTTGCGGCTCCGCTCGCGCCCCCTCTGTCACAGGACCTGAGAGATTTGATCGCGAAACGCTCGCGACTTACCCCGTCGGTGAGCCCTCAGCGCGGTGCGCCGGTGGCTGCTTTCCAGAGTTTCATCCTCCTGCGGTCCCTTGTGCCTGAGAGTTTCCGGGGCCGGTTGCTCCTTCGGCGCCGACTTTGGAAGTCGGACTCTCCCGCAGGGTTCGACGAATGTGCCGTGATCTTAGAGACCGGCGGACCGCTGTCAACCGCGTCCGCCGGCGATGCCAGTCGCGACGCGGCGAGACAACACCGCCTCCCTCACCTCCTGCCGTTGCCGATCTCGTCGAATCCGACGTAGACCACGTAGTTGTTGACGTGGTCGTTGTCGGGGATCGTGTGGGCCATGTTCTGCTCCACCTCGACGAACTGCACGACGGTCTCGCCCGGCGCGATGACGGGCTGGGACTCGTAGAGCTGCGACCAGACGGCCTCGCCGCCGGTCCGCACGAAGGCGGCGCGGATCGGCAGGTTGATCGGGCCGTTGTTCCATTTCGGGCCGGTGATGACGCGGCCGGCGACGCCGAAGCTCATCTTCAGGTTCTTGCCGTCGAAATCGCACTCGCGGGCGACCTTGGTGATGCCGCCCTGGTAGATGACGTGGGCCGGATCGCCCTCGAAGCCGCGCTCGTAGGCGCGGAAGGTCTCGGTCCCTTCCCGGATGACCACCGGCGGGCATTTCGCCGCCACTGCCGGCGGCGGCGCGTCGGGATCGACCTTGAGCGCGTTGGGATCCTCGCCCGAACCGACCATCAGCCGGAACAGACCGACCGTCGAATCGCTGGCATCGCGGCTGGCCTGCGTGTCGCAGCCGGCCGCCGTCAGACCGAGAACGAGGAGGACTGCACCCTTGAAGGCCGGAACCCGGCCGGAAACGTCGCGGAACGACCGCATGCTGCACATACCCTTGTCTGCGCCCCCTCGACGCCGCCTGGCGGAGCGAATTCGACGTCCGAGCCCCACATGGAGCAGGTGCTCTGCCGGACATCGAATTCCGAAACTCCTTCGGATTCGATCGGTGCCGGCGATCCGCTGGGATCCCGGCATCTGCTCTGCATGCCGCTTCGGCGGCATGCGAATGTCGGACCATGACCCCTTGGTCTGGTTGCCTGCGCCGGCCGACGGCCGGCGCGGGCGCCCTTATATCAGCAGGCGAACCGATTTCCCAAGACCTCGCTTCCCGGCACCCGGCCGCGACGACCTGGCGGGTTGACGCGGCGGGGTCCAGGGACCACCTCACCTTGACAGGAACGGGGCCGGACCGGATACAGGCCCTGCCTGTCCGGATTCCCCGAAACGTTGGACTCAGGGACACCGGGCGAACCGAGGGACACTTCCCCGCATTCCGGCCATGACCGCAGCCACGAAGCCTCCGCTGAAGATCCTGCTCTGCTCGCCGCGCGGCTTCTGCGCCGGCGTCGACCGGGCCATCCAGATCGTCGATCTCGCCCTCAAGCGGTTCGGCGCGCCGGTCTACGTGCGCCACGAGATCGTCCACAACCGCTACGTCGTCGACAGCCTGAAGGCGAAGGGGGCGATCTTCGTCGACGAGCTCGCCGAAATCCCGGAGACCGACGCGCCCGTCGTGTTTTCCGCGCACGGAGTGGCCAAGTCGGTCCCGGAGGCGGCGGCGGCGCGCAACATGTTCCAGATCGACGCGACCTGCCCGCTCGTCACCAAGGTGCACCGGGAAGCCGTCATTCATCACAGGAAGGGCCGCGACATCGTGCTGATCGGCCATGCCGGCCATCCCGAGGTGATCGGCACCATGGGCCAGCTGCCCGAGGACGCGGTCGTCCTGATCGAGACGGTCGAGGACGCCCGGACGTTTTCGCCGAAGCGCCCGGGCGAGCTTGCCTACATCACCCAGACGACCCTGTCGGTCGATGACACCGCCGCCATCGTCGCGGAGCTGCGCGCCCGCTTCCCCGCCATCGTCGGGCCGCACAAGGAGGACATCTGCTACGCCACCACCAACCGGCAGGAAGCGGTGAAGGTGGTGGCGCCGCGTGCCGAGGCGACGATCGTGGTGGGCGCGCCGAACAGCTCGAACTCGCAGCGCCTCGTCGAGGTCGCCGAACGCGCCGGCTGCCCGCGAGCCGTGCTGCTGCAGCGCGCCGCCGATATCGACTGGTCCGTGTTCGGGCATATCGGATCGCTGGCCATCACCGCCGGCGCCTCGGCGCCCGAGGTTCTGGTGGAGGAGGTCATCGAGGCCTTCGCCGAACGCTACGCGATCGACGTCGAGGTCGTGTCGACCGCCGACGAGACCATCACCTTCAATCTGCCGCGGGCCCTCCGCGAAGCGGCCGAATAGGATTTTCCGGCATATGGCCGTCTACACGGAAGTGCCCGACGAGGATCTCACCCGATTCCTCGCCGAATACGACGCCGGCCGGCTGCTCTCCTTCAAGGGCATCGCCGAGGGCGTCGAGAACACCAACTACATCGTCCACACCGACCGGGGCAGCTTCATCCTGACGCTCTACGAGAAGCGGGTCGACCCGAAGGACCTGCCGTTCTTCCTCGGCCTGATGGAGCATCTCTCCGGCAAGGGCGTCACCTGCCCGCTGCCGATGCACGACAGGCAGGGTCGCAGCCTCGGCACGCTGTGCGGTCGTCCGGCGGCGCTGATGACGTTCCTGGAGGGCGTCTGGGTGCGCAGGCCCGCCGTCGGCCACTGCCGCTCGCTCGGCACCACGCTGGCGGCGATGCACAAGGCCGCGCTCGACTATCCCGGCGAACGCACCAACGCCCTGTCCGTCGAGGACTGGCGGCCGATCTTCGCGGCCGTCGCCGACCGGGCCGACACCCTGCAGGCGGGCCTCGCCGCGGAGATGGAGGCCGAGCTGACCTACCTGGAGGCCAACTGGCCGCAGGATCTGCCGCTCGGCGTCATCCACGCCGACCTGTTTCCCGACAACGTGTTCTTCCTGAACAGCCGGCTGTCGGGCCTGATCGACTTCTACTTCGCCTGCCGGGACGCGCTTGCCTACGACATCGCCGTGTGCCTCAACGCATGGTGCTTCGAACCTGACCTGTCGTTCAACGTGACCAAGGCGCGGGCCATGCTCACCGCCTACGCCGACCGGCGGCCGCTGACGACGGCCGAAGCCGCAGCCCTGCCGCTGCTCGCCCGCGGCGCCGCCATGCGGTTCTTCGTGACCCGCCTCTACGACTGGCTGAACCACCCGCCTGGCGCCTTCGTGCGTCCCAAGGATCCGCTCGAATACGCCAGGCGGATCAGGTTCCACCGCTCCGTCGGCTCGGCCGGCGAATACGGTCTCGACTGATGGCCGAGACCGCGCGCGTGCAGATCTGGACCGACGGCGCCTGCTCCGGCAATCCCGGCCCGGGCGGCTGGGGCGCCCTGCTGGTATGGGGCGATCACGAGAAGGAACTGTGTGGCGGCGAGGCGCTGACCACCAACAACCGCATGGAGCTGCTGGCGGCGATCCGCGCCCTGGAGGCGCTGAAACGCCCCACCGCCGTCGACCTCCACACCGATTCCGCCTACCTGCGCAACGGCATCATGACCTGGCTGAAGAGCTGGAAGGCCCGCGGCTGGCGCACCGCCGACAGGAAGCCGGTCAAGAACGTCGAGCTCTGGCAGGAACTCGAGGGTGTCATCGGCCGGCACGACATCGTCTGGCACTGGGTCAGGGGCCACGCCGGAGACCCCGGCAACGAACGCGCCGACGCGCTCGCCCGCCAGGGCATGGCACCCTTCAAGCCGTCCCGCCGCCCCCCCCTGTCGGCACCCCGTCCGAAAGGCTGACCCCCCGCGGCGCCTCCGACCGGCCGCCGCGCTGCCGGGGAGGCATGGCGCCGGCCGACCGCGCGCCTGCAGCGCGAGCCCCCTCCCCGACCCTCCCCCACCGGGGGGGGAGGGAGATGGAGGCCGTGTCGCAGAGCCTCCCTCTTCCCCACTTGCGCTGCGAATTGCGTCCGAACCGAGTACCGCGCAAGCCGATGGGAGTCCCACACGAGGCAGCAGGAACCGCGAATCGTGCCACAGCGCCTCCCCTCCCCCTCGTGGGGAGGGGTCGAGGGTGGGGCGCGCAGCGAGCCTGTGGCGAGCGGAGCGTGCGGCGGGCGCGCTGTTGCTCGAGCGACGGCGTCCTTCACCAAGGCCCAGCACGTGGGCATCATCGTACCGCCGAATGCCGCATTCGAAGAGCAACTCCGCAGAATCGGGCCAACGGCTGAACACCCCGCTGCCGCAGAACGCGCACCTCCGGCGCGCGCCCCCTCCCCGACCCTCCCCCACGAGGGGGGAGGGAGGAGAGGGCCGCACCGGAAAAGCTTTGTCTCCCCCTTGTGCAGCGGCGCCCCTTCGCCATGACGGTGAAGGCAGAAGAAGGCCGTGCCACAGTGCCTCCCCTCCCCCTCGTGGGGAGGGGTCGGGGGTGGGGCGCGCAGCGAGCGTCAGCGAGCGGAGCGTGGGGCCGGGCCGCATCCGCGCTATGATCCTCCCTCGACCCGCGGAGCCGCCCGTGCCGATCAGCCGCGTCACCCACAGGACCCGCCGCCGCGCCCGCGCTCTGCGGCGCGAGCCGACGGACGCCGAGCGGGCGCTGTGGCGCGCGCTCGATCCCGTGCGGCGCCGCGGCGTGCCTCTGCGGCGGCAGGCGCCGATCGGCCCGTTCATTGCCGACTTCGCCATCCTGTCGCTGAAGCTCGTCATCGAGATCGATGGCGGACAGCATGCCGACAACGCCCGCGACCGGGCGCGCGACGCCTGGCTCGCCGCGCAGGGGTTTCGTGTCGTGCGGCTATGGAACAGCGACGTCCTGTCGAACACCGACGGCTGCTGCCAGGTGATCGAGGCCGCCATCGAAGAGCAGCGGCGGATGATCGTGCCCGACCGCGACGGCTGAACCGGCCGCTGCCGCAGAACGCGCGCCTCCGGCGCGCGCCCCCTCCCCGACCCTCCCCCACGAGGGGGGAGGGAGAAGAGGGCCGCACCGGAAAGGCTTCGTCTCCTCCTTGTGCAGCGGTGCCCCTTTGCCATGACGGTGAAGGCAGAAGAAGGCCGTGCCACAGCGCCTCCCCTCCCCCTCGTGGGGAGGGGTCGGGGGTGGGGCGCGCAGCGAGCGTCAGCGAGCGGAGCGTACGGCGGTCGCGACCGATGCCGGGGCCGCCGCATGCCGGCGCCGGTGCGGCGGCCTCCGAAAGGACCGGCCGGACTGGCGCTGCCCGTTTGGCGGAATCCTGCCTAAATCGACACCGGCCGCCGGGCCCAGCCGCCGGGGCAGACCGTCGGGGCAGACCGTGGCAGACCGTCGGGGCAGACCGTCGGCCGGCTCAGATCTGCGCGAGCAGTGCGTCGGCGCTGGAGGCCTCGGCGGTGGCGCCGGTCTCCTCGACGTTGAGCACCTTGACGACGCCGTCGTCGACCAGCATCGCGTAGCGCCGCGAGCGGGTGCCCATGCCGCGCGGGGAGCCGTCGAAGGACAGGCCGGTCGCCCTGGCGAAATCGGCATTGCCGTCGGCCAGGAACTCGATCGTGCCCTCGGCCCCGGTCGATTTCGACCAGGCGTCGAGGACGAAGACGTCGTTGGTGGAGACGCAGGCGATCGCGTCGACGCCCTTGGCCTTGAACTTGTCGGCATTGGCCAGGAAGCCGGGCAGGTGAAGGTTGTTGCAGGTCGGCGTGAAGGCGCCGGGCACCGCAAACAGCACGACCTTGCGGCCGGAAAACACGTCGCCGGTGGATTTCTGCGCGGGACCGGATTCGCCCATTACCATGAAGGTGGCATCCGGCAGCTTGTCCCCAACCTTGATCATTTCCCTCTCCTCTTCGAAAACCCCGGGCACCGGCGGACGTCCGCCGCCGGCCGATCCCGGCATGGTACCCGACATGACCTAATCGAGGGCGACCCGCTGCTCAAACGAAAAGGTGGGCGACACGCCCGTGACGCGCAGTTCGGCGCCCCGGATCGCCGCTGCGTCCGGCGCGCCGTCGAGCGGCACCAGGAACAGGCCGGGCTCGGCGTCGGACCGTTCCGGGACCGGCAGGTACCATCCCTCGGGGGCCTCGACCACCGCATAGGCGTCATCCGGTTCGCCGGGCAGCTTCAGCCGCAATTCGAGCACCGGCACCTCGCCGCTGCGATCGACCGTCGCCGAGACGACGCCGCCGCGCCCGTCCGGACCGTCGACGGCCACGGGCACGCGGGCCCGGTAGAACTCGATGCCGGCCGGCCGCGCCGAGCGGCCGTCGAGCAGCCGTTCCGCCTCGGCTTCCGCCGGGACGCAGATGTCCTTGCAGACGCCGTAGGCGAGCCTGACGTCGAGGTCGACGGGCACGTCCGGGTCCTGCGGCGTGACGACCAGCGGAAACACCACCGCCTCGGTATAGCCGACGATCCAGGCATAGCCGTCCCAGTGCAGCTCCGGGGCCGGCCATTCGATTTCGACGGCGGCGAGGTTCCGCGACCCGGAGAAGTCCAGCTGCGGCGGGATGCCGGAGTCGCCGGGATCGCGCCAGTAGGTCTTCCAGCCCGGATCGAGCAGGATCTCCAGGCCCGCCAGCCGGTCGGGACCGTCGGCCAGCACGCCGCCGTCGATCAGCCGCACCCGTGCGGGATCCTGCCAGGCCTGCGCGGCGGCCGGTGCGGGCGCGGCGGCAAGGATCGACAGCGCAGCGATGGCGGCGGCAAGGGCAGGAATTCGCAACACGGGGCGCGGCACTCCGGTATGGGCTGGCGGCTCGGACCGCCTGATCATGGCCTAATCCGGTGACGCGGCGACATCAAGGCCCTTCAAGCCTGTGTGACCTCCGGCTCGCCGCGGCACTTCCAAATTCCGCCGGGAGCGCTACCATTGCCGTCATGGCGTTCAAGGAGTTCCAGGGTTTCGGCGGCGGCGGCGGACGGGGTTTTCTCGACGGCCAGGTGCTGATCGCCATGCCGACGATGGGCGATCCGCGCTTCGAGCGGAGCGTCATCTACATGTGCGCCCATTCCGACGACGGCGCCATGGGGATCATCCTCAACCAGCCCGCCGAGAACATCCGCTTCACCGACCTGCTGCGCCAACTCGACGTCATCGGCGAGGGCGACGAGATCCGCCTGCCCGCCGATGTCGGCCGGATGCGGGTCCATGTCGGCGGGCCGGTGGAGACCGGCCGCGGCTTCGTGCTGCATTCCGCCGACTGGTTCGTCGAGAACTCGACCCTGCCGATCGACGAGGGCATCTGCCTGACGGCGACACTGGACATCCTCAAGGCGATCGCCAAGGGCGACGGGCCGCAAAGCGCGCTGCTGGCGCTCGGCTACTCCGGCTGGGCGCCGGGTCAGCTGGAGAGCGAGATCCAGGCGAACGGCTGGCTGCATTGCGGCGCCGATGCGGACCTGATCTTCGGGGTGGATCTGGATTCCAAATACGACCTGGCGCTGCGCAAGCTCGGGATCGACCCCGGCCATTTCTCGCCGGACGCGGGCCGCGCCTGACGGCACACCGATGGCACACTGACGGCAGGGCGACGGCAGTCCGGCGGCACCGTCCTGGCAGGCTAATGACGCATCATGGCGGACTGGCGCGCCAGCAGGTGCCGGCATTCCTCCGCCGACATCGGCTCGCCGAACAGAAAGCCCTGCGCGTACTCGCAGCCGAGCGCGTAGAGCTCGATGGCGTCCTCGTCGGTCTCGGCGCCTTCCGCGACAACTTCCATGCCGAGATCGTGGGCCAGCGCGACGATCGAGCGCAGGATCACCGGCCGCGTCCCGCTGCCGTTGTGGCGCACGAACGACCGGTCCACCTTGATGGTATCAAAGGGGAATCTCTGCAGGTAGCTGAGCGATGAATAGCCGGTGCCGAAGTCGTCCAGGGCCAGCCCGGCGCCGAGTTCGCGGACACGCTCGAGGACCTGTGCGGCGTATTCCGGGTTCTCCATCACCAGCGACTCGGTGACTTCGAGCTTCAGCGTGCCCGGCACAACCTCGTTGCGGTCGAGCACGGCGCGGATGTCGTTGATCAGGTCGTGGCGCAGCAGCTGCCGGCTGGAGACGTTGACGGAGGCGAAGATCGGCAGGTGGACCCCCATCGCCCGCTGCCAGGCGCCGAGCTGGCGGGCCGCGCGATCCATCACGAACAGCCCGATCTCGACGATCATGCCGCTTTCCTCGGCGATGGACAGGAATTCCTGCGGATTGAGGCGGCCGTGGCGGGGGTGATCCCACCTGACCAGCGCCTCGAATCCCGCGATCCGCTTGTTGTCCAGCCGCATGATCGGCTGGAAGACGAGCTTGATCTCCTCCCGCTCAAGCGCCCTGCGGAGGTCTGATTCCAGGGCCAACCGGTCGCCGCCCATGGTGCGCATCACCGGCTTGAACGCCTCGACCCGGTCCGGTCCGAACCGCTTGGCGTGGTACATGGCGATCTCGGCGTCCTCCAGCAGGTCCTCCTTGCGCTTGTCGCCGCCGTCAAAGACGGAAATGCCGACGCAGGCAGTCAGGAACACCTCGCGGTCGCCGAAGGTGATCGGGGTGCGGATGGTGCGGCGCACGGCCTCGGCGAAGGCAGCAATGCGCTTGGGATCGCCTTCCGACACGAGGATGATGCCGAACTGGTCGCCGGCCAGCCTGGCCAGCGTGTCCGACAGCTTCAGATGGCGCTGCAGGCGCCTTGCCATCGTCAGCAGGATCGAATCGCCGACCGCGATGCCGAACCCGTCATTGACCTGGCGGAAGCGGTCGATATCGATGACGAAGACCGTCGGCCGGGTCTCGCCGCTGCGGCCGCGCAGGATCGCCGCCTCGAGGCGGTCGAGGTAGAGCTCGCGATTGGGCAGGCCCGTCAGATTGTCGTGCACCGCGTCGTGCAGCAGGCGCTCCTCGGCGTTCTTGATCTCCGTGACGTCGACGAGCGTGCCGACGAGGCGGATCGCCTCGCCGTCGTCGCCGAGGATCGGGCGCGCGCGCATCCGGTACCAGAAATAGTGGCCGTCGGCGGCCCTCAGCCGGAAGTCCTGGGCGATCCGTCCGCGCCGCTGCTCGACGACGGCATCGAGCGAGGCGCGAAACCGGTCGCGGTCTCCGGCATGAAGCGCGTCGATCCAGCGGCGCACGCTGCCTTCCAGGGCGTTCGGCTTCAGGCCGAGCTTCTCCTCCAGCTCCGGCGAGACGAAGATCCGGTCGCGCGGAACGTCCCAGTCCCACACCAGGTCCCCGGCGCCGATCAGGGCCAGCGCCTTGCGGTGGAAGTCGCTGAGCATGCCCGAGCCGATCGCTCCGCCGGCGAAGGCGTGCTGCATGACGGTGAAGCCGACCAGCAGCACCAGCACCACGAGGCCGCCAGCCAGGGCCGGAGAGACCAGATCGTTCGACAGCCGGCCGGTTACGGTCATCCCCGCGGCAACGAGCCAGGCGAGCAGCAGCAGCCAGGTCGGTATCAGCAGGATGGCCCGGTCGAAGCCGCGGAAGGCCAGGAACAGGATGAGAGCCATTCCGATGATGCCGATGCCGCCGAGCGACAGGCGGGCGATCCCGGCGGCGAGCGGCGCGTCGAACACCGCAAGGGCGGCGACGCCGACAAGAGTGATCAGCCACAGCGCCGCGACATACAGCAGCCGCACGTGCCATCGCATCAGGCTGAGATAGGCGGTCAGGAAGATCAGCAGCGTTGCCGCCAGGATCGCCTCGGCGCCCGCCCGGAACACCTGGTCGCCCTGGACCGGCACGTCGAAGATCTTGTTCCAGAACCCGAAGTCGATCGACAGGTAGGCCAGAACCGCCCAGGCGATGCTCGCGGCGGCCGGAAAGATCAGCGTGCCCTTGACCACGAACAGAACGGTGAGAAACAGCGCCAGAAGGCCGGCTATGCCGATCACCATGCCCTGGTAGAGGGTGAAGCTGTTGACGTTCTCCTTGTAGGCGTCGGGCTGCCACAGGCGCAGCTGCGGTATGCTGTCGCCGGCGAGTTCGACGACGTAGGTCACCACGGCGCCCGGATCGAGGGTGATCAGGTAGATGTCGGCGTCGTGACTGTCTTCCCTGTCCGGCCGGAAGCCCTGACTCGGGGTGATGGCGCTGATGCGCGACTGGCCGAGATCCGGCCTGACGATGCCCGAGCCGACCATGCGGAAATAGGGGGCCACCAGAAGGCGGTCGATCTGTTCGTCGGAATCGTTGCGCAGCGCGAACACGGCCCAGGACGCGGTGTGGCCGGGCTCGCGGGAACGTACCTCGATCCGGCGCACGAAGCCCTCCGCGTCCGGCGCGGTCGAAATCTGGATGCGGTCGCCGTATCTCAGATACAGGTCGACGGACTCGGTCAGGTCGATGGCGCTGCTGTCGAGGGGAACGGGGATTGCCTCAAGGGCATGCGCCGGTAACACGGCGAGCGCCAGCACGACCAAGCCCAACAGGGCTGCGGCCAGCCGTCCTAGGTGCCCCCCGATCCTGTCTTTCATCCGGCCTTCCGTGTGTCGCGATTCCGGCGCCGCCGGCATGTCAGCATTCACCGCACCAGGGGGCGCGGATCGTCGCTGAGCATCGCGTAGAGGAAATGGTCCTGCCAGACGCCATTGATACGCAAATACCGACGCGCAAAGCCCTCGCGCGCAAATCCGACTTTTTCAAGAAGCCGTATAGACGCCGCGTTCGAGGGAAGGCAAGCCGCTTCGAGCCGATGCAGCCTGAGCTGTTCAAATACGAATGGTACCAATGCGCTCACGGCAGCGGTCATATAGCCTTGGCGGGCGAAGGATTCGCCGATCCAGTATCCCAGCGATGCGGACTGGGTCACGCCGCGCCGTACATTTGACAGGGTGACACCGCCGATGAACGCGTCGTTGTCACTGCGGAAAATGAAGAACGGATATGCGGCGTCCTCGCGGATGTCCTGGAGGTAGCGTCGAATGCGGCGGCGGAACGCCGATCGGGTGAGATCGTCCATCGGCCAGGTGGGTTCCCAGGGGGTCAGGAATGCCCGGCTGCTCTCACGCAGTGCCATCCAGGCGGGGAAATCCCCCATCTGAGGGGTGCGCAGCAGAACCCCCTCGCCATGGATCGCCGGTCCCGTTTCGGCGGTTACCGACCTGAGGAACACCATCTTGCCAAAACCGTCGCCCGATCATGCCGCGTCGCGCGCGGCTGCACGCAATCTTTCCTGCAAATCAGAGGCGGATTCAAGGCGTTCGACGGGCCCGACCGCCGCAAGGGTCGGCGGATTGTCGTAGATGATCCTGGCCAGGATGTTCCTGACGCTTGCGGCATCGACCGCGTCGATACGACGGGTGAGTTCCTCCATCGATACGGTGCGACCGAGGAACAGCGACTGGCGCGCGATCTGTTCGACCCTGGCCGCACAGCTTTCCAGCCCCATGAGCAGGCCGGCCTTGAGCTGGGCACGTGCGCGGGTGACCTCCTGATCGTCGATCTCGCTGATCGCGTTCGACACTTCCGCGGTCGTGACATCGATCAGCTGCTCGATGTCCTGCGGTTCGGTCGCCGCCGATATGCCGAACAGACCGACGTCGGAAAACGCCCAGTTGAACGCATAGATCGAATAGCAGAGGCCCTTCTCCTCGCGGACGCGCTGGAACAGCCGCGAGGACATGCCTCCGCCCAGCACGGCGGCTGCGATCCGGGCCGCATAGAAATCCTCGTCGACGAACGCCGGTGCGGGAAACGCGAACAGCAGGTTGGCTTCGGACAGGTCCTTCTCGACCTTGCGCTCGCCCCCGACGTAACGCGCCGCCGGCGACGGCGCGCCCGGTGTGGCGGCGAAGCCGCCGAACAGGTCGCCGGCGAGATCGACGATCGCCTCGTGGTCGACGGCGCCGGCCGCGCCGACGATCATTTCCGGCGCCCGATAGTGCTCGGACAGGTAGGAACGAAGCCCCTCGACGCGCTGGGCGGCGACCGTCTCGGCGGTGCCCAGGATCGGCCGGCCGATCGGCTGGTCGCCGAACGCGGCTGCCTGCAGCAGATCGTGGACGAGATCGTCCGGATCGTCGAGGGCGGCACCGATCTCCTGCAGGATCACGTGCTGCTCGCGGCGCAGTTCCTCGCCGTCGAAGACGCTGTCGCGCAGGATGTCGGAGAGGATGTCGAAGCCGAGCGGCACGTCCTCCTTCAGCACCCGCGCGTAGTAGGCGGTGGTCTCGTGGCTCGTTGCGGCGTTCAGGTCGCCGCCGACGGATTCGATCTCCTCGGCGATCTGGCGGGCATTGCGACGCCTCGTGCCCTTGAAGGCCATGTGCTCCAGCAGATGCGAGAGGCCATGTTCCTCCGGACGCTCGTTGCGCGCGCCCGCGCGCACCCAGACACCGAGGGCCGCCGTCTGCACATGGCTCATCTCTGCCGTGACGACCCGCAGGCCGTTGTCGAGAGTGGTGGTTCGTACGCTCATCTACGCTTCCTCGGTGACGACGCGCGTCGTCGATACGATGTGACTTGCAACTGCGGCCTGATCGGCAGGCAGACGCGTGAAGGTCTCCTCCCGTTCGTGCAGGTCCGACAGCCAGTCCGGCAAAGCCGGCCTGACCCCGGCGGCGGCTTCGACCGCGTCCGGGAACTTGGCAGGATGCGCCGTCGACAATGTGATCATCGGGGTCGCCGGATCATTGCCGTGCCGGCGCGCCGCCGCCAGCCCGATCGCGGTATGCGGATCGGCGAGATAGCCGCCGGAGGCGAGCATGTCGCGGATCGTCGTGCCGCAGGCGTTCTCGTCCACGCTGACGGCGTCGAAGCGTTCGCGGATCGCCGCGAGCGTCGCGTGGTCGATCGTGAAGGAGCCGGACTGCCGCAGCCCGTCCATCCAGCGGGCGACCGCGTCGCTGTCACGGCCCGACGCCTCGAACAGCAGCCGCTCGAAATTGCTGGAAACCTGGATGTCCATGCTCGGGCTCGATGTCGGCACCACGGAACGGACCTCGTAGCGGCCCGTGTCGAGGGTCCTGGCCAGAATGTCGTTCACATTGGTGGCCACCACCAGCCGTTCAATGTCGAGCCCCATGCGCGAGGCGACGTAGCCAGCGAAGATGTCGCCGAAGTTGCCCGTTGGAACCGCGAAGCTCACCGGCCGGCTTGGTGCCCCGAGTGCCACGGCGGAGGTGAAATAGTAGACGACCTGCGCGACGATGCGGGCCCAGTTGATCGAGTTGACGCCGCTGAGCGTAACCCGGCTGCGAAAGCCCTCATCCCCGAACAGGCCCTTCACGATCGCCTGGCAGTCGTCGAACGTGCCGTCGAGTGCGAGCGCATGGACGTTGTCCTCCCGCGCCGTCGTCATCTGTCGGCGCTGCACGTCGCTGACCCGCCCGTGCGGGTAGAGGATGTAAACGTCGACCCGTTCAAGGCCGCGGAAGGCCTCGATCGCCGCGCCGCCGGTATCGCCCGAAGTCGCGCCCACGATAGTCGCGCGGCCGCCGCGTTCGGCCAGAACATGATCCATCAGACGCGCGAGCAGCAGCATCGCGACATCCTTGAAGGCCAGTGTCGGACCGTGGAACAGCTCCAGGATCCAGCCGTTCGGCGACGACTGCACGAGCGGTGCGACGGCCGGATGCCGAAACTGCCCGTAGGCGTCGTGCAGCATCTGGCGCAATGCGCCGGCCTCGATGGCCTCGCCGACAAACGGCGCGATGATCCTCTGCGCTGCGTCGGCGTAGTCGAGGCCCGCCAGCGCCGAGATCTCGCCCTGGCTGAGGGAAGGCCAGGTTTCCGGCACGTAGAGGCCGCCGTCAGCCGCCAGGCCGGTCAGCAGAACGTCCGAAAAATCGAGGGCGGGCGCCTGCCCGCGCGTGCTTACGTATTTCAAGTCAGCTCCGAAATGTCACTTGATCGATGCTTCACTGCCGAACTGGTCCCGGAGCCTATTGCCGGGGCTGGTGGCCGGCAAGGTTGCGGTTCTGGCGCAGCTGACCCGCTGCCCATACCGCGAAGACGACGCCAAGCGCCAGCGCCAGTCCGAACCATGTCAGCGCATAGCCGAGATGATCGTTGCGGAATTGGACCCGGGTCGTGCCGCCGATCGGCAATCCGCCGGGATTGGGCGTGGCATCGGCATCGATGAAGAACGGGGCCACCCTGTCGAGGTTCCGTGCCTCGGCAATGCTGGCCGGGTCCCGGACGAACCAGGCATTCGCGCCGGGGTCCGCGTCCGGCGTGAACAGGTTGCCTCGCTCCGGCATGCGCAGGAGACCGGTAACGTCCACTTCGCCATCGACCTGTCCTTCCGGCCGGGTCGCAGGATCCTTGCGCTCTATCGGGACGAAGCCGCGATTGACCATCACGATGGAACCGTCGGGGAGACGCAGCGGAGTCAGGATCCAGTACCCTGCCCCGTTCAGCCCGAACTTCGGATCGTCCAGCGTGGTGAAGACGGGTGCTTCGAGATCGTGGCGGAACTCGCCGGACAGCGTCACCTTGCGGTATTCGTCCTCCTCCCTGTTGACCGCCGGCCACTCCGATTCCTCGGGCAGTGGAACGGCGGGCTTCTCGACCCGCTCCTCGACCATCGCGATCAGGCCGTTCTTCCAGGCGAGACGCTGCATCTGCCAGATGCCGAGGCCGCACAGGATCGCGAACGCAACCAGGACGAGCAGACCGGTCAGTGCGACCTTGCGCCAGGCCGGCACGTCAGCCCTCGCCGCCTGCGCCGGGGTCGCGTGGCGTTTCCATTCGGCCCTCCTGGGCCTTGTGATGGTACTGCTGTGCAATCATCAGGCCCTTCAGCGGCCGCAGCATGCCGAGCGACAGGATCACGATCAGAGGCAGCCACAGCACCAGATGAAGCCAGTACGGCGGCCTGTAGTTGAACTCCACGAAGAAGGCCAGGCCGACGACGATCGCTCCGACGATGAAGATGACGAAGACGGCGGGACCGTCCCCGGAATCGATGAAGGAATAGTCGAGTCCGCAGTTCGGGCATTCCGGCGCCGTCGACAGGAAGCCCGAAAACAGCCGGCCCTCGCCGCAGCGTGGACAGCGGCCCGCCAGGCCGGTGGAGAGCGGCGGCAGCGGCGGATATCGGTGGTCGTCTGTCATGGTCTCCTGGTTGCCGCGCCGGAGGTCCCCGAAAAACGGAAGGCGGCCGGGGGCCGCCTTCGCAATGATTCAGCGGCGCAGGCGCCTCGCGTCAGTAGATTTCGGCCGCACTGGAGCCCCAGATGTAGATGCAGATGAACAGGAACAACCAGACGACGTCGACGAAATGCCAGTACCAGGCCGCGGCCTCGAAGCCGAAATGGTGGTCCGGCTTGAAGTGGCCGGCGAAGACCCGGAACAGGCAGACGATCAGGAAGATCGAGCCGATCAGTACGTGGGCCCCGTGGAAGCCGGTCGCCATGAAGAAGGTGGCCCCGTAGATGTTGCCACCGAAGGCGAAGTCGGCATGGGCGTATTCGAACGCCTGCACAAACGAGAACAGGACGCCCAGGATGACGGTGCAGATCAGGCCCCACTTGAGGCCGTTGCGATCGTTGTGGAGAAGGGAATGGTGCGCCCAGGTGACCGTCGTTCCCGAGGTCAGCAGGATAAGCGTGTTGAGCAGCGGCAGGTGCCAGGGATCGAAGGTCTCGATACCGACCGGCGGCCACACCCCGCCCGTGGCCTCGACGCGGCTGTACTGGATCGCCTCGCCGGTGAAAAGCGACGCGTCGAAGTAGGCCCAGAACCAGGCGACGAAGAACATCACCTCCGAGGCGATGAACAGGATCATGCCGTAGCGCAGGTGAAGCTGCACGACCGGTGTGTGGTGGCCTTCGACCTCCGCTTCGCGAATCACGTCGCGCCACCACGAGATCATCGTATAGGCGACGCCCAGCAGGCCGACGATCAGGACCCAGGGGCCCATGTCGTGCATGAACATGACCATGCCGGTCGCCGACACGAAGCCCGAAAGGGCTCCGACGAACGGCCACGGGCTCGGTTCGACCAGGTGGTAGTCGTGATGCTTGGCGTGGGCGTCTGCCATTTTGATCCCCTCGTCAGGTCGCGCGATACGGCTTAGCGCGGGCCCTTGTCTCTATCAAGTTCTTACAGTGGACGCTTGTCCGACCCGTCCGGCACCGAAGCGACGGGCCTTGCCGGATCCTCCCCGTCGGCCTCGACCGGGAAGAACGTGTAGGACAGCGTGATTTCGGACAGATCGCGAGTGTCCTTGTCTTCGGCGAATGCCGGATCGACGAAGAACACCACCGGCATGTCGGCGGTCTCGTTCGGGCCGAGAGGCTGCTCGGTGAAGCAGAAGCACTGGATCTTGTTGAAATAGTATCCGGCGGCCGGCGGCGAGACGTTGAAGGTCGACGTGCCGATCGTGGCCGCGTCGCTGGTGTTGCGCGCGACATACACCATCGTGCCGGTCTCACCGATCCGCAGCTTCAGCCTGGTCTGTTCCGGCTTCACCGACCACGGCAGGCTGCCCGACATGTTGGAATCGAAGCGAACCGTCACGGTGCGATCGAGAACCTGGTCGGACGCCGCCTCCGCGCGTTGCGTCGTGCCGCCGTACCCGGTGACGCGGCAGAACATGTTGTAGAGGGGGACCGCCGCAAAGGACAGGCAGACCATGCCGGCGACCAGCGCGAACAGGGCGAGGGCGGTGGCCTTCTGCCGGCGGTTGCCCGAAGACTTGTGTTCGCTGCTCATCCGCCGATCCTCCGGGACCACCTCACAGCGGCCGCTCGATCACGTCGGGGCCCATCCTGACGATGGTCACCAGGTAGAGCAGCAGGACAAGGCCGGCCAGCGACAGGGCGATTGCGATCGAACGCATTCGCCTGCGCCGCTTCTGCTCCGGGGTAAGAACGATGCCTGGTTCTTCCATGGATCACGCGGCAAGCCCCGACTGAACAAGGCCTGCGAAGGCATTGCCGAGAGTCTCCTGGCCCGGCAGCCCGAGCACATGCTCGGCAAGCAGGGCGGCGAACAGGCCGAACAGATAGACGATCGAGAAGCCGAACAGCCGGCGGGCGACGGGTCCGATCGCGTCGCCATGTCCGCTGCGCAGCTTCCATGCCAGAACAAGGAAGATCGCGCCGAGACCGAGCGACACGGCCAGGTAGAGCCATCCCCCGAATCCGAGCACCACCGGAGCAAGGCCGAGAGGCACCAGCACGAGCGAATACAGTAATATCTGCCGACGGGTTTCCTCGGCACCCGATACCACCGGAAGCATCGGCACGCCGGCACGGGCATAGTCGCCGGAGCGGACCAGAGCCAGCGCCCAGAAATGCGGCGGCGTCCAAAAGAAGATGATCAGGAACAGCACGATCGGTTCGATCGAGACCGTGCCGGTCGCCGCCGCCCAGGCGATCACCGGCGGGAACGCGCCGGCCGCGCCGCCGATGACGATGTTCTGCGGCGTCGCCCGCTTCAGCCACATCGTGTAGACGACACCGTAGAAGAATATGGTGAAGGCGAGCAGCGCGGCGGCGAGCCAGTTGGTGGCGAGACCGAGCACCAGCACGGAAAACACCGCCAGCACCATGCCGAAGGCCAGCGCCTCGCTCGGCGCGACCGCGCCCGAGGGGATCGGCCGCTCGCGCGTCCGGCTCATGACCCGGTCGATATCTGCGTCGTACCACATGTTGAGCGCGCCGGCGGCGCCTGCCCCGGTGGCGATGGAGAGGATGGCGGCAAACGCGATGATCGGATGAACCGAAACCGGCGCTACCGCCAGCGCCACGACCGCGGTGAACACGACCAGCGACATCACCCGCGGTTTCAGGAGCGAAACGAAGTCGCGCACGCCGCCGTGGCCGACCGTGACCATCGACGGTTCGGCGGACGCGTTCAAATCGATACGGGCTTCAGTCATGAGGAGCGGGGGATCCTGTTGGGTTCAAGCTCCGGCAAGCCGGAGCCGGCGGCCCTGACGGGCCGCCGGTCAATGGTTGCGGTCAGCTGATCCGCGGCAGCGTGTTGAACTGATGGAACGGCGGCGGCGAGGACAGCGTCCATTCCAGCGTCGTCGCACCCGCGCCCCACGGATTGTCGGCCGCCTTGCGCTTGGCCATGAAGGCCTGGATCACGCCGTACAGGAAGATGAAGACCGCAAAGGCCGAGATGTACGAGCCGATCGAGGACACGAAGTTCCAGCCCGCGAAGGCATCCGGATAGTCCACGTAGCGCCGCGGCATGCCCGCCAGACCGAGGAAATGCTGCGGGAAGAACAGCAGGTTGACGCCCACGAAGGACACCCAGAAGTGCAGCTTCCCGACGAACTCGGAGTACATGTATCCGGTCATCTTCGGGAACCAGTAGTACCAAGCCGCGAAGATCCCGAACAAGGCGCCCAGCGACATCACGTAGTGGAAGTGGGCGACCACGTAGTAAGTGTCGTGCAGCGAACGATCGACGCCGGCATTCGACAGGACAACGCCCGTCACGCCGCCGACCGTGAACAGGAAGATGAAGCCGATCGACCACAGCATCGGAGTGCGGAACTCGATCGACCCGCCCCACATGGTGGCGATCCACGAGAAGATCTTCACGCCCGTCGGAACCGCGATGATCATCGTCGCCGCCACGAAATAGGCCTGCGTGTCGACGTCCATGCCGACCGTGTACATGTGGTGGGCCCAGACGACGAAGCCAATGCCGCCGATCGCGACCATGGCATAGGCCATGCCCAGATACCCGAACACGGGCTTGCGCGAGAATGTCGCGACGACCTGGCTGACGACGCCGAAGGCCGGCAGGATGATGATGTAGACCTCGGGGTGGCCGAAGAACCAGAACAGGTGCTGGTACAGGATCGGGTCGCCGCCGCCCTCGGGCGAGAAGAACGTGGTGCCGAAGTTGCGGTCGGTCAGCAGCATCGTGATGGCGCCGGCGAGAACCGGCAAGGCCAGCAGCAGCAGGAAGGCCGTGATCAGGCACGACCACACGAACAGCGGCATCTTGTGCAGGGTCATGCCCGGCGCACGCATGTTGAAGATCGTCGTGATGAAATTGATCGCGCCGAGGATCGACGACGCGCCTGCCAGATGGAGCGAGAAGATCGCAAAATCCATTGCCGGACCGGTATGCCCTGTGGTCGACAGCGGCGCATAGGCCGTCCAGCCCGTACCGACGCCATATCCCGACGCGGTGCCGGGAACGAACATGGAAACGACGAGCAGCAGGAAGGCGGCGGCGAGCAGCCAGAACGAGATGTTGTTCATCCGCGGGAACGCCATGTCCGGCGCGCCGATCATGATGGGGACGAACCAGTTCCCGAAGCCACCCATCAGCGCCGGCATGACCATGAAGAACACCATGATCAATCCGTGACCGGTGACGAACACGTTGAACATCGCGCCGGATCCGAAGATCTGCATCCCCGGCTCCATCAATTCGGCACGCATCATCACCGAGAGGAAGCCGCCGACGATGCCGCCGGTCATCGCGAGCAGCAGGTAGAGGGTCCCGATATCCTTGTGGTTCGTCGAAAGCAGCCAACGGCGCCATCCGGTGGGATGGTGTTCGTGAGCTTCATGTGCCGCTGCATATGCCATATGCCGTTATCCTTTTTCTGATCCGCTGCGCCGCCGTTCGAGCGTCGCCTGCCCGATCACTCGCTCCCGAGGGTGTTCTGGGCGAACTTTTTCTTGTCGTCGCGCGGCTGGAGACCCGCCGTACGTTCGGAGACCCAGGCGTCGTACTCGGCCTGCTCCACGACCTGAACGGAAATCGGCATGAAAGCGTGGTCGCGCCCGCACAGTTCCGAGCACTGGCCGTAATACATGCCGGTCTTCGTCGCCTTGAACCACGTCTCGTTCATTCTGCCCGGAACCGCATCGACCTTGGAGCCGAAGGCGGGGATCGTCCAGGAATGGATGACGCCCATCGGATCGCCGGTGACCAGCACCTTGACGATCTTGTTGACCGGAACCACCACGTTGTTGTCCGTCGCCAGCAGCCGCGGATCGCCCGGCTGCAACTCGTCATCGGCGAGCATTACCGCATCGAAGCTGAGGCCCTCGTGATCGGGGTACTCGTAGCCCCAGTACCACTGGTATCCGGTTGCCTTGATCGTGAGATCGGGCTCCGGCGTCTCGAGCTGGAAGTACAGGAGCCGGAACGATGGAATCGCGATCACCACGAGGATGATCACCGGAAGCACCGTCCACGCCACCTCGAGAATGGTGTTATGCGACGTCCTGGAGGGAGTCGTGTTGCTCTTGGAGTTGAACTTGACGATGCAGATCGTCAGCAGCACCAGGACGAACAGCGTGACCAGCGATATGATCACCAGCAGGAAGTTGTGGAAGCCGGTGATCGACTCCATCACCGGCGTCGATGCGGACTGCAGTCCAATCTGCCAAGGCTCCGGCTGCTGCGCCAGCGCGGGTATCGCTCCGGCCGACAGCATGGTCATGGTCGCGACGAGTGACGCGAATACCCTCGATGAAGCCATATTGAGATCGCTCCCTTGCCTCTTGCTTCGCCCAATGTGGTGCTGCACCGATGCACCGTCGGCCATTCTGCGGGGACCAGCCATTGGGGCCTGTCTTAAAAATCACATTTACGCCATTGTCGGCAATGACCTTTCCCCGCCGGCGGCGCGACAAATTTCCGCATGCGAAGCCGCTCGGCGGCCGCGCTCACGGCAAAAGCGAGAACAATTGGGAGAACCTTGCCGGCAAACGGCCCCAGCCATCCCAAAACAGGGCCGAAAGCGCGGATCGGACGTCGTTTCCGCCCCGCCTGCAGTCTCGGCGGCGCGATCACTTGACAGGGATGGGGGGTCTGCTAGCACCGCGCCTGCAGACGAATTCCGTCGGCCGATCGGCCGTACGCACGCTCAAACGGACACCGAAAAGGCAATACGGAAATGGCTAACGGGTACAGGTCGGCGATTCGTGCGCTCGCAGTGGCGACGCTTTGTGCGGTCGGCGCGTTTGTTGCCGCCCCGGCATACCTGGCCGGCCCCGCCAGCGCGCAGGGAACGCTTCGCGAGAATTACGGCGACTGGCAGATCCGCTGCGACACACCGCCCGGCGCCCAGGGGGAACAGTGCGCGCTGATCCAGAGCGTGACCGCGGAGGACCGTCAGAACGTCGGGCTGACGGTGATCGTCCTGAAGACCGCCGACGGCAAGGACCAGATTCTGCGCGTGCTCGCCCCCCTCGGCGTCCTCCTGCCGACCGGCCTCGGCCTGAAGATCGACGACGACGACGTCGGCCGCGCCCAGTTTATCCGCTGCCTGCCGAACGGATGCGTGGCAGAGGTGATCATCGACGAGGAACTGGTGGAGAAGCTCGAGGGCGGCGAACTGGCGACGTTCATCATCTTCCAGACCCCCGAAGAAGGCATCGGCATCCCGATGTCACTGGGGGGGTTCACGGAAGGCTACGCGGCACTGCCCTGACGCGGGCAGACCCAAGGAGCGGGGCACCATGGCAAGGATCGACACGCTCGAGTCCCTCAGGGCAGTCTACGGGCAGCCGTCGAAACGGGTGATCGACAAGCAGCTCAGCCGGCTCGATCCCCACTGCAGGACCTTCATTTCTCTGTCGCCGTTCTGCGTCCTGGCGACGCAGGGGGCGGACGGTCTCGGCGACGCCACGCCGCGCGGGGAGCATCCCGGCTTCGTGGCCGTGCTGAACGACAACACCCTCGCCCTGCCCGACCGTCCCGGCAACAACCGGCTCGACACGCTGTCGAACATCATCGCCAATCCCGCCGTCGGCATCCTGTTCATGATTCCGGGGTTCAGCGAGACACTGCGCGTCAACGGGACTGCGGATATCCGCGACGACGAAGACCTCAAGGCGCGCTTCCCGATCAACGGCCGGCTTCCCGCCACCGTGCTCGTCGTCCACGTGCGGGAGGCATATCTGCACTGCGCCAAGGCGTTCATGCGCTCGAAGCTCTGGGATCCCTCCTCCCAGGTCGAGCGCTCCCGCATGCCGCCGCTCGGCCAGATCATCAAGGAGCAGATCGCGGACGAAGCACCGGCGATCAGCGAAGAGCAGATGCAGGAAATATACGCACGGACGATGTACTAGGCATCCGGTCGGCATGCGGCGCCTCGGTCCGGCATGGCCCCCCTCACGATCTCGGCTTCATCCTCGTGACCTTGTAGATTGCGCCGGCCTTGTCGTAGGTCGTCCAGTCCCCGACCTGCTCGCCGTTGTCGAAGTATCCAGATCGCAGTTTCGTCCCGTCCTTGCGGAACCACTCCCAGTAACCGGTGGCGACGTCGTCGATCGTCTGACCAGTCGCCCAGACCGATCCGTCCTTGTGGTACTGGATGAAGTCTTTCGGCTTGCTCATGTGTCCTCCCCGTCATCGCCGTCCGATCGCTCGCGGCTATAGCCAGCATCAACTTAGCCACCGGAATATATCCGGTAGCACCGCTCCGTTGAGGAATCTTTCACATCCGAATACACTTCCCGATAATTTTCGTCGGGAGCATGCAAATTGAAGAAGTACTTTCCGCCCATAGCATTGGCATTTGCAATTGCCACGATCTCGACCGGGTCCGCCCTGGCGGACAGGGTGGGACCGCAGCTTGATCTCAGCGAGCACGAGGTCGCTGTCGAACTGTCGACGCCAGATGTCGCGGCGCTGCGCAACGGCGGCTTCGTTGCCACCTGGTACGGAAAGGGCGGAACTCCCAGGCGGTCGTCCTACCTTCGGGTATTCGACAGCGAGGGCGTCGCCCAGGGACCACGGCTTGCAATCGACCAGGGATCACAAATGGCGAGTGCCGTCCAGGTCGTCGGCCTGAGTGACGGCAGCTTCATGGTGCTGTGGAACGGCGCGAAATGGGCGCAACGCTATGACGAAAGCGGCGAGCCATTGGGGCCGATCTTCAAGACGAGAAGATCGGGACGCCGACCATACACCGACGTGGCGGCATTGCGGTTCGGGGGATTTATCACTGCTTTTTCCCATGGCGGAAAAATCGTCGTGAAGCGGTACAGCAACAGCGGGAATATCAAGAAAAACAAGAAATTCGTGATCAGGAATGACGATGAATATCTGTTCGGTCGGCCAGAAATTCACGCGGCCCCGGGTGGTGGATTCTTGATTGCGGCTTTGTCCCAGCCCAGATCGCAGGATGATCTGAGAAGCATCTTGTTCTGGCGCGTCAACCGGAAGTTCGAGGCGGTCGCCAGCAAGATCGTCGTCGCGGAGGGAATCCCTGAGGACAACATTCCCTACCGCTTGGCGCTTTCCGTCAACAGCCTCGAGGATGGCGGCTCGTTCGTGACGTGGGCCGAACGCGGCGACGGGACGGACCAGAACAAGAAAAACGTGCACGTCCAGTTCTTAGCTCGGGACAATCAGCCCGCGGGGACCCAACTTGCCTTCGGCGCCAGGGGTTCCAGAGATCCGGTCGGCGTCGGTCTCGAAGGGGGAAATGCAATGTTGGCTTGGACCCGTGGCGGCAACTACAATTCCGACATTGCAGGTCGTCGCTTCGAGAGCGACGGCCAATCGTCGGGAAAAAGTTTCCGGATCGACGATGTGGACCGGGGGCGCCAGTACACACCCGCCATTGCGGCCCTGCCCGGCTCGAAAGCCATCGTGATATGGCTGTCGAAACCGGCCCATGACGTGCTCGGGCAGATCGTCGACTGAGCAATACGGGCACAAAGCAACGACGGAAGCGGTTCGCGGGACCGCGGGCTGTCGCTGCCTTGTTCCGGACCACTACCGTCGCCCGAACAGCCGCTCGATATCCGATAGCTTGAGTTCGACGAAGGTCGGCCGGCCGTGATTGCACTGGCCTGAATTGGGTGTCGCTTCCATTTCGCGGAGCAGCGCGTTCATTTCCTCGGCGTTGAGCCTGCGCCCCGCGCGCACCGAGCCGTGGCAGGCCATCGTCGAGGCGACCGCCTCGAGACGGTCGAGCAGCCGCGTCGACGCGCCGGCCTCGGCAATATCGTCGGCAAGGTCACGCACCAGTCCGCCGATGTCGAAGTCGCCGAGCATCGCCGGAACCTCGCTGACCGCCACGGCGCCGGGACCGAATGACTCGATCACCAGGCCGAGTTCCGCAATCTCGCCGGCGCGCTCGGCAAGCCGGGCAGCGTCGGCAGGCGGCAGGTCGACGATCTCCGGGATCAGCAGCGCCTGCCGGGCGACGCCGTGGGCCGCCATCGCCGTCTTCAGCCGCTCGTAGACCAGGCGTTCGTGGGCGGCATGCTGATCGACGATGACGATGCCGTCGCCGGTCTGCGCCACAATGAAGTTCTCGTGGAGTTGCGCCCGCGCGGCGCCGAGCGGATGGCCGCTCGCGGATGCCTCGGCCGCCGCGACCGCCGCGCCGGCCACCGTGCCCGCGCGCGCATCGGCCGAGGGGGCAGCGAAACTCTCGAAGGTGGCGGTCGGTTCGGAAAAGCCGCGAGCAAGCGCGCGCGACACGGCAAAGGCGTCCCGCCCGCCGTTGGAGTCCCCATATCCGTTGCCGCTTCCGCCGCGAAAGCGTGACAGGGTCGCGTCCGCCATTGCCTGGGAAGCGGCCGGTCCGGTGCCCTGCAGCGCCGTTCTCAGGGCGCTGACCACAAGACCGCGCACCAGTCCGGCATCCCGGAACCGCACCTCGGCCTTGGCCGGGTGGACGTTGACGTCGACCTCGCGCGGATCGAGCGACAGGAACAGCGCCGCCGCCGGCCAGCGGTCGCGCGACATCACGTCGCCGTAGCCCGCCTTGACCGCCCCGGTCAGCGTCCGGTCGCGAACCGGACGGCCGTTGACGAAGATATAGAGGTGGCGAGACGTCGGCCGGTGCCAGTTCGGATGCCCGGCAAGGCCGTTCAGCCGCACGCCGCCGCGCTCGTAGTCGAGCGCGAGCGAATTGCCGCGGAACTCGTCGCCGAGCACGTCGGCGATGCGTGCCGCCGTCGCATCGGCGGGAACCGTCAGTCCGCCGGCGGCGGTGACGGAGAGCGTATTCCGCTCGCCGACCGTTAGAGAGAAAGCGATGCCCGGATGCGCCAGGGCGAGGCGCCGCACCACGTCGGTCACGGCCTGATTCTCGGCCGCCTCGGACTTCAGGAAGCGCAGGCGCGCCGGCGTGGCGTGGAACAGGTCGGTGACCTCGACGCGGGTGCCACGATTGCGCGCCGCTGGCGCGGGACCCTCCCGGACGCCGCCATCGACGGTGATGCGGCTTGCAATCTCGTCGCCGACGCTGCGGCTCGTGATGGTCAGCCTGGCGACGGCGCCGATCGAGGGAAGCGCCTCGCCGCGGAAGCCGAGCGTGCGGATGTCGACGAGGTCGCCCTCGGGCAGCTTCGAGGTCGCATGCCGCTCGACGGCAAGCGCCAGGTCCTCGGGCGACATGCCCGAGCCGTCGTCGTCGACCCGGATCAGCTGCTTGCCGCCGCCGACGACAACGACGTCGACCCGGCTTGCGCCCGCGTCGATGGCGTTCTCGACCAGTTCCTTGACGACGCTCGCCGGCCGCTCGATCACCTCGCCGGCGGCGATGCGGTCGACAATCGTATCGGAAAGGCGACGGACGGCCATGGGCTCAAGCGATTCGCTGAAGTCGTGGGACGTTGCAGTGTCGCGCAATCAAGGCACGGCGTCATCCCGTCGTCGCTCGATTGCCGTTTCGCCGTCCCGCCAGCTACGCTCGGGAAAGAGCGCCCGTCGGGTCGAGCCGCGCCCTACATCTCCTCTAGATAGGTCCGCGCCAGGATCTTGCCCTCCTCGACCGCCGGCTGGTCGAAGGCGTCGACGCCGAGCAGGTGGGCGGCGATGATCGTCTCCAGCATGAAGTGCATCATCAGTTCGCCGATGCTCTCGGCGTCGACCGAGGAGACCTGCAGGAGACGCACGGGGCGACCGTTGCGGGCGAGCGTCTCCACGGTGGCACGCTGCTGGCTGGCGACGAAATCGCCGACCGTGCGGCCGCCGAATTCGGGCTGCCCGGCTTCGGCGGCGAGCGCCGGATCGATGCGCGGCCCCTTGTCGCCGGCATCCGTGGCGATCACGGTGAACAGCTTGTCGGCGGGTCCGTCGAGAAAGAGCTGCAACTGGCTGTGCTGGTCGACCGGGCCGACGGCGGGAACCGGTGTCATGCCGCGGCCCTGCTTGCCGAGGCTTTCCGCCCAGAGCTGCACCCACCAACGGGTAAACCTCTCCAGCCGGTCGCCGTATCCGAACATGACGTTCTGGACGATGCCATGGTGCTCGGCATAGCCGACGGCGAGCGCCGCCCCGATCGCGGCGGGAACCCCATCCGCGTCAGCGCCGGCGAGAACTGGCTCGAGCGCGCGTGCCGCGCCGGCGCGGACGGCCCTTGGATCGATGCCCATGAGCGCACCCGGGATCAGTCCCACATTGGTCAGCGCCGTGAAACGGCCGCCAACGCCCGGGTCGTGGTCGAGGAACCGGAGTCCGTAGGGCTCGAGCAGCTTGCGGAGCTTGTTGAGATGTCCGGACACGGCCGGCTCGCTGAGACCGAGGATGTGGTCCTTGACGTCGTCGCCGAGCCCGGCGTCCTCGTAGGCGGTCAGCAGCGCCATCGCCTGGATCAGCGTTTCGCCGGTGCCGCCGGACTTCGACACCACGAGCGCCCGTGTCGTCTCCAGCGGCAGCGCGTCGAACGCCGCGGCCAGGCTGACCGGGTCGAGGTTGTCTAGAAAGTGAAGTCGCGGTCCGGCACGCAGGTCGCCGACTACGGGCAGCCGCCAGCCGCCGACCTGGGCCAGCGTCTGTCCGCCCAGGCTGGACCCGCCGGTCCCCAGAACGATCACGTCGGTCGCGTCCGCCGACAGCCAGTCGGCTGCTTCGGCGATCCCGGCGAGATCGTCGTCGCGCGCAGGCAGGGACAGCAGCGGCAGGGCACCGGTCTCGTGCACTTCACGAAGCCAGGCGAGACCGGGCCGAGCACGGCCGAGCACGGCCTGGAAGGCCTCGCGCGACAGGCCCGTTTCTCCAACCTCGACATCGAAGCAGGTGTCGATCGTTTGCTTGAGCGGCATTGTTGCGTCCCTCACCTGAGACGCGGCACTCCCCGTATCGCGTGCCGCGGTCCCCGATGTTTAGGCGAAAGACGATCGGCCCGCTACCCCGGCCGACCGGCCGGAAGCCGATCGGATTCAGCCCCCCTTCGCGGGGGTGACGAGGCCGTCCGGCTTGCCGACCATCGTCACGTACAGGCTACCATCGCCATATAGCCTTTTTGCGACGCGCCTGGCGTCCTCGATCGTCACCCCTTCTATCAAGCCATTGCGCTCGTTGATGTAATCAATACCGAGATCGTCGCGCTGGATCTCGACGAGCTGGCGGGCGATCTTCGTGGAGGTGTCGAAGCGCAGCGGATACGAGCCTTTGAGGTAGCGCTTCGCCTTGGCGAGTTCCTCCTCTGTGGGACCCTCGTCGGCCATCCGCCGGATTTCGGCGTCGATCAGCGCGAGCGATTCCGCGGCGCGGTCGTTGCGCGTCGCCGCCCCCCCGGCGATGACGCCGACCCGGTCGAGCGGATACAGGTAGCTGTACACCGAGTAGGACAGGCCCCGCTTTTCGCGGATTTCCTGGTAGAGGCGCGAGGAGAATGAGCCGCCGCCGAGGATGTGATTGACCACATAGGCGGGGATGAAGTCGGGATCATCACGCAGAAGACCGGGACGACCAAACTGGATAATCGTCTGCGGGATTTCCATCTCGACGACTTCCTGCACGTCGCCCTCGGGAAGGTTGGGCTGAGGTATCGGCGACAGGTCGGCGTTTTCCGGCAGCCCGCCGAAGATTTCGTCGAGCAGCGGGCCGAGGCGCTCGGCGGTGATATCGCCGACCACCGCTATGGTCAGCGTGTCGCGGGCGAAGACCCGGCGATGGTAGTCCCGCAGTGCCTCGGCATCGATCTCGCCGAGGGTTTCCAGCGTTCCCTTCACCGGCCTGCCATAGGGATGATCACCGAACACGGTTTCCGACCAGAGCCGGCCGGCCACCGAATCGGGATCCTGCAGTGCGCGGCGCAGTCCGGATGCGGTCTGGGCGCGCATCCGCCCGATGGCATCGTCGTCGAACCGCGGCTCGGTGATTGCAAGCCGCAGCAGTTCGGATGCCTCGTCCAGATTCTCGGTCAGCGTCTGCATCTCGCCGTAGAAGCTGTCGCGACCGGCATCGAAGGACATCTCGATCGCCAGGGTTTCAAGTTTCTCCTGGAACTCGGCGGACTTGATATCGCCGGCTCCTTCGTCGAGCAGCACGCTCATCAGGTTCGCGACCCCGGGCTTGCCCGCGGGGTCCTGGGCGGCACCGCCATCGAAGGCGAACTGCATCGAGATCAGCGGCACGGCCGATTCGGAAACCAGCCAGGCTTCGATGCCGCCGGGCGAGACCACCTGCTCGATTTCGATAGCGCGTGCCGGCCCTGCGGAAACGGTGGCGATCGTTGCCAGCGCCAGGGCGGGCCCCGCCACCGCGGGTGCGAGAGTTTCAGTCATGAATTTCCACACGAAAGACCTCACCTGTTTGCGGACGCTCGCCCCGCTCGTTCGGTGGCGGGACGTCGCGCGACCGGACGTCTCGCCCACACTCGTCGACCTCGCGGATCACCCCGGCGGTCAGGATCGCTTGGCCGGCAGTTCCTCCGCCGCGTCCGAACCGTCAGCCGCGGGTGCCACCCCCTGCGGGGCGGCACGAAGGAACGCCGTCACCGAACGTTCGGGCCGCAGATACTTGCGGGCGACCTCCACGACCTGGTCGGCGGTGACGGCACGGATGCTGTCACTCCACTCCGCCACGTCCTGGGTGGTCGACCCGGTGGTCAGAGCGACGCCGTAGATTCGGGCGAGCGATGACTGGCTGTCCTGGGCGTAGACCGCCTCGGCGATCAGCGCGTTCTTGACGCGGGTGAGTTCGCTGTCGCTGACGCCGCCGTCGACCAGCTTGCCGATCACGGTGTCGAACGATGCGGCCAGATCGTCCAGGGAGGTGCCAGGCTGGGGAACCCCATAGATCATGAAACGGGAATCGTCGAGCGCGGACCCCTGATACCAGCCGCCGGCCGACGACGCGGTGGTGCCGTCAACCACCAGTTCCCTGTACAGCCGGCTGTTGGCGCCTCCACCAAGCACGCTCGCCATCACATCGAGTGCAGCAGCTTCGTCGGCATTCTCCGAGTAGCTGGGCACCAGCCAGGCGCGGCGGACGCTCTCCTGCTGGACGCGCGGGCTGGACATGCTCACCGTCCGCGCGGCCCGCGGCTCCGGCTCGCGCGGACGCAGCCTTTCACCGGGTTCGGCACGGCGGGCGACCTTGCCGTATGTCTGCTCGGCCAGGGTGCGCACCTCGGCCGGAGTCACATCTCCGGCAACGACCAGGATGGCATTGTTCGGGGTGTAGTAGCGCTTGTAGAAATTGAGGGCATCCTCGCGCGACAGCGCCTCGATCTCGTGCTTCCAGCCGATGACGGGACGGCCGTAGGGATGCGCCAGGAAGAGCGCCGCGTCGAGTTCCTCGCCGAGCTGTGCTCCGGGATCGTTGTCGGTGCGGCTCGAGCGCTCCTCGAGCACGACCTGCAGTTCCGACGTCACGTCCTCTGGATCGAGCACCAGTCCGGTCATCCGGTCGGCCTCGAATTCCATCATCTGGCCGAGATGCTCCTTGGCGATCTTCTGGAAATAGGCGGTGTAGTCGGAGGACGTGAAAGCGTTCTCCTGACCGCCGATATCCGCCACCACCCTGGAAAACTCGCCCGCCGGGTGCGCGTCGGTTCCCTTGAACATCAGGTGCTCGAGGAAATGGGCGATACCGGACTTCGTCGGCGGCTCGTCGGCCGAACCGACCTTGTACCAGACCATGTGGGTGACGACCGGTGTGCGGTGATCCTCGATCACCACCACTTCAAGGCCATTGTCGAGGGTGAAACTCGTCACCGCATCGGTTTCGGCGGCGCCGGCAGGCGCGCGGAAGGAGAATCCGTAGGCCATCATGACAACCAGTGCTGGAATGATCAGACGGGCGGGTGCAAGTGCTCGCATCTGGCAATCCTCGTATTGACGCTCACGACGGGCCAGTACGACCCGAAGCGAAAGTTTGGACGATATAGTCGGATGCCCCACCCGGCGCCACCTTCATCCCGAAGACGTGATTGCCGGGTCTCCTCGGGCGACGCGGGTTCGCTATGAGCCGTCGCGGTTGAACAGCCTGGCGAAAAAGCCCTTCTTCTGCTCCGTCTCGCCGTAGCCTTCGACCGGCGGAGCCGGCGTCCTGTAGCCGGGCGGCGGTTCGCTGAGCGTGACCCGTGCCGGCTCCGAGGTCAGCTGATCGGGATCGAGGCGACGATCCAGGAGCTCGCGCGGGCTAACCACCTTGTTCTCTGCCTTGCCGTCAGCCCGGGTGCCGACGGCCAGGCCGGCCCCGTTGCGTCGACCGTACATCCGGCCCCACTGGTCCAGTTCGCCCGGCGTCATCGGCTCGGAGGCATACTCGACGTCCCTGGGCTTTTCGTCCATGGCCGCCTTCTGCATTGCCTTGAACTCGCGCTTGGCGCGCTCGTCGGGATCGTCCGGCCACATCTCGCCGTAGGACTCGGTGGGCTCGTAAGGGGTCGGAAGCTGCGCGTTTTCGGTTGCCGTCGGCATCACGAGCGGCGACCGCGGACCGTACTCGATCTCTTCCTTGTTGGGATCGATCTTCAGTCCCATCATCACCAGCGGGTCGCCGATCGCATCCTCGATGGGATCGCTGAAGCCGCTGCCGGAATTCGAACATGCACCCGCAAGACCGCCGATCAGGCAGACGACCGCCACGATTGGCGCTGTCGCTGCCATCCGGCCGGTCGAGTTCATGTCGCTCTTCATGCGGTCATCCGCTCCTCGTGCCGTCGGCTCGCCGCCCGTCAGGGGCGCGGGGTCGCCGTACGCAGGTACCAGCACGCATCATACGCCCGTGCGGCAAGCCGACTAGTCAGGCTTTGGGGCACTTTTGTGACTGTCTCGGAATGACTCATACAGAAGCCCGATGACGCCCGCAACAATGGCGACATCGGCGAGGTTGAACACGTACCAGGAGTAGCCGAAGGCGTGCAGATGGAAAAAGTCGGCAACCGCGCCGTAGATCACGCGATCGAGGCCGTTGCCGAGCGCGCCCCCGATCACCAGCCCCAGCGAGACTGCCGTCAGCCTGGACTGCGCACGCGCGAGCCAGATCCACAGGACCACGGCCGCCACGATGTTGATGCCGACCAGGATCGCCCGGCCGCCGGCGGAGTCCTGCTGGAACAGCCCGTAGCTGACCCCACGGTTCCAGACCAGCATCAGGTCGAAGAACGGGGTCACCGGGATCACGTCGTTCACACCGATGCCGACAGGCCCCAGCATGACCCATTTGTGCACGCGGTCGACGAGGAACACGGCGGCCGCCACCGCCGCGCCGAGGCCGCTCAACCGGCCATACAGAAAGCGCCGCGTCATCATACAAGGAGGGCGGACGACAGCGGCAGGATGGGTTTCGACGGGATGGTCGCCGCCGCAGGGCCCACTACGGCCGATGGCTCGATGCCGCCGGCCGGCGCGCGGGTAGTGTTCGGTATCACGCTCCGCGGCCCAGTCACCGCCTACTCCGCCGCCGCCAGGCTGGCCTCGAACTCGCGCATGGCCTCCGCATCCCGAGGCGAGAGGTCAGGCCAGTCGGGATCCGAACCGACCTCCGGCAGCACCTTCCAGGAGCGGGCGCATTTGCGGCCTCCTGCAAGAGCGGGAATGACGGCGACGCCGGAGACGTCCTCCAGCCGGTAGGCTTCGGACGGCCCGTCGCCCTCTATCAGGGTCGCCTGGCTGGTGATCGCGATCTCGGCCAGGTCGATGTCGGCGACCGCAGCATGGAGATCGGCGTCCGACACGTAGATCTCCGGCGCAGCCTCCAGGCTGGAGCCGATCCGCTTGGCGGCACGCTCGACCTCGAGCGCTCCCGTCACCACCCGGCGGACACGGCGGATGCGGCGCCACTTTCCGGCAAGCCTCTCGTCGAACCAGCCCTCCGGAGTGGCCGGTGCGAGTTGAAGGTGCACGGAGTCCTCATCGGAGGGATATCGCGATAGCCACGCCTCCTCCATCGTGAAGGGCAGCATCGGCGACAGCCAGATCACCAGCCGGTCGAAGATTTCGCTCAGCACCGCCAGGCATGCCTTGCGCTTCAGACTGGATGCCGGGTCGCAGTACAGCGTGTCCTTGCGGATGTCGAAGTAGAAGGCCGACAGATCGACGGTGGCGAAGTTGAACAGCGCGTGCGAGATGCGCTTGTAGTCGAAATCCTCGTAGCTGCGTCGCACCAGCCTGTCGAGTTCGGCCAGCCGGTGCAGCATGTAGCGCTCCAGCTCCGGCATATCGGCGACAGCGACGTCCTCGCCCCGGTAGTGGGCGAGCGAGCCGAGCATCCACCGGATGGTGTTTCGCAGCTTTCGGTAGGATTCGACGTTGGTCTTCAGGATCCCGGGGCCGATGCGCAGGTCCTCGGCATAGTCCGAGGTGACCACCCAAAGGCGCAGGATGTCGGCACCGGACTGCTTGATGACGTCCTGCGGGAAGACCTGGTTGCCGAGAGATTTCGACATCTTGCGGCCGTCCTCGGCCATCACGAACCCGTGCGTGACGACCGCGTCATAGGGCGCCCTGCCTCGCGTGCCGCAGGATTCCAGCAGCGAGGAGTGGAACCAGCCGCGATGCTGGTCGGAGCCTTCCAGGTAGACGGAGGCGGGCCATTTCAGGTCCGGCCGCATTTCCAGGACGAAGGAGTGCGTGGAGCCTGAATCGAACCAGACGTCGAGGATGTCGTCGACCTTGTCCCACTCCGCAGGATCGTCGACCAGTCCGGACAGGAAGCGCTCCCGCGCACCGTCGGCGAACCAGGCGTCCGCGCCCTCCGCCTCGAAGGCCTCGGCGATGCGACGGCCGAGCGCATCGGATTCGCCGAAGTTCGCGTTGGGGATGACTTCTCCGGTCTCGCGGTGCACGAACACCGTGATCGGCACGCCCCATGCACGCTGGCGCGAGATCACCCAGTCGGGTCGCTCGGCGATCATGTTGCCGAGGCGCACCTGGCCGGACTCCGGCACGAAGCGGGTTTCCGAGATCGCCTTCAGCGCCTTGGCACGCAGGCCGTCGGCGCCGCGCCCGTCCTCCATCGAGATGAACCACTGCGGCGTGTTGCGGAAGATGACCGGCTTCTTGGAGCGCCAGGAATGCGGGTACTGATGCTTCAGGCGGCCGCGCGCCACCATCATCCCGGCGGCCGCAAGCGCCTCGATCACCGCCTGGTTGGCGTCGCCCTTGTCGCCCTTGTCGGTGATGACGCGGCGTCCTTCCAGGCCGGGAGCGTCCTTCGTGTAGAACCCGTCCGCATCGACGGTGTAGGGAATCGTCGGGTCGATCCCGCGGGCTTCGAGGTCGGCCTTCGCGTCGGTCCAGGCCTCGAAGTCCTCCGCACCGTGACCGGGCGCGGTGTGCACGAAGCCGGTGCCGGCATCGTCGGTGACGTGGTCGCCGGGCAAGAGCGGCACCTGGAACTCGTAGCCGCCGGCGAGGCCTTTCAGAGGGTGCGCGCAGACCATCTGTTTCGGCTCGGAGTAGTCGATGTCGCGCACGCGTTCGAACGTCTCGACGCGGGCAGCCGCCATGACGTCGGCGGCGAGCTTGTCGGCAAGCACATAGAGGTCTCCGGGCTTCGCCCAGTTCTCCGCCGGCGCATCGACGACCTTGTAGAGGCCGTACTCGATGCGCGGGCTGAAGGAGATTGCGCGATTGCCGGGGATCGTCCAGGGCGTTGTCGTCCAGATCAGGACCGACGCCTCGCCCGCTTCCGGGCCCTCGACGATCGGGAACTTCACGTAGATCGTGTCGGACGTGTAGTCCTGGTACTCGACCTCGGCCTCGGCCAGCGCGGTCTTCTCCACCACCGACCACATCACCGGCTTGGACCCGCGATAGAGCGCGCCGTTCATGGCGAACTTCATCAGCTCCCGCGCGATCTGGGCTTCCGCCGCGAAGCTCATGGTGGTGTAGGGGTTGTCCCAGTCGCCCTCGACGCCGAGCCGGCGGAACTCTTCCTTCTGGACGCCGATCCAGTGCTGCGCGAACTGCCGGCATTCCTGGCGGAATTCGTTGATCGGCACGTCGTCCTTGTTGCGACCCGAGGCGCGGTACTGCTCCTCGATCTTCCACTCGATCGGCAGGCCGTGGCAGTCCCAGCCCGGCACGTAGTTGGAATCGTAGCCGAGGATCTGGTGGGAGCGCGTCACGACGTCCTTGAGGATCTTGTTGAGGCCGGTACCGATGTGGATGTTGCCGTTGGCGTAAGGCGGGCCGTCGTGCAGGACGTACTTTTCCCGGCCCTTCGCCACCTCGCGCTGGCGCTTGTAGATGTCGATCCTGTCCCAGCGGTCAAGAAGCTCCGGCTCGCGGGCCGGCAGGCCGGCGCGCATCGGGAACTCCGTCTTCGGCAGGAACAGTGTCTTGGAATAGTCGCGCTTTTCAGCGGTATCGGAACCGTTTGTCATGGCTTTCCAGGCGATCTTCGATGGGGTTCGAACAGGCGGCGACGTTCCCGGCTTCCGGCCCGGCGGGACGAGGCTCCCGCGTCAGGCGAAAACCGGGCCAGTAATTCGCCGCCCCGTGGCCGGACGGCAGGCTGCCTGTTCTTCGCATCGCATGGCGCGCCTTCTAGCAGGCACGGCGACGGGGATAAAGTCGTGCATTTCGGTAATCGCGCCCGGTCAAACGACGGCGCGATCAGATCGTGCCGGTCCGCGGCCCCTGGATATCGGGCGGCAGTGCGGTTTTGATCCTGCGGGCGCGGAGAACGACGTACAGGCCGCTTGCGACGATCACCACGACGCCGACCCAGGTCCATCCGTCGGGGAAGTCCCCGAACACCAGGTAGCCGAAGGCGCTCGCACCGACGATCTCGAGATAGGTCAGCGGCGCAAGCATCGAGGCAGGCGAGCGCGAATAGGCGAATATGATCACCAGATGCGAAATCGAGGCGATGATGCCGATGATGACGAGCAGGCCCCACTGTACTGCCGTCGGCGCAGACGGGGTTATCACGGGCCCGCCGATCAACAGGCCGATCGCGAGCGGCACGCTCAACGCCGCGGTTCCGACGACCGCGGTGAAGAAATGCGTCGAGATCGGCGGAGAATGTGTGGTGAGGCGCCGGGTCACGATCAGGTAGCAGGCATAGCAGACCGCCGCGACGATCGGCAGCAGGGCCGCTGCGCCGAACAACCCGCTGCCCGGGCGTATGATGATCATGGCACCGACCAGTCCGACGACCACCGCCGTCCAGCGCCGCGGCCCGACGGCTTCGCGCAGGACGATCGCCGACAGCGCGGTGACGATCAGCGGCGCGACGAAGACGAGCGCGATCGCATCGGCGAGCGGCATCAGGGTGACCGCGAACGTGAAGGTCACGACCGTGGCGCTGAGGAAGAGCCCGCGCAGGATCTGCAGCCCGTACGGCCGCGGCGCCAGCCCCGGGAGGCCGTACCAGGCCATCACGATCGGCAGCGTGAAGAGCATCTGGAAGAACATGCGCGCCCAGGCGACCTGAAGCGGCGGGATCTGCCCGCCGAGATATTTGGTGACCGTATCCATGCCGGGCTGCAGCACCATCGCCGTGCCGGCCATCATCACGACCCCGATGACGATTTCGCGCTCGGCCGTTGCAGTCGGATCCTTTGTTGCATGAACGGTCATTCGGCGCGCTACCGGGTGGCATCGAGCACGGGAATGGGTCGGTCGTGTCCTCCGGCCGTTTCCGCCTCGGCCAGGATGCGGCGCGTCTCCGCAACGTCCACATGCATGCGCGCGACCAGATCGTCGACGCTGTCGAACCGCATTTCGGGCCGGATGCAGCCGACGAACTCGACCTCGACGCTCTTGCCGTAGAGATCGGGCGAGACGTCGAGAAGGTGAACCTCGAGCAGCGGCGCGCCGTTGTCGAACTGCGGGCGCCTGCCGAAGCTGGCGACCCCGTCGTGGAAGCCGTCATCCACATGCATTCGCACCGCATAGACGCCGAACAGGAGCTCGGTCTCGGGGGCCAGCGGAATGTTGGCCGTGGGAAAGCCGAGGTCGCGGCCGCGCTTGGCGCCGTGCTCGACCTTGCCCCGGACGAACCAACGGTAGCCCAGGATCCGCGCGGCCTCCACGACATCGCCGTCGGCCAGGGCCGCACGGGCCGAACTCGCCGACCACACCGTATCGCCCTCCCCGGCCGGCGCGACGATCGCTACGTCGAAGCCGCGCGAGGTCCCCAGCGAGGACAGCACCTGTGGCGATCCCGAGCGCGCCTTGCCGAAATGAAAGTCGTGACCGACGACGGCGCCGCCGATGCCGAGACGGTCGACGAGGATGCGGTCGACAAATCCCTCCGCCGTCAGTGCTGCCAGGGCGGCGTCGAAGGTGACCTCGATCATGCCGTCCAGGCCGAGCGCGTCGAGAAGTTCGGCCTTCACCTCCGAGGGCGTCAGCCGGAACAGCGGCGTTTCGGGCCGGAAAAATGTGCGCGGGTGCGGCTCGAAGGTCAGGGCAAGTGCCGAGGTTCCGCGTGTCCTCGCCATTTCCTTGACCTGCTGCAGGACGACCTGGTGCCCGCGGTGCACGCCGTCGAAATTGCCGATGGCGACGATGCCGCCGCGAAGCGTCGGTGGAACGTGATCGCCGTTTCTCACGATGTTGAAGTGTCGGGATGTCATCGGCGCCGGTCGCGGATGTGGTCGGCCGTGTCGCGGCCGGATTCAGGATCGGCGGGAAGGGACCATCACGATCGCCTCCCCGTCAAGCACGGTCTTGGCGTCGACGATGCATTCGCACTCGAGCCGCGCCTGCCGCTTGTCGGCATCGAGTTCGCGGACCTCGACCCGCGCAGTGATGACGTCGCCGATCCGCACGGGCGCACGGAAGTTCAGGCTCTGCGAGATGTAGATGGCCCCCGGCCCGGGCAGGCGGGTGCCGAGCAGGGCGGAAATCAGGCTTGCCGTGTACAAGCCGTGGGCGATGCGCTCCCGAAACGGTGTCTGCGCCGCGAAATGGTCGCTCAGGTGAACCGGATTGTTGTCACCGGACAGCTTGGCGAAACCGATGACGTCGTCGGCCATCACCGTGCGCATCAGCGAATCGCTCATGCCCACGGAAAGGTTCTCGAACACATAGCCGAAGCCGGCCGGCGGCGTGTTGACGGTCAACGCTTCGCTCTCCCTCTCGCGCGCGGATAAGCCAAACTAGAGCATGCATGAACGCCTTAGAAGGCGGGATTCGATCCTGCGCGATTCACCACACCAGCCGCGTCATGGCGGCGCGCGGCTCGACCCCGGCCTCCCGGAAGGACCGCTCCAGCGTCGGCAGATCGAGAGCGGCGTCGCGGACCATTTCGTTGCCGTGAATGCCTGACGCGATGAACAGTGCGTCCAGTCCCGATGACATGGCCCCGGCAAGATCGGTGCGCAGACTGTCGCCGATTGCCAGTACGCGCCCTCGCTCGACCGGGTGTCCGGCGGCCGTCCGCAGCCGTGCCAGCGCCTCGTCGTAGATCGGGGCGTGCGGCTTGCCGGCCCAGTGCACCGTCCCGCCCAGTTTCTCGTAGGCGTCGGCCAGGGCGCCGGCGCAGTAGACCAGCCGGTCGCCCCGCTCGACCACCGCATCCGGGTTTGCGCAGATCATTTCCGCGCCCGACGCGCGGAAGCAGGCAAGCATTTCGCGATAGTCGTCGGGGGTCTCGTTGTCGTCGTCGAACAGACCGGTATTGATGACCAGTTCGGCTTCGTCGGCATCGACCATATGCAGGTTCAGCCCTTCGAAGACCGCACGGTCCCGCTCCGGCCCGAGATGGAAGGCCTTGCGATCGGCGCGCTCCGCGACCATGGCATGGGTCAGGTCACCGGAGGTGACGATGTCGTCGTAGGAGTGGTGCGGCACCTTTAGGTGGTCCAGCAGCTCGCGTACCGACGCGGAGGGACGCGGCGCGTTCGATATCAGCACGACGCGGCCGCCGCCCTCCCGGAATTGGTACAGCGCCTCGCAGGCGTCGGGCCACGACCGGACGCCGTTGTGGACGACGCCCCAGATGTCGCAGAGGATGCCGTCGTATTCCGACAGGAACTCGCGCGCCTGCAGCAGGACCCGCGGCGGCCCGGCCGGAAATCCCGATCCTGGAGTCAGCAGCCTGCCCCCCCGGTCACGCGGAAGTTAAGCGTCGGCCGCCCCGCCTTCATCACCGTCACCTCGCCGGAGGTCACGGGCACGTCCTCCGGCTCCGTCGGCTCGCCGAAGTCCACCTCGACGACCACCCGGACGCCGTTGTCGGGCGTGTCGAACACCTGGCGCGGATACTGGCCGTAGCCCAATGGCTCCCCGTCCGCCGTCGTGCGCTCCAGGATCACGAGCGACCCGTCGAGGATCATCGCTGCCGGCATGGCGCCGTTGGTGTCGTCAGCCAGCGCATCGACGAATATGACGTCCTCTTCGCCCTCCCGCGACAGGAACAGGCCGCAGCCGGTCTGGAACGGCAGGCTCGCCACATCCAGCGGTGCGACGGTCGGCATGTCGCCCGTCGCCTGGCTTGCCGGCGTAGCCGTCGAAGACGTGGTGATGCGCGAGGTGTCCTTGGTCGGCTGGGCGGGCTTGGTCGCCTCGACGATCGGCTCCACGCCGAGTTGGTCGAGCGCGTCGGGCACGACCAGGACGTAGGCCACGGCGGCCGCGATCATCACCGCGACCGCGGCGAAAAACAGGCGAGTCATATCCGTCTATTCCGGCAGTACAGCACGTCGCAGACCTCGACCCGGCTCAGTCGATGGTGTCGAGGAGCCGGCCGAGGCCGTCGAACAGGCCTGCCATCTCGTCGCGCGAAATCGTCAACGGCGGCGACAAGGCGATCGTGTCGCCGGTGACGCGGATCATGATGCCGTGGTCGTGGAAGGCCCTGTCCATCGCCTCGTAGGCGCGCGCGCCCACTGCGCCGGGGCGCGACTCCAGGTCTATCGCCGCAACGAGCCCGATGGTGCGGATGTCGACGACGTTGCGCTTGTCCTTCAGGCTCATGGCGGCGTCCGCCCACTCCTCCTCGAGCTCGCCGGCCCGCTCGAACAGACCCTCGTCGCGATAGACATCGAGGGTTGCCAGGCCGGCGGCAACCGCGATCGGGTGAGCCGAGTAGGTGTAGCCGTGGAACAGCTCGATGACGTGCTCCGGTCCGTTCATGAAGGCGTCGTAGACGTGCTTGCGGACAATCACGCCGCCCATCGGAACGGTGCCGCTGGTGACGCCCTTGGCAAAGGTGATCATGTCGGGCACGACGCCGTAGCGCTCGGCGGCCGTGGCAAAGCCCAGACGGCCGAAGCCGGTGATGACCTCGTCGAAGATCAGCAGGATGCCGTGCTTGTCGCAGATCTCGCGCAACCTCTTGAGATAACTCTTCGGCGGCGGCAACACGCCCGTCGAGCCTGCCATCGGCTCGACGATGACGGCGGCGACGGTGGAGGCGTCGTGCAAGTTGACGATCGATTCAAGGCTGTCGGCGAGGTGCCCGCCCCATTCCGGCTCGCCGCGGGTGAAGGCCTGCTCGGCCCGGTTGTAGGTGTGCGGCAGGTGGTCCGTGCCGGTCAGCAGGCCGCCGAAGAACTTGCGGTTGTTGACGATGCCGCCCACCGAGATGCCGCCGAAGCCGACGCCATGGTAGCCGCGCTCGCGGCCGATCAGCCGCGTCTTCGACCCCTTGCCCTGTACGTTCCAGTAGGCGAGCGCGATCTTGAGGGCGGAATCGACGGCTTCCGATCCGGAATTGGCGAAGAAGACGTGGTCGAGATCGGCCGGCGCGAGCATCGCAAGGCGGGTGGCGAGCGCAAAGGCCTTGGGGTGGGAGAACTGGAACGACGGCGCGTAGTCGAGTTCGGCGGCTTGTTTCTGGATCGCCTCGACGATCGGCTGGCGCGCATGTCCGGCATTGCAGCACCAGAGACCGGCGGTAGCGTCGAGCACGGCACGGCCGTCCGGGGTGTAATAGTACAGATCCTTCGCCCGGGAGATCAGGCGGGGGCTCTTCTTGTATGCCCGGTTCGGCGTGAACGGCAGCCAGAAGGCCTCAAGGTCGTTGGGGGAAAGCTCCGCCGAAGTGTCGAGATCGTGCGCGACGGACATCTTGTTCTCCTTGAAGGCGTACACGTGAGGGTGCGTCGGTGGGCGCGATGCTAGCAGAGGGTCGAAGCGGACGAAACCGCTCGGCCCCGCCCCTCCGAAACCGTTTCTTTACCCTAATCGCGGATTAATCAAGGCGTTCGCGATCGTCGCCCGAAGCGGAATGCTCTTCAGGGTGCGGGGTGGTCTCAGGGGTCCGTCCGGTTCATGGCATCGGCCGATAGTTCGTCAATCCTGTCTCGGGTCCTGGTCGTCGACAGCGATCCCGTGTTCCGGCGCGTCGTTCGCGAACAGATCGCCGCGACGTTCGGGCGGGGTGCCGTGGTACTCGAGGCCGACGTGCTGGCGGACGTCCCCGGCCTCCACGCCGACACCGCCGACGTCCTGCTGCTCAGCGTCGGATCCCCGCATACGGATGTCGTCGCAGAGGTGGCGCAAGCCAGCGGGCATCTCCCCGTCGTTGCGGTGAGCGCTACCGGATCGCTCTCGCTTGCCGTCTCGGCCATGCGTGCCGGGGCCGCGGACTTTCTGGTGAAGCCGGCCCGGAGCGACGTCCTGTGTGCGGCAATCCAGCGCGCTGCCTCCAGACGTCGCCATACGAATTCGCCGATGGCCGTGCCGACCGCCGACTTCGAGCGCTTCATCGGCCGCTCCGACGTCATGCGGGGCGTCTTCGAGATGATTTCTCGGATCGCACCCTCCAGGGCCCCGGTCTTCGTCACCGGCGAAAGCGGTACGGGCAAGGAACTGACGGCCGAGGCGATCCACGCGAGATCCGGTCGAACCGGCAAGTTCGTCGCCATAAACTGCGCGGCAATCCCCCGCGATCTCATGGAGAGCGAGATCTTCGGCCATGTCCGCGGCGCCTTCACCGGCGCCCAGGACGACCGGACCGGGGCTGCCGAGCTCGCCGACGGAGGGACGCTGTTCCTCGACGAGATCTGTGAGATGGAAGCCGACCTGCAGACCAAGCTGCTTCGCTTCATCCAGTCGGGGACCGTGCGAAAGGTCGGCGACACCCGGCTCAAGCCCGTGGACGTGCGGTTCGTCTGCGCCACCAACCGCGATCCGACGGTCGAGGTCGGCGAGGGACGGTTCCGCTCCGATCTGTACTACCGCCTGCATGTTCTGCCGGTGCACCTGCCGCCCCTGCGGCAGCGGCGCGACGACATCCTGCCGCTCGCCGAGGCGGTGCTCTCCGCCTTCGCCGAGGAGGAGGGCCGCCGCTTCACCGGGTTCGACGCGCGGTCGCGGGCGTTGCTGCTCAACTTCGACTGGCCGGGCAATGTCCGGCAGCTCCAGAACGTCGTCCGCCGCGTCGTGGTCATGAACGACGGCGATGAAATCGCGGCGGAAATGCTGGCGATGGCGATGGCGCATGCCGGCTACGGCGGCGACCGGCCGGTCGCGCAGCATGGATCGGCGTCGATCGCCGCGCCGACAGGCCGGCCGGCCGGGATCGAGCCGTTCTGGCTCCAGGAAAAACGCATCATCGAGGAGGCGCTCTGCGCTCACGGTGGCAATGTCGGCCGGGCGGCCGCTGCGCTCGGCATCAGTCCCTCGACGATCTATCGCAAGAAGCAGGGCTGGACGGCGACGAGCTCCGCGGCCTGACGTTAACCCCCTGCGGCGGCGACGCTTGCGGGTTGCGTCGGTATTGCGCCAATATGGCCCAAAATGGGGACGTCGGCATGCCGGCAGTCTGCCATACGGGGGCCAGATGACGTCAAACCTGCTGGGTGCCGCGATCGGGGCGGCAACACTTCTGCTCGCATTCGCACCGGCCGTCACCGCCGACGATCTCTCGACACTCTCGGCGGAGGCCCGGAAGGCGGTCGCGGAGGGCAGGACGGTCGAGGCGCTGGATCTCGCCGACCAGTTCAGCCGCGCCGTCTGGGACGCAGCGCCGCTCGCGTTCAGGCAAACGATGCTCGTCGATCACGAGCCGACTGAATACGGCGCGCAGACGCCGCGTGCCGACAATGTCTATGGCGTCGACGAGGAAATCCACCTCTACGTGGAGCCCGTCGCGTTCGGATGGACGAAATCCGGCGACGGATGGGAGACCGACATGGTCGCCGACGTGCGGGTCTCGCAGGCCGACGGCACCATCATCGCCGGCCACAAGGCGTTCGCGACGTTCAACATCAAGTCGCCGGGCCGCGACCCAGATGTCTTCCTGACCCTGACTTACGTATTCGCCGGCCTGGGTCCGGGAGACTACGTCGTCTCCACCACGCTGATCGACAAGGTCACCGGAAAGTCCGGGGCCTTTTCCACGCCGATCACCATAGAATAGAAGCCTACCCGGCCTCGATCGTCACCCGGTCGGGATAGAAGGCGAGGTGGCCAACGATGTCGGCAACCGCGGAGAACGGTGTCTCGTAGGACCACACCGCATTGTCGCCGGCCTGTCCCAGCGCAGGTATCGAGTAGTAGTTCGCGTCGCCCTTGTAGGGGCAATGGGTGGTGTGCCCGGTCGGCTCCAGGAGGCGCATGTCGGCGTCTTCCCGCGGAAAATAGTAGACCGGCGGATAGGAGCTTTCCCGCATCATCAGCGCATGCGTGGTTGAGACGATCACATCGTCGCCGACCTTGACCCTCACCACGCCGGCAACAGGTTCGATGGTTATGGGATGGTCGGGGCCCGGGAGTTTCATCACTCTGCTCCGCGCATCGTTGCAGGTCCACAAGACAATATTGGACTCGGCCGGCTATCCGTCCAGATCCATCTTCTCCAGCGACGCCAGCGCCGTGCGGATCGGCGGCATCGCCAGGGCTGCGACGGTCAGGACCCCGTAGGCGGCGGCGATCGTCAGCGGCAGACCGACGCCGCCCAGGCCCGTCATCGCCGCACCCGCCGCCCAGGGGCCGAGCAGCGCGCCGATCCCCCACATCACGCCGAAGGCGGAATTCGCCGCCACCAGCCGTGCGCCGGTCAGGTGCTGGCCGATCAGTGTCACCGCCAGCGTGTAGACGCCGAAGGCAAGCGCTCCCCAGACGAACAGGAACAGATAGGTCGCCGGATGCGTCAGCGGCAGGACGGGCAGCGCCACGGCGCCGGCAAACGCGACCCCGGCCAGGATCGCCAGCAGCAGGCGGCGGTTCATCCGATCGGCAAGCCAGCCGATCGGGTACTGAAGCACCACGTTGCCGATCACCAGCAGCGACAGCGTGGTGGCGGTGGTCAGTTCCGTCAGACCCCGGTCCATGCCGTAGACGGCCCATAACGAGAACGCTGCACCATCGAAGAAGGCGAAGGTGAAGACCGACAGCAACAGCACCGGGATGGCCAGCATGACTCGCGGCAGTTCGCCGACCGGCACGTGCTCGACCGGCGGCGAGGAATGGCGCAGCCGCCAGAGCGGCAGCCCGAGCAGCAGGTAGATCACCGCCACAGAGCCGAAGGAGTAGGCGCCTTCGAACCCGACCAGGGGGACCAGCAGCGGGCCGAGCGCGAACATCCCGGAGATCACCGTCGTGTAGGCCCCGACGATGCGCCCGCGCTGCGCATTCGGCGCCAGCACGTTGATCCACACTTCGCAGATGACGAACAACGCGTTGGCGCCAAATCCGAGCAGGAAGCGCAGGATCGCCCAGACGTAGAGATTCTCGGTCATGCCGAGTGCGGCGATCACAGCCGCCGTACCCAGGAGCGCGACCGCTGCCAGTCGCCAGGCGCCGATGGTTGCGGTCAGCCACGGCAGCATGAAGGCGCAAATTAGAACGCCCAGCCCCTGTACGGCGGCCTGGGTGCCGATCACCACGGTCGACACGCCACGCGCCTCGAGGTTCAGCGCGACAGCCGGATAGGTGTACCCGACGGACAGCCCGAAGGCGCCGATCACCGCCATGACGGCGGCGAGTTCGGCGATCGGCAGGCCCCGCCTCGGGAGCAAGGATGTGGCGGCCCCGGACATCAGGCACCCGTTGTGAAGTGGCCGGCCCGCACTATCGGAAGGGTCGCCTCCAGGCAATCCGAATCAGGGCGGAGGGGTGGTAGAGTTCGGGGATTGCGGCGATCGCGATTCGAGGCACCGGGGGCAGCAACGTTGAGCGAACAACCATCCCGCAGCATCTGGACGCGGCCGCTGCGGATCCATATCGGCCTGGTTCTGGTCGGGATTCTCGTGGCCACGACGGTCCCGGACCTCTGGATATCCTACAATCGCGGACATCAGGCGGCCTACGAGGCGATCGATCTCGAGATGGAGTCGCTGGCGGAACGCCTCATCGATCGCTACCAGATCGCCTTTTCCGACAAGCTGGCCATGGTCCAGGTCGGCGCGGCCCTGGATGCGATGCGTTCAAGTCCCCCTGCCGATCTCGATGCAAAGCGCAGGTTCATGTTCGAGGTTCTGGAACTTGCGCCCGGGCTCGAGGGCCTGTTCGCCGGATACCCGGACGGCCGATTCCTGCGGATCGTCGGACTGCGGGAGGGCTCGCCCTGGATCGACGACCTGGACCCGCCCGACGGGTCGGCCGCCGCGATAGAGATGATCATTCCCGATGCGGGAGGCCGCCCGACGGTCCGTTGGACCTACCTGGACGCCAACGGCGAGCCGATGTCGTTCCTTCCTGCCCGGCCGACCACGTTCGATCCGCGCACGCGTCCCTGGTATGCCGAGGCAGTCGAATCCGAAGGCCCCATCGCGACTGCGCCATATCTCATGCCGCTCAGCGACGCCTACGTGAAGACGGTCGCCGACAGGCACAGGGAGGATCCCGGCGTGGTGATCGCGGCGGACGTGCTTCTGTCGTCGGTCGCGAAATTCCTCGCCGACGAGCGCATTTCCCCCAATGCGGAAACCTACGTCTTCGATGACGAGGGCAGACTCATCGTCCACTCCGACCAGGCCCTGATGGCCGAACTCGTCGAGACGGCCAAGGGCGAGTTGCCGGATGATCACGCGTATCTCGAGGAACACGACCCGTTCCTGCAGGACGTCGTCCGCCTGCTGGGGGAGGTGGGCTCGGGTGAGGCCCACTTCGAGATCGCCGGCGAGACCTTCGAAGTGCTGTTCGTGCCCGTCGACTTCCTGTCGGTGCTGAACGGCTACACGTTCGCGGCCGTGGCGCCGCGGGCCGACTTCACCGTGCAGGTCGAGGCCGAACTTCGGCGTGGTCTGATGCTCACGCTGGTGATCCTTGCCGCAGGGATCATCGTCTCGATCTTCGTGTCGCGGATGATCAGCGGGTCACTGGCGCGGCTGAGCGGCGAGGCGCTGCGTCTCAAGGAACTGGAATTCAGCGAGCCGGCACCCTTCAATTCGCGCATCTCCGAGATCAACAACCTGGCTGCGGCGATCGCCGCGGCGCGCACGGCGATCCGTTCGTTCGCGCACTACGTCCCGCGCGAACTGGTCAAGCGGATCGTCGAGTCCGGCCTGTTCGACCGGAAGGCCGCCGCGCGGGAGACCGTCACCGTCATGTTCACCGACATCAAGGATTTCACGACGATCTCCGAAAACAACGAACCTGAGGCGGTCGTGGCGCTGCTGTCGGACTATTTCGAGCTGATGAACAAGGGGGTCGAGGACAACGGCGGGACGATCATCCAGTTCATCGGAGACGCGGTCTACGCGATGTGGAACGCCCCCGTCGCCGATCCCGACCACGCCGCCAACGCCTGCCGCTGTGCTCTGGATCTCGAGCGGGCGATCCATGTCTTCAACGCCGCCCAGCGCGCCGCCGGACGTCCCGAACTGGTCACCCGCATCGGGGTCCATACCGGCCCTGCCGTCGTCGGCAATGTCGGGGCTGAGGATCGCCTGCAGTACACGGCAATCGGCGATACGATAAACGTCGCCGCCCGGCTGGAGGGGCTGAACAAGGAATACGGCACGACCATTCTCGTCAGCCGCGAGACGCGCGAGAGGTGCGGCGACCGTTTCGTCTTCGCCGATCACGGCGGGACAAGGGTCAAGGGCCGCGCCGTGCCGGTAGAGATCTATGAATTGCGTCCTGCGGCGGCTTAAGGTCGCTGCTTCGCGCGGCACAGAGCCAATCGAATCCAATCACGGAGTATGCGAATGATTGTCGAGATGGTCAGTTTTGATCCCCCCGCCGGCGCCACGCAGGACGACATCCTCGAGGATGCGCGCGGGGTCGTCGAGCACTGGCGCTCCAACCCGGATCTGATCCGGAAGCACTTCGTCCGGGGAGAGGACGGCAGGCACGCCGGGATCTACATCTGGCCGTCGCGCGAGGCCGCGCAGAAGGCTCACGATGCCGCCTGGATCGCCCGCTTCAGGGAACGTACCGGCCAGACGCCGACGATCACCTATTTCGACATGTTCATGCTGATCGACAACGAGGCGGAGAAGGTCACCGAGTTTCCGATTCCGTGACCCTGCCGGGAGTCCACGTCGCCACCGGCGGCCCAATCTACCCCGAGGTTTCGACCCAACTCAGGTGACCGCCAGTCCGGCGGTCGCCATCTCGCGTTGCCGATCCGCACACCAAGATTCGGTCTTTTCCCACCAGTCCCCCAAGGCATCGATGAGAGGGACCAGTTCCTGTCCGGCGTCCGTCAAGTCGTATTCCACCCTCAGCGGATAGCCTTCGAATTCGGTGCGCCGGACGATGCCGGCATCCATCAGCTTGCGCAGTTCGAGCGTCAGCATCCGGTGTGAGATCGTGGGATTGTCCCGCCGCAGATCGCTGAACCGCCTGGTGCCGTCCTTGAGATAGTAGATCAGCAGGCTCGGCCAGCGTCCGCCGAGAACCTGCATGACCTCTTCGATCGGGCATCGTGAGACGAGTGTTTTCATGGCCGCTCGTGGTTACAAAAAGGTGCGTAATTTACCGGCACGGCAGATCCGTTAGGTTCCCACTGCGCTGCGCAGCGTGATCATCAGAAGTCACGGAGAAACAGAACATGGAACCCATACTACTCTACGGCTTTCCGTCGGGAAGCTCCATGGGCCTCGTCGCCGCCCTGGAATGGCTTGGCAAACCTTACCGACTCTGCCGGGTACACATGCTGGGCGAGATGCGCGAACCGGCCTATTCCCGGATCAATCCGCGGTTCGAGTCACCCGCCTTCATAACCGACAAGGGCGAGGTGTTGACGGAAACCTTGGCCATCGCCGCCTGGCTGGAGGCGCGGGACCCGGAGCGGCGCATCAGTTTCGATCCGCTGACTCGCGCAGCCGACGAGATGCACCGGCTGATGGCGTTCATCAATACGGGCTTTACCGCCGCATTCGGTCCGCTATGGGCGGCGATGGAGATGGACCCGCCGAATCCCGCAATGCAATCGGCCCTGCGGCAATGGGGGCGCGACTGCGTGACCGAACGCCACGACCGGCTCGAGGAGTTGATCGGCGACACCCCGTTCCTGATCGCGGACCATCCTACACTGGCCGACGGCCTGTTGGCGGGCGTTGCGCGCTGGCTCGAGGTCCACGAGGTAGCCGACAGGAACCGGTGGCCGGAACTCTCCGCCCTCCGGGATCGTATCGAAGCCGATCCGGCCGTCGTCTACGCCATGGCAATGGAAGGTGGTCGAAGCGAGACGGTGAGCAGCGCCTGCGTTGGCCACCTGACGCTTGCCGACGTGACACGGCAATTCGGCAGCTAGGCGAACGAGCGCGGGGCGACGACCTGTGTCGGAGGCCCGCGCTCCACCCTCCCTCCCGCGTATTGGCCGCGTTCCGACGCGGCAGGCATGCACGTTCGGTGATAGGCGCGCGCGATGTGCCGTGGTATTGGCGCCTCCAGATTGTTGCGAATGCCCGCTTGTCCCGAAGGATCGCCAGATGGTCGAGGTCCGTACAGCCGACGCAGCCGCGTCCCTGCGCCCGGCGATGGTCGTGGCGCTGTCCATCCTTCTGCTGTCGGCGATGGATGCGCTGGTCAAGAGCATGGGGCCGACCTACCCGATCCTTCAGCTGGTCTGGCTGCGCTACGTGTTCGGCGCCGTCTTCGCAGTGGCGGCCTTCGCGGCCACCGGCCCCCATACGATCAACCTGAAATCGATCAAGACGAACGCCTTGCGCGCCGCCATTATGATCGTGGCGGCAGGATCGTTCTTTTTCGCGATCACGCGCATGCCGCTCGTGGAAGCGGTAACGCTGTCGTTCACCGCGCCGATCTTCATGGTTCTCATCGCCCGCATCGTGCTCGGCGAGCCGATCACCTCGCGCGCAATCTTCGGCGTGATGATCGGTTTCGCCGGCGTCCTCGTCGTCGTCGCCGGCGATATGGGCACCGGCCGCACCCTGATGCCGCTGGGCGTCGCCGCGGCGCTGCTGGCGGCGGTCTCCTACGCGCTCGGCATCATCCTGCTGCGCAAGCACTCCGCCCACGACGCCATACCGGTCATGGTGTTGCTTCAGGCTGCGTTCGCGACGCTCATGCTGACGCCGTTCGGGCTCGTCGCGTGGTCCGGCGTATCGATGGCGGAACTCGGCCGCTTCGTCGTCATCGGTTTGCTCGGCACCGTCGGACACCTGCTGATCGCCTGGGGGTTCAAGCACGCCGAGGCCGGCAAACTGGCTCCGCTCGAATACACCAACCTGCTCTGGGCCACGATTTTCGGCGTGCTGTTCTTCAGCGAGCGCCCGGCGATGACGACCCTGGCCGGGGCCATGCTGATCATCCTGGCGTGCCTGATCGCGACGAGGTCGGGGCGGCCGATCTTTCCGCGCCGCCGGATTAACGCTCCGGGAAGCTGATCGCCCTGGAAATCCGCTTGGAGGTCCTTGCGACACGCAAGGCGGGAGCCCACCTCTGGGTCACCCTCTTGACAGGCAAGGGCACCGCGCTTATCTCGTGCGCCGTCTGCTGGCACTCTGATCAGATGAGTGCTAACAGTCGTCCCCTTAGTCTCAACAACCCAGTGGCCCAAAGGGCTATCCAATTGGAGGAGCTACGTTTCATGCACTTCCGTCCCTTGCACGACCGTGTGCTTGTGAAGCGCATCGACGAGGAAGCGAAGACCTCGGGCGGCATCATCATTCCGGACACCGCCAAGGAAAAGCCGAGCGAAGGCGAAGTCATCGCCGTCGGCCCGGGTGGCCGCGATGAAGATGGCAACCGCATCGACATGGATGTCACCGTCGGCGACCGCATCCTGTTCGGCAAATGGTCGGGCACCGAGGTGAAGATCGATGGTGAGGACTACCTGATCATGAAGGAGTCCGACATCATGGGCATCGTCGACGTCAAGAAGTCCTCGAAGAAGAAGGCCGCGTGACCACCCCGGGTGGACGCGGTTTTTTTGTACCCGAGAACTCCAGGTAGAAGAGGTAATCAGCAATGGCTTCGAAAGAAGTTAAGTTTTCCGGCGACGCACGCGAACGCATGCTGCGCGGCGTCGACATTCTCGCCAACGCGGTGAAGGTGACGCTCGGCCCGAAGGGTCGCAACGTCGTCCTCGAGAAGTCGTTCGGCGCGCCGCGGATCACCAAGGACGGCGTCACCGTCGCCAAGGAGATCGAGCTCGACGACAAGTTCGAGAACATGGGCGCCCAGATGGTGCGCGAAGTGGCCTCGAAGACCAACGACATCGCCGGCGACGGCACCACCACCGCCACGGTGCTGGCCCAGTCGATCGTGCGTGAAGGCGCCAAGTCGGTTGCCGCCGGCATGAACCCGATGGACCTGAAGCGCGGCGTCGATCTTGCCGTTGCCGAGGCCGTCAAGGATCTCGAGAAGCGCTCGAAGAAGATCAAGACGTCCGAGGAAGTCGCCCAAGTGGGCACGATCTCCTCGAACGGCGACCGCGAAGTCGGCAACATGATCGCCGAGGCGATGCAGAAGGTCGGCAACGAGGGCGTCATCACGGTCGAGGAAGCCAAGTCGCTCGAGACCGAGCTCGAGGTCGTCGAGGGCATGCAGTTCGATCGCGGCTACCTGTCGCCGTACTTCATCACCAATGCCGAGAAGATGATCTGCGATCTCGAGGATCCCTACATCCTCCTGCACGAGAAGAAGCTGTCGAACCTGCAGGCAATGCTGCCGGTGCTCGAGGCGGTCGTGCAGTCCGGCCGTCCGCTGCTGATCATCGCCGAGGACGTCGAGGGCGAGGCGCTTGCCACGCTCGTCGTCAACAAGCTGCGCGGTGGTCTGAAGGTCGCCGCCGTCAAGGCGCCGGGCTTCGGTGATCGCCGCAAGGCCATGCTGGAGGACATCGCCGTCCTGACCGGCGGCCAGGTGATCTCCGAGGACATCGGCATCAAGCTCGAGAACGTCACGCTCGACATGCTCGGCAAAGCCAAGAAGGTTAACATCACCAAGGAAGAGACCACGATCGTCGATGGGTCCGGCAAGAAGAAGGACATCGAGGGTCGGGTTGGCCAGATCAAGGCCCAGATCGAGGAGACGACCTCCGACTACGATCGCGAGAAGCTGCAGGAGCGGCTGGCGAAGCTCGCCGGCGGCGTTGCGGTGATCCGCGTCGGCGGCGCCACCGAGGTCGAGGTGAAGGAGAAGAAGGACCGCGTCGACGACGCCCTCAACGCCACCCGTGCGGCGGTCGAGGAAGGCATCGTTCCGGGCGGCGGCGTCGCGCTGCTGCGCGCCAAGGCCGCGGTCGCCAAGCTGAAGTCCGACAACTCGGACATGATGGCCGGCATCAAGATCGTCCTGAAGGCCCTCGAGGCGCCGATCCGTCAGATCTCCGAGAACTCGGGCGTTGAGGGATCGATCGTCGTCGGCAAGGTGCTCGAGGCGAAGGCCGACAACTTTGGCTTCAACGCCCAGGACGAGACCTATGGCGACCTCGTGGCGCAGGGCATCATCGACCCGACCAAGGTCGTGCGCACCGCGCTGCAGGACGCCGCTTCGGTCGCCGGCCTGCTGATCACCACCGAGGCGATGGTGGCCGAGCTTCCGAAGAAGGAAAGCCCGGCTCCGGCGATGCCCGGTGGTGGAATGGGCGGCATGGACTTCTGAGGAAGTAAGGTACGTCGAGAATACCGGGGCGGCCCAACGGGCCGCCCTTTTTTTATCCTCCTGTTGGCGGCGGCCCAATGTGCCGCCCTTTTTTGTCCACGTATTGGCGGCGGCCTGCGGGTTCCTCTTTTCCGTGTTCCGAGGAAGGTCGACTTACGCATAGGTTGCGGGGACCCGCCAACTCTGGTTCAATTTCCCTTACGGAAGATTGGCCGGAGGGGGACGTTTCGGATGGCGTGGGGGAAGCCGCGCCGGCGCATCTGCATCGCGCGTTGGCGGACGACATGTCTGCTCTCTGCTGCCGGACTGGCACTGAGCTTCCCGCTGCAGGCGCCGGCCGGAACCGAGCTCCCGCCGCGCTGGCATCTGTTCTTCGGCGGCGACAGCGCCGCAGAGTCCATGTTCGGCCACGCCGGTCTGGTCTGGGCGCCCGTCGACGATCTTCACCAGACCGGATGGCGGCTGCGGGCCATCGCCGGGGGTGGCGAGTTCGCGTACCTCTCCGGATCGACCAGGATCAGCGGACGCCTGTTGACCGCGGCCGTCATGCCGGGCTTCGAATGGATCGGCGACGATGCCGGCGTGACCATCTACGGCGGCGCCACGGTCCAGGACCAGACGACCCGTCCCCATGATCCGGGCAAGTCGCGGCAGGGCACGCGGTTCGGGGCGAAGGCCCGCATCGAAGGATGGTTCCGCCCGACCTCCGACGTCGTTCTCAACGGTTCGGGGTCCTATGCGACGGCGGCGGAAAGCTATACCGCCCGCATCTCCGCAAACGTAGCCCTGTCGCCGCACTTCGCGCTGGAGCCGGAGATGGCGGCCTTCGGCGAACCCGGCTACGATCAGCAGCGCTACGGGCTGCTTGTCGAATACCGGCACGACCGGCAGCTGACGCTCAAGCTCGGCGGCGGGTGGGCGATCGAGCCCGACGACGACGGCCCCTACGTCGCCTTCCAGGTCAAGACATGGCGCTGACGCCCGTTGCCTACCGCAACACGATCCGGAACAGCAGGAAGATGGCCGTCTTGACGATGGCATAGACGACGCCTGCCGCGACCGTCGCGGCGATTGCGGCGATCAGCAGCCCCGTTAGCACGGCCAGGCCGTCCTTCTGCAACAGCCCGAGCGCAAGCACGACGATTGCGGTGGCCGGAAGCAGGTTGGCAAAGGGAATCGGCAAAAGCAGGATCACCGACAGCACGAGGCACACCACTCCGACGGCACGCATCGCGCCGGGCGACGTCAGCCACAGCCAGCGCGGCGACAGCAGCCGTTCCGCCCGCGCGACGGTCGGGATCAACGGGCCCATGACGGCCCGAAACTCGCCGGCGGCGACGGACCGTCTCCCGATCCAGCCCGGCAGCCAGAGAGTCCGGCTGCCGGCCGCCATCTGTGCAGCGACGAAGGCCATCGGAATGCCGAGGACGGTCGACACGCCGATCAGCGGCAGCGGCACGATGTTCGGCAGCGCAAACAGCAGCAGCAGCGCGCCGAATGCACGATCGCCGAAGGCGACCAGCAGATCCTCCAGGGACACCCGCCCGTCTCCGGCCGTCCGGGTGATCTGCCGGAGAACGCGCGACAGGCGTGGCCCCGGCCGCGGCCGGGCGCGCCTGCGAAGTCGCGGCAGGACCGCGTCGGTCGCCGTCACGCCTCGCGCTCCGGATCGCCTGGCGGCTGGCGCACTCGTCCGCCCAGTCGAACCGCCGCGAACCCGACCAGATCCCCGGCCGTCACCGCACACCAGGCCAGCAGCCGCAATACCGGAAGCACCAGGGTGCCGGTCACTTCGGCGAGGAGGAGACCGCCGGCCGCCCCGCCCAGGACGCCCGTGCCTGCCTCGAAGACCGACTCCGACATCACCGCGCCCGGCAGCGCGCAAGACAGGCCGATCAGGATGCCGGCGATGCGCCTGCTGCGCGGTCCCTTCGCGATCAGAAGTGCCGCGGCGATCATGACGAGCCAGGCCAGCGGATTGACGAATGCCCCTGCGAACTGGCCCAGGGCCGTCCCCCCGAGCGCCCAGCCGTCGGACACGGTCATGCTCCCGTCATTCCTTCGCCGGCGGCGCCGCGCGGCAAGGCCTCACGCCACGGTCCCGCCGGCGCGCCCGGCGATGGCCGCGACCGCCACGCGGACCAGTCCGAAGACGACGGCCAGTCCGGCGACTGCCGTCAGCGCGTCGCCCCAGAGAGGAAGTGGCAGCAGGAAAGCGGCCCCGACGAAGAAGCACACCGCCCCCGCGATGCATCCCGTCAAGGCGACGCTCACCAGCATCACGACGGATTCCCTGTCGACCCAGGCCGGCCGCTGGGGCCACCGGTACAGCCTTGCCGTGAGCGAAAAGGCGGCAAAGACCGCAGCCAGCGCGACGACGGCGACGAGAAAAGTCATGGTGAACCTGACCTCGAAACGGGCGCCGTCCGTTGCGGACGAGCGCACACAGCCACGCGAGACGCCCTCGCGCACGGCTCGAGGCGGATGTGTTCGGCTTGCCGATCGCGTTGCACCGAAGGCCGCAAGACGCGTCTTGCAGGCCGCGCCCGGTGTCGCCTGTCAGGCCGGACTCTCCGTCCGACGGGCGCTACGCCGCGCCCGAATTGCGGCAAACGCGTGGCCGAGCGCGCGTGCGGATAATTATTTTTGCCCCTCTTCCGCAGGATCGGCGCCGGTCCGATATTCGCGTTCGCGGATGCCGTCGTTTCAGCCGTGCTCCGCTCGCACCATCGTCTTCGAGGACACCCGCATGAACGCCACCGCCACCGTCGGGGCCGGTCCCGCGCCCAGCCAGCCCGTCGCGAGCGCACTTCTCCCCGCTATCGTCAGCACGGTCGGAATGACCGTCCTGGTCGGATCCGAAGCCCTGTTCGCCGCGGTTGCGCTCGACTGGGCCGGCGGCGGTCTGCTGCATCTTCCCGCCTCCCTCCATCTCGCACTGGGAGCGGTGCCGGTGGCGGCCGCCATGTACGCGACCTACTGGGTGGCGCGTCGCACCTGGCAATACGAACGGTCCGAGGCGCTTCTGTCCGCCGCCGGCCCCGCCTAGGACCCTTCCGCGATCGGCACCTAAACCACGCCGTACGTGATCAGCAGGTGGACGAGCATGTTCACTGCGATCGCGAGCACGAAGAGCCCGTACAGCCGGCGGTGCAGCCGATCGGGCACCCGCGCGTTGATCCGCGTGCCGAACGGCGCCGCCACCATCGCGCCGATCGTGATGAAGACGAACCCGAGCAGGTTGACGTATCCGAACTGCCCGGCGGGAAGGCCCTCGACGCCAAGGCCGCCGATGATGACGACCGCGAGTGCCGGCCCGACGATGGCCGGTGCAATCGCAGCCGACGTGCCGACGACCCTGTCCTTCGGCAACCCGCAGCCGCCCAGCAGCATCACGTTGAAGACGCCGCCCCCAAGCGCGATCAAAGCCGAACCGGCTCCGACCACCGTCTGGATCAGTGTACCGAAGATGTTGACCGGCGCCTTCGACAGCAGGTGGATGCCGGCGGGCCGCGCCAGCGAGATGACGCCGATCGGCATGATCAGCACGACATAGGCGATCTCCACGACGTTCGAATGCACGTTGATCGCCGCGACGGTCCCGACCACCGCGCCCGCGAAGGCGCCCGGCGCGAACCATCGCCAGATATCCCAGTCGACGTCGCCTGCCCTGGCATGGGCGCGCGCAGCGGCCAGCATCGTCGGTAGTGCGGTGGCTAGCGAAGTCGCCAGCGCGACGTGCATCCGCATCTCGGGCGGGATGGCCAGCCAGCCGCCGAGGAACAGCAGCAGCGGCACCCGAATGACGCTGCCCGTGACGGCGAAGAACCCGGCGATGAACCCGGACGCCAGGCCCATGGCGAGCATGACGGCGATCACGAGCACGAGGTGCTCCGGAGTCGTCGAATGGAACAGGTCCGCCCCCTCCCCCGCCGCGCGGTTCGCCGGACCCTTCTATATCACGGCTGGCCGCCCAGCCGAGAAACGACCTTGTCGTAGAGCGGATTGCGGGCCTGGAAGACGTAGTCTACCTGTCCGACGGTCACCGCCTCGGCGTCCGCCTCGCGAAGATAGTCGATCAGCCCGTACAGCGTGTCCGTCGGGCAATGGAGCAGCAGCGGCCCGCCCTTTTCGACTCCGAACGGAGCCTCGCAGCCGAACCGGCCGGCGGCTTCCTCGAACACCCTGCGCCCGTCGCCGGGGACGCTCGCCCGCACTTCGCGCACGAGACGGGCGCGCTCCTCGGCGGCGATGCGGTCCAGAAGGATGCGCAGGGCCCGGCGTCGCGGCTCGTCCCACTCGGCCCGCAGCGCCGCGACGAGATTGGCCTGGCTCATCAGGATGACGCCGTCGTCGAGCACCTTCAGCGCGTTCGCCGCCAGCGTAGCCCCGGTCGTCGTGATATCCACGATCAGGTCTGCGGCGCCGGAGGCCGGCGCCCCTTCGGTCGCCCCCAGGCTCTCGACGATGACGTAGTCGCCCACCGAATGCTCGGCGAAGTACTTGCGCGTGAGATTGACGTACTTGGTGGCGACGCGAAGCCGCCGGCCGTGACGTGCGTGGAACCCCTGTGCGACGTCGTCGAGGTCGGCCATCGTGCGGACGTCTATCCACATCTGCGGCACCGCGACGACGACGTTTGCACCGCCGAAGCCGAGCGGCGTCACCAGTTCCACGGCGTCGTCGGCATCCGCGATCACCTCGCGGACCAGGTCTTCGCCGGTGATGCCGAGGTGGACGGCGCCGGCGGACAGCTCGCGAGTGATCTCGGAGGCCGACAGGAACAGCACCTCGACCCCGTCGATGCCGGCGATCGCACCGCGATAGTCGCGGTGGCCGCGCGACCGCGTCACGGCGAGGCCGGCGCGCGCGAAGAAGGCGTCGGCGTTCTCCTGCAGGCGTCCCTTCGAGGGAACGGCGATCAGCAACGGCGCGCTCATGCCGCCTCTCCCCCGGTCAGCCGGTCGACCCAGATGGCGCAGCCGACGGCGGGAATCTCGCCCGGCGCGCCGAGCCGGCCGAGCAGCCTGTCGTAGCGGCCGCCGCCGACGACCTGGCCGATCTCGCGCCGCGTCGGGTCGAAGACCTCGAAGACGAAGCCGGTATAGTAGTCGAGCCGGCGGCCGAAATCGGCGGCAAAGCTCATCCGCTCCAGCGGCACGCCTCGCTCCGCCATGGTCAGCAGCCGCTGGGCGAAGGCCACGAGCTGCTCGTCGAGGTCGAGGCGGGCGCTCTGGGCCAGTGCGGTGAACGTCTTCAGCGCGTCCTCCGGATTGCCGGCCACGGCAGCCGCCCGGAGCAGCACGTCGCGGGCATCCGGGTCGAGGCCGCCGTCGGTGGCGAGCTGGGCCTGCTCGATCAGCCGGTCGGCAATCTCCTGCGGGCTGCGCCCGCCGATCGGCGCGATGCCGGCGACCGCTACCATCTCCTCGACCGCGGACCGGGCTGCGGCCGGGTCCGTGCGCGCGAGGCCGGCCAGGTAGGCGCCGCGCCCGTCGGCATCGGGCTTCGGCGCCGCGCTCAGCACCTCGGCGACGCCGCCGGGCCGTCCGAACGCGGAGCGCAGGCGGCGCGGCCACGGCTCCGGCAGGTTCAGCGCCTCGACGAAGGCCATGAACAGACCCGGATCGCCGAGACGGATCTCCGGAGCGGTCAGTCCGAAACGCCTCACCGCCTCCAGCGACAGGGCGACGATCTCCGCGTCGGCGTTGTCACGGTCCTCGATGCCGTAAAGCTCGATGCCGGCCTGGTTGAATTCCCCCGGCGAGGACTGGGCCGGCCGGTAGCGGAAGACAGGCCCGAAATAGCTGTAGCCCGCCGCCCGTCCGGCCGAGGGACCGGCCAGATGCGCGAGGCTGACCGGAATGGTATAGTCGGGCCTCAGGCACAGTTCGCCGCCGGAGGGGTCCTGCACGAGATAGAGCCGCCTTCGGATGTCCTCGCCGGACAGGTCGAGGAACACCGATGCCGGCTGCAGGATCGCCGGCTCGGCGCGCGTCAGCCCGCGCTCGGCAAACAGCGCCAGCAGCTCGTCGACGGCCTTGTCGGGTTCGGCGGGCGGGGTCATGGATCCTGGTCTCGAACGCTCGCTACAGATTCGCGGCCTTTTAGCAGGCGCGGGGGTGGATGGCGACAGCCATCGGCCGCTGCCCGCCCTCGTGGTTCGAGACACCTTGCTGACGCAAGGTTCCTCACCATGAGGGATGCTCTTGAGCTTCAACACGCCGGCACATTCCTTGAGCCTCATGGTAAGGAGGCCGCGTCAGCGGCCGTCTCTAACCACGAGGCGCTGGCGTAGGTCTATCCACGGCGAAGGGCCAGCTCGCGAAGCCTCTCGAAATCGCTCGAAATCAGGGCCTCCTTCTTCGCCCGGCTCCAGCCCTTGATCTGGCGCTCGGCGGCGATCGCATCGTCTGCCCGGGGGAATTCCTCGGCGAACACCAGTGTGACGGGGCGGCGGCTTTTGGTGTACCCGCCATACGTTCCCTGGTTGTGTTCGGCGACCCGCCGTTCGAGTGAGGTGCGTGTGGTGCCGGTGTAGTAGGAACCGTCGGCGCAGCGCAGGATATAGACGAAAACCGGCTTCACGTGTGACCCGCCCTCGTGGTTCGAGGCGATCGCTGACGCAATTTCCATGTAACTTGAACTCCGCCGTTTCTGGCATACTGCTGGAAGCGGTGGCGGGCGGGAGACCGTCGCTCCTCAGGGACGC